>CALFEQ010000062.1 GCA_937949945.1 uncultured Myxococcales bacterium
CATGATCTCGCACGCTTGGGCGCGCGAGGTCGTTTTCAAGTCCCGCCCTTCGCACCGCGTCACGACGAGGCGAGCGCGTCCATCCCTCGCCCGTGAGCTACTGCCGAGCTGCCTCGCCTCGCACGGCGAGCGCCGTCATCCTCGGCGCATGCCGATGAGCCGTCGCGCTCGGACCGCATGATCCTCGCCCCCGTCGTCGTGCTCGGCATCGCATGCCGCGTCGACCGCGAACCCTTCGACTCCGGGAGCATGGGTGAGCGAGGTCTTCCCGGTCGTGGCGTGTGCTCCGGCCCTCGACGACGCCGGCGCGCCCGACGCCGACCTGCCCGACGCCGACCTGCCCGACGCGGAGAGCGGGGCTTCGCCCTGCGCGACGCCCCCGCCCGCCCAGTGCGTCGGGTCGACGCTCATGGTCGAGCTCCTCCCGGGCACGTGCGGAGACGATGGAACGTGCGTGTTCGGGCGTCGCGAGATCGAATGCCCGGGCGGATGCTTCCGGCAGCTCGACGGCGGACACCACTGCAACGAATAGCGACACTCAGTCGTTCGGCCCGCCGTCGGGAGCGCACCCTCCGTCGTCGAGCTCGACGCACGCGGCGCCGTCCGCGCCGGCGTCGAGGGTCGGCTCGATGCACTGCCCCGTGCAGTGCTCGCGCCACGCGCTCGCGAAACTCTCCGCCGAGGGCGGCTCGTCCGTCGCGGCGATCGTGAACTCCGGTGCGCCGTCGTCGTCTCCGGGCGGCGTCTCCTCGTCCGGTCCGCATCGGCAGGTCGCCGTCGTCGTGCCGTGGACGTGTCGACACGAGAGCGACCGCGTCGTCGACAGAGTGGTGCAGCGCCAGCCCGGCTCCGGCCCGACGGCCTCGGCGTCGGGCTCGCTCGCGTCCGCGTCGTCGCCGCCGTCGACGTCGGTCCACGTCTCGCACGACACCACGGGCTCGCACGTGCTCGTGCCGCCCTCCTC
The DNA here is from genome assembly GCA_937949945.1 of uncultured Myxococcales bacterium. Lineage (GTDB taxonomy): Bacteria > Myxococcota_A > Polyangia > Polyangiales > Polyangiaceae > Labilithrix. Next base: position 965 of record CALFEQ010000062.1, read on the forward strand.
GGAGCCCGAGCCCTCCTCGATCGACGCGTCTTCCTCTGCGCCGGCGTCGAGGTCGAGATCCTCGCACGCGGTGCCGCACGCGAGGGCGAGCGAGCTGAGCGCCGAGGGAGACGGGACCTCGTCGAAGGTCGCGATCACCGCCGTCTGCCCGAAGCACGTGCACGCGTAGGCGCCGGCCGAGCCCGTGCAGTGCACGCTGGGGCTCGCCGCGGGCACGGCGCAATCGATGCCGTCCCCGACGTCGGCCGGGCACGTCGCGAGATCGAGCAGGCACGGATACTCGTCCATGACGACCGGCGCCCAATCGGAGAAGCGGTCCGTTCGCGCCTCGACGAAGGTTTGGGTCGCCGGGCCGCCGCCTTTCACCTCCCAGTTGCTCAGCGCCTTCGGAGATCGCAGGAGGAAGACGATGCCGCGGCCGCTGCTCGGAGGGCTGACGGCGACGGTGACCTTCACCGGCTTCAGGAACGCGACGTCGTCCGGCTCGAAGGCGTAGACGTTCCCGGCGAGCCTGCCCCGGAGAGGCAGCGTCACGTCCAAGGGGTCGAGCGTCTTGATGACGATCGTCGTCTCCGCTTCGAGCGCGCCTTCCGGTACCTCGATCGTCGCTCCGGCCCCGGAGACGGTACCGCCCGCAGGGCCGATGGATGCGCGCGCGACCTCCGTCTCGACGCGCGAGGGAGGACGCGTGACCGGAGCCGTCGCGGTGACGTCGGGCGCAGGCGTCCCGGGCACCCCGGGATCCGAGTCGACGGAGGAGCATGCGACCACGACGGAGATCGTGAGGACGAGCAACGCTCCACTTCGCCATCGACGTCGGGTCATCATCCGTGCGGTCGCCCGTTCAAGGTTACAGGGAGCCACCGCTCGGTGCACGCATATCGGTCGGGCTGCGCGGCGGCCGCGAAGACTGGTATGAATCGAGCATGCGTCATGGCCTTCTCTTCGCCGCCGTCCTGGCGGCCTGCGTCTCCGCCACGACATCGGCCATAGCCGCCGAGCCGAGCCCGCAGGACATCGCACAAGCACGCGAGCTCGCGATCCAGGCGCAGGAGGCATTCGAGGCCGGGAACTACGCGGAGTCGGAGAAGCTCTGGACCGCGGCGAGCGCGCTCTATCCGCAGGCGCCGACGTTGACGCTCGGACTCGCGCGCACGCAGGCGAAGCTCGGAAAGCTGGTCCTGTCGCAGGAGAGCTTCAGGAAGATCATCCGCGAGCACGACAACGCTCCGAACCTCTCGCCGGCGTTCCGTGACGCGGTCGAGGCCGCGAAGAACGAAGTTTCCGAGGTCTCGGCACGGATCGCGAACGTGATCATCACGGTGGAGGGCGCGCCGAACCCCGTCGTCACGCTCGACGGACAGCGCATCGCGTCCGCGGCGCTCGGCCTGAAGCGCCCGATCGATCCCGGCAAGCACGTGGTGCGCGCGGAGGCCGAAGGCTACGTGCCCGCCGAGCAGACGTTCGAGGTCGCCGAGAGTGGCCTCGCCGAAGCGAAGCTCGAGCTGAAGAGACCGGCCGCAGAAGCGCCCGTCGCCCCGCCGCCTCCCGCGCCCGAGACGACGCCGCCTCCCGTCACGGTCACGAAGAGTGACAGGACGCTCGCGTACGTCGCGTTCGGCGTCGGCGGCGCAGGCCTCGTGCTCGGCGCGGTCACCGGCGTGCTCGCCATCGGCAAGCACGGCGAGCTCTCGGACAAGTGCCCCGACGGTCGGTGCCCGAGCGAGCTCGGCGGCGACGTCGACAGCTACGAGATGCTCGGCACGCTCTCGACCGTGGGCTTCGTCGTCGCCGGCGTCGGCGCCGCGGCCGGGACCGTCCTCTGGCTGACCGCGCCGAAGAAGACGGAGCGCGCGCAGGCGCCGGGCTCGTTCGTCTCGTGGCGCCCCTACCTCGGCCTCGGCGGAGGCGGCGTCGCGGGCACCTTCTGAGCCCGTCGCCTCTGGCGCGCCACGGCCGCGGTTCGCCCGTGCACGGACGCGTCTGCGCTCGAGCCCGAGGTGCGACCGCCGCGAGCTCGGCCGGCACGCTTCCGCCGCTCGGTCCCGCGTGCTAACTCCGCGCGGCGTGAACGAGGTCCCCACATGACCGATGTCCTCGTCTTTCGCCGCGTACGCGCCGTCGACCCTGCGCGCGAGCTCGACGCCGAGGTCGACGTCGTGGTCGAGAAGAACGTCATCACGCGCGTCGGCCCTCGCGCGGCCGACACGCTCTTGGACGCCGTCCGGGCGTCCAGCTCCACGGCGAGCGACCGCGTACGCGTCTTCGAGGTGCCTGGGGCGATGCTCCTGCCCGGGCTCGTCGACCTCCACGCGCACCTCCGCGAGCCGGGGCACGAGTACAAGGAGGACATCGCGAGCGGCCTCGCCGCCGCGGCGGCCGGCGGCTTCACCGACGTGTGCGCGATGCCGAACACGCGACCGGTGAACGACAACCGCGCCGTGACCGAGCTGCTCGTCCACAAGGCGCGGGCGATCGGCGGTCCGCGCCTGCACCCCATCGCCGCGATCACGATGGGTCAGAAAGGCGACACGCTCACCGAGATGAGCGACCTCAAGGAGGGCGGCGCGGTCGCGGTGAGCGACGACGGCCGGTGCGTCACGCGCAGCGACGTCATGCGCCGCGCGCTCGAGTACGCGAGCACGTTCGACCTGCCCGTCATCCAACACGCCGAAGACCACGCGCTCACCGCCGGCGCGGAGATGCACGAAGGCGCCGTCGCGACGCGCCTCGGCCTGCGCGGCTGGCCGCGCGTCGCCGAAGACGTCATCGTCGCACGCGACGTCCTGCTCGCCGAGTACGTGCGCGCCAAGTACCACGTCGCGCACGTCTCCACGCTCGGGTCCGTCCGCATCCTCCGCGAGGCGAAGTCGCGCGGCGTCCCCGTGACGGCCGAGGTCACGCCGCACCACCTGCTCCTCACCGATCAGAGCCTCATCGGCTACGACACGGCGTGCAAGGTGAACCCGCCCTTGCGCGAGACGGAGGATCTCCTCGCGCTGCGCGAGGCGCTCGCGGACGGCACGATCGACTGCATCGCCACCGACCACGCCCCGCACTCGCCGCTCGAGAAGGACTGCGAGCTCTCGGAGGCCGCTCCCGGCATGATCGGCCTCGAGCTCTGCTTGCCGCTCATGCTCGGCCTCGTCGACAAGGGCATCGTCCCGCTCGGGCGCATGGTCGACGCGCTCACGCGCGCGCCCGCGCGCATCATCGGCCTTCTGCCGCACACGATCGCGGAGGGCGCTCCGGCGAACCTCACGCTCGTCGATCCCAACCGCGAGTGGAAGGTCGAGCCCGAGCGTCTCCGCACGAAGAGCAGGAACACCCCCTTCTTGGGGCACACGATGAAGGGCATGGTGCTGGCGACCATCGTTTCCGGCTCCCTCGCCTTCGACGCACAGGCAAAGGGGCACTGAGCCGATGGATCCGACGAAGAGCGAACGCATCCACCTCGTCCTCGCCGACGGCACCGTCTTCCCCGGCGAGCCGTACGGCGCACGCGGCACCGTCGTGGGCGAGGCCGTCTTCACGACGACGATGACCGGCTACCAGGAGGTGCTCACCGATCCCTCCTACACGGGCCAGATCGTCACGATGACCGCGCCGCAGATCGGCAACGTCGGCGTGAACGCCCTCGACGCCGAGTCGGTGGACGGCAAGCCGCACGTCACCGGCTTCGTCATCCGCGACGCGAGCCCGGTCGCCTCGAACTGGCGCTCGGAGCAGACGCTCGACGCCTACCTCGCCGCGCACGGCGTCGTCGCGATCTCCGGCGTCGACACGCGCAAGCTCACGCGCCACTTGCGCGATCACGGCGCGCAGAACGCCGCCATCGGCCCCGATCCGATCGACGTGCTGCACCGCAAGGCGCGCGAGGCCCCGTCGATGGCCGGCCTCGATCTCGTCAAGCAGGTGACGCCGCGCGAGCCGTACCCGTTCACCGAGGGGCGCGGCGCATGGAGCGTCGGCCAGGCGGCGCAGAAGCCGAAGCACCACGTAGTCGCGATCGACTACGGCGTGAAGAAGAACATCCTGCGCTGCCTCGTCGACGTGGGCTGCCGCGTCACCGTCGTGCCGGCGAGCACGAAGGCCGCGGACATCCTCGCCCTCGAGCCGGACGGCATCTTCCTGTCCAACGGCCCGGGCGATCCCGCCGCGGTCGGTTACGCGGTCGACACCATCAAGGACCTGCTCGGCAAGCGCCCCATCTTCGGCATCTGCCTCGGGCACCAGCTCCTCGCCCTCGCCCTCGGCGCCAAGACCTACAAGCTGAAGTTCGGCCATCGCGGCGCGAACCAGCCCGTGAAGGACCTCGCCACGGGTCGCATCGAGATCACGACGCAGAACCACGGCTTCTGCGTCGACCTCGCGACGCTCCCGCCCGGCGTCGTCAGCACGCACGTGCACCTCAACGACGGCACGAGCGAGGGGCTCGCCGCCAAGGATCTCCGGGCGTTCAGCGTGCAGTACCACCCCGAGGCCGCGGCCGGCCCGCACGACTCGCTCTACCTGTTCGAGCGGTTCGTGGCGGCGATGGGCGGCTGACGGGCCGGAAAACCTGGCGGAAATACTGAACATTCTCCGTCCTACACGGGAGACCTGGCCGGCCCCTGGATCGGTGCTAAACCAGGGGCCGCGATGTCCCAGGCCTCGCTCCTTCCTGCTTCGTGGCGCTCGTTCGTCGCGGTCCTCGCGGGTGGCGCGTTCCTCCTCGCATGCACGCAGGAGGCGCCGAAGAAGAAGCGAACGCCGCCGAACTGCGATGTCGAGGACTGCTACGCGGATCTCCCCGTGGAGACGTGGGATCCGCTCGAGCCGGACGAGGTCAATCAGAACTCCGGGGCGTTCGGGCCCGGCGAGCGCCCGTCCGGATCGAGCAGCGGCCACCTCGACGCGGGAACGGTCGAGCCGGACACGGAACCGGCCCCGAAGACGTACTGCGGTCCGGTCGCCCCGGGCGACCTCGCGATCGTGGAGCTCATGATCGCGTCGAAGTCGGGCTCCGGCGACTGGGGCGAGTGGGTCGAGATCCAGAGCACGCGCGACTGCTGGCTGAAGCTGAAGGGCCTCTCCGTCGAGTCGCCGCGCGGGGCCGCCGCGCCGAACGTCGCGACGATCGAGGACGATCTCGAGCTCGAGCCGCACGGCACGTTCGTCGTCGCGAGCTCCGCGGACCCGGCGAAGAACAACGGGATCCCGGGCCTCGTCATCGAGTGGAACGCCACGGACGTCCTCAAGAACGACGGCGACACGATCCTCGTGAAGATGGGCGATCAGCAGATCGACGCCCTCACCTACCCGAGGTTCGCGAACCTCACGGCCGGCCGCGCCATCTCCTTCCCCGCCGACTGCGACTGGTCGGACCGCGCGAGCTGGACGCGCTGGAGCCTCGCGTTCCACGAGTTCTCGCCGGGCTACAAAGGCACGCCGAACGCCCCGAACGACGACGTGGCCTGCTTCTGAGGCCGCAGCCCAGGGCGTGGTGACGGCCGATCACGACGGCTGACGATTTTGCGCAACTCGTCGGCTCGTCGGCCGACATGGGCGTCACCATGTCGAAGGCCATCTCGTTCATCGCCCTGTCTGCCGCCCTCCTCGTCGCCTGCTCCGATGATGCGGAGCCGGAGGCCACGCCCACGACGTCTGCCGCGGAGCCCTGCGAGGGAGCCGGCGTGAGCTCGGACGCCAGCCGTCCCGGCCCGAAGGTCACGCCGAGCCCCTACGAGCTGTGCGAGGGCGCCTACGAATGCGTCTACACCACCCACAAGTTCTGGCTGACGTTCGATGGGAAAGACTGCAAGTTCGTCAGCCTTTCCTATCCCTACGAGATCACGCTGTACCCCGACGGGCGCGCGTCGGACAGCGAGAAGGAGGGTCGCTGGTCGGGAAACGCCGTCGAGTTCACGGTGGACTTCGGCGGGGAGCTGGACCCGACCAGAAACGCGAAAGACATCTACATTTGCGTGCGGCTGACCGAGTTCAATGGGGTGCACGATTGACCCCTCGTCGACACCGGCCGGTCGTGGTGGTGCGCGCACGACCTTGGACCCCCGAAGGGCGCGACCGCCGCCTCCTTGTTGCAAGCGCCACAAAAGCGGCTAGGTTCGCGGCCCCGTGCCGAAAAGACGGATCCATTTCGTGAGCCTCGGCTGCCCCAAGAACCGGGTGGACACCGAGGTCATGGTCGGGGTCGCGCTCGAGCCTTCGGGCGGGCGTGCGCGCTGGGAGCTGACGAACGAGGCCGAGGAGGCCGACGTCATCGTCGTCAACACCTGCGGGTTCATCGGCGAGGCGAAGCGGGAGTCGATCGAGACCATCTTCGAGATGGCCGAGCTCAAGAAGGTCGGCAGGTGCAAGAAGCTGGTCGTCACCGGCTGCCTCTCCCAGCGCTACCCGCGCGAGCTCTCGGAGCAGATGCCCGAGGTCGATCACTTCCTCGGCTCGAGCGACATGCTCGAGCTCCGGCGCGTGCTCGCCGATGGGAAAGGCGCCGAGAAGGCCCCGCGCATGCTCGTCGGCAACCCCGCCGACTGGGTCGTCCGCGCGAGCGATCCGCGCGTCCTCACCGGCAACCGCGCGAGCGCGTACCTGAAGATCGCCGAGGGCTGCAATCGGTCGTGCGCCTTCTGCACCATCCCGCAGTTCCGCGGAAAGCAGCGCTCTCGTCCCGCCGACGACATCGTCCGGGAGGCCGAGCAGCTCGCCGACCGAGGCGTCCTCGAGGTGAACCTCATCTCGCAGGACACGATCGCCTACGGACGCGATCTGCCGAAGGAGGGCCGACACACGCTCGCCCAGCTCGTGCGACGCATCGCCGACGTCCCGAAGCTGCGCTGGGTGCGCATCTTCTACCTCTATCCGGAGACGATCGACGAGGCGCTCCTCGAGCTGCTCGCGCATCATCCGAAGGTCGTCCCCTACGTCGACATGCCGCTGCAGCACGCGTCCGACGCGATGCTCGCGCGCATGAAGCGCGGCCACGGCAAGGACCGCCAGAAGCGCGTCGTCGAGCGCATGCGCAAGGCCGTGCCCGATCTGTTCTTCCGCACGGCCTTCATCGTCGGGCACCCCGGCGAGACCGACGCCGACTTCGCGGAGCTGGTCGACTTCGTCGAGTGGGCGCAGTTCGACCACGTGGGCGTGTTCAAGTACTCGGACGAGGAGACGTCCAAGAGCTACGAGCAGGACGGGAAGGTCAAGCCGCTCACGATCGCGAACCGGTGGCGCAAGCTGATGGGCGTCCAGCGCAAGATCGCGCGTCGGAAGAACCGCGCGCTCATCGGGCGCGAGCTCGACGTGCTCGTCGAGGGACCGAGCGAGGAGCACGAGTTCGTGATGGCCGGGCGCCACGCGGGTCAGGCGCCGGAGATCGACGGGCAGGTCTATCTCTCCGGCGGCGAGGTCGCGCCCGGCCAGATCCGCCGCGTACGGATAACGCAGGCGAGCGACTACGACCTCGTCGGCGAGGTCATCGACGAGGCGCCCCCGCCGGCGAAGCGGCGCGTCTCGCTGAAGGTCCTCGGCGCGGGGCCCTGACCCGGCGCGCGCCGAGCCCGCCCGCGCGCTTCCGAGCTAGCGGAGCTGGATCGTCGTCGCAGGAGACCGGGTCGTGCCGTCCTCCTGCGAGATGTCGACGAAGTCGCCTTCGTAGCCGAAGACGTCGAGCTCCCACGCTCCCTCTTCGTCCGCGATCGTCCCCGTCACGCGCTTGTCGCGCGGGATGCTCTCGTTCCGGTTGACGACGATCACGAGCGCGTTCGCGATGACGCCGCCCTTCTCGCTCTCGAGATGGAACGTGTTGGGCTCCGAGCCGACGGAGACCGTGGGCGCGGCCGGCGGCGGCAGCGGCAGCGTCGGCGCCGTGCACGAGAGCGCCATCGCGAGCGACGCGACCAGCATCCACGACCGACGACCCGCGCCGAACCTCATCAGCAACTTGGTAGCACGTGAAGCGGGCACCTCGCCAGGTCGATTTTTCAATGATCTCACGGTCATACTGCCAACCAAGTTGACAACCACGCCTTCCGCTCGCCGGCGCCGCATGCTCGCGGCCGCGCATTTCCATCGGGCAACGAGGCCCGGTACTCTTCGAGGTAGCTAGCCCAACCACCCCGCTGGCTCGTCGCCGTCAGGGTCTTGGTCTGCGGGGAGTCGGGCATGACGTGACGAAAATGGCCGGCCCGCGCGTCTCCATCAGGACCCCGTGAAGATCTGGCTGCGGCCGCTCCCCTTCGCTCTCGTCGCGGCGTACGGAATCGCCCGCGCCGGGCGCGCCCCCATCGACGACGCAGCGCCGAGCCGGTCCGCCGCGCTGTGCGCCGCCCTGGAGAAGGCTCGCGGGATCGCGTGCTCGCCGGACGACGTCGTGTGGGTCGTCGGGCCGACGGGCATCTCGGGAGCGATGAGCGAGAAGGGCCGCGCGCTCGTGCGCGGCCGGGAGCGAGAGAAGGCCGCGTCGAGCGCCGAGTCGGAGGTGCCGGCCGATGCCGAGACCCTCGACCTCTTCTCCGTCGAGGCGCGGCTCTCGCCCGAGGGGCAGCTCCTCGACATCGGCGACGTCTACAACCTCACGCACACGAGCGGCGCCGACGAGGGCGTGCCGATCACGCACGGGTCGCTCGTCGCGTATCTCGTCGAGGTCGACGGCCGCCCCGAGGCCCTCCACGTCCTCGATCTCGCCGGGCACGATCCGAGCGCGTACGACGAGCTGTCGCGGCTCGAGAAGATCCAGGTCAAGCTCGCCGATCTGCAGGCAACGGGGCGACTCGAGGGGGTGAAGAAGACCGTCTACACGCTCTCGCCTGCGCCGAAGACGGCTCGGATCGCGTTCCGCGCGGACGGCATGCTCGAAGTCGACGCCGTCTACGACGGCGCAGAAGGAGAGGAGGCGAAGAAGTTCGCGATCGATCCCGTCAAAGGGACCTTCCCCGAGGACGCGCGCGTCCGCGTGACGCCCGAGGGCATGATCGCGAAGCCGCCGACGCTCGCGCCGTGGATGAGCGATCGACTGCGCGCGGCGTCGTGGTTCGGCGACGAGAAGAACCAGGCGCTGAAGGCCGTCGTGTTCTCGATGCTCGAGTGGGTGAAGAACACGAAGGCCAAGCTCACGGGCGACACGGGCGAGCAGGCGGCGCAGGACGACCTCGGCGCGCTCGCCACGCTGAAGCCGCTCGGGCCGTCGACGTTCACCGATCCGGAGATCGGCTGGCCGCCGAAGCCGCTCGAGCCGATCCTCAAGCCGCCCATCGCCGGCGAGGGCGAGTGGATTCGGCTCGACGACGACCCGTTCATCACGCCGATCCCCGGGCTCCCCTCGCCCTTCGTCACCACGTTCGTCCGCAGCGATCCGGCCGCGCGCCACACGCGCGTCTACGTCACGCTCTGGGATCCGAGGCTCGTCGCGCTGCACATGGAGGCGGGCACGGTCGAGCCCGTGAGCGCGACCGGCGAGGCCGGCACCGGTCAGATCCCGCGTGCGCCCGAGATCATGCGGCGCGTGGTCGGCGGCTTCAACGGCGGGTTCCAGGCGACGCACGGCGAGTACGGCATGCAGGCCAACGGCGTGCTCTACCTCCCGCCCAAGCCGTACGGCGCGACGGTCATGGAGCTCCACGACGGCACGACGGCGTTCGGCACGTGGCCGCCGAAGCAGGAGGTGCCCGAGGACGTGCTGTCGTTCCGCCAGAACATGACGGCGATGGTCCAGAACGGGAAGTACAACCCGTGGGGCCGCGCCTGGTGGGGCGGCGTCCCGCCGGGCTGGCACGACGCCATCCACACGACGCGCAGCGGGCTGTGCCTGACCAAGGAGGGCTTCGTCGCCTACTTGTTCGGCCACGACATCGGCCCCGAGCCGCTCGGGCGCGCGATGCTCGCGACGCGCTGCGAGTACGGCATCCACCTCGACATGAACCCGGGCCTCGCAGGCTTCGAGTTCTACAACATGCAACCTGCAAGCACCTTCGAGCCCCTCGGTCGCCCGCTGCAGAAGGACTGGGAGTACGAGGGCACGGTGAAGGACATGCCCGAGTTCAAGTTCCGGGCGCGCCGCATGACGAAGAGCATGGGGCACATCCTCTTCCCGCGCTACATCCAGCGCGACGCCCGCGACTTCTTCTACCTGACCGCGCGCGACGTCCTGCCGGGACCTCCGGTCGAGCCCGGCGTCGAGTGGCGCGTCAAAGGGCTGCCGCAGCACGGCTACCCGTACGCGAGCGCGATCGCGGAGGTGCGCCTCGGCGCGGGCGAGAGGCGCGCGCGCATCTTGAGGTTGGATCCGCGCACGCTGCGCGTGGCCGCGGACACCGAGACGGACGAGAAGCTGCCGCTCGTCGTCGTCTTCGGACGCGCGACCCGTCCCTCGCGCGACGCGGGCGCGCCGCCGCCGAGCGATCGCCAGACGAAGCTCTGGCTCGGAGAACGCGTCTTCACGATCGACGAGAGCCCGCCGCCTCACGGCGTGGCGCTCGCGAACGTCTCGCCGCTGGATGCGGCCGGAGCCGCGACGGCCCGCGCCGCCGTCGGCGTCTCCGACGAATCCGGCATCCTCCAGTGGATCGAGCTCCGGCCCGAGGACACGCCGAGCGCCGAGACCAGCGCCGCGATGCTCGAGGTCCTCGAGCGGCTCGGCTGCTCTTCGCGCGGCCTCGTCATCGGTGATCTGCGCGCATTCCTCGGCGGCTCGCTCGACATCGGCGGCGAGCCGGCCGCGCCCGCGACGGTCTCGGTCCGCCTCGCTCGCGCGACCGCGCCTGCGGCCAAGCAGATGTTCGAATCGATCGAGATCGTGCCGCAGTCCGTCTGGCACCCGCTCATGGCCCAGCGCGTGAAGTGGCGGCCGACGCTCGCTCCGAAGGAGAAGCCGGCCGCGTCCGCGAGCGCCGGAGGATCCGCGGCGCCTCCGCCCCCGTCGGGCCCTTCGCCCCGCTGAAATCCCGTCGGGTTACGAAAAAGAGACCCATCGCGAAACGGTCGACCTCCCGTCCCCGCACGCGGAGACAAGGGCCTTTTTCTCGGGAGATTTGCGTGTGGGCGTTCATCGCACTCCCCGCCGAGAGGCGGCCCGGCCGCACGGCGGCGCGGCGCGTTCTCGAATCGTGTGGAAAGTCGCTCGCCAAAGGCCCGTCCGAGCGCTACAAGTCCGCGCTCGAAGAACTCTATGGTTTCGACGGAAATGGGGGCGTCGAAAGCCCGCACGTAGCGGCTCGCGACGATCTCGCGTCTTCGTCGGACACCGCACGACGACGGCTTCGCCCGGCGTCGTCAGGAGAGGCCCGCAAGGAAGTACGGGGCGTATCATGGAGCTTCAGGAGACGCGGATGTCAAACGATACCAATCGCGGCGGTGGGTCCGACCTCGACATCTTCGAGGGGCTCGGGAAGAAGTCCGAGAAGACGCCGGCTGCTGCTCCGCCCCCGCCCCCGGGATCGGCCTCGCACCTGCCGGCGGCGGCGCGCGTCTCGCCGGTCGACGCGAGGAAGACGCTCCTCGGCATCCCTGGCCCGGCGTCGCCCGTGCCCGCGCCGCCCAACCGCACCTCCTCTTCGATGCCCGCGTCCGCGCCGCCGCCCCCGTCGGGGTCCATGCGCGCAGCGAGCGGTAGCAATCCGCCTCCTCCGCCGCCCGGTCGCAAGTCTCTGCCGAACCTCGGCCAGCCCCGGGCGAGCCGGCCTCCGGCGGAGCCGCCGCCTTCGGCTCACTCCGCTGCGACCGAGCGCGTGCCGACGGTCCCGCCGCCGCTCAGCACGCGGCCCGGGGCGCGGCCGATCTCGTCGCCGCCCTCCAGCACCGCGCAGCCTGCCGCCGCCAAGTCGGCGAACGGCAAGCTCGACATGGATTGGGACGACGACAACGAGGCCACGCACGTCTACGAGAAGGAGAAGACGAAGAAGGCGAAGGAGAAGGAAGAGGAGAAGAACGCCGACGCGTCGACCGAGGCCCTCCGCGCACCGGAGGAGAGCGAGCCGGAGCGCGCGAGCATGGACGCGATCATGGCGCAGCCGCCGCGCACGTCTTCGCAGATGCCCGCGGCCCCGCCCGCTTCTCCGCCTGCCGCGTCGCCGAACGACGCGTCGCTCTCGGGCGCGTTCAGCGCGCTCGGTCTGCCGCGTGAAACGACGAACGGCTCGGTGCCGCCGCCCTCGGGCAAGCTTCGCTCGCAGCCGCCGGCGTCGGGATCGATGCGTTCGGTGCCCCCGCCGCCTCCGACCTCGCAGAAGCCTGCGAGCCCCTCGACGCAGCCGATGCCGCCGCCTCCTCCGCCGCCGCCCGGCCAGGTGACGACGGCGCCGATGCACATGCCTGTCGCGCAGCAGCACGGCTCGTCGCCTCCGACGACCAAGACGCTCCAATCGGCGCAGTCGGCGCCGCCGCCGGCGCACACGTCCGCTCCGCCCGCGGCGCACGCGTCGGCGCCGCCTCCGTACAACGCGCCGATCCCGAGCGCGCCGCCCACGCCGGAGGGCGTCAGCCGCGCGATGGAGCAGACGCTGCTCACGCGCAAGGAGCCGAGCAAGGCGCCGGTCTGGATGGCGCTGTTCGCCGCCGTGATGGCGCTCGCCGGCCTCGCGGTCTACTTCCTCCTCTTGGCGCGCCCGGGCACGCTCGTCATCAACGTCGCCGACGCGAAGGGCGCCGCCGTCCAGAACCTCGAGATCTTCGTCGACGGCCAGAAGCGGTGCGAGAGCGCGCCGTGCATCGTGCGCGACGTCCGCGCGGGCGTCTACGAGGTGAAGGTCACGGCGAAGGGCTACGAGCCTCCGGCGCCGCGCGCCGTCACGGTCCCGAACGGGCGCGACGTCGCGACCGACTTCCAGCTCGTGCCTGCGAAGGCCGCGGGCGGGACCGGCTTCAAGGTCGCCGCCGCTCACGGCACGGTGAAGCTCTCGGTCGACGGCAAGGAGGTCGGCGTGCTCCCGCAGGAGCTGCGCGACCTCGAGCCGGGCGAGCACAAGCTCCGCTTCGTCGCGGATCGTTACGTGCCCCTCGAGAAGACGATCACCGTCGCCAAGGACGAGATCGTCGACCTCGGCACCATCAGCCTGAAGGTCGCGAAGGGCAAGGCCACGATCCAGCTCGGCACGCCGGGCGCGAAGGTCTACCTCGTCAACGGCGCGACGCGTAAGGAGGTGCCCCAGTTCCCGATGGCGATCGAGTTCGATCCCAACGAGAAGTGGGAGCTCTTGGCGACGAAGGACGGCTACGACGACTTCAAGGAGCAGATCAGCTTCGACGACGGTCAGGCCGAGAAGACCTTCACGGTGACGCTCTCGCCGAAGGGCACGGCCGCCCGCGCGATCGCGGCCGCCGCGCCGAAGGATCTGTCCGCGCCCGCGCCGAAGGCAGCGACCGCCATGGTCGCCGCGAAGGACTCCTCCGCCGCGAAGCCTGCGACGAAGGACAAGGCGGCGGGCGGCGGCGAGGCGATCCTCAAGATCAACTCGATCCCCGCCTCGTCGATCGTCCTCGACGGCAAGCCGATCGGGCTCACCCCGCAGCCGCACGTCCCCGTCTCCCCGGGCACGCACACGATCATGTTCGTCAACGCCGAGCAGTCGCTCAAGAAGACGATCACGGTCGAGGTGAAGGCCGGCGAGACCAAGGCGGCCTTCGCAAAGCTGCGCGACTGAAGACCGAGCGAACGCGCTCGAGATGAGCGAGGCCTCCGCGACGGGCGCGCCGACGCGACCGCGCCGGTCCCGCGAGCAGCTCGCGGCCTTGGCCGTCGCGCTCCTCGCCACGCTCGTGTTCCTGCCGAGCGTGGCGACCGGCTTCGTCTTCGACGACGCGCAGCTCGTCACGACCAACGAATACGTCCACGACTGGCGCTGGTTTCCCCGCGCGTTCACCACGCACTTCTGGGACGTCAGCCGGGTCGCCGACGCCGGCGAGGTGCGCCGCTACTACCGGCCGCTCGTGACCGTCTCGTACCTGGTCGTGTGGATGGCGGCGGGCGCGCGCGCTTGGGCCTTCCATCTCGTCAACGTCCTGCTCCACGGCGCCACCGCGTGGCTCGCGACGCGCGCCGCGATCCGGTGGACGTCGTCGACCTTCTGGGGCGTCACCATCGGCGTCGTCTTCGCGGTCCACCCGAGCCGGACCGAGAACGTGACGTGGATCTCCGGCCGAACGGACGTGATGATGGCGCTCTTCGTCCTGCTCGCGCTGGAGGCCTTCGCGGCGTTCGAGCGCAAGCGCGCCGGCAGCCCCGCTCGGGCCTGGGTCTCCTTCGGCGCCGGCCTCGCCGCGGTCATCGCCGGCGTGCTCTCGAAGGAGCCCGCCGCGATGATCCCGCTCTTGCTGCTCGCCGATCGCGCCGTCGCCGATCGCGCCGCTGCCGGAGGCGAGCCGCGGCCCTCCCGCCTGCCGCTCGTCGTCACGTCGGTCCTCTGCGTCGGCTACCTCGCGGCGCGCGCCCTCTTCTTCCCTCCGGAGACCGACGTCGAGCGGTCCTTCACGCCGATGCACGCGCTCGTGACGGTCGGCGCGTACGTGCAGCGCGCCGTCGTGCCGTGGCCGCCGACGATGTACTACCACGCGCTCGTCGGCGGGCCGTCGGGGCCGGTCTATCCGACCTGGCTCGTCGTCCTCGGCGCCGTCGTCGTGGCGGCGGGGATCGCGGCGCTCGTGCTCGCGTGGAGGCGCTCGCGGGTCGCCTTCTGGCTGCTGCTCGCGACGGCGGCCTTCATGGGTCCGCTGCTCAACGTCTACTTCACGGGCATGAACGTCACGGCGCAGGACCGCTTCCTGTATGCGCCGCTGCTGTTCGGGGCCGCGTCGGTCGTCGCGCTGTTCCGCCAGCCGCTCGAGCGGATCGCACGGCGTCCGATTGCGCCGATCGTCGTCGCAGGCGTCGCCCTCTCTTGGACGATCCTCGTCGAGGTACGGACGCTCGACTACCGGAACGATCAGACGTTCTGGGAGTCGGAGCTCCGCTACAACCCGACGCACCCGTTCGTGCTCCAGAACCTCGCGCGCGTGGCGGCAGGGCGCGGCGATCTCGCGACGGCTTACGAATACTACCGGCGCGCCACGCTGCCGGAGGCACGTCGGTATCTCCTCGTCGACGATCCGGGCGCGCACTTCCAGCAGGCCGTCGTGCTCGCGGCGCTCCTGCCGGACGGACGCGTCGAGGAGCTCGGCCTCTTGCTCGACGAGCTCTGGCGCCTCGTGGATCCCGCGAAGGTCCCGGCGCGGCGCACGCTGCACGGCTTCGAGATCGGCGCGCCGCTGTCCGACTTCTCGCGCGTGAGCAGGGAAAAATCCCTCCACTGGGACATCGTGCTCCTCGCGACGCGCCTCGGCGACGTCGCACGTGCCGAGCGCGTGCTCCGAGACTTGCCGGAGCGCTCCGTCGTCGCGTCCGGCAGCCCGCTCAACGACGCCCTCGCGCTGGCGCGCCTCGGCAGGTTCGCCGAGGCGCGCGCCGTCCACCGGACCCTGCGCGCGCGGTCGGAGGAGCTCGCGGAGCTCGTGCCGCCGCAGGAGCTCGCGAGCTTCGCCGCGCGGCTCGACCGCGCCGAGCAGCTCGCGGCGGAGCGCGACGAAGCGCCGGCGCCGGAGATGCGGGTCGCGCTGGAAGCCCTCCGTCTCGCCGAGCTCGGCGCGTACCTCGCGGCGCTCCGTGTCCTCGACACCGGTGGCGCGCTCGACCTGCCCCAGGCTCGGCCTCTCGTCCTCCAGCTCCTCGTCGCATGCCGCCTCGACGAAGCAGCCCGCGCCCGCGCGGCTCAGGACGTAGGTTCGGAGCGCGCAGACGCCGTGGTCCGCGAGCTCGCCGCCCAGTTGCCGCCGCGCCTCCGCGAGATGGATCCGGTGCCCGGTGATCTGCGCGACGTCCTCGCACGCGCGGCGAGCCGACCTCCGCCGTGACCCGAACGCGCTCCGCTCCGGCGGCCGTTTGGGTTACGCTCGCCGCGAATGAACGAAGGCTCAGCCGAGCCCGCGCCGGTCGAAGGTGCTTCGGACGCGGGATCCGAAGAGGTCGAGCTCACGATCCTGATGCCGTGCCTCGACGAGGCGAGGACCGTGGGCACGTGCGTCCGGAAGGCCAGGGCCTTCCTCGAGTCGAGCGGCGTCTCCGGCGAGGTGCTCGTCGCCGACAACGGCTCGACGGACGGATCGCAGGCCATCGCGGAAGCGAACGGCGCACGCGTCGTCTCGGTCAGCACGCGCGGCTACGGAGCGGCGCTCTTCGCGGGAAGCAAGCATGCGCGCGGCCGCTTCATCATCATGGGCGACGCCGACGACAGCTACGATTTCTCGAACCTGAAGCTCTTTCTCGACAAGCTGCGCGAGGGCTACGACCTCGTGATGGGCAACCGCTTCCGCGGAGGCATCGCGCCGGGGGCGATGCCTTGGAAGAACCGCTACATCGGCAATCCCGTCCTGAGCGGTCTCGGTCGCCTGCTGTTCGGGAGCAAGGTGGGCGACTTCCACTGCGGGCTCCGCGGGTACTCGCGTGCCGCCTTCGAGGCGATGAAGCTGCGGACGACGGGGATGGAGTTCGCGTCCGAGATGGTCATCAAGGCGACGCTCCTCCGGATGCGCATCACGGAGGTCCCCACGACCCTGAAGCCCGACGGCCGAGGCCGACCACCCCACCTCCGGCCGTGGCGCGACGGCTGGCGCCACCTGCGGTTCATGCTCCTCTACAACCCGCGGGTCGTCTTCCTCTACCCGGGCACGGCGCTCATGGTCGTCGGTCTGGCTCTCGGCGCATGGCTCTTGCCCGGGCCGCGGTACGTCGGCAGCGTCGCTTTCGACGTCCACACGCTTCTCTATGCGGCGATCGCGGTGCTCATCGGCTTCCAGGGCGTCGCCTTCGCCGCGTTCGCCCGCGTCTTCGCCGTCACGGAAGGCATCGCGCCCGACAGCCCGCGGCTGAACCGTTTCGCGCGATGGGTCAGCCTCGAGCTCGGGCTCGCCGTCGGGATCGCCCTCATCCTCCTCGGCCTCGGCGGCTCGTTGTGGGCGCTCGGCGTCTGGAAGAGCGTGCACTTCGGGCCTCTCACCCCGACGCGCACGCTGCGGTCGGTCATCCCGTCGGCGCTCGCGCTCGCGCTCGGCTCGGAGATCGTCCTCGCGAGCTTCTTCCTCAGCATGCTGCGCGTGCAGCTCCGCCGCGACGAGGCGCATGAAGCCCCTTGACCGCTGGCTGCAGCGCCGCCGCTTCGACCGAGCGCGTCCCTGGCTGAAGAGGGACAGCCGCGTGCTCGACATCGGCTGCGCCGACGGCGCGCTCTTCCGCCATTTTCGCTGGCTGCGGGACGGGGTCGGCATCGATCCGGACCTTCCGCCGGACGCGAGCGCGCCGAACGCGGTGCTCGTGCGCGGGCGGTTCCCCGACGACCTGCCCGATGCGCGGCCGTTCGACGTGATCACGATGATGGCCGTGCTCGAGCACGTCCCTCCGGAGGAGCAACCCGCCCTCGCGCGCGCGTGCTTCGAGCGCCTCGTCCCGGGCGGTCATCTGCTCTTGACGGTCCCGGCGCCGCTCGTCGACCGGATCATCGACGTGCTCAAGGCGGCCCGCTTGCTCGACGGAATGGCCGACGAGCAGCACTACGGCTTCGAGGTGGCCGACACGCGTCCGTTGTTCGAGGCGGCAGGGTTCCGAATGCTGCGCTGGAAGAAGTTCCAGCTCGGCCTGAACAACTTCTTCGCCTTCCGGAAGCCGTCCACGTGAGGCTCGCATGACCGCGCCCGGCGACACCTCCCCGCCCTCGAGCCGCACGACGCAAGGACGGCGATCGCGCGGCGCCGTCTGGGCGACGATCGGCGTCTTCTTCGTCGTCGCGGCGGTCTACCTCCTCACGAGCCCGGGCCGGATCGACATGATCGACGGGCAGTTTCGCTACGAGGTCGCCGCGAACCTGCTGTCGCACGGCGAGCCGACGGTCCGGGATCCCGCGTTGCAGCCGTTCGGGGTCCCGGGGCCGAATGGGAAGATCTACGCGCGGTACGGCGCCGGCGGATCCGTCATCGCCCTCCCCCTCCTGTGGATCGCCGACCGCGGCGCCGATCCGGACGGCGAGGTCCACCGGTTCCTCTTCACGCTGGCGACGCCGCTCGTGGCCGCGGCCGCGTGCGCCGTGCTGTTCTCGTTCCTCCTCCGGCTGGCGGTCCCCGCCGGGCGCGCGCTCTCATGCACGGCGATCGTCGCGTTCTCTTCGCTCCTCTGGCCCTCGGCGGTCTCGACCTTCCCGAACGCGCAGTACGCTTTCTTCTTCCTCGCGGCCCTCTTGCTCGGTCACGAGTCCGCACGCCGCGGCTCGCTCGGCCTCGCCGCGGCCGGCGGCGCCGTCCTGGGCCTGCTCGTGACGTACGACGAGTATCTGCTCTGCCTCGTCCCCGGCGCCGCGTCGTGCACGATCGCGCCCGCCGTCTGGGACCGACTCCGCGGGGATGCGTCCTGGCTAGAGCGCGCGCGGTCGCTGCTGGGCGCGGCTCGACGCGACGGCTCCCTCGCTCGATTCGTCACGTTTGCGTTCGCCACCCTCCTCGGTGTCGCGCTCTTCTTCCTGTTCAATCGGTGGCGCTTCGGGAGCATCTTGCACTCGGGCAAGGTCGACGCGCTGCCCGAGGAGCACGCGATCTTCGGCAACCCGCTCGGGGGCTTTCTCGGGTTGCTCGTGAGCCCCGGCAAGGGAGTGATCTGGTACAGCCCGCCGATCCTGCTCGGTGCGCTCGGGCTCCGCGACCTGCTCCGCCGGCATCGCTCGCTCGGTCTGGCGCTCCTGCTCTCGAGCGTGACGCTGCTCTTCGTCCTCTCCCCCGTCGCGTTCTGGGCCGGCGACTGGTGCTGGGGACCGCGTTACCTCACCGTCGTCGTCCCGGCGTTCGGGCTCGCGATGCCCGCCGTCGTGGAGCGCGCGCGGAAGCTCACGGCGACGGTCGCCGTCGCCGGTCTCGTCGTGCAGCTCCTCGCCGTGAGCGTCGATCACCAGCGCTTCTTCTTCGAGCGCGCGTTGCCCGACCACTTCTGGGCGAAGAGCTCGTGGGTCTACTTCGAGCGGAGCCAGCTCCTCGCGAGGCCAGCGGAGGTCCTCGCGGTGCTCCGCGGGCCGCCGAAGGAGGCCGTCTTCTTCAACAACGCGCCCGACCCGCAGTCGCTCACGTACTGCACCTTCGGACCACGCCCCGAGCTACGGCCGCACGCGGCGCTGTGGATGCAGCACTTCCAGCTCTACTTCTTGCCGCGGCCATGGCCGCTCTGGATGTCCTCCGGCGTGCCTCAACGTCAGCCACCGATCGACGTCGGACTGGCGGTCCTCGCGTGCGTCGTCCTCGCGGGCCTCGGGGCGGTGCTCGTCCGCGGCGGCCTGCGCGCGAACGCCACCGCGCCCCCCGAATGATCGTGCGCGCGAGACGCTCCCACCTCGCCGATGGCAAAGGTCTCGACCGTTGGGGCTCGGTCGTCGACTTCCTTCTACCCGTCCCGTACGTGAGCTTGCTCGTCGCCGCGACCGAGGTCGCGCGCATGCCGACGGCCATGTGGACGTCCTCCGCGAGCGCGATCCCGGCCGTCATCGGTCGGTCGGTCCTCGACCAAGCCGCGACCTTCCCGGAGCTCGGCGCATCGCTTCTCGCGGTCTCGGTCGCGATCGCCGGAGCGAGGCTCGTGCCGCGGCTCGAAAAGCCCCTGCTCGTGGTGGCCGTCGTCGCGGGCCTGCTCGCGGCCAAGTGCAGCCACATGGTCCTCGTGCGTTACCCGAAGTTCGAGGGGTATGCGCCGTTCGTCGCCGCGTGGACCGGCTTGGGGCTCTACCTCGCCGCGGCATACGCCGTCGCCGTCCACCCCGAGCGTAGGCGGCGGTCGTCGCTCGTCCTCGCCTGCATCGGAGCGATCGCCGCGGTCGGCGCGTACGTCGTCCATGCTCGGTCGTACGCGGACGCCTACCCGACGCTCCACACCGCGCTCCTCTCGGTGACGTTCCTCACCGCCCACGCGAGCGCGTCGCACGTGCTCGGCGCGCTGCGTCGCCCGAGATGGCTCCCTGCGGCCACGGCCGCGATCGCCGTCCTCCTCGTGCCGTGCACGCGCCTCGCCATGCCTTCCGTCGTCGGCCCCTACTACTACTCGATGACGGTGCTCGGACGGACCACCCCCGACAGGAAGGCTCCAGAAGAGCCCCCGTGCGCAGCGCCGCCGCCCATGCCCCCGCCCGCGGCGGAGGCCCTCTTCAGGCGTCGGTCCGGGATGCCGGCTCTTCCGCCGTCGTTCCACGTCGACGACTACAACGTGCTCTTCGTCTTGGAGGAGACGTTGCGATTCGACGAGACGTCGGTCGGCGGCCGGGACGCGGCCACGCCGACGTTGCAGCACCTCGTCGAAGAGGGCGCCTTCGCGTTCGAGCGTGCATACGCTCCGTCGAGCGTCACGCTCGCCTCGACGGCGTCGGTGCTGTCGATGACGTATCCCTCGAGCGCGCCCCTGACGATCCACGACCCGTTCTGGACGGGTGACCTCCGTGCGGAAGGATCGACGGTCGCCGAGCTCTTCGCTGCGAGCGGATACGCGACGTTTCGCGTCGTTCACGGGATCGGCGCGGACGTCATCCGAGGATTGGGCCGCGGATTCCAGGACAGCTACGTGGAGCCGAGCGTCCCCGACGACCTCGATCGCGATTGGCGCGCCGACGAGTCCATCGCGAGCCACGCCGTCGAGCAGCTCCGGTCGCGGTCGTCGGGTACGCAGAAGTTCTTCGGATTCGTCTTCTTCGGCGGACCGCACGAGCCTTACGCCGTGCACGACGGCTCGCCAGGCTCCGAACGCGATCGGTATCGGCAAGAGGTCGCCCATACGGACGCGCAGCTCGGGCGCATCGTCCGCGCCCTCGAGGAGACGGGGCTCATCGAGCGGACGGTCGTGATCGTCGCCGCCGACCATGGCGAGGAGTTCGGCGAGCACGGCGGCTTCCGGCACGGACGGACCCTGTACGAAGAGTCGCTCCACGTTCCCTTGCTCGTCGCGATCCCGCACCTCGCCGGCAAGCCCCAGGCAGCACCCGTCTCCCTCGTGCACGTGCTGCCGTGGCTGCTGAGCACCGCCAAGGGAGCGCTCGGCGCGAGGGCGAGGGAGCTCATACGAGCACTCCACGGCCCGGTCCTCGAAGCGACGGATGGTGCCGTCGTGGCAGAGCTGCTCGGCAAGGACAGGATGAAGACGGCCTTGATGTACCCGGACGCCACCGTCATCTACGATCACCTGTCCGGCAGGTACGAAGCATTCGACACCTCCTCCGATCCGCTCGAGAAGGTGGACCTCGTACCGCAGGCACCTCGCGAGCTCTCTACGTGGATCTCGCACGTCGACGCTTACCGGCGGCTTCGTGCATGCACCCGCCGCTTCCGCGTCGAGTGAGCGAGCCCCAACGAGCGATCTGCTGCGAACGACGCGAGCCGAGCCGTTGTCGTTCGTGCGCGACTCCCGTGAAGCGTCGAGAGAACACCGTCGGCTCTTGCTTCTCTGGTATTCTCCCGCACCATGGCAGGCAAAGGCACCGTTCTCGTCGTGGACGACGAGCCCGGTCTCCGGGAGATGGTGTCCATCCTCTTCCGGAGGGAGGGATACGACGTGTCTGCGGTGCCCGGCTTCGTGGCGGCGCGTGACGCGCTCCGGAACGCGCCGAAACCCTACGGCGTCGTCCTCGCCGACCTCATGATGCCCGACGGCTCCGGGCTCGACCTCGTGACGATCGCCAAGCAAGTGGCGGCCGACACGGAGGTCATCGTCATGACCGCGCACTCGACGGTCGAGACGGCCATCGAGGCGATGAAGCGCGGCGCCTACGACTTCGTGACGAAGCCGTTCGGGACGTCCGAGCTCCGCGCGCTCGTGGCCAAGGCGTTCGAGAAGCGAGCGCTCTCCGAGGAGAACGCACGTCTCCGCGCCCAGGTCGAGCGACAGCAGCCGAAGGACCTCCTCGGCCACTCGCCGGCGATGCAGCGGATCCTCGACATCGTCCGTCGGGTCGCCTCCGGCAGGAGCACGGTCCTCATCACGGGAGAGAGCGGCACCGGCAAAGAGCGCATCGCGCGCGTCCTCCACGAGTTCTCGGATCGGAAGGACAAGCCTTTCCGCGTCGTCAACTGCGGCGCGATCCCCGAGAGCCTCATCGAGAGCGAGCTCTTCGGTCACGAGAAGGGCGCGTTCACCGGCGCCACCACGCGCAAGCTCGGATTCTTCCGGGAGGCCGACGGCGGCACCGTGCTCCTCGACGAGATCGGCGAGCTGCCGCTGTCGATGCAGGTGAAGCTCCTCCGTGTCCTGCAGGAGCGCAAAGTCCGCGGCGTGGGCGAGGCGGAGGAGAGCAGCGTCGACGTCCGCGTCCTCGCGGCGACGAACCGGAACGTCGAGGAGGAGGTCAAAGCCGGGAGGTTCCGCCAGGACCTCTACTACCGCCTCAACGTGATCCGGATCGAGGTGCCGCCGCTCCGCGAGCGTCGCGAGGACATCCCGGAGCTCGCCCGCTACTTCCTCGAGCGTTGCGCCCGCGAGCACGACAAAGCCGTGCGCTCCATCTCGCCCGACGTGCTCCGCGCCCTCGACGCCTACCCGTTCCCGGGGAACGTGCGCGAGCTCGAGAACATCATCGAGCGCGCCGTCGCCCTCGCGAGCGGCCCGCAGATCGGGCTCGGAGACCTCCCGAAGGAGATCAGTGGCGCGGTGGCACAACCGACCCCTGCCCTGCTCGATCTCCCCGAGCAAGGTTGCGACCTCGACGCGGTCCTCGCCGAGGTCGAGCGCCGGCTCATCTTGCAGGCCCTCGAACGGGCCGGCGGTGTCCGAACGAACGCCGCCAAGACCCTGGGGATCACGCTCCGGAGCCTTCGCTACCGGATGCAGAAGCTGAAGATGCAGTCCCCGGAAGAGGGCGACGATCCCCCGTCGGAGGAGCCGTGCGATGGGTGAGACGTCATGCTCCCGCGAGCATCGATGGCGGGGAGCAATTTCCGTCCGTGCGGAAGGCCCGAGTGACGATTTTCGTCCCCCCACGTGCGCGCACCGCATCCGACTCGGATCGCGACAACACCGAAGTTTCGACGCATCTCCGATAAAATGGTCTCCTAGTGCGCGGAGGCGGCGCGATGGAACGTGCGATGCTTAGGTCTCCAACCGTGGGCACCTCGAGACGCGGGAGGCGCGCATTCACGCTCGTCGAGCTCGCGCTCGTCGTCGCCATCGTCGGCATCCTCGCGGTCATCGCGCTCGTGGGGTACCGCCGCTACATGCTCCACTCGCGGGTGACGGAGGCGAAGGGCATCATCGGCGCGATCAAGATCGCCCAGGAGGACTATCGGTCGGAGCGAGGGATCTACGCGAACCTCGGCAAGAACCTCTGTCCCGCCCAGGCGGGCACGGGGAACAAGAAGGTCGGCTGGGATCCCTCTTGCAACGCTGGGAACCTGACGTGGCAGGCCCTGCCCGTCCACGTCACGGGCGGCGTCCTGTTCAAGTACGGGACGAACGCGAACGCCAACGCGACGGAGGCCTACCGCGACGACTTCGGAGCCGCGAGCTGGGTCGCGGGAACGAACAACATCTCGGCACCCTGGTATTCGGTGTACGCCGAGTGCGATCTCAACGGGGACGGCGGCAAGAAGACCATGCTCTTCTCGACGTCCCACGACAACCAGATCTTCACGCGTGACGAAGGTGAATGAGGCTCGACTCGTGAATCTTCGCGATCGGGCCTTCGTGAAATGAGGCTTCGCTCGTTCGCGCCTGCAGCAGTCGGATGAAGCAAAGCGCGAGCGTGGACAAGGAGAGGGAGATGGCAAAGAAGAAACAAGAGGGCTTCACGCTCGTGGAGCTCATGATCGTCGTCGCGATCATCGGTATCCTCGCGGTCCTCGCCATCTATGGCGTGAGCAAGTACCTGCAGAACGCGAAGACGGGCGAGGCGCGAAACGCCATCGGCCAGATCGGCAAGGCGGCCGTCGCGGCGTTCGAGGAAGAGCGCGCGGACGCGAAGCTCCTCAACGCGGGAGAGTCGACGGCCGGCAACCTCCACCAGGTCTGCGATTCGGCGGAGAACGACGTCCCCGACCAGCTCGACAAGGTGAAGAACAAGAAGTACCAGAGCCACGCCGTGAACGACTGGGGCAAGGGCGACCAGAACAAGGGTTGGCCGTGCCTCAAGTTCTCGCTCACCGAGCCGCAGTACTTCCTCTACGGTTACAAGGCGAACACCGCCCTCGGTGCGAACTCGTTCATCGCCTACGCCGAGGGTAACCTGAAGGGTGGAGAGAACGCGGACATCGGCTTCGAGCTCACGGGCAAGCAGGACGCCACTACCAAGCAGCTCGTCGTCGCTCCGCAGATCACGGAGAAGACGACCTCTCCGAACAAGACCGCGCCCTGATCCGCAGAGAACACTGTTGCTCGACGAGCCCGGTCAGCG
>CALFEQ010000063.1 GCA_937949945.1 uncultured Myxococcales bacterium
CCAGGCCCTCGCCGCCCGTCGAGCGATTGCTGCCCAATCAAGTGAAGGGGCGGGCCATTACTGCCCGATCAGGTGAGCGCTCGAGACCGTACTCGCGCCTCGCGAGGCGTTCACTCCGGAGCAGCCATTCGCGACACGAGCTCCGATGCGCGCCCGCCCGAGGCCAGCCCGGATGCGCCGACCCGCGCTGCTCGAGCCGGCCGGCGAGTCGCATGACCGCGCCGAAGCGGCCTCGACGCTCTCGGACCGGCGAGCGTTGGACGTGAGCTAGACGTGCACGAGATCTGCCCGGATCGGGTCTCCGCCGTGCAGCCCGCTGCTGGGCGGTGACACCGCACCTGAACGCTCGCTCGCCGCCATGGCGCCGTCGAGCGAGACGTCGCGTGAAGCGCGTCGGTCGGCCGCCATCCATGCACGCGGGATCTCCGACGTCCTGAGCGGACCGCCGCCGCGGAGCCATCCTCGACGTAGCAACCACGTCCTCGGCCTGACGTCGGGCCATGGCTCACGTTCGATGAACGTGACATGCCAGTCCGCCCATCCATCGAAGCGACACGCGGACGAGTACGGATCGAGGATCCCCGCACCGAACGTCACGTAGCCGTGATGGCGGTAATTCTGGAAGACGTAGAGGAGGAGGTTCCGCACCTCCGTCGGCGATTGGACGTCGCGGCGGTGATGTCGGTCGGCCCAGACCTTTCCGCTGCGACCGATGCGCCGGTTCAGACGACGCGCGAACGAGATGGCGAACCCGCTCACGCCCGTCCGCAGCGCTTTCTCGGCCTCCTCGTCCGAGACGTTGGCTGTCGCCTCTACGATGAGGTGAAGATGATCGTCTTGGATCGAGAAGTGGACGACCTGGAAGTCGCGAGCGTATGCGCGCATGCGTTGGCGCTTCAGGACCTCCTTCATGAGGTTGGCGACGAGCTGGCAGCGGAAGCGCGGAACACCTCGTCCTGCGCGCATCGTCACGTGGACGGGATTGCGCCTCCCGTGAGGCGGCCGAACGCGGTGGGGGACGTTCGGCCTCGCCTTCGGGTTCTTCCGCTTTCGCCCCGCGTTGGGTCGACGGCCTCCCCACCGCCGCGGCGTCTCGGCTGCATCTCCCCCGAAGTCGAGGCCGAGCTGCGCGTCGGACCGAGCACCCCCCGAAGTTCGATCGCTCACGCGCGCACGGATGACCATCGCGAGCGCAACGGTCAATGGGTCACGTAATCGTTCGCGTATTTTGTCGACAAGTGGTGCACGGCAAGTGTCGAAGAAGACGTCCATGAGGCGCATGCCGTTCGAGCGCGTCGCTCCGAACGCTTTCGGCAGGCGAGCCAGCGTGCTCCACGAGACACCGAGCGAGCGGCGCTCGATTGGGCAGCAATCGCCTCTACGATGCCGAGCGAAGGGCGCCCCCAACTCGATTGGGCGACAATCGGCCGGGATGGAGACAGAACCCCCTGACCGCGCCTGACGGCGGGCGCACCAACTTGATTGGGCGACAATCTACCCGACGGCGCCTGACGGCGGCCGGCGTCAGCGCTCGCCCGAAGGCTCGCGCTCCCACTGCCAGCGCAGGCCGACCAGCACCTGGCGCCACGGGCCGGCGAAGATCCCCTCGGGCCGACGCGCGATGATGTACTCGGCGTCGAGCAGGTTCTTCGCCGTCAGCCTCACCGTGATGCCCGACGGCGCGTGCTTGTAGTGGACGGTCGCGTCGACGATGTGGCGCGGGCCGAGGCGGCCGATGCGGCCGCTCACGTCCTCGGCCACGGTGTTGCTCTCGTCCGTGAATTGTGGGCCCGTGAACGCGTAGGCGATCTGGCCGCCGAAGCCCGAGCGGTGCTCGACGTCGAGGTTCGCATTGAAGCTGTGCTGGGGCGCGTACGGCAGCAGATTGCCCGCGTTCGGGCCGTAGCGGAACGTCGCGCGCGAGAACGTGTAGCGCGCGCCGAGGTCGACGACCGTTCCGAGGCCGAGGGCCTTGTCGAAGCTCACGAGCGTCGCGCTCTCGACGCCGTAGAGGTTCGTCGCGCCCGCGTCGGTCAGGGTCGTGTCGGCGCCCGGTGCCGTGTTGACGATGACCTGGTTGTTGAAGTTCGACAAAAAGCCCGTCGCCTCGAAGCGCGCCCACTTCGCCGGCATCGTGCGCGCGCCGACCTCGTAGTTGATGCTCTCGTCGGCGCCGACGACGTTCGAGACGCCGCGCGCGCTGATCGCCGAGCTCACGCGCGGCGGGGCGAAGCCGACGTGCAGGCCGCCGAACACGTTGAGCTGCTTCTTGCCCGCGGTCATGCCGATGCCCGGCACGACGCCGCTCACGGTCCGGCTGCCCTCCTCGAACGTGTCACGCCCGACGCCGCCCTCGCTTCGGCGGAGGATCGTGCGATCGAACACGAGATGCTCGAAACGGATCCCGGGCGTGACGAGCAGGTCGTCGCGGAACGCGATGCGGTCTTGTACGTACGCGGCGAAGGCGGTGCCGGTGTGCTTCTCCTCGAAGTCGTTCGAGCCCGCGAACGTCTCGGCGTATCCGCCGGAGCGCTGCCCGTAGTGAGCGAGCTCGCGCAGGAAGCGACCGCCGAAGTCGAGATGATGAGCGACCTGGCCCGTCCTGAAATCGTGCTCCGCGCGCGGCTCGAGCCCCGCGACGTCGTACGTTCGATCGAGGATGGCGTTCGAGTTCAAAAAGTAGATCGCGCCGCCCGGGGTCGTGGGATCGCCGAAGATGCGCGTGTAGCGCTGTCCGGCGACGGGCGCGCGCGTGTAGTCCTGACGCCTCCAGACGCGATCGGTCTGGTACGCGTACACGAGCGTCTTGAGCTTCGTCGACCGCGAGAAGCGCTGCTCGTGCGTGAGTGAGACGTCGTAGCGATGCAGAACGAGATGGCTCGACGGAGAGAGCGAGGCGCGACGCGGGTCCTGCCGGTACATCGCCGACGTCAGCCCGACGTCGTCCGAGGCGGCCTCGTCGCGTCGATAGCCGAGCTTGAGCATCGCCTCGCCGTCCCGCCCCGTCGGGAACGACACCTTCCCGAGCGCGTCCGTCGAGTCGAACGGCAGATTGCGGAAGCCGTCACCTCGCCGGTGGAGGACCTGCACGATGTACCGGACCTCGCCCACACGATCGCCGTAGTTGGCGAGCGCGCGAGCATATCCGTACGTCCCGACGTCGACGTCGGCCACGACGCGCTGCGACTCCGGCGGAGCGAGAGTGAGGAAGTTGATCGTTCCCGCGAGCGTCTGCGGCCCGAAGAGGATGTTGCCGCTGCCCTTCACGACCTCGATCGCGCGGTAACGCTCGATCGCAGGCGCGTAGTACATGTCCGGCTCGGAATACGGGTTGATCGCGACCGGGATACCGTCCTCGAGCACGAGCACGCGCCGGCTCCTGCCGCCTTCGAGGCCCCGGATGCTGATGTCGATGCGGTTGCCTCCGGCGTAGTCCTGCCTCACCTGCACGCCGGGCACGCGGCGGAGCATCTCCGCGGTGTCGACCGGCTGCGCGCGCACGAGATCCTTCTCGCCGATGATCGTGCCCGAGCCCGGAAGCTTCTGGAGCGCATCGGCCTTCGAACCGATGACGCGCACCTCGTTCGGCTCTTCGCGCGCGGCCTCTTCGCGCGCGGGCTCTTCGGTCGGCTCGGGCGTGTCCGGCTGCGCCCACGCAGAGGCCGTCGTCGTGAGGCTCGCCGCCAGGAGCGCGGCTCGGTGGAGGAGAGTCCGCTTCACGGCGCTCCACAATCTCCCGCGGCGTCGCAAGCCGCCGCATCCGCGATCGGCGCATCCGACCCGGCGTCGCCCGGCTCGGCATCGGCCGTGGACGCATCGGGCTGCCTCGCGCTCGATGCGTCGATGCCCGGGGTCGTCCCGTCACAAATGCAGGCCCCCCACGCGTCGCGCGCGGGATCGCACGCGGCGTAGCCGGGCTCGCCGTTCGCGCACTCGCACCCCGCGTACTCGCCCGCGTAGCACGTCGGCCTGTCGTCCGCGCAGGCGACGCATCGCCAAGCGACGACGAAGAGGACGAGACCTGCCGCTCTGCGCATGCCGACGTCGAGTCTACGAGACAGACGTCCCGAGATGGGAGAGGAGCTCAGTCTCGCTTGCAGAAGCCACGTCGATTGCACGAGCCCGTGAACGGAGGCGTGCAGACGGTCGCGGCCGTCTGGGACGTGCACGGGACCGAGCAGAACGACTGATTCCCGCCCGCGAAGCAGATGCCGCTCTCGCACTCGTCGTCCTCGGTGCAGTCCGCCGCGTTCTCCTTCTTCGCTGTCTCGCCTGCGCTCCTCACGATGGAGGTCGTATCGTCGGGGATGGGCCCGCTCGGCCTGCCCGGATCCGCGGTGCACCCGAGGGTGGCGACTCCGGCGAGGGCCGAGACGACGAGCGCTACGAGCGTACGAGCGTTCTGCATGCGAGCTCCTCGGACGACGATCGATCGGCGCACTCAATGAAGATTCCGCATCCAGGCACGGTGGGTTGTTACACGCCGGTGAAAAGTCGAGCTCTCGCGAGCAAGCCCTCCTCGAGCGCTCGACGCACGGCCTCGTGCGTCACCGCGTGCCCCGGACGCATCGCACGCACGTGTCCGCGCGGAGGTCCGCCGTACGCATAGAGATCGCCCACGAGATCGAGCAACTTGTGACGCGCCGGCTCGTCCGGCTCGAAAGGTCGGCCGGCGCTGTAAATCGCGCTCTTGGTGACGACGACGACGCTCTCGGGCGCGACGCGTCGCGCGAGACCGCGGGCGAGGAGCTCGTCGAGATCGCGCTCGATCGCAAACGTCCGCGCGGGCGCGATGCGATCGCGGAAGTCCCACGGATCGCCGTCCCACGACGCGACGCGGGCCAGACGCTCGTCCTCGAACGCGACCTCCACGTCCACGCGGACGCCGTCGCTCGGATGGAGCTCGTAACGGCTCTCTCCGACCTCGATCGTTCCCCGACGCACGACGACGAGCTGCGGCGACGATGTCGGCGGCTCGAGCGCGGAGAGCGCTTCGAAATACGCCCGCGCGCCTCCGTCGAGCAACGGCATCTCGGGCCCGTCGACCTCGACGACGACCCCCTCTCGAACCGACGCCGCCCCGAGCGCGGCGAAGAGGTGCTCCACCGTGCCCACGCGAAGCGCGCCATCACGCGTGCGGGCGCACGTCGACCGCGCCGCACCGTCGAACACGAGATCTTCGAGGGTCGCCTCGATCCCGCCCGAGCGCAGTCGAACGGGCCCCGCCTCACGAAGGAGGCGAACACGAACGGGGGCCCCGCCGTGCAGGCCATGCCCTTCGAGGACGATCACTTCCCTGCCCCTCGACCCCGCAGCGAAGCTTCAATCAGACTCGCCGAGTGCATCGCGCCCGAGCGTACGATTCCACTGCGTTTTGTCGTCGTTCTGCTGTCCTCGGGCATCAGCTGACCACAGAATGATCCAGCGCCTTCGGTTACTCTCGGGGGGCGCCGACCTCGGTGGATCCCGGTCCTACATCGCCGCTGAGCCGCACGTGAATCCACCCTGGATCGATGTTGCATCGTAGTTACAGGCCGTTTCGCGCAAAGACTTCGTTCAATCTCGCGGGATTTCAAGGACAGTGATTTGTGAGAGAAGCCACCTGGGAGCGGGCATGTGCCGTGCATCGTCCCCGGTCGACATGCCCCGCGCTCTTCGTCACCTGATCGTCGTCGGCGCCTTGATGGCGACGACCGTCGCGTGCTCGAAGAAGCCTGCCGAGCCCACGCCGACGGAGACCTCGCGCGCGCCGGTGATCCCCCCGGCGGCGGCCAAGGCCGCGCAGGACGTCGCCGCCGACGGCAAGCTGGACCCGAACGATCCGCGTCACGGCACCCGGAAGCTGATCGGCCTCGATACGCCCGTCTTCGTCGACGGCGTCCAGGTCGCGGTCTTCCGTTACGGCGAGCTCCCGGTCATCCCGGAGATCGCGCTCGAGGGCGGCGGGAAGCGCTGGCGCATCGCCGACTATCTCGAGGGCATCGGTCTCGACCTCGCCAAGATCAAGTCCGTCCACTTCCACGGCAACGCGAACAAGATCGGGAGCCTCGAGGGGAGCGAGCTCCGGAAGGAGCGCGACCGCTTCCAGTTCCAGTTCATCTCGGGCGAGACCGGCACGCCGATCGGCCGCTGGGACACGGACGGCCTGAAGAACGAGTTCAACGTCCACGAGATCCGTCGTGTGACGATCTACGTGAAGAAGCCGTCGCCGAAGATTCACCCGCAGAAGCAGTGCCACGTCGGCGCGGACGGCGACTGCACCGACGAGATCCCGTACTCGAACGGGCAGGTCGCGAAGGGCACGCGTGTGTACCTCGACGGGAAGATGGTCGGCTTCGTCAAGCGCCGCAACGTGACCGACGACATGCTCGTCGGCGCCGCGGCCGCCGATCCGAGCGAGTCGAAGTACTCGCTCGCCAAGCTCCTCGCGAGCATGGGCGTCGATCCGAGCACCATCAAGAGCATGGAGCTCATGGCGGGCGACGACGTCATCGCGCGCGCCAGCGCCGAGCAGTTCGCGTCGCTCGCTCACTCCACGTACTTCACCTTGCCGAAGCACAATCACGGCAAGGTCCGGATCCGAGTCCCCGCCGAGCTCCAGGCGCAGGAGCCTGGCGTCGGCAACAAGGACGCTCTCGTCAGCGCGATGCTTCTCTACAAGAACGTCACGCCGAAGGAGCGCCCGCTCGTGGCGATCTCGGAGCATACGGATTTGAGCGTGCAGCTCGCCGCCATCGACGACGCACGCGGAAGGCTTGGCCGCTCTGGGGAGCAGTAAGCAAGGTCGGCACTTGCACCACCGTTTCGTGTTGGAGGATGCGACATGAAGACGTCTCGAGTCTGTGCAGTCGTGGTTGCTACCCTGGCGATGTTCGCGGCTGCGGATGCAACCGCCGATACCGGGGACAACGGCGGCACAACCGTCGTCCTCAACACCTACTCGAAGGTGTGGGTCTCGGGTGACGACAAGGGCCCCAACAAGATCGGGAAGAACACCGGCGCGGGCATCATGGATGCCGCGTTCGCCTGGGACAAGTTCGCCTACGAGCAGGATCAGTCGAAGGTCCTCCTCGGGACGGTCTACACGCGCTCCGACAACCAAGCGAACGGCAACAACAGCTACATGCAGGGCGGCGTCGCGTTCGCCACGCTGACCGCGACGGGCATCGTCCCGGGGCCGGAGGTCAACCTCCCGCGCCTCAACGGTGAGCGTACCTTCATGCGTCCGCTCATCGGCTTCTTGCCGAACAACCGCGCCCTGCTCATCGCGGCGAGCGAGGACAACGGCGTCAACAACAACCCGCAGCCGGTCGCGTACGTCGTCAGCACGACGGACGGCAGCATCCTGTCGATCCCGAACAGCACGCGCGGCAACAACGTCAACAAGCCCACGAACCTGATCCGGACGGCCACGCAGCAGGGCATCCAGGTCAACAACCCGCAGAACCAGCGCGGCCCGCACACGATCAATCAGATCAGCCCCGATACGTTCATCGTGGGCATGCAGTACAACAACCAGGCGCAGGAGGCGTTCAGCATCACGGTGAACGCCGACAACTCGATCAAGATGAACTGGCTGCGCCGGTACTCGAACACGGCGCAGCACTGCCGACCGCAGGTCGCGATCGCGCCGGGCGCCACGACGGGCTACATCGCGGCCGTCGAGGCGAACAACCAGCCCGCGGAGATCGGCTTCCGCATCACCGAGTTCAACGTCGCGACGGGCCAGCCGATCCAGAGCAAGATCGTCATCCGCTCGCAGCCCAACCAGAACAAGTACGTCTCCGAGCCGGTCCTCGGGATCATGGGCGACAAGCTCGCCGTGACGTACGGCCTCGCCGCGAAGGTTCGTCAGAACAACAACGGCAACGGGCACGCGGGCGGCAAGAAGATCGACGCCGCGGTCCTCATCGACAAGGCGACGCTCAACGTGATCGGCGCGCCGATCCTCGGCGTCGGCCAGTACGGCCGCCACAACAGCTCCTTCGTCACGAGCTACGGCCCGAACGCCGAGCCGGCGCTCGCGGTCATCAGCGGGTCGTCGACCGGCACCGGCGGCGGGTTCATCCAGATGTACCCGCTCAAGGCCGACGGGATGCTCGGCGTGAAGGACATGGCGAAGGTCTACCAGGTCTCGCCGTTCTCCGACGTCGCGAACGTCCAGGCCCGCGGCAAGCGCAACCCGAACAACCAGGCCCGCGGCTTCATCAACGGCATGGGTGACGTCCCGAACCCGGGCTTCACGACCGACCCGGTGCAGGCGAAGACGAACTTCATGCCCGAGGTGAAGAAGTTCGCCTTCTCCACGGTCACGGGCTACAGCGGCGCCGAGGCCTTGGCGCGCGGCCTCAAGAACAGCATCTGGCTCTCGCTCGTCCCGACGGTCTGGGCCGAGGGTCTCTCGACGATCCCGGGCAAGCCGACGGACAAGCCGGGCACGAACGAGGACGGCACCGGTCCGGCGCCGCGTTCGACGGTCCCGGGCACGGATCCGAGCGGTGAGGCGACGAACAGCCCGGGCAACAACGCCGACAGCGTCATTCCGGACGGCGAGGGCGACGCGACCCGCCCGAGCAGCGGGAAGTCGCGCCAGTTCGACGAGGAGGTCGCCGAGGGCTGCTCGGTCGCGGCGACGGGCACGTCGGCGAGCGGCTTCGGGTTCGTCGGTCTCGCCATCGCGGGCGTGCTCGCCGCGCTCCGCCGGAAGCGTGAGGAGGCCTGAGATGAAGGTCGGCTACCTGATCGGTATCGCCCTCGCCGCGGCGGCGGCGGTGGCGGCATGTGATGCAGGCCCCACCGACACGCTCAGCAACGAAGACCGCGACGTGGGTGGCGGCAAAGGCAAGGGCGGCGGCAAGAACAACAAGGGCAACACCGAGGAGCCGGACGACGATCCGGCGACGCCCGGCACCGACGACCCCGGCCCCTCCGGTCCCGTTCCGACGAACAGCCCCGCGGGCAAGGAGTTCTACAAGACCAACGTCCACCCCTTCCTCTCGCAGCAGTGCGCCGCCTGCCACCAGACCCAAGGACCGGGTCCGGCGTGGATCACGGCGAACGACGCGGAGAGGTCCTACGCGCAGCTCTTCCAGGTCGGCTACGTCGTGCGCCAGTCGCGCATCGTCCTGAAGCCGGCGCACGGCGGCGTCACGAACAACGTCCTCTCGCCGGATCAGATCCAGACCTACAACCAGTGGGTCGAGATCGAGCTCGCGGACGGCGGGCAGGAGGCGCCTCCGAACGTCCTCGAGAAGCTCGGCGACTGCTTCGATCGCCAGAAGTTCGACGCGATGAACATGGGCCAGTGGCGCACGACGCGTCGGACGAACAACAACAACGTCAACAACGTCACGCCCTGGAACGAGAACGCGAACGAGTGCACCGGCTGCAACAACTCTCCGTGCAGCACCTGCCACTCGGCTGACCCGGCGACGAACTTCATCAACGCCGTCGGGAACCCGGTCCTCGGCGACTCGGCAACCTACACGTTCGAGAACACGAAGCTCACGAGCCCCGCGTACATCACCAAGTTCTTCGGCGTCAGCCCCGACGGCAAACCGATCCCGTCGGACGCCCTCCGGAAGAAGTCGGAGGCGACGATGAAGGACAAGGCCTACACGCACCCGATGTACAACTTCAACAACGCCACGTGGGCCGCGATCGACGCGTTCGTCCAGGACGCCATCGCGAAGTACAACGCGGGCACCTGCGGGAAGTAAGGGCAATACGCTCGAGCCCGACTCGAAGGCGCATCGCTCGGCTCGCCGGGCGATGCGTTCTTCGTTTACGCTTCTTGGAAGAGATCCTTCTCTTCGTTCGGGAGGCTGGGAAATGGTCTGGCGACGAGCCTTGTGTGCGATCGCTCTCTTGACCGCCACGGCGGCCGGAGCTGCATGCAGCGAGGAAGGTGGGACGAGCGGCGGCGGCGGCGGCACCGAGTCGCCGTGCCCGGCGGAGAACCCCGAGTGCAAGGAGATCGCGACCGTCGAAGCCGGCTCTCAAGCGGTCCGAAAGCGAAAGTGTGTCGAGTGCCATGGTGAAGACCTCTCGGGCCGCACCGAGCCGCTCGCGGGCTTCCCTCCGACGCCGCTCGGAGAGGAGGTCGAGCTCTATCCGCCGAACCTCACCAACGACGAGGAGACGGGCATCGGCAAATGGACCGACGACGCCCTCGCCATCGCCATCCGCACCGGCATCGACAAGGACAGCCAGACGCTCTGTCCTCAGATGACGCACTTCGCGAACATGTCGGACTTCGAGGTCTACTCGATCGTGAAGTACCTGCGTTCCATCCCGCCGGTGAAGAAGCAGGTCCCGCGAAGCGTCTGCCCGCCGCTCAAGACGAAGGAACAGCAGAGCCTGCCGCGCAACTGAAGGCGGCTCGCGCCGCGGTGTAACCGAGGTGTCGCCAGCGGCCCCGGCCGGGTGGCGCTAGTCTCTCTTCGATGGCCACGGGCGATGCCCAGACCGGCCGGGGACGCGCCGTCGATGCACGGCTGCGCGTCCTCTATCTGGTCGGAGTCGCGATCGGCGCCTTCCTCGTGAAGGACGCGCGCGTCACGGGCGCGCTCGCCGGAGCGCACGTCGTCCTCTGGCTCGCGCTCGGGCTCGGCGCGCGTGCGCTCGTCCGGCAGATCGTCAAGCTGTGGGGCTTCGCCGCCTTCGTGATCGCGTCGTACGCGCTCACGTCCGAAGACGCGAGCGTCGATCGATGGGTCACCGTCGATCTCGGGCCGACGCAGATCCCGCTCAACGTCGGCGGCGCGGCGATCGGCGCGCTCATGATGCTGCGCGTGATCGTCGTCGTACTCGCATCGCGCGTCGCACGCGCGGGCGACGAACGCGCGCTGGCGCTCGGCCTGCGCAAGCTCGGCGCGCCCGACGTCGTCGCGACCTCGATCGACGCCGTGCTCGCGCTGCTCGGCGGTGGCGGTCGTGGCGGCGGCGGAGGCCGGGGTGGCGGCGACGGGCGTGGCGGCGGTGGCGGCCGGGGTGGTGGCGGCGGCGGGCGCGGTCGCCGTCGAGACGAAGAGGCCGCCGCGGAGGGCGTCGCGCCGGAGGGCTTCTTCGCGAGCCTTCGTCGCATCGCGCGCGGCGACGTCGGGCCGATCGTCGATCGGATCGAGCGTCACGTCGGACGTGCCGAGCAGTACCTCCGCGACCGTGACCGCGACGCCGGACGCGAGGATGCGCGCGCGGCGGCGCGACGGCGCGACGTCACCGTCATCGTCGGTCTGTCGCTGACGATGCTCGGCATCAAGGCGCTGAAGATCCTCCCGAACCTGCCGTTCGCGCCCGGCCACAAGCTCGTCATCCTCACGCCCCTCTACGTGGTCGCGGCGCTCGAGACGCGCACGAGGATCGGCGCGACGCTCACCGGGCTCGTCATGGGGAGCGTCGCCTTTCTCCTCGGCGACGGCCGCTACGGCATCTTCGAGATCCTGAAGCACGTCGCGCCGGGCATCCTCTGCGATCTCCTCGTGCCGCTCGTCGCCGGCCCGGGGCGCCGGCCCGGCGCTCTCGTCTGGTCGATCGTCGGCGGCGTGATGGGCCTCGGTAGGTTCGCGACGATCTTCACGGTCACGCTCACCGTGCAGGCTCCGGCGGTGGCGTGGGCCTTCCTCGTCCCAGGGACGATCGTCCACACCGTCTTCGGAGCACTCTCCGGGCTCGTCAGCGCTCCGCTCATCCGCGTCGTCATGGACCGCGCGGCGAAGCGAGGCGAGCGGGCCCCACACGACGCCGGCATCCGCGGCGGCGCCAACCCCGACTTGGAGACACAGAGCCCATGAGCAAGCTCGTCACTGGAGACGGACGAACGCACATCGAGTCGTCCTTGATGCGTGAGTCCCTCGTCGATCGCCGCGTCATCGCGAAGACGGACTCGGAGAACGAGCTCGCGATCATGCCGGACGTCGTGCTCGTCGGCATCGGCGGGCAGTCGATCTTCGATCGCGGCAAGGCCGCTGTCATGCCGCTCGTCGAGGAGCTGCGGAGGTTGCGCGACGCCCGCCGCGAGGGGCGTCCGGGCGCTCCGCCGCCGATGGTGCTCGGCGTCGGCGGCGGCACGCGCGTCCGCCACACGGTCAGCGTCGCGCTCGACCTCGGGATCCCGACCGGCGGCGTCGCGCAGCTCGTCGGAGCGATGGAGGAAGCGAACGCGGTCTTCCTCAATGCCCTGCTCGCGAAGCACGGATCGATCGTCATGCAGCGCGAGCACTTCTGGGAGCTGCCGCTCTACCTCGAGAGCGGGATGCTCCCGATCGTCATCTCGATCCCGCCCTACCACTTCTGGGAGCCTCCGCCGGAGGACGGCCCGCTGCCGGCGCACGGCTCGGACTTCGGGCTCTTCGTCCACGCGGAGGTGCTCGGCATGAAGCGGATCGTCTTCGTGAAGGACGAAGACGGGCTCTTCGACAAGGATCCGAAGAAGCACGCGGACGCCAAGCTCGTCCCGAGGACGACGCTCGGTGAGCTGCTCGAGCACATGCCCGAGGAGCTCGCGATCGATCGCCAGCTCTTCACGTGCTGGCAGCGCGCGCGTCACGTCGAGCAGGTGCAGATCATCAACGGCCTCGTACCGGGCCAGCTCACGAAGGCCCTCGCGGGCGAGCCCGTGGGCACGGTCATCACCCGGAGCTGACGGCGGAGAAGGAAGCGAGAGGAAGGCGAGGACGACGATGCACGACACGAAGCACGAGCGCCGCCGGATCACGAGCAAGCTGGTCGACGCGACGTTGACGACCGGAGGCATGCCCGCCGGCCTCGACTACTCGCCGGTCGCGATGATGCCCGACGTGCGGGTCCTCAAGATCGGCGGACAGTCGATCATGGACCGCGGGCGCGAAGCCCTCTACCCGATCCTCGACGAGATCGTCGCCGCGAAGGACCGGCACAAGCTCCTGCTCTGCTGCGGCGGCGGCACGCGGGCGCGCCACATCTACGCGATCGCGAGCGATCTCGAGATGCCGACCGGCGTGCTCGCCGCGCTCGGCGGCTACGTCCCGCGCCAGAACGCGCGCATGCTCCAGATGCTGCTCGCGAAGCACGGCGGCCTCTACATCCTGCACGACGACTTCGAGAAGCTGCCGCTCTACTTCCGCCTCGGGTGCATCCCGATCATGACGGGGATGCCTCCGTTCGGTTACTGGGAGAAGCCCACGAAGGGCGGGCGCATCCCCGAGCATCGCACCGACGCGGGCGTCTTCCTCACGGCGGAGGCGCTCGGTTGCAAGCGGGCGATCTTCGTGAAGGACGAGGACGGTCTCTTCACGAACGATCCGAAGAAGGATCCGAAGGCGGAGCACATCCCGCGGATCACCGCGAAGGAGCTCCTCGAGCGAGACCTGCCCGACCTCGTCGTCGAGCGCGTCGTCCTCGAGTACATGCAGCGATCGCGGTTCTGTACCGAGATCCAAATCGTCAACGGCCTGAAGAAGCGCCAGCTCACCCGCGCGCTGGAGGGCGAAGATGTCGGGACGGTCATCACGCGCTAGCGCGATCGCCGTCGCGGCGGCGCTGGCGCTCGGCTGCAGCAAGCAGAGCGATCCGGGCGGCGCGAGCGCGGAGGGCGCGCGGCGGGGCGAGCCGCTGCGCGTCGCCGCGGCCGCCGACCTCGCGCTCGCCTTCAAGGAGATCGGCGCCGCGTTCGAGAAAGAGACCGGCAAGCGCGTCGACTTCTCGTTCGGCTCGACGGGCCTCCTCGCCAAGCAAATCATCGAAGGCGCGCCGTTCGACGTCTTCGCCGCAGCGAACACCTCGTTCGTCGACGACGTCGTGCGCGCCGGCGCCTGCTTCGCGGACACCAAGGCGCTCTACGCACGCGGTCGCATCGTGCTCTGGTCGAAGGACCCGCAGCGCGTCCCGAAGGACGTCCGCGCGCTCGAAGACTCGAGCTTCGCGAAGGTCGCCATCGCGAACCCCGAGCACGCCCCGTACGGCCGCGCCGGCCGGGAGGCGCTCGAGCGCGCCGGCGTGTGGAACGCCGTCCAGCCGCGCATGGTCTACGGAGAGAACGTGCAACAGACGATGATGTTCGCGCGCTCGGGCAACGCGGACGTCGCCATCGTCGCGCTCTCGCTGGCCGTCACCTCACCCGGCAACTACGTGCCGATCGATCCCGACCTCCACGAGCCGCTCGATCAGGAGCTCGTCGCATGCAAGGGCGGCAGCAAAGGCGCGAAGTCGAACGAGGCGCGCTCGTTCATCGCCTTCGTCGGCTCGGAGGCGGGGAGGGCGATCATGCGTCGATATGGCTTTTTGTTGCCCAACGAAACGTTGCACTAGCTCGTCGTGCTCCGTCGAGGTCGAGCAGTCCTGCACGCAGAGCTCGATGACGCCGAGCCGAGGACTGAGGTGCGAGGACCGAGGTCTGACCTACTCCCGCGTACAGATGTTCTGCGCTGCGCCCTCCTCCGGGGCGTACGCGAAGGAGAACGCGCTGAACGTGCCCGGGACGCACGACGTCGGCTCCGTGCCGGGGGCGCCGCCGACGCAGACCTGCGCGTCGAGGCAGACGATCTTCAGAGCGACCGCGTCGTCGCCGGTCGTGAGCGTGCCGGAGCAGCCCGAGCTGTCGAGCGTGAGGTCCGCCTTCGAGACGACAATCTTGCCGTCGGCCCGCTGCTGACACGAAAAGAGGCTGTTCTGACACGCGGCGAAGCAAGACGATGGCTCGCTGTCGCGTCCTCCGGTCGGATCGACGCCGGCGTCGGTCGTCGATCCGCCGTCTCCGGCGTCGCCAGTACGGACGTTGCGACGGTCCGAGTCGGAGTCGTCCGACGAGCACGCGACGAGCCCGAGAACGAAGAGCGACGCGACCACGTTACGCCAGCCGATCAGCACGGGAACCTCCGCCGCCAGCTTACCAAGGGACGGAGGAGACCGGGAGCGTGAGGGAGACAGACGACGACAGGGAGTCGGAGAACGTCGGCTCGGCTTGGCTACTTTCTGTCTTCTCCCCCGCGCCGCCCACGCCTTCGACCGAGCAGCGTGGCGAGCGCGAGACCGACGACGGCGGCGGAGAACGACGTGACGCTCACGCCCGGAGCCGAGGAGCAGCTGCCCTCGCCCGCGTTGGGGCTGCTCCGTCGCGTGCGTGGCTTCGAGGGCGACGTCCCGTCGTCGTCGTCGTCCGGATCCGCGCCGAGCTCGTCGTCGCCGCCGGCCGAGCCGCTCGACGAGGTGCTCGAGGCGCCGCTGCCGGTGTCGGGATCGTCGTCGCCGCCGCCCGAGCTGCTGCTCGTCGAGCCGCTCGAGCCCTCGCCGGAGCTCGAGCCTCCGCTGCTCGTCCCGCCGCTGCTGCTTCCGCCCGGAGGATTGCCGCCCGTGATGGTGATGTCCTTCGTCGTCTGCCTCGCGGCATCGCCGCCGGTGTTGCCGTCGTTGTTCGCGGCGAGGCCAACGGCCCAGAGCTTGATGGCCGTGCCCGTCATCGGCGCCGTCACTCGGAAGCGGAAGGTCACCTGACCTCCGCTGGGAGCGAGCGGCCTGTCCTGGACGAGCTCGCCGAAGCTGTCGCGCAGGCCGCTGACGTTCGCGAGGGCGACGCCGTCGGTCGCCGCGATGCCGGCGCCCACGCGAGCCGCGTTCGTCGAGACGACGAGCGTGTACTCGGCCGACTGACCGGCGGCGAGCGTGTCCGGTCCGTTGATCGTGACGGCCGACGGGGCGGTACCGCCTCGGTGGCAGTTCGTGCTGCAGCTCTCACCCTGCGGCGCGGCGGCGTTCGGCTTGCCCGTGTAGCCCGCGACGCCGGAGGTGTTCGCCGCCGCCGTCGCCGTCGCGACCGTGAGGGCCGCGACGGCTCCGACCGATACGAGGCTGCGCATCGTATGCCCCCGACGATCGCTCACGCGAGGACGTTGTGCGGGTTGTTGCCGAACGGGTTCTGGTCCACCTTCGCGGCTGCCGCGAGGAGCTGCCAGAGCCCCGGAATGCCCGGCGTGTTCGGCGGCAGACCCACGCGTGCGTCCGTCTTGCCCGTCGTCGCGTTCCTGAGCGTCTTGCCGATGACGAGCGCGGCGAGGTTCGCCTGATGGTCCGAGCCGGGGAGGCTGCGGTGGAAGTCGCCGAAGATGGCGACGATGACGTTCCGCTCGTCGGCCGCGTTCTGGACCATGCGCGTCAGGAACGTGTTGAGCGGCGGGCGGATCCGCTGGTTGACCATGTTGCGGACGGTGTTGCCGTTGCGGTCGCCGTGCGTGTCCCAACCGCCGTCCTGCACGAAGACGAAGTTCGTGCCCGACCGGACCATGAGCTCGGCGGCGGCCATGCGAGCGGCGAAGTTGTTCACGGCGGTGCCGTTGAGCCCGTAGGCCTGGTTGAAGTCCTGCACGTTGAACGGCTGGACCGGCTTCTTGAGCGTCTCGATCGCGGCAGCCAGGCCCTCGTTGATCGACGCGAGCGAGCTACCGTGCTTCGCGACGACGTTCTTCGACATCTCCTGCGCGGCCACGATGCCTTTCGCCGAGCCCTCGCGATCGGCGCGGTTCGGCGCGTTCTCCGCGCCCGCGACCGCCTCGATGGTGGCGCGCATGTCCGTGATCGGCTGCAGCGAGACGCCGTTCACCGGCGCCGGGCGGACGCCGTTCGGGAGGCTGTTGCCGCCGACGACCGCCGCCTTGATGGCGCCGCTGCCGCCGATGGCGTTGGCGAGCACGAGCGGCGCGCTCTGGTTGCCGCTCATGAACAGGCTGCGCTGCGCGTTGCCGTGATCGCTGATCCCGTGGCGGATGCCGATCGAGGCCACCCGGTTGCGAATGCCCTGCGGGATCGCCTGGGCGAGGGAGTTGTCGATCACGACGCCGCCCATGTTCGTCACGTTGTTCGCCGTGACGCCGAACGCGGTGTTCGTGAAGGCATCGGCGCCGGTGAAGATCGCGTTGATCCCGCCGTTCAGGAAGATGACCACCACCGACGTCGGCTCGGGGGTCGCGGCGCGAGCTTCGCCGATGAACGACTTGCCCGCGAGGCGAGTGCCAATGGCCGCGCCGGCGCCGGCGCCCACTGCCTTGAGGAATCCACGACGCGATACGCCCTTCATGTTCCTGCTCCTCGCCTCAGTAGGTGGTGAATCCAGCCGACGTCATGATCGAAGCGCACGCGTGCGCCCATCGACGGCGCGCGACGGTCTCCTCCGTGAGGCTGAGCGCAAAGTCGGCGCACGCCTTGACCTCGTCCGGGGTCGCGGTGCGCTGCCAGAACTTGCGCTGCATCTTCGCGCACTCCGCCTGCGCCGTCTCCGCCGTCGGCGCCTGCTCGAACTCGGGGCCGGTCATCGTGTCGTAGCAGGCGGTGAACGCGAGGTTGTAGGTCGTGTTGAGGCTGACCGCGCCCGCCGTCGGCTCGGAGTACCAGCGCGCGGGTGTCTCGCCGAACGCGGCGGCGCTCTGATCGAACGAGGCCGGGACCGTACCGAGCGCACGCCGGAACTCCGTCCGGAGCGCGGAGAACGGCTTCACGCGGCGCCGGTTCTCTCCGATCGCGCCGGCCTTCCGATCCGACACGAAGTCGAAGTTCGCGAAGCCCGGATGCGGCTTGCCGAGCTCACACGTGCCGGGCTGGGTCGGATCGGCTCCCGGCGTCGTTCCGTCGTCGTCGATGCCGTCGCCGACCTCGCCGCCGGGGTCGTCCCCGTCTCCGCCGCCGCGCGAGCGGCTGCCGGTGAGCGAGTTCGTGTCCTCCATCACGCAGGCGACCATGAAGAGCGAGACGATCGTGCTAGCGAAGAGTGCTTTCATCATGTCCGGCTCCCTCACTCGCAGAACGTCGGGTCCTTCGCGACCGCCGCGAGCGCCGACGTGATCTTCTTGTCCTTCTTGAACGCGTCGACGCAGCGGTCGAACACGGGGCCTTCGCAGGTGTTCTCGGGTCGCCCGTAGAGGAACTTGAACGCGAGGCGGCACGCGTTGACGTCGAACGCCTCGTTGCCCACGAGAGCCTCGACGAGCTCCTGGTCGTTGCGGATCGCGATCCCTCCGAGGATCTGCTTGGGCTCGCCGGACGGCGGCGTGAACCGCGCGTCCTCGCCCATGCCCTGGACCCTACCGAGGACCTCCGCGACGTGATCGAGCGCGAACCAGGGCGTGAAGTGGCAGCCGGCGCACTGCGCGGCCTTGCGGCCGTTCGCGCTGAGATCGACCTCCGGCGCGTTCGTCGTGGCGGAGAGCGTGAGCCCGATCGTGTTCTGCATGATGCGGTAGGCCGCGACGATCCGAATGCCGGCCTCCTCGTTGCCCGCGTAGCGAACCATCCACGCACGGCTGCGGAAGTAGCCGAGCCCGTTCGGATCCTCCTGGACCGTCGCCGCGGAGTTCGGCTGCTGCGGGTTGCTCGGCACGACGTTGTACTTGCCGAGGAACATCTCCGTCCACGGCTTGTCGTTCTCGAGCACGTGCTTCGTGAGGTAGTAGGCGGCGTCCTCGGCCGGCGTGTTGCCCGGCTCGGGGTTGAACTGCGAGTTGATGAAGCGCGAGAAGCGCTCCACGAACCGCGGATCCTTCACGAGCGTGTCGAAGTACCCCTGCGGGGTGGGCGAAGCGAGAGCCTCCTCCGTCGCGCTCTCACCGACCATGACGGTGAAGAGGCGCGTCGCGCACCGTTCGGCCTTCTCTGCGGCGTCCTGCGTGGCCGGCTCGGCGATCGCCCGCCGAGGGCTCGACGTCATCGCGAAGATCATGGCCGCCGCGATCGGCGCCACCGGCAACAGGGTTCGGAACGATCTGCTCATGCTGCCTCCGGCGCAACACAAAGCAGCCGGCGTGCCGACCCCGAAAATTCGATGAGGGTGTGATCTGGTTCCGTGATTGTTCACCGAAAGGCCGATCGTTCGGTGTGGTCGAACTTTTTCAGCCTCCCCCTGATCGGCCTCGATCCACCCGATGCAACTTCCCCTCGCCAACGTGGGGGCCGGAGCCTCGATGGATCACACGGGCTGCTCGTCGCCCCCATCAACCTTCATGAGGCCCGAGGCCTTTGGAGTAAGATGCCCCCACTCTCGGTACGAGAGCCTGACCTCGAGCATGGAGCTCGGCCCCCTCCTCCTCTCGTTCGAGATCGCCGCGACGGCGACGGTCCTCGCCGCGGTCATCGGGATCACGGTCGCCGCCGTCCTCGCCAACCTCCGCTTTCCCGGTCGCGATCTCGTGGACGTCCTCTTCACGGCGCCGATCGTGATGCCCCCGACCGTGCTCGGGTACTACGTCCTCGTCGCGCTCGGACGGCGGAGCGTCCTCGGGCAGGCCTTCGAGTGGTTGACGGGGACCTCGATCGTCTTCACGAAGGTCGGGGCCGTCGTCGCGGCCGTGATCGGCGCGATGCCGCTCGTCGTGAAGAGCGTGCGGACGGCGCTCGAGGAGACGGACCCCACGCTCGTGCTCGCGGCTCGCACGCTCGGGGCGCCGCCGCTCCGAGCCTTCTTCACGATCCAGCTCCCCCTCGCCTATCGAGGGATCGCGGCGGCGCTCATGCTCGCGTTCGCTCGGTCGTTGGGCGACTTCGGCGTGACGCTGATGGTCGCCGGCAACATCCCCGGCGAGACGCAGACCGCCGCTCTGGCGATCTACGACGCCATCCAGGCACACCGAGAGGACGACGCTCGGCTCATGATCGCCGTCCTCACCGGCCTCGTCGTCGTGCTCCTCTACGTCGTGGGGAAGCTGACGGCGCGCGAGCGCTCGCCGTGAGCGCCGCGACGCTCTCCGTACGCGTCTCTCTCCACGCGCGCCAGCGCGGGCAGGAGCGCGGGCTCGATCTCGACGTCGCCTTCGAGGTGCCGCCCGGAGTCACGGTCCTCTTCGGCCCTTCGGGCGCCGGCAAGAGCCGCACGCTCGCGTGCATCGCGGGCATCGTGCGCCCGCAGCGCGGGCGCATCGCGCTCGGAGACGACGTCTGGTTCGACTCGGACACCGGCGAGCTGCTCGCGATCCACCGGCGGCGGGTCGCGTACGTCTTCCAGTCGCTCGCGCTCTTCCCGCACATGACCGCCGCGGAGAACGTCGCTTACGGCATCCCGCGGGACGTCCCTCCGCCCGAGCGGCGGCGCATCGCGGTCGAGATGCTGACG
Source organism: uncultured Myxococcales bacterium (assembly GCA_937949945.1). Taxonomy (GTDB): domain Bacteria; phylum Myxococcota_A; class Polyangia; order Polyangiales; family Polyangiaceae; genus Labilithrix. The sequence goes on from CALFEQ010000063.1 coordinate 20,066, forward strand.
AAGATGCGCGTCGCTCATCTCTCCGACCGGCGTCCGCGCACCTTCTCGGGCGGAGAGGCCCAGCGCGTCGCGCTCGCCCGCGCGTTCGCCATGAGACCGCGCGTGATGCTGCTCGACGAGCCGTTCAGCGCGCTCGACGTCGGCGTGAAGAAGGAGCTCTTGCGCGAGGTGTCCGAACGGCTCGCGGACGATCCGATCCCCACGATCCTCGTGACGCATCAGCCGGAGGAGGCCGAGCTCCTCGGCGAGCGCGTCGTGTTCATCGAGGAGGGCCGCATCACGCGGACGGCGTCGATGAGCGAGGGCCCCTTCCGCTGAGCTCGGGCGTCAGCCTCCTTCGGAGCGCCTCGGTCGGAGCTTCGTCTGCGGCAGGAGCTTGGCGAGCTGCCACGTGCGGACGAGGAACGCCGTCTCGACGGCGTCGAGACGATCGCGGAAGCGTGCGGAGTACTCGGCGGCGAAGAGCACGGCGAGCAGATGCACGATCGTGAGCACGAGGTACACCATCCCTCCGGACGCAGGCGCCAGAGGTCCGGCGTCGACGAGGACGTCGTCGACCATGTCGATGGTGGAGACGACGCCCGCCCATTCCAGCGCCGCCGGAAGCACGACGACGAGCGCGCCGAGGAACATCGTCGGCGCGCGCCAGCTCTTCGGGACGACGAGGACGAAGCCCATCGTCGCGAGCGTGGCGACGACCGGGATGACGAAGAAGGGCCCCGACAGCAGCGCCGTGACGAGACACGCGAACATCGTCGCGAACATCGACCACGGCACGGACGGAGGAGTTTGCCTCGTCACGGAGAAGAGGAGCGTCACCTCCGCCACCGTCCACGCCGCCCACACGAGGAGCACGGGGCCGACCTGTCTCACACCGAGCATGAACACGACGACCGGATAGAGCAGAAGGCAGAGCGCGCCGAAGAGGAGCGCCGCGAGGATCGGGCTCCTCGACCGTTCCTGGTGCAGGCGTTCGACCTCCTCGACGACGGCAGGCGGCGGGCGCCGCGGCGGCTCCGTGAGCAGCGTGAAGAGGAGACGGATCGCCTCCGGCTCCTCCGGGTCGAGCCGGACGGAGAGGCCGATCTCGCGCAGCGCCTCGACCCTCGCCGCGGCTTGCTCCTCGAACGACGGCAGGTTGAACGCCTGCTGCGCGGCGTTCTGCGCTCGCTCGAGGTGCGCACGCGCGAGCTGGCGGCGGACCTCTGCGTCGCGATCACCGGAGAGGAACGACTCGATCGCACGGTGGATCGCGCGCGGGTCCGGAGGTGGAGCGCCGGGCGTCTCCGCTCGAACGCACATGGAGAGGAGCTCCGGATCGCTCGTCTCGGACGCGTCGAGCACGGCGCGCAAGACGCGCGCGAGCTGGCGAGCGTCGGATGCGGCGTCGCCCTCGGTCCATCCCTGGAGGTACACCTCACCGAAGCTCCCGAGGACGATGGACGAAGTGGAGATGGCGCCGTGCGTGACGCCGCGCTCGTGTGCGTACGCGACCGCGAGGCAGACTTGCCCCAACGCCTCGAGGAGGCGGCGGCGCGTGCGGTCCCGCGACGCCGACGGGAGCACGAACGTGGTGAGAGCGTCGGAGAGCGCCACGCCGTCCACGAACTTCGTCGTGAAGAACGCCCTCCCCTTCTCCGTCACGCCGACGTCGTAGAGCGGCGCGATCGCAGGGTGCTCGAGCCGACCACGGAGCTTCGCCTGCGCCCGCACCGCCGCGTCGTCGGCGGGCGCGCGGGCGACGTGCATCTCGACCTCGCGCCCGAGCCGGCGGTCGCGACAGCGCCAGACCTCCGTCGTGCTCGTCGTCGCGAGGCGCTCCATGCGCACGTACCGAACGTCGAGCTCGTGGACGTCAAGGTGGACGCTCGGGAGCGCGGACCGCCGCGGTGCGGTCTCGAGCAGATCTTCCTCGGGCGCGATCATCGAGGCCCGCGGGCGCGGCCCGTCCGCGCGCGGCACGAGGTTCGCCAGTTGCCACGAGAAGAGAGCATTCTCGAGCACGCGCGTCTCGAGGATGTCGCGGTAGCGCGCCGCGAAGGTCGCGCCGAACGCGAGCTGCGCGAAGTGGCAGAGCGTGAGCCCGAAGAAGAGGACGTCGCGCGAGCTCTCGATCGCCCCGTCGATGACGAACCCGTGATCACCGACGGGCCGGTATACGTCGAGGATCCCCGCGTACGCGAGGTACGCGGGCACGACGAGCGCGAGACAGCTCGTGACGACGATCTGCAGTCGGTGGTGCTTCGGAGCGACGAGCAGGTGACCGAAGACGATGGCGACGGCCAACCCGGGCACGATGAACAACGGGCCCCAGACGAGCGACGTCGTCGCGAGCGCGATCGCGCACAACAGCGCGCTCCAGTTCACGCGTGCTTCCTGCGCGCGACGCGGATGGAGCAGCATGATGACGAGGGCTGCCGCGACCCAGACCGCCGGCGCGACGAAGGCGCCGACGTGATGACGGAGACCGCCGGCGAGGACGAGGAGCGGATAGCCGGCGGCCCAGCACAGGAGGAAGATGGTCGCCACCACGCGCTGCATGCGTCGGCGGCGAGCGACCTCGCTCTGGAGTCGGCGCTCCTTAACCTCCTGCGGGATCTCCTTCGGCGGGTGCTCGAGGAGCTCGACGAGATGACGGCGCGCCTCCACGTCCTCGGGAGCGAGCGCGAGGGCAGCCCCGAGCTCCTCGAGCGCGGCGGGACGTGCGGCGTCGGCGGTGCCGAGCTCGCGCGCGCGTTCGACGTGCGTTGCGGCGAGGCGCAAGCGGCGGTTCTCTTCTTCGTCGGCGGAGAGGAACGCCTCGATCGCTTCGTGGAGCGCGCGGGCGGAGGGATATCGATCCGCCGGGTCGGGCGCCGTCGCGCGCATGCAGATGGCGTCGAGCTCGATCGGGATCCCGAGCGAAGGCGCGCGGATCGACGGACGTGCGTCGATGAAGACGGCACGCCGCTCGCGCACGGCACGCATCTCCTCCTCGCCGAGGAGCTGCTCGTACGAGAGGATCTCGAACAGGATCGCCCCGAGGGAGAAGACGTCGGCTCGGGCGTCGATCTCCCGCGCTGCGGCCTGCTCCGGAGCCATGTACGCGGGCGTGCCCATCGCGACCCCGCGCTCCGTGCGGCCGCGTGGTTGGGTGGGCTCGAGATCGTCGAGGTCGAAGGCCTCGCGTCGCTCCGGCTCGTCGCCCACGATCTTCGCGAGCCCCCAGTCGAGGACGTACACCTCGCCGAACGCGCCGAGCATGATGTTGGCGGGCTTCAGATCGCGGTGGAGAACGCCGCGCGAGTGGGCGTAGTCGACGGCGAGACAGACGCGCGCGAAGGCCGTCAGCAGTCGATGCCGGCCGTACTCCCGAGCGGCGTCCTCGTCGCCGTCGCGCAGGCGCGAGAGCACCTCGTCGAGCGTCGTGCCCTCGATGCGCTTCATCGTGAAGTACGCACCGCCGTGGACGTCGTGGCCGACGTCGTAGACCGGGACGACGGCAGGGTGCGCGAGGCGAGCCTGCACGCGCGCCTCGCGGAGGAAGCGCTCCTCGACGTCGTCGACGTGGACCTCGGGACGGATGACCTTCAGCGCGACGTCGCGACCCGCGGCGTGATCGCGACAGCGACGCACCTCTCCCATCCCGCCCTCGCCGAGGAGCTCGCCGACGACGTAGCGTTCGGGATCGAGCGCGAGGCCGGGCGCGCGGACGTGTACCGGCGGCGCCCCGGCGACCGGCATGGGAGCGTCGAGCGTGACCGTCGTGACGCCGCGGCGCTCGGTCCGGTCTCCGGCCATCGCCGGAGATCGTACCGCACTCGCTCGTCGCGCGCGGCCTCAGCCGGCCAGCTTGAGACCGATCGGCAGGCCCTCGCCGAGGATCGCCACGCGCTCCTCCTCACCGAACTCCGCGAGCTCCCGAACCGCCTGGATCCACGTGTCCTTCGCGTTGATCGCGACGAGGCGCTTCTCGACCTCCTTGCGCAGCCGCTCGTCGACGTCGCGCGCACGATCGCCCGTGACCCGCGCGAGCTGCACGGCCGCGTGCGGCGCCGTCGCGACGGCGCGGAAGTCGAGACGGAGCAGACGCTCGAGCCAGGCCTCCGCGTTCTTCGGAGGCACGACGTGGTGCACGCTCGCGTAGACCGGCACGCGTGCGCCCACGCGACCGATCGCCGTCCAGAGCCGGGCGTCGTCGTTCGTCCACGTCTTCTCCAGAATCCACTCGCCGAGCTGCACGCGGCGCGCGACGGCGACGCGCTCGAGCGCCGCGAGCATCACGAGCGCTTCGCCGCCGTCTTCCGGGACGCGCTTCGGCTGCTTCAGCCCCGCCTCCTTCGGCGCGATGATCGGATCGACGGCGTCGCGGATGGACTCCTGCATCGCCTCGGTGAGGCCGCCGGCCATGCGCCGCCACGCGATGAAGAACTGCGGCCACCCTTGCGGCTCGTTCGGGAACCCGAGGCGTCCCTCGAAGAGCGGCCACGCGCGCTGGATGCGCGCGGGGTCTCCCGGATCGCCGAAGCCCGGACGCATGCAGAACCCGAGGAGCAGCCAGAACGCGCGCTCGTGGTGCGGGCTGCGCCGCCGTGCGCCCGTGTTCGACAAGAGCTTGTCGGCGATGTGACGGCAGGTCTCCATCGTCCACGTCAGACGATCGCCGAGCGTCTTCTCGAGATCGCGCAGGACGTCCTTCACCTCGCGCGGCGTCGCCTCGGCCTTCTTGCCGAAGACCTTGTCGAGGATCTTGTCGGCCTCGCCGAGCCGCGACGGAGCGACCGGCGCACGAGCCCGCGTCGACGGCGGCGCGAGCGAAGGCGGCGCCGGCGCGATGCTCGCCCCGCGCACGCCCTCGCGGAGCTGGAACTCCAGCCGGAAGCGGCGGTGTGGCGGAGCGATCTCCGTCGCGGCGAGCTCGAGCTGTCCGGTCGTGAGCAGCTCGCCGCCGAGGCGGACGCGCACGCTCTGCTCCTTGCTCGACGCCGGCAGGTGCGCGACGACCGGGGGCAGGCGCTCGAACACGTGCTCGACGTCGGAGCCCTCGTCGGCGTCGCCGCCCGGCCGCTCGACCGCGTCGATGGTGACGATCGCGCCGAGCTCGTCGCGGGCGACGTCGGAGGCGTAGAGATCGAAGCGGACGCTCCGGCCCACGATGAGATCGAACGTGCGCTCCTCCGCCTCGTAGCGGACACCTTCCTTCGCACCGCGCGGGAGGATGCACACCGCGCGGTTCTCCTTGTGACCGTCGCTGACGCGCACGTAGTAGCCGCGCGAGGCTCCGCTCTCGACACGGACGCCGAGGCCCTTGCGCGCGAAGCCGTACCGGACGGCGCCGCACGCGACCGCGAGATCCGGATCCGACACGGGGAGCATCGCAGGCGCGCGACCGGACCACGCCTTGAGCGCGGCCTTGAGCGCGCGCACGATCGGCGCCGCGTTGAAGACGCCGCCGTTGAGGAGCACGACGTCGGGCGCGCCGTTCGGCAGCTCGCTCGCGTGACGCGCGAGGAACTGGCGGATGTGCCGGGTCACCGCCGGATCGCGCTCGTACGGCAGCCCGAACGCGACGATGCCGCCGCGCGGCCGCGGCGCATCGAGGTCGACGTCCGCGGGGAAGAAGCCCTGGAGCACGACGCGCTCGACCTCCTCGCGCTCGAGGACGGTGCTCCGCGCGCCGCCGACGAGCTTGCTCCCGCGGCCGAGCACGGTGACGCGTGCCTCCGTCACCTTCGAGCCGCGCGAGCTCAGGATGCGCTCCTTCGCCTCGCGGCACGAGAGCACGAGCTGCGCGAGCTCGCTCGGCTCGAGCCTCGCGCCGGGGCCCATGCCGGCCACGATGCGGGACTCGGCGAGGTGCGCGAGCGCGAGGTCCATGTTGTCGCCGCCGAGCAGGATGTGACGGCCGACGGCCACGCGTCGCACGGTGAAGCCGCCCTTGTCCTTCGGCGCGTACGCGATCGCCATCAGCGACAGGTCCGTGGTGCCGCCGCCCACGTCGACGACGAGGACCGTGCGCTCCTCCTCCGGCGAGCGCGGGACGACGTGCTCGCGGATCGCGTCGACGTCGCGCATCGCGTCGTAGAACGCCGCCGTGGGCTCCTCGAGCAACGTCGGCGAGAGGCCCGCGCCCTCGGCGGCGCGCACCGTGAGCTCGCGCGCGACGTCGTCGAACGAAGCCGGCAGCGTGAGCACGACGTCCTGCTTTGCGAGCGGCGCGTCGGGATGCGCGCGGTCCCACTCGCGGACGACGTGCTGGAGCAGGAGCGTGCTCGCCTCGACGGGAGAGATCTTCGGCGGCGCCTCCCCTCCTTCCGCCTCGACGCCCCACGGGAGGATGGGCGCCGTCCGATCGACCGCCGCGTGCGACAGCCAGCTCTTCGCCGACGCCACGAAGCGCCCCGAGACCTCCGCCCCGCGCCGCCGAGCGACCTCACCCGTGACCCACGTCGGATCGCCCGCGACCTCGCCGGGTAGAGGCGCGTACAGGCACGACGGCAAGAGCGCGCGAGGCTCGATCTCGCGGACGGTGACGAGCTGAGGGACCTCGAAGACGACGGGCTCCGGCGCGGTCCTCGTCCGGCGGACGTCGATCGGCGCGTACGCGACGACCGTGTTGGTCGTGCCGAGGTCGATGCCGACGACGTACTTCATCAGGCGGAAGGCGGAAGGCGGGAGGCTCCAGACGGAAGGCGGAAGGCGGAAGGCGGAAGGCGGAAGGGGTCGGAGACCAGAAGGCTCCCGCCTCGTTGGGATCCAGTTCGGGGACGAGCGCTCGTGAGGGACGGATCGGGGCGCAAGAACAGCGAGCTTCGAGCTCGTCGAGTGGACGTGGCTTCCGAGTCGAAGAGCATGACCTTTCTCGTCGCACTCCCTGGAACCTGGAGCCCGGAGCCTGGAGCCTCTCTACTCCGTGCTCCGCACGCTCAGCTCCACCTTCCACTTCTCGTCCTTCTTCCGCGGCTGGAGCGGGACCGCCTCGAGCAAGAGCGTGCCGACCTCCGTGACGGTCGAGCGGAGCGTGACGGGGACGACGTCGCCCTTCGCGCGCCCTTCCGCCGGGAGATCGACCTCGATGGGCGTGAGCTCCTCGATCTCGCCGGGCTTCCAGCGCTCGATCATCGCGCCCACCGGATCCTTGCGGCGGACGCTCGAGCCGAAGAAGCGGAAGTTGACCTTCTCGCCGACGACGACGCCGAGCTCTCCGCCGGGGACGTCCGCGCTCGTGCCCTCCTCCATGCCGAAGGGCGCGACGCAGAGCGCGGTGATCGGCGGCTCGACGCCGGGGACGGCGGGGACGGCGCCCTCGATGCCGACGTAGTACGCGCGGGCGGTGCCGCCGCGGATACGCACGCCACGGCCACGGCGCGCGAGGCCGTAAGCGGCGGCGCCGCGTGCGACGGCGAGGTCGAGGTCGGCGCCCTCGAGCACGCGCGCGGGCTCGGCGCCGTCCTCGGAGAGCCAGGCGTCGAGGCACTGCGAGACGCGCTCGCGGAGCAGCGGGCTCTTCATCACGCCGCCGTTGAAGAGCACGCGCGTCGGGTGGAGCAGCGTGGCCTTCTTCGACTTCGAAGGGAGCGCGTCGGCGTGGCGCCCGAGCAGCGCGGCGAGGTGCTTCGTGATCGCGGCGTCCTGCGCGTACGGCAGGCCGAGCTGCGTGAGCGCGGCGCGCGCGCGGACGGCGGGGCGATCCGACGATTTGACGATGGGGAAGAAGCCGTCGACGATCGCCTGCTGCACCTCCTCGCGCGTGAGCTCGGTGCGGAGCGTGCCGCCGACGAGCTTCGATCCCTTGCCGGCGATGGCGATCTGCGCGGTCTTCGCCTTGGGATCGCCGAGGAGCTTCTCCTTCGCGCCGCGTGCGGCGTGCTGGAGGCTGATCCTCTGCCAGCGATCGAGCTCGAGCGTTCGCCCCGCGGCCTCCGCCTCGGCGATCATCTTCTGCTCGACCATGTGGGCGAGCAGCATGTCCATGTTGTCGCCGCCGAGCAGGATGTGATCGCCGACGGCGACGCGCTCGAGCGCGAGCTCGCCGTCCTTGTCGACGGCGGCGATCACGGAGAAGTCCGTCGTGCCGCCGCCCACGTCGACGACCAGCACGACGTCACCCGCCTTTACCTCCTTGCGCCAAGCGTCGCCCCTGTCGGAGAGCCACGCGTAGAACGCCGCCTGCGGCTCTTCGAGGAGCGTGAGGTCCTCGAAGCCGGCGGCATACGCGGCCTCCGTCGTGAGCTCGCGCGCGGCGGCGTCGAAGGAGGCCGGGACGGTCAAGACGATGCTCTGCTTGGTGAGCGCGAGCGACTCGTCGCCCTTCGCGACGACGTGGTCCCATGCCTCGACGAGATGCTCGAGGTAACGCCACGACGCCTCGACGGGGCTGATGCGCTCGATGTCTTCGGGCGCGCCGGGCGGGAGGATGCCCGATCGGCGATCGACGGACGGATGGCACAGCCAGCTCTTCGCGCTCGCGATGACGCGCCCCGGCGCGTCGATGCCGCGCGCGCGTGCGTGCTCGCCGACGGCGTAGGTGCGCTTCGGATCCCACGGGAGCGCCTGCGGGCCGTCGCTCTCGTGCGCGAAGTAGAAGAACGACGGAAGCAGCTCGCGCGCCTCGATCGTGCCCTGCGCGACGAGCTGCGGGATCGCGAGCATCACGGGCGGCTGGGGCGTCTCGGTCTCGTCGGCCGGGATCGGCGCGTACGCGAGCGCCGTGTGCGTGGTGCCGAGATCGATCCCGACGACGTACTTCGCGCCGGACTTCGCTCCGTCCTTGCTCACAGCTCCACCTCCGCCTGGGCGACGATCTTCACGTCGTGTCCCTCGACCGCCACCGGAAGCTTGATCTCCACGGCGCGCCATCCGCGGTGACGCAGCGTGCCCGTGTACGGGCCCTTGCCCTGGACGTTGCCCGTGAGCTTCACCTCCTGGGCGTTTCCGTCGAGCGTCACCTTCGTGCCCTCCTCTTCGCTACGCACGGGCTCGAGCTTCACGTGCTCGCGCAGCGCCTTGCGGCAGCCGCTGTGCACGATGCGCGCGGCCGCGCCGATGTCGGCGTCGCTGAAGCCCGAGACGTCTTCCTCGATGAAGTCGATGAAGCGCCCTTCGCGCTGCAAGAGCGCGAGCAGCTGGAGGGCAGCGTCCGTCGACGGCGGCGGCTTCTCGACGGGAGCGGGACGCGGCTTGGCCTCCTCCTTCTCGGGTGTCGGCTCCTTCTTCTCGGGAGGGGTCGGCTCCGGCTTCGGCCCGAGCTGCGGCGCCTCGCCGGAGTCGAGCGCGTACACCTTGGCGGCGAACAGGCCGTTGAAGAGCACGCGGAAGAAGCAAACCCACGCGAAGAACAGACGAGTCGTGAAGGGCAGCGGTGCCACGGGCGGCACCATAGTCGATTTTCCAAGGGAGCGAAGCGACACGGAGGAGCTCGGAGAGGCCCCCGGCAGGTGCGGGCGACGCCCCTCCCTCCGAGCCACCGGACGCAGCTACCGGAGCGCGACGAAGGCCGCGACGGCGGCGATCACGAGCACGACGGCGCCGACGACGACCGGCGACAAGCGCGGCCGCTCCGCCGGGGAGGCGCTCGCCTGCGGCCGGGTCGAGGTCGTGCCCCCGGCAGGCGCCTCCGCCGTCGCCGGGGCGGCCGAGGTCGTCTCGTTGGGCAGCTCGTCGAGGAGCAGCTCCATGGCATCCCAGCGATCGCCGCGCTCGGCGGAGCGGGCGCGGTCGATGGCGGCGGCCACGGCCTTCGGGACGTCGTCTCGCTCCGTGAGCGGGGGCGCGTCGTCCTTCGGGGCCGAGCCCGTGATGAGCTCGTACGCGATCACGCCGAAGGCGTACTGGTCACCGAGCTCGTCGTAGAGCTCCATGGTGATCGTCTCCGGCGGGACGTAGACGGAGGGCGGCGACGGCAGCGCGAGCTCCGCCTCGAGCTCGTCCTCCGGATCGCGCTCGCCGCCGAGATCGAACTTCGTCCACTTCGCCATCCCGAGGTCGACGATGCAGGCGGTGCGATCGGGGCGGACGATGACGTTCTCCGGCTTCAGATCCCGGTGCACGAGCCCGACGCGGTGCATGGCCGTGAGGCCTTCGGCGATCTGGCGGATCCACCGCAGCTTGTCCGCGAGCGTGGTCGAGGGATCGCCGATCATCGATCGGAGCGAGCGGCCCTCCACCATTTCCATGACCATGAAGCTCGTCCCGGCCGCCTCTCCGGCATCGTGGACCGCGGCGACGTGCGGGTGCCTGAGGAGCGAGGCGAGGCGCGCCTCTCGAGCGAAGGTGCTCCGGGCGAGCGCGAGCTCGTCGTCGGCCGCGTGCAGGATCTTCACCGCGACCTTGTTCCCTTCGTGCTCGAGATCGTGCGCCTCCCAGACCTGTCCCATGGCTCCCCGGCCGAGGAGACGCTTCAAGCGATAGCGGCCAAGATCCTCGGGGTTCGCCATGGGTCGGAGGGAGGGATCGAGGCGGCCTGACCGACCAGAGCCGCGTGAACGAACGTGCCCACGATCGGGGGGCGGACAGCCGGAATGCTACAAGATTGCCCCTGGTCGCGTCCTTCGCTAGACGATGGAAAAGAAGGAGCAGCCCGAGATCGAGTATCTCACGGCGTGGCTCCCGAACTTCAGGCTTTCGCCATGGCTCAGAAGCGCATTCACCTCATCGTCCGTGGACGGGTTCAGGGCGTCTACTTTCGTGCAGCCACGCAGCGCGAAGCCCGGCGGCTCGGCATCACGGGTTGGGTGCGGAACCGGCCCGACGGCAGCGTCGAGGTCGTGGCCGAGGGCGAAGAGGACGCCATCAAGGAGCTCGCGAGCTGGGCCAACCACGGTCCCTCCGCGGCGCGCGTCGACGCCGTCGACATCCGGTGGCGCGGCTACACGGGGGAGTTCCCCGAGTTCTCCATCATCGATTGAGGGCTCGCCCGGCGCTTCCGAGCCGGGAATGCCCATCGTCACGCGGCGCGTTTCCCTGGAGGTGCCCATGAGCCCGAACACACGCTGTCGGACCCTCGGACGGTCGCCCTGGCTGCGGCCGAGCCTCCGGGCCGCCGCCTTTTCCATGCTCGCGGCGGCGTGCCTCGCGACGTGGACGCCCCACGCCCTCGCCGCCGACGATCGGCCCGGAGCCGCGACCGCTCGGACCGTCCGTGACGAAGGCGTGTCCGACGCGGAGCTCGATCGCCTCCTCGGGCCGCTCGCCTCCCCCGACCTCGCGGCGCGGAAGGAGGCGGCTGCGTCGGTCGCGGCACTGGGCCCCTCCGCGGTCCCGGCCATCGAGAGGAAGCTCGCGGAGCTGCGGAAGTCGACGAGCCCTTCGATCGGAGCCGCGATCAAGGCGGCGCGTGACGCCGTCGGCAAGAAGTCGGACGTCGTTCTCCTCGATGCGCTCGTCTCGATGGGCGAGCCCGAGGCGATGCGCGGCGACGACGGGTACCGGACCGCGGTGACGACGGCGTTGCTCCTCGACGCGCTCGCGCGCGCGGGCACGACGCCGGCGGTGAAGCAGCTCGTGAAGGTCGCGATCGATCACGGCGGGGTGTTCCGAGGCGAGGTCGCACGTCACGTCCAAGCGCTCGGCGACAAGGCCGTCGCCGCGCTGATCGAGACGCGCAAGGAGCCGTCGTCGGAGCTCCGCCGATGGGCCGCGTCGCAGCTCGAGGGGATGGGCAAGCGCGTCCCGGGCGACGCGGTGCAGACGAAGGACAACCAGGTCCTCGCCGACGTCCTCAAGGCGTTCGCGAACGTGCACGACATGGATGCGCTCCCCGTCATCCTCTCGTTCGTGAACTCCGATCGCATCCAGGTACGCGGCGCGGCGCGCGAGGCGGTCCTCCAGTTCGGCCAGGACGCCATCTGGAAGCTTCGCGAGGCGTACTCGAACGTCACCGGCAAGAGCGCGCCGGACGAGTGGAGGGCCCCGCAGCTCGCGAAGGAGCTCTTCGCCGCATACGACCGCCTCCGCCTCCAGGAGGTCTACGGCCTGCTCGACGAAGGCCTGGCGAAGCACAAGGAAGGCAAGCACGAGGAGGCCGTCGCCGCGTTCGACAAGGTCCTCGCGCGCCAGCCGACGATCGAGCGTCGCGGCGAGATGCTTCCGGCGTACATGGCGCTCGCGGAGAGCCTCGTCGAGAGCGACCCGCCGCGCGCGCTCGCGTTGTTCCGCAAGGCGTTGCGGATCTGGCCCGAGACGGCGTACGCCGGCCGGATCGAAGCGCAGATCGCGTACCTCGAAGGCAAGGAGCTGCTCGCGCGCGGCATCGCCGACGTCGAGCCGTTCAAGCGTGCGCTCGCGCTCGACCCGGGCCACGAGAAGGCGCGAGCGGAGCTGAACCGCCTCGAGGCGAACGTCGAAGAGCGTCACGAACGCATCCGCGCGCTCGCCGCCGCCGCGACGATCATCATCGTCGCCTTCGTGGGCATCGTCCTGTTCGGCGGCCGCCCGCGACGCGCAGCGCGTGCGTGACGGTCG
>CALFEQ010000064.1 GCA_937949945.1 uncultured Myxococcales bacterium
CCGTAACGTCGGAAGACCGTAACGTCGGAACGAGGAACGGGGGCGGCCGGTCGGAGAACCGCAAGGGAACGCCCAGGAAAATTCCTAACGTCGCCCAGGAAAATTCCTAACGTCGGAACGAACGGAGCACCAAGTGCCCGTCGTGTGTCGCATCCACGCAACATGTTCCGCGGCCGGCCGACGGAGCGGGCATGACCGCTCCGCGCCGCATTCTGCCTGGTGACGTTCTGCTGATCACTCGACGTACCGTCCAGCGCACCTTCTTGTTGAAGCCGGACGCGGGGACGAAGGCGATCTTCGCTTACTGCTTCGCCGAAGCATCACGACGTCACAAGGTCGAGGTCATCGCGTGGGTGGTCATGTCGAATCACTACCATGCGGTCGTACACGACCCGCTCGGCAGGCTTCCCGCCTTTCTCGAGCACCTGCACAAGATGCTGGCGAAGTGCATCAACGCTCGCTACGGGCGCTTCGAGAACGTGTGGTCGACCGAGGAGACCTGCGTGACCCGACTCGTCACGGCGAAGGATGTGTTCGACGCCATCGTCTACGTCCTGGCGAATCCTGTGGCGGCGCACCTCGTCGATCGCGCCTCGGAATGGCCGGGATTCAGCTCGCTCGATTACCTCGACGGCAAGACCACGGAGCACGCGCGACCGCAGTGGTACTTCAAGCCGACCAGCAAGGTGATGCCGGAATCGGTCACCCTTCACGCGGTTCGTCCGCCCCCGCACATGCGCGAGGACAACCGCGAGACGCGCGCCGAGTGGGCAGCGCGCATCCGTGCAGCCGTCGCCGCGAAAGAGGTCGAGTACCGCGAGGCTCGCCGCAGGAAGCGCATTCCGCTTCCCACTCGGAAGAAACTCATCGAGGTCTCGCCAACGGCTCGCCCCTCGACGAAGGCAATTCACCGCAAGCTACGCCCAGCTCTCGCCTGCTCCGACCCGGAGAGGCGGGCCGCCGAGCTCGCAGCCTTGAAGGGCTTTCGTAAAGAGTATGCGCGCAAGCTCAAGATCTTTGTGACCGAGGGCAGGGCCAAGGTCATCTTCCCCCCAGGAACCTATCGCCTCCGTACACTCGGCGCCCGCTGTCGCCCCTTCGAGCAGCACCCCTGCATCAGCACTCGCCCGCTCGCGTGGACGTGAGCGACGCCTCGCACCGAAGCAACAGCATCGCAAAATCCGCTCGTCGCTGACGCGCAGCACGGGGCGCGCGTCACGCGGTCCAACCACTCAACTCCAAGCCCGCGCACGGGCATAGTGCGTCGAGCCGGTGCGTCGCCCCTCTCATCGACGGCTGCGCCGACCAAGGTGCGGCCACGGTGCCGTGCGCGCCCAGCGACGGCCAACGTCGGTCAGCGTTCACAAGATGCCGACTCTTGGCCCTTTATTCCTAACGTCGGTACGACGGCCACGGCCCCGACCAAGGTACGGCCACGGTGCCGTGCGCGCCCAGCGACGGCCAACGTCGGTCAGCGTTCACAAGATGCCGACTCTTGGCCCTTTATTCCTAACGTCGGTACGACGGCCAACGGCCACGACGGCCACGGCCCTCACGTCGGTACGGACTCTTGGCCCTAACGTCGGTACGACAAGACAGCGCTCGGTGCGGACGAGGCACCGAGCGCTGCCAGCCGAGACGTACCGCTCTCAGGTGGTCGGCGGAGCCGGAGGCGGGGGCGGGGCGGAGAACTCGTAGACGTACGTCGCCTGGCCGACGCGGCGGTCGGGCGGGCTGATGACGAGGCCCTCGATGTTCTTCGTCACGCACTCGCCGAGCTCCGGCGGGGCGGTGGTGCCGGCCGGGTCGACCTGGACGTTCTGGATCTTGCCTTCCTCGGTCTCGACTTCGAACTTCACGGTGACCTTGCCACCCGCGTTCGGCGAGCTCTTGAGGAGGTTGTCGTAGCAGACCCGGATGTCGTTCTGCCTGGCCTCGAGGACCTTGTTCGTGTCGTCACGCCACATCTCGGGCGAGCGATAAGCGCACCCGGTCGCGAACGCTCCGAGCACGACGAGCGAAGCAAGCGTCAGGTTCGTCTTCATCACTTCTTCTCCGCAGGCTGGGTGTTCGCAGCAGGCGTGGTGGCCTTCGCAGCCGGAGCCGCGGCCTTCGCGGCCGGCACCGAAGGATGCTCCGCCCCGGTCGGCGTGCCCGTGTCCGTCTTGACCGTGTCCTTCTTCTCCTCGACGACCTTCTCCTTGCCCGTCGTCGGATCGATCTCGACCTTCTTCTGCGTGACCTCGGCCTCGACGACGAGGAACTCGACGCGCCGGTTGGCCTCACGCCCTTCCTCCGTCGAGTTGTCCGCGATCGGCTTCTCCTCGCCCCATCCCTTCGCCGTGAGCCTCTCCGCCGCGACGTTCTCCTTCTTGATGAGGTGATCCATCACGGCCTTGGCGCGCTCTTCCGACAGCTTCTTGTTGTACTTGGCGTCGCCATCGGCGCTGGCGTGCCCCTCGATGGAGATCTTCTTCACATGGGGGTTCGCCTTGATGACCTCCGCGATGTCGTGGAGGAGCGAGTAGCTCTCTTCCTTGATCGTGGCCTTGTTGACCTCGAACTGGATCTTTTCCTTGAACTCGATCTTGTTGTCGCGCAGCTCGACACGCGGCGGCGGCTTCGGCTCCTCCTTCTGAGGCGGCGGCGGAGGCGGCGGAGGCGTGCCGGCGATCATGATCGGCCCACCGGAATACTCCGTGATGCCCCCGCAGCCGGCCGTAGCGACCAGCCCGAGCAGCATCGACGCACCGACAACGATGAAGCGTTGAGAAGGCATCGATTGAACCTCGTGTGTGGATACGGCCGGAGGGGGCACCAGCTGCGGTACCGCCACTGCGGCGACGAAGCCCAGGCCTCCGCGGGGGAGATCGTGATCTCCTCCACTTCGGCTCAGTAAGGGCGGATTAGAGACGGATCCGTCGCGAAGGTCCATGCACTTTTTCGCGACGCGCAGGCCGAAACACTCCCACATCGGGAGCGTGACCCGCGCAATGGTTTCGTGGCAGCCCGAGCGACGCGCGCTCTTCTGTGGCTCGATGCCGCTCCGAAGGTCGGCGCGCCCGCCGACGTTCCGCCCACGCTCGTGACGACTCGTCGTCTCGTCGCGACGACTCGTCGGCTCTTCACGACGACTCGTCATCGCGTCGCGACGTCTCGTGGCCTCTGGCACGCCGGCTCGTCCGCCCGTCGTGCCCGTCGCCGGCTCGCCGTCACTCGACGATCATCCGATCACCGCCGCTCCGCCCGAACACCTCGGGGCTGTACATCTCCTCCGCCTTCGCCGGCGGCACGACGAAGGTGCCGGGCGTCGTCGCGCGCGCGACGTACGTGTAGTCCCAGACGCCGTCCCAGAGCAGGGACGCGAACGCCTCGACGCGATCGTCGCGCATGTTCTGGTGCTCGTACCAGGTTCGTGTCCAGTACCAGTACCGGTTCTTCGTCGTGTCGATCGCCTTCGGGTCCTTCGGGATCTCTCCCGTGACCGCGAGCGCCGGGTTCATCGGCTCGAGGCCCGCCGGGATGGGATCGACGAGCGCCACGTGGTAGCGACGCGACGGCGCGACCATGCTCACGCGCACGCGCACCTTCGCGCCTGCCTTCACGCGCCACGTGCCATCGGGATCACGCCTCACGTCGTCGGGCTTGTCCACGCCTTCGTACACGCGCGTGACGACGAAGCCGTGATCCGCGGGCGGGAGCTTCAGGTTCGCCGGCGCGTACTGCATCCCGATGCGGTAGTAGAGGCGACCAGGGCCGTCCTTGCCGAGGATGATGCTCTGCTCCTTCTGCTTCTCGTTCGCGAGGAACTGCATCGGGATGCCGATGTGGCTGTACTCGGTCGTCCGTCCCTTGAACGCGTGCTCGCCGGCGAACCTGTCGCCGAGCCAGACGCGCGCGACGAAGTCGGGGGTGACCTTCTCGTAGGTGTTGAAGTAGCGGTCGAGCGCGAGGAGGACGAAGGCGTTCTCCTGCGTGTTGTACCAACGGCCCGCCTTCCGATGCGCGAGGAGGCCCTTCACGAGCTTCGGGATGAGGGTCGACTCCTTCTGGTCGCCGATCATCGCCTCGAGCAGGACGCCGTCGGCGCGACGGTCGGAGTGGAGAAGGACCCAGTTCGCGTCCTTGTAGCCGCTCACGAAGTGCGCCGCGCCCGCCGTCTCCGTCACGCGATTCGCCACGTGACGACGGATCGCCTCGTTCTCCGTCGCGCTGTCCTTGTCTGCGGAGATCGTCGGCCAGATCCAGCCCACCGCTTCGATCGCGAGCTTGTCGACACCGCCCGCCTCCGCGATGAGACGCTTCGCCTTCGCCGGGTCGGGGTCCTTCAGGCGGTTACGGACGTAGATCGAGTACGCGATGATCGCGCGGCGCGCCTCCTCGCCGTACCACGGCGGGATGTGCGATTCGATCGAGCGCAGATACCGGAGCGCCCGCTGAATCATCTGCTCGTCGGGCTTGTAGCCCTTCTCCTTCGCACGAGCGAGGGCGTGCGCCACGTGGATCGTGAGGAACGGCCACGGCTGCTCCTGCCAGAAGCCCCAACCGCCGCTGTAGTGCTGGCGGCGCTTCAGCTTCTCGAAGTCGGCCTTCATCGACGCCTCGATCGCGGCCGGCGACGGGAGGTCCTTCGACTTGAATGCGGAGAGCACGTCTCGCAGCGCTGCGATGCTGATGACGCGCGACGCGATCTGCTCGTTGCAGTCGAACGGATAGTTGTAGAGGTACACCACGGCGTCCGTGAGCGCCTGGAGCTGCGTCGACGACGTCGTGATCTCGAGCCCGCCGAACTGCGGGAACACGCCCGGCGGCATCTTCACCGGTTGCGCGATCGCGCCTTGGTCGATCTCTCCGTAGGTCGCGAACGCCTCCGTCGTCGCGGGGGTCCACACCGGCAGCTCGATCTGGCTCGCGTCCGAGAACGCGCCCGACGCGACGCCGATCTGGAAGCGCGCCGTGCCCGGCTTCACGGTGCCGGCGGAGAAGCGCACCTCCGCGCGATCACCGGCGGCGATCGTCACGCGCTTCCCGGACGGCTCGTCGATCGTGGCGTTCGTCGCGCGCACGACGACGCTCGCCTCGAGCGGCCGATCCGTCTGGTTCTGGATCACCACCGGCAGCTCGAACTTGTCCCCGAAGTTGAGGAAGCGCGGCGCGGACGGGCGCACCATCAGGGGCAGACGCGCCGTGATGGTCGACTCGCTCGAGCCGAAGTGACGATCCTTCGTCGCGGCGACCGCCATCACGCGGTAGCGCGTGAGATTGTCCGGCAGCTTCACCGGCACCGTGGCGTGACCGCGGAAGTCGGTCTTCACCGCCGGGGCGAAGAGCGCGAGCGGCGAGAAGTCGGTCCGGACCGTGAGGGGCTTCGACTCGTCACCCGCGACCGCTTCCTCGGCTTCGAAGCGGTCCTCACCATCGGCGCGCTTCGCCATCGCTCGCATCTGCTTCATCGCGGAGGGCGCCGGAGGGGCCGCAGGCGCGAGCATGGGCGCCCTCTCGAGGGCGCGTCCTGCGCCGCCCATCCGGATGCCGTCGAGGCCGTTACGCTGCTCGTAGGGCTCGAGCGGCGTCATGCCGAGCAGGTCCGGCGCACCGAGCACGACGTGATCGCGCATTCCGATGTCGCGCACACCGCTCGCGCGCGGCGAGTAGAAGGCGGCGATCGGATCCGGCGTCTTGTAGCCGCTCAAAGCGAGGACGGCCTCGTCGGCGACGACGAGCGCGACCTCCGCGCCTCCGACGGGACGTCCGCCGCCGTCCTTCACCTCGACGTCGATCTGCGTCGAGCCGCCCGGCTCGAGCGCCGGCTGCTTCGCGTTCGCCGACACGGACAGCGTGCGCGAGGTGGGCAGCACCTTCGCGTCCACCGACCCGGTCGCGAACGCGGGCCGCTTCGGCAGGCGCTCGTCGCGATTGCCGGCGTCGTCGGTCCGCACGTCTTGCCCGACCAGTGTCACGTGGATCTCGGCGTTCGGCACGAGCGGCTCGCCGAGCTTCACCTTCAGCGCATGACTGGTCGTGCTCATCGTGAAGCGCTCGACGTGCACGATGCCTTGACGCCGGACGGTGAGGATGCCCTCGGCGGGCGTGAACGGAGAGACGACGAGCACGTCGGCGAGCGCGCCCGGCTCGTACTCGTTCTTGTCGAGCACGACCTTCGCCACGTCGCCCGCGAGCCTCCGATCCTTCGGGCGGTCGGCGCCCATCGCCCAGAGCGAAGTCGCGGTCTGGTTCTTCCGGCCGTGCTCGTCCGTGACGATCGCGGTGATCCTCCAGGTCCCGCCCTCCTTCGTCTGGAACGAGCAGTGGAGCTTCTCGGTGGCCGGCGTCGGGGAGGCCGGCGAGTCGAGCTCGCACGTCTGCACGTCGAGCTCCTTCTCCTCCCACTCGCCGCCCTTCTGCTCCCAATCGATGCGCGCCGCCTTCACGGAGACGTGCCTGCTCGGCACGGCCTTGCCGTCGACGTCCACGACGACGGCGTCGACCTCGATGTTCTCGCCGGCTCGGATGAAGTTCTTTGCGAGCTTGAGGCCGGCATACACGCTCGCCGGGTGCACGAGGAGCGACGTGCGGCCCGCCCACTGCTGGCGGTTGACGTCCTCCACCGAGCCGGTGACGTCGAGCCGCATGGGATACGAGGGCTCCACCGCGTCGAAGTCGATGCGCAGCCGGTGGATGCCCTGCGGGTTCGTCTGCGCCGTCCACGTCTCGCTCTTCGGCTGGCCGTGCGGATCCTCCGCCCCCCACGTCCAGAAGAAGGCCGGCTCCGGGCCGAAGTGGTAGTCGCCGCGGTTCGGCGGCGTGAAGCGCGCCGTGTGCCGCGTCACCGTCCAGTGGACCGGAGCGTCGGGCAGGCCGCCGCCCGAGTAGTACGCCGCCGTCAGCGTCGTCACGGCGTGCTTGCCGACGAAATGCGGCCCCTCGCTGGCGCGGGCGGTCACCTCGAACTCGGGCCGACGGAACTCCTGGATCTGGAACGCGTGGCTCGCGCTCGTGCCGGACAGGGAGACGCCCTCGAGCGTGAGCTCGATCGACGCACGGCCGAGGTTGGCGTTGCCCGGCAGCTTGAAGGCGAAGTCGAACGAGCCGTGCTCGTCGAGCGTCGCCGTCCCCTTGCCGAGCTCCGCCCACCGCGGATCGCGGACGCGATAGCTCACCGTCTTGCCCGCGACGTCGGGGATGGCGTCGACGTCGCCGCCGCGCCCCATACCCATGCGCCGGACCCAGCCCTTGACCCGGATCTCCTCGCCGGGCTTGTACATGCCGCGGTCGTCGTAGACGAACCAGCGTGCGACGTCGGTGCGCTGGACCAGCGCGTACGTCGGCTCGCCGTAGTACTGCTCCGGCACGATGACGACGTCCTTGCCCTTCCTGCCCACGACGAGGCGCCCCGGCTTCGACGAGAGCGGCACGCGCGCGAGGCCTTGCGCGTCCGTCTTGGCGGAGCCCGCGCCGAGGAGCTGCACCTCGACGCCTTCGATCGGTGCGCCGTCGGCGAGACGCGTCGCCCAGCCGATGACCTGATCGTTCTCGATCATCGCGTCGAGCCCGATCTCGGTCGACTGCACCCAGACGTGATGCTCCGGCCGGTAGCGCCCCTTCGGCATGGCGCGCGTCGGCTCGACGACGACGACCGCCTGCCCGAGGCCGTTCGTGAACGCGGGCGCGAGATCGATGGAGGTCGCCACGAGCTCGTCCGGCGCCTTCTTCGGCGTGAGGACCTTCTCGTAGACGAGGCGCCCCGGCGGACGGATCTTCCGCGGACGCTCCCACTCGTTGTGGAACTCGAGGTACTTGCTGAAGTCGCTCGGCTGGACCGCGTACACGCGCACGCGAAGGCCGGGCTCGTTGATCGTGTAGACCTGGTAGCTCTTCGAGGCCTGCGCGGGATCGAGGACGATCATCTCCCGTTCGGCGCCGAACATCGTCGGAGGCGCAGAGCCCACGTCGAAGAAGACGGTCTCCGGCTGCCCCATGGTCTGGCCGTGCGTGTCCGCGAGCGTCCCCGCGATCTCGACCTTGTACTTCGTGCGCCCCTTCGTCTTGCCCTGGATGGCCAGCTCCTTGCCGCGCACCTCGACCTTCATGCCGGCGATCTCGGGCGTGACCGTGACCATGCTCTTGTCGAACCGCTTGGGATCGATCGGGTTCGAGAACATGATCGAGAAGGGCGTGAGCGGCGGGCAGGTCACCTCGTCGCCCCTCCAGTACGCGCACGAACGTTTCGTCACGCGCATCGGCCCGTACGTGCTGAACGAGAAGGACTGCTCCTTGACCGTCCGCCTCGGCCCCTCGGCGCTCGGTGCGCCCGGCTTCACGCGCACGGTGAAGCTCGTCGCGGTCGGGAGCGGGTTCACGGGACGGAACGCGAGCCACCGTCCTTTCTCTGCCTGCTGCGACAAGCGCCGTACGGCGTCGTTGGCCTCCACCTCGTCCGCGTCGGCGAGGCGAATCGGGGTCTTCACGTCTCCTCGCTCGCTCACGAGCTCCACGAAGCCGAGCATCGCCTTCGCGTCGATCGCCTGATCGAACTCGAGGAACACGAGCGGCTCGAGCGGCTGGGAGCTTCCACGCGGATGGCTCTGCTTGAGGACCGGCGGCGGCGTGCGGAACGTCCACGTCGACGCGGCCGCGAGCACCTGCCCGCTCTGAGACCGCGTGCCCGCCGGCACCTCCACGACGTACTCGGTCGCCATCGGGAAGCGCTTCTCGGGCTGGAACATCAGCGTGCGGGTCCCGAGCCAGCGCCACTTGCCCGGAGGCTCCGGGACGAGCCTCACGGGGGGATGCTCCTTGAGCTCGTCGACCGACGTCACGGGCACCATCGGCTGCGAGAACGTCATGGTCAGGTGCGGAGCGATCTCGACGTCGCCCTCGGGAGCGTGACGCTCGACCTTGAGCGGCCCCGGCGTCGCCACGGCGGCCGGCGGCGGGCTCCCGGGAGGCGGGAACGGCTCGTTCACTGTCTTGCCGGGGCGAGGCGCCGGGATCGACTTGGCCCGCAGCGCGAAATCCTTCGCGTCGTCGGGATCGCTCTTCAGCGGAGGGAGGCGCGCCGCGAGCTTCCGCGCCTCCTCGGCAGCGAGAGCCGTGGCCGGGGTGACCTTGCGCTCGCGCGGCACGTCGGCCTCGTCATCGGCATTGCTCAGCCGGAACCCGAGGCCGGACTTCGAGAGCTTCCAGACGAGCGGCTTCTCCGGCGCATCGGCGGCCTTCGCGGGCCCCGGTTGGACCGGAGGCTTCTGGCCGGGGCATCCGGCCGCGGCGACGGCGAGAAGCGCGATGAGGGTGAGCGAGCGTTTGGTCATCGGAACGGGCCTCGATTGCAATGTCGACCCACGTATCGAGCACGAGTGGGGCGTCATCCCCCCGCGGGGGTCGGAGCACAGTCGTACGAACGGTGATCAACCCCGGAGCCTACAGGGAATCGGAGGGCGGGTGGCGCTACGTTCGAGGGGGCGAAACGATCTGATCCCGTTCCCGTTCCCGTTCCCGTCCCCGCTCCCGTCCCGCTCGACCCAACGCGTCCGCCCGGCTCACTCCGACGCGACGATCACGACGAGCCCGGTCAGGATCACCACGACGGCCGTGATCCCCGCGACGAGCGCGAAGCGCAGGGCGCGGAAGAGGAAGCTCGGTCGCCGCCGCGGCGGCTGCATCGGGACGCTGACCGCGGGGATCGGCACGGGCGGCGTCGGTATGGGCGCCGCTCCGTCGACGCCGGGAGGAAAGCCGTGCGCCGCGAAGCGAGGCGCCTCGGGAGATGCATACGCGGAGTGCAGATCGACCTGCGACCCGCGCGGAGGCGGCGCCCAGGGCGTACTGCTCATCGGCGGCCGCGGAGGCACCACCTCCATCAACGCCGTGGGCCCCGAGCCCGTGACGTTCTCCGGTGACGACACGCCCATGGGCACGACGGCGTGACCGCGGGCGACGCCACCTTGCACGGCGATGCCGACGGTCGCGTCCTCGGTGTCGAGCTCCTCGATACGCTCGACGATGGTGGCCTCGTCGCGCGGCGGGATGCTCGCGAGGCTGCGCCGCGGAGGCTCCCGCAACGGCGGTCTGCCCGGCACGGCGCGAAGCGCGGCCTGCATCGATCGTGCGTCCGGCCATCGCTGGCTCTTCTCGTACGCGAGGGCTCGGTCGATCGCCTGGGCGAGCTTGGTCGGAAGATGCGGGTCGACGGTCGTGATGGACCGCACGGGGACGTTGGCCGCCGCGACCAGCATCTCCGCGGCGCTCTCGCCCTCGTGGCAGGGCTGGCCCGTGATGAGCAAGAAGAGCGTCGCGCCGACGGCCCAGATGTCCGTCTGCGCGTCGATCAGCTTGCGATTGCCCATCGCCTGCTCGGGCGCCATGAAGCCGGGCGTGCCGAGGAGGAATCCGGTCGCGGTCTGCTCCTTCCGCGCTCCGGACTTCATCTGCGCGAAGCCGAAGTCCAGCACCTTGAGACGGCCCTGGTTCGTCAGGAAGATGTTGTCCGGCTTGATGTCGCGGTGGACGATGCCCCGATCGTGCGCAGCGGCGAGCACGTCGAGGAGCTGATCGGCGATGTCGTAGACCTCGGCGAGCGGCAACCGCCCGCCCATCCGGATCCGTCGCTGCTCGAGGAGCTCTCCTTCGAGCAGCTCCATGACGAGGTAGACGAGCCCATCCTCGGTCACGTCGTCGTCGAGGATCCGGACGACGCCCGGGTGATTCACCTGATTCGCCGCGTATCCCTCTTGGAGGAAACGGCTGCGGGTGTCGCTGTCACGCGCGAGCTCTTGGTGGAGGATCTTGATCGCCGCCTTGCTCCCGTTGTTGACGTGCGTCGCGGCGAACACCGTCCCCATGCCCCCGCGGGCGATCCTCCTGTCGAGCCGCCACCGCTCGCCCAGGACGCGACCGATGAAGCGTCCGTCGGGCTGCGGCTTCACGCGGACCTCCGAACGCGCTCGTACCTCACGCCGATCGGTTTCAGAGCTTCGTCGACACGAAGAGCACGATCCCCGTCACGAAGATGGCGAGGCAGACGACGCCCACGACGATCAACAAGAGGACCTGCCCGGAGATCTTGAACTTCGAAGGCCTCGGCGCCACCCACGTGGGCGCGTGCCGCGCAGAGATCGGCGACTGCGGATAAGGGCCCGGTCCCCCCATCGGTCCCTGCATCGGATGACCGGGTTGCGAGATGGGCATCTGCCCGCTCTGCGGCATCATGTGGGCCGGCGCCGCCATCATGTGGGGATTCGATCCCGGCGGCATCTGCGGGTTGGGCCCCGAGATGGGCATCTGCGGATTCGACGCCGGCAGGCTCGGGCTCGAGATGGGCGGCCCAGGGATGCCCGGGGGCATGGGCGCCTGGCTGGCCTGCGGCCACGCCTGCTGGTTCGGGTCGCCCCACGGCTGATTCGGATCGCCCCACGGCTGCTGCGCTGGAGGCCCGAGCTCCGGGCCCGGAAGCGGCGGAGGCGGGGCCGGCGCCCCGACGTTCGGCGGCGGGGGCGGGAACGCTCCGTCCGAGACGAACGCTTGCGCGAGCCCGGCGAACTGCTGCGAGGCCTCGTTGTCGCCGGGCGCGACAGCGAGCGTCGCGTCCTCGCCGCCGGCGTCGTCGCCGACGATGAGCTGCGCATCCCGACCGCGGAACAGCTCCTCGCGCGGCACGGCGCGCGTCGACTCCTCTTCTTCTGCGACGCCCTCGATCGGATCGGGTCCTCCTCCGAGAGCCTGCTTGCGCGCGCGCTCGAGGTCCTCCTTCGAGACGGCGACCGTGGCGACCTCCTCTTCCTGCGGCGCGCCAATCGGCGGGATCGGCGGGATCGGCGGCGGCGCGGGCCTCTCCGGCTGGAAGACGCTCTTCGCGAGCGGCGACGCCGCCGGACGCGGACCGGGTGGCGCTCCGAGCGGAGAGCTCGCCAAGGCGGCACGCGCCGCCGCGGCGGCATCCTCGAGGGTCGCCGTGGCGAGGAGCGAGTCGCCGGCGATCGTCGGTCCGTCGTCCTTGTGGCTGTCCGGGACGTCGTCGTCCGCGGTCGATGCCGGCGCCGGAGACGCGGTCGACGCCGATGGTGACGAGACGGACGACGCAGAAGGCCCGGACGCGGTCGACGCCGACGGCGAGGACGCCGATGGTGACGACGGCGACGACTTCGCCGCGCTGGGAAGCGGGATGCTCGCCGATTTGAGCGTGGAGCCGAAAGGCGACGCAGAGCCGGCAACCCCAATCAGCGTCGCCGGCCTCGGCGGGGTGGGCTTCACTGCGGAGGGCCGCGGCGGCGTCGGCGCGGCCGGAGCGGGCGGCGCGGCCGGCGTGTTCGGCGCGCTGGGGGGCCGTTGCGCGCCCGGTGCCGGCGGGGCGATGCCGATGACGGTGGGCGCCCGCGAGGTCGAACGCCCGAACATCCCGCCTCCGGAAGGCAGCCCCGGGCTCACGGAGGGCCTCGTCGCCCCGGGCACTCCCGGCGAGGCGACGGCGATGCCGCCGAGCGGCGTGGCCGGTCCGACCGTGGACGGGGACGGTGGTCGCGGAGGCGAAGCCCCCGCGGTCGAAGGCGCACCCCCGCCCTGCGCCGGCGACGACGCGGCAGGCCCCGGCATCGGAGGCGGCGGATTGGAGATCGGGAGCGGCATGCCCGAATTGGCGACGTCCTCGAAAGAGGGCGACGCCATGGCGACGGTCGACTCCGCGCCCTCCTCCTCGTCGTCCTCTACGAGCTCGGGCTCCTCGCTGTCAGCATTGCTCGCGTTGCCGGCCATCGAAGTTCTCGGTCCAGAGCCTACCGCAATCCCAGCCGTCTCCGTAGCTTTCGCGCACTTTGCCGGGATACGTCCACCCGCTTACCGGTTGAGAGACAGGCCACGTAACCGCCCGAATCCACGGATTCGAGGCGATCTACGTGGTCGAGGTTGACAATCGCACGCCGGTGGACGCGCTCGAAGACCCCCACAGGGCCGAGCTTGTTTTCGAGCTCCTGGAGCGTGTCGTCGGTCAGGATCGTCCGCGTCGACGTGTGCACGGTCACCAGCGTCCCGTCGAACGTCGCGTGCGTGATGTCGGCGGGGTTGACCAGTGCCGCCCCGTCGTGGGTCGCGATGGCGAGCTTCGTGAGCTTCTGCTGCGGCGCCCGCTCTTCGTCGTGGCGATGCCCGTGATCGAGGAAGTACCGAGCGCGGTCGAGCGCCTTCGCGAGGCGCGCCTCGTCGACGGGCTTCATGACGTAGTCGACCGCCCCGACCTCGAAGGCCTTCACGGCGTGCTCCGGATGCGCCGTGAGGAAGACGATGTACGGACGCTCCTCGGGCATCGCGAGCACCGTCTCGAGCCCGCTCATGCCGGGCATGTTCACGTCGAGGATGGCGACGTCGATCTCTTCTTCGCGCAGCCGTTCGAGCACCTGCTGTCCGCTCTCGCACTCGATCGCCGCTTCCACTCCGCCCATGCCGCCGAGGAGCCGCAGCACGCGTTTGCGCGCCATCAGCTCGTCGTCGCACACGAGGACGCGGAGGGGGATGGAGGGCATCCAGCAAGAGGCTACCTCAAACTCGGCCGCCGCGGCGATCGTCGCCGCGTCCATCACGGGCGCGGTCACGGCCCTGCCGGCAGCTCGACCACGGCCCTCGTGCGATCTTCCCCCTCACGTTCGATCGTGAAGCGAGCGCGCTTTCCGTAGGCGAGCGCCAATCGCTTCTGGACGATGGGCAAGCCGCTGCCGCCCTCCCGTGGTCCGTTGTAAGGCCCCGGGTTCGAGATCTCGACGCGAACGGCTTCGGGGCTCGCCTCGACGGAGAACCGCACGACGCCTTTGTGTCGGGCGAGCGGGCCATGCTTCATCGCGTTCTCCACGAGGGGCAAGAGCACCATCGGAGGCACCTCGATGGCCGGCACGGGATCGGGCACGGCGCGCTCGACCGTGAACATGCTGGGATCGCGGATCGCGTGCAGGGCGAAGAGCGCGTCGACGAGCTCGATCTCGCGCGCGAGCGGCCACGTGATCGCGTTGATCCCCGTCATCATCGTGCGGAGCATCGACGAGAGCTGGAGGATCGCGCGCTCGGCGAC
The DNA here is from genome assembly GCA_937949945.1 of uncultured Myxococcales bacterium. GTDB lineage: Bacteria > Myxococcota_A > Polyangia > Polyangiales > Polyangiaceae > Labilithrix. The sequence continues at coordinate 14,051 of CALFEQ010000064.1, forward strand.
TTGGCCGTCGGCACGGCACCATTCGGCGATCGCGTTGAGCGTGTTGAAGAGGAAATGGGGATCGAGGTGGCTCTTGAGCGCGAAGAGTTGAGCGTGGTCCGCCTCGCGCGCGAGCAGCTCCGCCCGTGCGCGCGCCCGCCGTAGGTTCTCCTCGAGGTCGATGTCGCGCGCGAGCCCCCAGCCCGCGACCCAGAACAGCGCCATGCAGACGGCGAGGCTCGGCTCGCTCGTCATGAACGTGGGGCCCGCGCCTGCGAGCGCGGGGAGCAGGCGCCCGGTGGCGAGCACCACGGCCGCGCCGACGCCGGCGTAGACGACGACCCGCGCGAGCGCGCCGGCCGCGATCGGACGATCGAGCGGAAAGAGCGCGCGCCAGAGCGACGGCCCGACGAGCAAGAAGCTCCCGCACATCAAGAGCGCGATCGGCACGGCGAACGCCTCTCGGCTGTATGCGTCCTGGATGATCGTGAGCGGGACGACGACGAGCGCGATCGGGATCGCCCGACGGGGCACGAGCAGGGCACGGACCGTCGACCGGAGGACGCCTTCACCCCCAGGGCGTGGCGTGGGCGGCGGCACGTCGACGGCGGCGCTCATGCGAGACCACTCCAGCAGCGTTGCGTGAGGTGCCCAAGGAAGATAACGCCCCTGGCGACCGGGCGTCCGCTCTCACGGCACAGTTCCAGTCCGACCGGAACGGCTCGAGCGATTTCCGTTCTGGAAACGGAACGTTTCCGTTCTTTCTCGTTGCCGATGAGCTCGAGCAGAGGCATGGGACCCGCTCCCTGCGCGTGCCCCGGCGGCGCGTGCGCGCGTCGTCTTTTCGGAGGAGGAGTGGCGCCATGCGGGCATCGATCGGACTCGGGCTCATCGTCGTCGGGCTGGCGGCCTGCACCGTGGAGCGGCGGATCATCGAGGTCGGTCCGGACAACGGTACGAGCACCGACGCGACCGAGCCGACGCCGCCGGCCGATCCGACCGACCCCGACAATCCTCCCGCGCCGATCGTCCCGAACATCGCGATCAGCGAGGTGGCCGTCTTCCAGGGAGTGAAGGTGGCCGTCGCGGAGGCGGGCGAGCTCGTGCCGATCGAGTCGCGCAACGCGCCCGTCGTCGCGAACCGGCCCGGCATCGTCCGCGTGTACGTGACGCCCGGCGCGGGATGGCGGTCACGCGAGGTCACCGCGGAGCTGCGCCTGGTCGCGGGCGACACCAAGTTCCCGATCCTGCGCGAGACGAAGCGGATCAAGGGCCCGTCGACGGACGAAGACCTCGATTCGACGTTCAACATCGAGGTGCCGCCCGATCACCTGCCCCCCGGCGTCGAGTTCCAGGTGTCGCTCACGTCCTGGGAGGACGGCGAGCGGGTCCCCGAAGGCGTCGAGCACGAAGGCCGCTTCCCCCTCGACGGCACCTTCGCCGATCTCGGCGCCCGGCACTCCGGCAAGCTGAAGGTCGTGCTCGTCCCCATCCAGTACGAGGCCGACGGCTCGGGCCGCACGCCGGACCTCGGGGAGGAGCAGCTCGAGCGCTACAGGACGACGCTCATGCGCCTCTACCCGACCCACGAGGTCGAGCTGACGGTGCACGAGCCCTACCCTTGGCGGAAGACGATCGCCGGCAACGGGACGGGATTCACCGAAGCCCTCCAGGCAATGTTCGAGCTCCGGCGGCAGGACGAGGTCGAGCGTGACGTCTACTACTACGGCCTGCTCGCCCCGACGACGTCGCTGAAGGCCTTCTGCTCGCGAGGCTGCGTCATGGGCCTCAGCACGCTCGTCAGCGAGAAGGCAGCGTCGATGCGCGCCAGCGTCGGGGTCGGGTTCACCGGGCAGGAGTCGGCGAACACGATGGCGCACGAGATCGGTCACGCCCACGGCCGCGAGCACGCGCCGTGCGGCGGCCCGCGCGGCGTCGACGCCGATTACCCCTACCCGTCCGCGCAGCTCGGCGTCTGGGGCTGGGACATCTTCACGAAGAAGCTCGTCGAGCCCACGAAGGGTCGCGACATCATGGGCTACTGCCCGAACGAGTGGATCAGCGACTACACGTACAACGGGCTGTTCGAGCGCATGGTCGCCGTCACCCTGGACAAGGCGACCACCGCTCCGCCGAGCTCGAGCGACGGAAGCGCGGCCGAGCGCGCGAGCGCTGCGCGGCGGTACCGCATCGCGCGCGTCGGAACCGCGGGCGATCTCGCCTGGAGCGGCGACATCGAGCTCGACGAGGAGCTCGGCGGCGGGACCGTCCTCCCCACGCACTTTCTGTCCGAGAACGGCGTCGAGCTCACGACGAAGCCGGGGCGCTTCTATCCGTTCGATCACCTCCCCGGCGGCTTCCTCTTCATCCCCGACGAGGCGGAGCCGCTCTGGCGATCGATCCGCGTGGAGGGCTTCACGACGATGCTCACGCGCTGAGCGCGCTCGCCGCACGCCGCCCGCCCGGCCGTGACGATCCCGGGGATCGACGCCGCGCGGGTGGCGTCGATTTCGCGCGTACGGCGCGCGCCGCCGCAGAGGTCCGCCGCCATCCTGCGCGACGCTGGCCGGTTGCTATGTTCTGGGGGGAGGTCCCGGGGGCTCGGTCATGCAAGCGCGCATTCGCTGGGACCTCGTGACGATGGCGGTCGCGCACGGCTGGAGCCGTGCGGCGTCCGGCTTCGACGTCCGCGACCACCATGCGGACATCGGAGCCGAAGGCCGGCTCTTCGTCATCGTGTCGCCGCGCGGAGACGGGCGCCTGCACCTCGACACGATCCGCATGCCCGAGGACATGGGCGCCTTCGACTGCGAACGGCTGCGCAAGCTCGTCGACTACCAGAGCCGCGACGGCCTCCCGGCCTTCGTCCGCAGCGAGTACTTCGACAGGACGGCCTGGTACGAGGACGGCGTCTCGTGCATCGGCCACACGGCGATCTGGAGGCTCTCCTCTCGCCCGACGATCCAGCGCGACTGGTACGTCGCGCACGGCACGGCGATGGCCAACGTCTGGTATCGAGGCGCGGACGCGGACCACGCAGCCGCGGACATCGCGGACTGCGAGGACATGGTGCGATCGATCCGCTTCGATCGCTGAGGGCGCGCCCGCGCCTCTCCGCCCGTCGAGCTCCGCCTCAGCCCTTCTTGCCGGCGAGGGCCTCGACGAGAGCGCGATCGCCCTGGAGCGCGGTGCGCTGCATGTAGAACGTCATTCCGCGGCGACCGCCGAGCTCCTCGCCTCCGCCGGCGCGGCCCGGACCGCCGTGGACGAGCTGCGGGAGCGCCATGCCCGGCGAGAGCGACTGGCCCGCGACCTTCGACGAGCCGAGCACGATGCGGCCGTGGTGCGGGGCGACGCCCAGGACGACGGTGCGGAGGAAATCCTTGTCGTCCGAGTACACGCTCGCGACGAGCCCGCCGCCTCCCGCCGCGACGAGCGAGACGGCCTCGGCAGCGGAGCCGTAAGGCATCACCGTGGCGACCGGCCCGAACACCTCGTGCTCGTGGACGGCGTCGCCGGACTTGGGGCTCTCGCAGTGGAGGAGCACGGGCGTGACGAAGTAGCCCTTGCCCGCGGGCGCGCCGATGCCGTCGACGCCGGTGGTCTTGCCGAAGACGACCTTCGCGCAAGACTCGAGCTTCTTCACGCCCTCGCGCACGTCACGGAGCTGCTGCGCCGTGGCGAGCGGTCCCATCGTGACCTCCTCTTTGGAGGGATCGCCGACCTTCACGGCGCCGAGCCGATCGCGCAGCGCTTCGATGACGTCCGCGACCTTCTCCTTCGGGACGTAGATGCGCCGGGTCGCGGTGCACTTCTGCCCCGTCTTCTGCGTCATCTCGCGGACGACGTCGCCGACGAAGAGGTTCATGACGTCGGAGCCGACCTCGACGTCGGGCCCGAGGACCGCGGCGTTCAGGCTGTCGGCCTCGACGTTGATGCGCGTGGCGCGCTCGGTGACGCTCTTGTGCTCGCGGAGCTTCGCCGCGGTGAGGCTCGAGCCGGTGAACGCGAGGACGTCCTGCCCTCCGAGCCGATCGAGCAGATCGCCGGGCGAGCCGCACACGAACGAGAGCACGCCCTCCGGGAGGATCCCCTCGGAGACCAGAATCTCGACGATGCGGAACGCGACCAGCGCCGTGCTCGTCGCCGGCTTCGAGACCACCGGCATCCCGGCGAGCAGCGCCGTCGCCGCCTTCTCGGCGAGACCCCACGCGGGGAAGTTGAAGGCGTTGATGTGCACGGCGACGCCCTCGCGCGGGAGCCACACGTGCTGACCGAACAGCCGCGCGCTGCGACCGAGCTGCACACCGTCACCATCGACGAGGACGTGCGTGTCGCCGAGCTCGGCAGCGAGATCGGCGTAGGCGGCGAGCGTCCCGATCGCGCCGTCGATGTCGAACTTCGCGTCGCTGCGCGTGTTGCCGCCGTTCGTGATCGCGAGCGTGATGAGCTCGTCGCGCTTGGCGTGGATCGCGCGCGACATCGCCCGCAGCATCTCGCCGCGACGGGCGAAGGTCATCGCACGGAGCGCAGGCCCGCCGCGCTCGCGCGCGAAGGCCAGCGCGGCGCCGAAGTCGATGCCCTCCGTCGAGGTCGTGGCGACCACCTCTTCCGTGGCCGGATTCACGAGCTCGGCACCCTTGCCCTTGCCCTTCTCCCACTTGCCCGACACGAAGCTTGCTAGCTCGATCATTTCGACGCCGGACATATCACCGCGCCGCGTCGGTTTCCAACGCTCGCGGTGCCGTCGCGCCGAGCGCCCCCGTGTTCCGGGCGCTACGATTTGCTTTGCGCGATGCGAGTCGAAGCGGAGGTCTCGAAGGGACGCGGTCTGGCGTGGACGCTCGCCGCGACCGGCGTGTCCGCGGGCTTGCTCCTGTTCGTCGCGCTGAGGGAGTCGGTCTCGCTCGCCACCTTCTTCGCCACGGCCGGGCTCGTGATGATGCTGTCCTTCGTCGCGCTCGCCCGCGGAGCACGGTACCGACGCGGCCCGAAGCGCCGCGTCGGAGCGGACGGACGAGGTCTCAGCGTGGACGGCGAGCTCGTCGTCCCGCGGCACGCGCTGCTCCGCGCTCGCGTCCGCGACGAGCCGGACGGGGCGTACTCGGTCATCGTCGAGGGACGCGGGCTCACGCCGACGTACGCGGTGCGCGTGGAATCGGCGCGCATCGCCCAGGCGCTCGCGGACACGCTCGAGCAGGCGCCGCAAGGCGTGGCCGTCTTCGACGCGCTGCCGCCATGGGCGCACCGCATCCGTTGGCTCGCGATCATCCTGACGACCTCGCCCTGGATCCTGATCAACATCCTCCGGTACCTGCCCGGCTTCACGATCGCCATCGTCCTCGGCCTCTACGTCCTCGTCGCCCTCCCGATGGTGCTGCCCCAGAAGGTCGCCATCGGCGACGACGGCGTCCTCCTCCGGTGGGCGGGGCGGCGGCGCTTCGTCCCCTTCGGCATGCTCCGCGCCGCGCGCGCGACACCGCTCGGCCTCGAGCTCGAGCTCGTCGACGATCGCTCCATCGAGATCCGTCTCGGCCATCGTCCCGACGTCGACACCTCGAGGCGCGAAGCGATGCTCGATCGCATCGAGGAAGGCATGGCCCTGCACCGCTCCCTCGAGCCGGCCGACGACGAGGCGCTGCTCGCCCGCGGCGAGCGACCGATCGACGTGTGGATCCAGGAGATGCGGATGCTCGGCGCGGGCGACGCGTTCGGCTACCGGACCTGCGCCATCCCGCGCGAGCGCCTCTGGGCCGTGCTCGAGAACCCGAGCGCCGATCCTTCGGCGCGCGAAGGGGCCGCGCTCGCGCTGCGCGAGCGCCTCGACGAGGAGGAGCGGGACCGCCTCGGCGCCGTCGCGCAGAAGATCGCGTCGCCTCGGCTCCGCATCGCCATCGACGCCGTCTCGACGCTGCCCGACACTCCCGAGCTCCGCGTCGCCCTCGAGCAGCTCGACGAGCAACGGTGCGAAGAGCCGATCGCGACCGCCCGGCGATGAGCAGGGCTCGGGTATCGTGGTCGCATGCGACGATGCGCCCTCGCGCTCTTCGCGCTGCTCGCGCTCTCTCCGGGGCGCGCCGGCGCGGACGAGCCACGACCGAGCCCCTATCGGTTCCATCCCGCGCTCGATCTACCCATCCTCGGGCTCGGCCTCGCCGCGACGGGCGCGGTCTTCGTGGAGCCGCAGCCGCCGGCGTGCCTGCCCTCGTGCGAGCCCCCTCCGGGAATGAGCGCCATCGATCGACGCGTGCTCGGCAACTACTCGCCCGCGGCACACCGGGCGGCCGACCTCCTCGTCGCGGGTCTCATCGTCGTCCCTCGCGCCGTGGCGCTCGTCGCGAACGGCGGCGGCGACGTTCGCTCGTGGTTCGAGGACGTCGCGCTGTCGGTCGAGACCGTCGTCCTCACGCAGGGCCTGACGCAGCTCACGAAGTCCGCCGTCGACCGGTACGCGCCCATCGTCTACGACGAGCGCGTCCCGCTCGAGGAGCGCATGAGTCGAGACGCGCTCGGGAGCTTCTGGTCCGGGCACACCGCCACCGCGTTCGCCACGGCGACCTCGTTCGCGGTCTCGTACTGGATCCGTCACCCGCGCGATCCGTGGCGGTGGGTCATCCTCGCGGCGGTCGAGTCGGCGGCGCTCTCCGTGGGCTTCCTCAAGATGCACGCCGGGTATCACTACCCGAGCGACATCGTCGCCGGCGCGCTCGTCGGCACCTCGCTCGGCGTGCTCGTGCCGATGCTGCACACGCGCTTCTGATCACGAGCGCGCGCCGAACGCGAGCGCTCCCGTCAGCACGGGCATGCCGCGCAGCATGTCCTCCTCGCGCAGGAACGGAATGGCGCCCGTCGCGGACAGATCGGCGAACCACATCGTCGACGGCATGAAGCGCGCTCCGAGCACGGCTTCGGGGCCGGCCATGAGCGCGCTCTTCGTCTCCTCGCTCGCCGCCGTCGTGAGCGGGGCCCCGCCGTTCGGGACGAGCGTCTGGAGGACGACACCCGCGCGCTCACGCCGGAGTCCCAGTCGTTGCGCGAGGTCTCAGCGCGCTAGGGCGCCCACGAGCCGATCGACGACCTCTTCGAGCTTCCGGCCCGACGTGTCGATCGTGAGCTCCGCCTGCTCGTAGAGCGGCGTGCGCGAGGCGAGGAGCTGCCGGAGCTCGTTCATGGCCCGCGGGCGGCCGCGCATCGGTCGCACGTCGCCCTGCGCGACGACGCGGTCCCAGTGCTCGCGCGGCGACGCCTTGAGCCAGACCGTGCGTGCTCGGCTGCGAAGCAGGCCCCACGTCTCGGGATCCGTGACGATCGATCCTCCGGTCGCGACGACGAGCGGCTTGCCCGCGTCGAGAAGGCGGCGGAGCACGTCACGCTCCATCGCGCGGTAGTACGCCTCGCCGTGGATCTCGAAGATCGTCGCGAGCGTCATCTGCGCCTCGCGGACGATCTCCTCGTCGAGCTCGACGAACGGCACGCCGAGCTGCTCTGCCACCGCTCTTCCGACGGCGCTCTTGCCCGCGCCGCGCAGGCCGACGAGAGCGACGACCGATCGCGCGTCCTCGTGGTCGTGGCCCTTGCCGTTCAGCGCGCGCCCCGCGCGGGCGAGGAGGTCCGCGCCCGTCGTGCCGAGCGCCTCGGCGACGTCCTCGAGGCGCGCGACGGAGATGTTCCCCTCCCCTGCCTCGAGCTGGACCAAGAACCGCTCGCTCACGCCCGCGACCTTCGCGAGCGCTCGAATCGTGAGGCCGCGCTCGGTCCGGAGCGCGCGCACCGCTCCGCCGAGCGACTCGAGCAGCTTCGCGCGTCGATCGCTCGCCGGCCGTGCCTTGCCCGAGGCGCGGCCCGCGGACGAGCTCGCCGCGAGTGCGGCGCGCGAGCGCGAAGATGCACTATAGTGCGTACCAGCCACGACGAGTGCACTATACTACTTGCCTCCGGTCCTGTCCCGTCGTAGAGGAACGGGGCGATGGCCGAGACGACGACGCAGCACGCCCCCGTTCGCTTCGAGACGCACCCGGATCGCTACGTCCACTGGAAGCTCGATTTTCCGGCCGAGCACGACGGCAAGGTCGCGCGGCTCCAGATGGACGTGAAGGAAGACCGGGGGATGCGTCCCGGCTACGTGCTCAAGCTGAACTCGTACGACCTCGGCGTCGACATCGAGCTCGCGGACGCGCTCCAGCGCATCCGCTTCGAGCATCCGGAGGTGCGCGCGCTGCTCGTCACCAGCGGCAAGGACCGCATCTTCTGCTCGGGCGCGAACATCTACATGCTCGGAAGCTCGTCGCACGGCTTCAAGGTGAACTTCTGCAAGTTCACGAACGAGACGCGCCTCTACATCGAGGAGATGAGCGCCGAGAGCGGCATCCCGAGCCTCGCGTCACTGAACGGCACGGCGTCGGGCGGCGGCTACGAGCTCGCGATCGCCTGCGACGAGATCGTGCTCGCAGACGACGGATCGAGCGCCGTGAGCTTCCCCGAGGCGCCGCTCCTCGGCGTCCTTCCCGGCACGGGCGGCCTCACGCGCCTCGTCGACAAGCGCAAGATCCGCCGCGACCTCGCCGACGCGTTCTCGACGATCGCCGAGGGCGTGCGCGGCAAGCGCGCCGTCGAGTGGGGCCTCGTCGACGAGGCGCCGCCGAAGGCGAAGCTCGGCGAGGTCACGAAGCGCCGTCTCGACGCGCTCGTGGCGCGCTCGACGCGCAAGCCCTTCACCCCGATCACGCTCACGCCTCTCGAGGCCAAGCGGAGCGAGAACAAGACCGAGTACGGCTACGTGACGCTCGAGCTGTCGCCGAAGGCGCGCACCGCCCGCCTGATCGTGAAGGCGCCGACGACGAAGCAGCCCGAGACGCCCGAGGAGCTCGCGAAGGCGGGCGCGAGCGCGTGGGCCATCCAGGCCTTCCGCGAGCTCGACGACGCGCTGCTCGACCTGCGCTTCAACCATCCGACGATCGGCGTCGTGTCCGTCGAGACGTTGGGCGATCCCGCCGCCGTCCTCGCCGTCGACGCCATGCTCGCGAAGCACAAGGACGACGGCCTCGTCCGCGAGGTCATCCTCCTGATGAAGCGCGTCCTCAAGCGCATGGATCTGACCGCGAAGAGCTTCTTCGCGCTGGTGACGCCGGGATCGTGCTTCGTCGGCAGCCTCCTCGAGCTCGCGCTCGCGTCCGACCGCATCTACATGAAGGACAGCGAGGACGAGGAGGTCACCGTCGCCACGTCGCCGCTCAACGCGGGCCTGCTCCCGATGGCGAACAATCTGTCGCGCCTCCAGACGCGGTTCCTCAGGGAGCCCGAGCGCGTCTCGCGCGTCCTCGAGCAGGGCCCGCTCCGCACGCGCGACGCGGTCGCCGCCGGCCTCGTCACGTTCGCGCCGGACGACATCGACTGGGACGACGAGATCCGCATCGCGTTCGAGGAGCGCGCCTCGCTGTCGCCGGACGCGATGACGGGCATGGAGGCGTCGCTCCGCTTCGCCGGCCCGGAGACGATGGAGACGAAAATCTTCGGCCGCCTCTCCGCCTGGCAGAACTGGATCTTCCAGCGCCCGAACGCCGTCGGCGAAAAGGGCGCGCTCACGCTGTACGGACGCCCCGAGCGCCCCTCGTTCGACTGGGCGAGGACGTGACGCAGGGAGGCTCCAGGCTCCAGGCTCCAGGCTCCAGGGATTCCGGGGCCTGACGCCGGTAGGAGCGGGAGCCGTCCCTCCTCACGGCTTGATCCTTCAGTTCACTTCCCTCGAGCTTCTTCTCGTCTTCGTTCTCTCATCCTGGAGCCTGGAGCCCGGAGCCTGGAGCCTCGAATCGCCATGTCCACCGTCGTCAACGACACCAAGATCCCGAACAACGTCGACCTCGCGAGTGACAAGCGCCTCCAGCGTGCGCTCGAGGCGTGGCAGCCGAACTTCCTCGCGTGGTGGAAGGAGATGGGGCCGTGTGGCTTCCAGAACGATGACGTCTTCCTCCGGACCGCGGTCAGCGTGACGTCCGACGGGTGGGCGCACTTCGACTACGTGAAGATGCCCGATTACCGCTGGGGCATCTTCCTCGCCGACCCCGTGCCGGATCGGAAGATCGGCTTCGGCGACCACTACGGCGAGCCCGTGTGGAAGGAGGTGCCCGGCGAGTACCGCAACGCGCTCCGCCGCATCATCGTCACCCAGGGCGACACGGAGCCGGCGAGCGTCGAGCAGCAGCGCATGCTCGGCCACTCGTGCCCGAGCGTCTACGACCTGCGCAACCTCTTCCAGGTCAACGTCGAGGAGGGCCGTCACCTCTGGGCGATGGTCTACCTGCTCCACACGTACTTCGGCCGCGACGGACGCGAGGAGGCCGAGGCGCTCCTCCAGCGTCGCTCCGGAGATCCCGACAAGCCGCGCATCCTCGGTGCGTTCAACGAGCCGTGCACGGACTGGCTCTCCTTCTACATGTTCACGTTCTTCACGGATCGTGACGGCAAGTTCCAGCTCCTCGCCCTCGCGGAGAGCGCGTTCGACCCGCTCTCGCGCACGACGCGCTTCATGCTCACGGAGGAGGCGCACCACATGTTCGTGGGCGAGACGGGCGTGCTGCGCATCTGCGAGCGCACGGCGCAGCAGATGGCCGAGAAGAAGCTCGACAACGCCGACCAGGTCCGCGCCGCCGGCCTCATCGACCTCGAGACGATGCAGAAGTACCTGAACCTCTGGTACTCGCTCTCGCTCGATCTCTTCGGCGGCGAGATCAGCTCGAACGCGGCGACCTACTTCGCGACCGGCCTGAAGGGTCGCGCGAAGGAGGAGCAGTACGAGGACCACAAGGCGCTCGACGGCACGTATGCGATGGACGTCGTGAAGGACGGCAAGCTCGCCCGCGAGGACGTGCCGCTCCGCAACGCGATGAACGAGGTCCTCCGCGACGCCTACATCGAGGACTGCCAGCGCGGCGTCGACAAGTGGAACCGCGCCATCGCCGCGCACGGGATCCCGTTCAAGCTCGAGCTCCCGAGCCGCCGCTTCCACCGCCACATCGGCGTCTACGCCGGCCTCTACTTCGATCCGAAGGGCAACCTGCTCACGAAGGAAGAGTGGGAGGCGAAGAAGGACGAGTGGCTGCCGTCCGCGGCCGACAAGGAGTTCGTCAAGAGCCTGATGGCGAAGCCGGTCTTCGATCCGAAGCAGATGGCGAACTGGATCGCCCCGCCCAAGCAGGGCATCAAGGGCCGCCCGGTCGACTTCGAGTACGTCCGCCGGCAGGCCTGATCCTCGCGCAGAAGAACGGCTTTCGACGAACGAGGCGCCTTCTCACGGGGAGGCGCCTCGTCGACTCGAGTCTCCAGTCTCCAGACTCCAGTCTCCAGTAGGCGCTCCCCTCGTTCCCGCGCTCAAGCACGTGCGCGCGGACGAGCAGACCACTGAAGTCTGGAGCCTCATTGGTGGCTCCTCACCCCCTGGAGCCTGGAGCCTGGAGCCTCTGTTCGTGGAGTCGGGAGTCTCCCGCCTCCCCGCTCGCCCTCCGCGCCCGGTTCTTGTCCACGATGCCGGCGATGATGAGGACGAAGACGAGGAACCGAGGAATGAACACCCAGTGCCTCCCTTCGTCGTGCGGGTCGATGAAGACGAAGAGGATGCGCTCGAGGCCGATCATCGCGAACGCGATCGCCAGGACCGCGAAGAGCCGCTCTCTCGTGTTCCTCCAGTACTCGAGGAAGAAGAGAGCGACCGCGAGCGCGGCGACCATGAGAGCCCCTGACAAGAACGCGTTCACGACGGAACCTCCTCCGACCGCCTCGAGATCATCCCGTACAAGAGGATGGTGACGCCGACGAGTGCGGCCGCCGTCCTGTAGTTGCGGAAATCGATGTGATCCACGAGGGCGAGGTCCACGACGAGCATCGCGTTGCTCGCGGCCAAGCCGACGAAGCAGAGCGCCGTCCACAGAATCAGGCGCATGCGCGTCTTCGTGTAGCTGCGGAACAAGAGGGCCGCGCAGGCGAAGCTCGTGAGCGCACACATGAGGTAAACGGCTTCAGCCATCCGGATCGTCCTTTCTGAAACGGAATGCATCCGCGTAGATACGAAGCTTCTCGATCGGCTTCGCGAAGATGAGCTCGATGACGGTGAAACGTCGCTCGGCGTAGGCGGCCGCCAGATGCTCCACGGCGCGACGAAGCCACTCGGACGCAGGCTGGTATCGGTACACGGTCGCGGCGCCGTCCGAACGCGAAGAGACGAGACCGCGAGCGCGGAGGTCTTCCAGCCGGGCCGCCGCGGATCGCTCGCTCGTACGGATTTCGTCCGCGACCTTCTGGACCCCGAACTCCACGTCGGGTTGGCCGCGAAGCAAGAGCAGAATCTCGAGTTGCTCGACCGACGTGATGTGGTTCGCGATCAGCGTCCGGACGTCGTCTGCCAGCTCGTGTTCGGACATTCGCCCTCCACCGTCGTGCGCGAGCGCGCCTAGAAGGCGGCCATAGGCATCGATCGGGCCATCCCCCGGATGCGCCCGAGATCTTCGGCTCGGGTCTTGCGTCTCCCCGGTGGCGCCGCCGCAGCACGAAGAGCTCGCGCGACGGCAGACCTCCACGGAGGCGACCAAGCGAAGCACGACGCGATCCGCGCTCGGAAGCGCGGAGGGAAGGATGAGCGATGCCGAGCATCGACGAACGCAGCGCAGAGATCCCTCGTCCCTCGCCCCCCCTGCATCGAAGGACGCCGCGCCGGCGTCGTCCAGACCACGCCGAGACCCTCGAAGCCGGCCTGCGCTCGCTGCGCGACGCGTTGCGAGCCGCGCGTCAGGGCGATCTCTCCGTCCGCCTTCCGACCGACGCCCCCGGCATCCTCGGTGAGGTCGGATTCGCCTTCAACGGGCTCATGGAGCGCAACGAGGCGCTCGCTCGCGAGCTGGGCCGTGTCGCGCAATCCGTGGCGAAGGAAGGGAACGTCACCGACATCGCGTCGATCGGACCGGTGGGCGGCGCCTGGGCTTCGTCGATCGAGGCGGTGAACGACCTCATCGCGGCGACGGCCGTGCCGACGCTCGAGGTGACGCGCGTCCTCGATCACGTGGCGGCGGGCGATCTGTCGGTGGAGCTGCCGCTGTACGTCGAGAAGGAGCCCCTCCGCGGCGCGTTCGGAGAGATGGCCCGGACGCTCAACGTCGTCGTCCGAAGGCTCCGCTCCGTCACGACGACGGTCTCCAACATCGTCACCGAGATCGGCGCCGAGGGACGCCTCGGGGCCAAGGCCGACGTCGACGGTCTCAGCGGCACCTGGAAGAGCCTCGTCGAGGACGTGAACCTCCTCTCTGCGAACCTGACGGCGCAGGTACGCAACATCTCCCTGGTCTCGACGGCGATCGCGAAGGGGGACCTCTCGCAGACCATCACCGTCGACACGCGAGGCGAGTTCCTCGACCTGAAGAACACGATCAACGCGTCGGTCGCTCAGCTCCGATCCTTCGCGTCGGAGGTCATCCGCGTCGCACACGAGGTCGGCACCGAAGGCATGCTGGGCGCCCAAGCCGACGTCCGCGGCGTCTCCGGCGTGTGGCAGGAGCTCACGAGCAGCGTCAATCGGCTGGCGAGCAACCTCACCTCGCAGGTCCGCAACATCGCGCAGATCGCGAGCGCGATCGCGAGCGGCGACCTCTCGCAGAAGATCACGGTCGAGGCGAAGGGCGAGATCCTCGACCTCAAGAACACGCTCAACGCGACCGTCGATCGGCTTCGCTCCTTCGCGTCGGAGGTCACGCGCGTCGCCCGCGAGGTCGGCGTCGAGGGCCGCCTCGGCGCCCAGGCCGACGTCAAGGGCGTGTCCGGGACCTGGAAGGACCTCACGGACAACGTGAACATGCTCGCCGGCAATCTCACGGCGCAGGTCCGCAACATCGCGCTCGTGGCGACGGCGATCGCCAACGGCGACCTCTCGAAGAAGATCACCGTCGACGCGAAGGGCGAGATCCTCGAGGTCAAGAACACCTTCAACGCGATGGTCGACCGCCTCCAGACCTTCGCCGCGGAGGTCACACGCGTCGCCCGCGAGGTCGGCACCGAGGGAAAGCTCGGTGGCCAGGCGGACGTGAAGGGCGTCTCCGGCACGTGGAAGGACCTCACGGACAGCGTGAACATGCTCGCCGGCAATCTCACGGCGCAGGTCCGCAACATCGCCTTCGTCACGACCGCCGTGGCGAACGGCGACTTGTCGCAGAAGATCACGGTCACAGCGCAGGGAGAGATCCTCGAGCTGAAGAACACGATCAACGCGATGGTCGACCAGCTCCGCACGTTCGCGGCCGAGGTCACGCGCATCGCGAGGGAGGTCGGCACCGAGGGCAAGCTCGGCGCTCAGGCGGACATCCAAGGTGTCTCCGGCACGTGGAAGGACCTGACGAACAACGTCAATCTCCTCGCGGCGAACCTCACCACGCAGGTCCGCAACATCGCCGCCGTCACGACCGCCGTCGCGAACGGCGACCTCTCCAAGAAGATCACCGTCGAGGCGAAAGGCGAAATCCTCGAGCTGAAGGACACCATCAACGCGATGGTCGATCAGCTCCGCACGTTCGCGTCGGAGGTCACGCGCGTCGCACGCGAGGTCGGCACGGAGGGCGAGCTGGGCGGTCAGGCCGTGGTGCCCGGCGTCGCCGGCACGTGGAAGGACCTGACGGACAACGTGAACGTCATGGCCTCGAACCTGACGAATCAGGTCCGCGGCATCGCCAAGGTCGTCACCGCGGTCGCGAACGGCGACCTGTCGCAGAAGTTCGTCGTCGAGGCGAAGGGCGAGATCGCCGAGCTCGCCGACACGATCAACAACATGACGGACTCGCTCCGCACCTTCGCGGACCAGGTCACGACGGTGGCGCGCGAGGTCGGCATCGAAGGCAAGCTCGGCGGGCAGGCGCGCGTCCCGGGCGCGGCCGGCACGTGGAAGGGGCTGACCGACAGCGTGAACATGCTCGCCGGCAACCTCACCTCGCAGGTCCGGAACATCGCGCTCGTCACCACCGCGGTCGCGAACGGCGACCTCTCCAAGAAGATCACCGTCGAGGCGAAGGGAGAGATCCAGGAGCTGAAAGACACGATCAACGCGATGGTCGATCAGCTCCGCACCTTCGCCGCGGAGGTCACGCGCGTCGCGCGCGAGGTCGGCACGGAGGGCAAGCTCGGCGGGCAGGCGACCGTCCCCGGCGTCGCCGGCACGTGGCAGGAGCTCACCGAGAGCGTCAACGTCATGGCCTCGAACCTGACGAACCAGGTCCGCGGCATCGCGAGGGTCGTCACCGCGGTCGCGAACGGCGACCTCTCGCAGAAGCTCGTCCTCGAGGCGCGCGGAGAGATCGCCGCGCTCGCCGACACCATCAACGACATGACCAAGACGCTCGGCACGTTCGCGGATCAGGTGACGACGGTGGCGCGCGAGGTCGGCATCGAAGGCAAGCTCGGCGGGCAGGCGCGCGTCCCGGGCGCGGCCGGCACGTGGAAGGGGCTGACCGACAGCGTGAACATGCTCGCCGGCAACCTCACCTCGCAGGTCCGGAACATCGCGCTCGTCACCACCGCGGTCGCGAACGGCGACCTCTCCAAGAAGATCACCGTCGAGGCGAAGGGAGAGATCCAGGAGCTGAAAGACACGATCAACGCGATGGTCGATCAGCTCCGCACCTTCGCCGCGGAGGTCACGCGCGTCGCGCGCGAGGTCGGCACGGAGGGCAAGCTCGGCGGGCAGGCGACCGTCCCCGGCGTCGCCGGCACGTGGAAGGACCTGACCGAGAGCGTCAACGTCATGGCGAGCAACCTGACGAGCCAGGTGCGCGGCATCGTCCAGGTCGTCACCGCCGTCGCGAACGGCAAGCTCACGACGAAGCTCGTCGTGGCCGCGAAGGGCGAGATCGCGGCGCTCGCCGACACGATCAACAACATGACCGACACGCTGCGCACCTTCGCCGAGCAGGTGACGACGGTCGCGCGCGAGGTCGGCATCGAGGGAAGGCTCGGCGGGCAGGCGCGCGTCCCGGGCGCGTCCGGGACGTGGCGCGACCTCGTCGACAACGTCAACCAGCTCGCGGGCAACCTCACCACGCAGGTCCGCGCGATCGCCGAGGTCGCGAGCGCGGTCACGAAGGGCGACCTCACGCGGACGATCGACGTCGAGGCCCAGGGAGAGGTCCTCGCCCTCAAGGACACGATCAACCAGATGATCGCGAACCTGAGGGACACGACCCGCACGAACAAGGAGCAGGACTGGCTGAAGACGAACCTCGCGAAGTTCTCCGGAATGATGCAGGGCCAGCGCAGCCTCGAGTCGCTCGCTCGCCTCATCATGTCGGAGCTCACGCCCGTCCTCTCGGCGCAGCTCGGCACCTTCTTCGTCATGGAGCACGAGGACGGCCAGCCCGTGCTGAGGCTCCTCTCCAGCTACGGCTACACGCGACGCAAGTCGATCTCGAACCGCTTCACCCTCGGCGAGGGGCTCGTCGGACAGGCCGCCCTCGAGAAGAAGACCATCGTGGTCACGAACGTCCCCGACGACTACGTCGTCATCTCCTCGAGCCTCGGCGAAGCCAAGCCGAGGAACATCGTCGTTCTGCCGATCCTCTTCGAGGGACAGGTCCGCGGCGTCATCGAGCTCGGCTCCTTCGAGCCGTTCACCGCCATCCACCTCACGTTCCTCGAGCAGCTCATGATGTCCATCGGCGTCGTCTGCAACATGATCGGCGCGAGCCGCCGGACCGAGGAGCTCCTCGAGGAGCTGAAGCGGTCGAACGCCGAGCTCGAGAAGCGCTCGAGCGAGCTCGAGGACAAGGCGCGCCTGCTCGAGGTGAAGAACCGCGAGATCGCGGCCGCGAGCGCCGATCTCGAGGAGAAGGCGAAACAGCTCGCGCTCGTCTCGAAGTACAAGTCCGAGTTTCTCGCGAACATGTCTCACGAGCTAAGGACCCCGCTGAACAGCATCATGGTCCTGAGCAACCTCCTCGGCGAGAACCCCGAGAAGAACCTGACGCCCGATCAGATCGAGTACGCGAACACGATCTACTCGTCGGGCCGCGATCTGCTCGTGCTCATCGACCAGATCCTCGATCTCTCGAAGATCGAGGCCGGGCGCATGGAGGTCGAGCGTCGCCCCGTACCGCTCGGCGAGATCCGGACGTACCTCGAGCAGCACTACGGGCCGATCGCGCGCCAGAAGAAGCTGAGGTTCAGCGTCGAGATCGCCCCCGACGTGCCGCCGCTCGTCACCACGGACGCGCAGCGCTTGCAGCAGATCCTCAAGAACCTGCTCTCGAACGCCTTCAAGTTCACCGAGACCGGCGAGGTGAAGCTCCGGATCTCGCTCGAACGCGACCCCAGCCGCTTCCAGAGCCAGACGCTCCTGCACGCCCCGGCCGCCATCGCCTTCGCCGTGACGGACACCGGCATCGGCATCCCGCCGGAGAAGCAGCAGCTCGTCTTCGAGGCGTTCCAGCAAGCGGACGCTTCGACCAGCCGCCTCTACGGCGGCACGGGCCTCGGCCTCACCATCAGCCGCGAGCTCGCGCGCCTGCTCGGGGGCGAGCTCCACCTCCGGAGCGAGCCCGGCGTCGGGAGCACCTTCACGCTCTACCTGCCGCTCACGCAAACGGAGGAGACGCCGCGACCGGAGGATCGCGAACCGCCCGCGCCCGCCGAGCCGGAGGCGCCGCCCGAGCGCGGCCGCGCGGCGGCCGAGGCCGCTCCGACGGCCGCAGCCGCCGAGGCGCCCCAGCCGACCGAAGGCGCCGCGCGTGAGGAGCCTCGTCCGAAGAGGCTCCTCGAGGGGATCGAGCTCGTCATCGTGGACGACGACATCCGCAACCTCTTCGCGGTCACCGCGCTCCTCGAGCGGCACGGCGCGAAGGTGATCCCGGCGGCGAGCGCGAAGGAGCTCTTCTCCTTGCTCGAGCGCCACCGTCACGTCGACGCGATCTTGATGGACATGATGATGCCGGAGATGGACGGCTACGAGGCGGCGCGACGCATCCGGCGGAGCGAGCGCTGGTCGCGTCTACCGGTGATCGCCCTCACCGCGAAGGCGATGCCTGGCGACCGCGAGAAGGCGCTCGAAGCAGGCTGCAGCGACTTCGTCTCCAAACCCATCGATCGCCAGCAGCTCGTCGAGGTGCTCGCTCGATGGACGGCCAAGAAAGGGCATTCGCCATGACGGGCCCGCCCGATGATCTCGAGCCCGTCGACATCCTGCTGGTCGACGACCATCCCGGGAACCTCGCATCGCTCGAGGCGATCCTGAGGCAGCCCGACTACAACCTCGTGCTGGCTCGCTCCGGCCCCGAGGCGCTCACGCTCGTGCTGCGGCAGGAGTTCGTCGTCATCTTGCTCGACGTCGCGATGCCGGAAATGGACGGCTTCGAGGTCGCCACGATCATCCGACAGCGCGAGCAGTCGCGGCACATCCCGATCATCTTCGTGACGGCATCCGTCTACGAGATGGAGCACGTCTTCCGCGGCTACACCGTCGGCGCCGTCGACTATCTGCGCAAGCCGCTCGATCCCCACGCGGTCCGCGCGAAGGTGGCCGTGTTCGTCGAGCTGTTCCGGCAGCGACGCCGGAACGAGCGCCAGGCGAAGCAGCTGCAACAGGCCGAGGCGCGCCTGCGCGCACGCGCGGAGGAGGCGCTCCGCGAGAGCGAGGCCATCTACCAGGCCACGTTCGAGGAGGCGCCCGTCGGGATCGGTCACGCGAGCCCGGACGGTGTCTGGACGAAGGTCAATCGAAGGCTCGGAGAGCTCCTCGGCGTCGCGCACGAAGATCTCGTGGGTCGCGACGTCGCCGCGATCACCGCCGACGACGATGACCAGGGGCTGCGCGCGGCGATCGACGCGCTCCGGGGCGGCGCCGGCCCGAGCGTGTACTCGGGAGAGCACCGCCTCGCCACGCCGCGGCTCGAGCGGTGGGGGCAGGTGACGATCTCGGCGATGCGCGATCCCGACGACCGGGTCGCGCGGTTCCTCGTGGTCGTCGCCGACGTCACCGAGCGAAAGGCGATCGAGACCGAGCGCGTCCGCTTGCTCCAGGAGCTCCGCGACGGAGTGCGCGCCCGCGACGACTTCCTCGCGATCGCCGCGCACGAGCTGAAGACGCCGCTCACGCCGCTGCGCCTGCAGACGGCCGGGCTCCTCCGCGAGCTGCGACGGGGTGAGGATCCCGCGTCCCTGCTCGCAGGCCTCGAGCGCCGCCTCGAGATCATCGACGGCGCGAGCGCGCGCCTCGAGGCGCTCGTCGACAAGCTGCTCGACGTCTCTCGGACCAGCGTCGGCCAGCTCGCGATCGAGCTCGAGGAAGTGGACCTCGGATCCCTCGTCGAGAGCGTCGTGCGCGACATGAGCGGCGACATCGCGCGCAGCGGCTCGACCGTCGAGCTCCACGCCGAGAGTGACGTTCGCGGCCACTGGGATCGCGTCCGTATCGCGCAGGTCGTGATGAACCTCTTGTCGAACGCGCTCAAGTTCGGCTCGGGCCGCCCCATCCACGTCTCGGTCTCCCGTGACGATCGGACGGCGCGCTTGTCGGTTCGCGACGAGGGCATCGGGATCGCGCCGGAGGCTCTCGCGCGCATCTTCGAGCGGTTCGAGCGCCTAGGCCCCGTCCGCCATCACGGCGGCTTCGGGCTCGGGCTGTGGATCGTCCGCCAGATCGTCACGGCTCACGGCGGAGACGTCACCGTCTCGAGCCGTCCCGGCCAGGGAGCCGAGTTCGTCGTCGTCTTGCCGTCGGATCCCGCGAGGATGCGCGCTGCAACGGCGACGGACCGATCGCGCACGTCCGAACGCGCACTGCCGGCGTCGGCCGCACGCGGCGCGGAGACTCGAGGTGCGGACTCGAGAGTCGAGGAGGCACGAGGAGCGGCATCATGACCGATTCACGCTGCACGGTTCTCGTCGTGGAGGACGATCGCGACATCCGCGAGTCGTTGGCGGACGTCCTCACCGCCGAGGGGTACCGCGTCGTCACGGCCGAGAACGGACGACAAGGCCTCGAACGCCTCCGCGAGGAGACCGACCCTTGCATCATCCTGCTGGATCTCATGATGCCCGTGATGAGCGGCGGTGAGTTCCTCGCCGAGCTCCGCGCCAACGACATGCTCGCGACGATCCCCGTCGTGGTCGTGTCGGCGTGGCCGGACGAGGCAGCGCTCGTCGAGTCGCAAACGCAGGGCTACGTCAAGAAGCCCGTCTCGCTCGACGTGCTGCTCGAGCTCGTCGCCCGCTACTGCTCGAAGAAGGGTGACGTCCTCGTCGCTCGGACACGAGGGAGCGCATGACGATGGAAACGGAGAACGATCGGACGAACATCCTCTTGGTCGACGATCGCCGCGAGAACCTCGTCGCCCTCGCCGCGATGCTCGCCGATCCGGGACGCCGGTTCGTCTTCGCCGAGTCGGGCGAGGAAGCCCTCGTCGCCCTGCTCCGCGAGGAGTTCGCCGTGGTCCTGCTCGACGTCGCGATGCCCGGCATGAGCGGCTTCGAGGTCGCCGCGCACATCAAGATGCTCGAGCGCACGCGTCACGTACCGATCATCTTCGTGACCGCCGTCGCCTCGGACGTCGAGCACATCTACGAGGCGTACTCCACCGGTGCGGTCGACTACCTCGTCAAACCGCTCGACAAGCGCGTGGTCCGGTCGAAGGTCGCGGTCTTCGTCGACTTGTTCCGACAGCGGAAGGAGATCGAGCGGCAGGCGAAGCTCCTTCGGGAGACCGAGCGGCGAGAGCACGAGCTGCGCGTCGCCGAGGTGCGCCTCGCGAGCGATCAGCGTTACCGCAAGCTGGTGGAGGGCATCGAGCACACGCTCTTCTGGTCCGCGGATCCTTCGACCTTCCGCCTCACCTTCGTGAGCGGGCAGGCGCCTGCCCTCCTCGGCTACCCCGCCGAGCGGTACGTGGAGCCGGGCTTCTGGCTGTCGTGTCTGCACCCCGATGACCGCGAGGCCGCGCTCGCTTGCTTCCGCAAGGCGATCGAGGAGCGGGCCGATCAAGCGTGCGCCCACCGCTGCATCGATGCGAGCGGCAGGATCGTCTGGTTCCACACGAGCGTCAGCGTGGTCCTCGACGCCGAAGGCAGACCGGAGCTCCACGGCATCTCCACCGACGTCTCGCCGATCAAGCGAGCCGAGCAGGTCCAGCAGTTCCTCGCG
Organism: uncultured Myxococcales bacterium; assembly: GCA_937949945.1. Classification (GTDB taxonomy): domain Bacteria; phylum Myxococcota_A; class Polyangia; order Polyangiales; family Polyangiaceae; genus Labilithrix. Next base: position 35,181 of record CALFEQ010000064.1, read on the forward strand.
CAGGCGACGGCCATCATGTCGGAGCCGATCGAGTACGCGCAGACCGTCGAGACACTGGCGCGCGTGGCGATCCCCGAGCTCGGCGATTGGTGCGTCGTCGACGTCTGCGCAGAGTCGGACGTCGATGCCATCGTCGTCGCCGCGCACCGCGAACCGGCGGAGGAGGCCGCCCTGCGCGACGTGTTGGCGTCCCGTCCTCCGCTTCGCCCGGGGAGCGAGCACGTCTCGGCGCGCGTCCTCGAGACCGGTCGTTCGGAGCTCCACGCCGGCGTGTCCGGTCGATGGCTGCTCTCCGACGCGCTCGGGGTCGAGGCGCCGGAGCTGGCCGAGAGGCTCGGCACGCTGTCGTGCGTGATCGTCCCTCTCCGCGCGCGCGGGCGCGTGATGGGCACCGCGACCCTCGTGGCCTCGGAGTCGCGCCGCCGTCACGACGCCTCCGACCTCGCCGTCGCGGAGGACCTCGCCACGCGCGCGGCGCTGGTCATCGACAACGCTCGACTGATCGAGCAGGCGCGGAGCGCGACGCGAGCGCGAGACGAGCTGCTCGCGATCGTCTCGCACGACCTCCGGAGCCCGCTCAGCGCAATCATGCTGGGAGCCGAGAGGCTCCGCGCTTCGGCGACGAAGAGTCCGGAGCTCGGCGGGACCTTGCGGGTCGTGAACATCATCGCGCGCAGCGCCGAGCGGATGGAGCGGCTCGTCGGGGACCTCGTCGACTACGAGCAGATCAAGCTCAAGCGGCTTCGCCTCGAGCCGTCTCCGCAGGAGGCGTCCTCGCTCGTCTCCGCGGTCGTCGACCTCCTCGAGCCTGCCGCGACGGAGAAGGACATCCGCATCGAGACCGACGTCGGCGCGATCGAAGGGGTCGAGGTGCTCTGCGATCGTGGCCGGATCGCGCAAGTGCTCTCGAACATCGCGGGCAACGCGCTCAAGTTCAGCCCGCGAGGGAGCACGATTCGCATCGTCGCTCGCCGTCGCCGGGAGGACGTGGAGATCGCGGTCACGGACTCGGGCCCCGGCATCCCGCGCGAGCAGCTCCCCCACCTCTTCGTACGCAACTGGCAGGCGAAGCGCTCCTCCGACCGGCGCGGGCTCGGGCTCGGGCTGACGATCGCCAAAGGGATCGTCGACGCACACGGCGGGAGGATCTGGGCCGAGAGCGACGTCGGGCGGGGCAGCACCTTCGTGTTCACCCTCCCGATCGCGAGGCTCCTGTCCGCCCCGGCCGAGGAGACCGCGGGCGACGCAGGGGCGCACCCCTGAAGCGACTTCTCACGGTCGCGCGTGATGACCTACGCTTCCAGGATCGGGATGAGCGAGGCAAAGGCGAGCGAGGTGACGCACGGCGACGGTCCCATCGTTCTCTTCGACGGTGTCTGCAATCTGTGCAACGGCGCCGTCCAGTTCATCATCGACCACGAGCGCGCGCCGCGCCTGCGCTTCGCGGCCCTCCAGTCCGAGCTCGCCGCCCAGCTCCTCGAGCGCGTGTTCGACGCGGAGAAGGCGAAGGCGCTCCGCGAAGGCGCCACGGGCGACGGCGATCCCGACTCGATCGTCCTCGTCGAAGGCGACAGGGGCTACACGCACTCGACCGCCGGCCTTCGCATCGCGGGGTACCTCCGCGCGCCCTACCGGTGGGCGTTCGCCTTCTTGATCGTGCCCCGCTTCGTCCGCGACGCGGTCTACCGATTCATCGCGCGCAACCGGTATCGGTGGTTCGGCAAGTCCGAGACGTGCCGGATTCCCACCCCCGAGCTTCGTCAGCGGTTTCTCGCCTGAAAGAGGAAGCAACGGGAAGGTCGGGGAGACAGCGCCGTCGGCGTGACGTCGTCGGCGTGAGAGCCAGTGTCTCCGTCGCCGCCGCGGGCCGAGGGATGCCTGGCGTGGCCGTTGCACGACCAGAGCTCGAGGGTCCGCACGAATCGAGCGGACGAGTCCGCCATGCTCCGTAACGCGCGATGGGATGCCCCCTTCTGGGCCTTCGTCCTGATTGGTCTGTTCTCGCTCGGGAGCCTCGGATGCTTCGGGTTTGCGGCCTCGCTGAGGGCGCCGGCGGACGTCGAGGTCATGACGACGGACAACTGCCCGCCACCTGCCGACCTCTGAGCACCAGCCCCGAAGCGGCATCGCCCCGACCGCACCGCCGCGTCGGATGGGCGACGTGCGATCCAGCGGCCTGGGGACGGGTCGCCCCACCTCGGTCGCGGCTGAGGCCGCTGTCCGTGGTCCGGACGCGCTCGTCCGGGCGATCGGGCTGGGGTAGAACTCCGTCATGACCGTGACGGCCGAACCGAACAGCGGAGGACCTGGAGCGAGGATCACGCGCACCGACGATCCGGAGTACGACTTCGGCGGCGCCTGCTTCGACCTCCAGAAGGAGGAGGACCGCGAGATCGTCCGGTTCATCCTCTCGCAGGCGCTCTTCGGTGAGGCGACGGGTGTCTACTGCGGCAAATCCCTCTACGCGGCCGGCTCCCTCGAGGCCGCGCGCTTCTACGTCCGGCAAGCGAAGCAGGAGCTCGCTCACCTTCAGCTCTTCGCGGACATCTTCCGCGCGCTCGACATGAAGCCGATGCCCGCGCATTGGGTCATCAAGCTTCTCTCGTCGCACAACAACTACTACCCGCTGAAGGTGCTCATGGAGCACGCGATCGGCGAAGGGATGGTCCTCGACATCTTCAAGGACCTGCTCCTCCAGACCTTGCCCGACTCCGATCCGCGCGTCCCGCTCATCAAGAAGAAGCTCCGTGTGGTGTGCCGCGAGGAGGAGGAGCACATCGCGTGGGGCGAGAAGGAGACCAAGCGTCTCCTCGCGGAGAAGCCGTGGCTCAAGACGCCCTTCTACGGGCTCCTCGAGCTGCAGATGAGCGTCCTGCCGCTCCTCGTCCGCGCCTTCGAGAAGCGCACGGGCGAGCACCCGGTGTTGGCGCACCTGCCCGGGTTCCTCGCGCACGTGCGACGTCGTGTCTACGAGCAAGGCAAGGCGCTCGGCTTCGTCCCGGAGGAGCGACCGAGCGCCGCGAAGCGCGCGCTCGCGATGGGCGCTGGGCTCGCCCTCTTCGTGCGCAGCCAGCTCGCGCGGAGCACCTCGAAGCTCGAGAAGATCTACATCGAAGAGCTCGGGCTCGGCTGACGCGCGCGGTCACTCGACCCCGTCGGGACCGAACGCCCATTCGGTGAGCGGTCGCGCGGGGCCCGACGTGCGCTCGAGGGCGTGCTCGACGCTCTCGTGATTGCCCCATACGACGTCGTGCTGGGCGTCGTGCGACGCGATCGCGTCGAGCACGAGCTCGCAGCAGAGGTTGTCCTCGCGACGTGCATAGAAGCCGTACGTCCTGCACGCGGCGGGTCGATGGGCATAGACGAGGCAGTACCCTTCCTCGCCCTCGCCGCGCTCGAGCATCGGACACGCGACGTGACGCGGGAGGGCGCCTCGCGCGGACAGCTCGCGAAGCTCCGCGATCCCCTTCATCACCCGAGCTCGGCTCTCGGGAGCGAGCGCGGCGATGCCTTCCCGGAGCACCTCCCACTCCGCGCGCGTGAGCCGAGGCACGTCCGCGAGCCTGCGGCAGCACCCTCCGCATCCTCGCCGGCAGGGCCACCACGCATGCGCCTCGGTCGTCGCGCGCGTGCGCCGTTCGATGTCTTCGTAGATGGCGAGGACGCGAGGCACGACTTCAGGCTCCAGGCTCCGGGCTCCAGGCTCCCGTTTGGGGTCCGGGCGCGCGTTTCGCGCGCGCATCCTCGGACGCTGAGGACGGAGGACGGAGGACCGAAAAGACTCCGGGGGCGGATCGATTAGCAGAGTCGGCGCGAGGCTTCCTCACGCTCGAGCTTCTGCCCTCCGCTCGAGCTTTTTTGGCTTGGAGCCCGGGGCCTCTTCGTGAATCCTTGAGCCTCCCGAACCGTCGAACCGCCACGCTTCGGGACGTCCGAGCGCCGCATTTTCGCTCGTCCCGCGCCTCCTTCGATGCGAAGGAGGGCAGACCGATCAGGAGATTCGCACATGCGTACCATCATGATGCTTGGGTTCGTCACCGGAGCCTTCGCGCTCGCCCTCGCCTGCTCCAGCAGCGACGATGGCAGCTCTTCCGGGGGCGCGTCTTCGTCGGGGGAAAACGCGTCGGGCGGCGCTTCGGGCAACAACACCTCCGGCGGCTCGTCGGGCAACAACGCCTCCGGCGGCTCGTCGGGCCAGAGCAACGCCTTCAAGGACTGCTCACAGAACACGGGGTCGTGCACCCAAGAAGAGCTCGAGCCGTATACGAACTGCCTGACGACGAAGTGCGATTCCGTCTACGTCCAGTGCTACGGGCCCAACTACAAGAACGGCGACTTCGCCGGCCCCTGCGCGAGCTACATCACCTGCGTCCAGAAGTGCGATTGCGCCGATCAGGCCTGCCTCGCGGACTGCGTGATCAACATGGGGCAGGAGTGCATGAGCTGTGGACAGCACCTCTCCACCTGCTCGGAGACCTGCCAAGACCAGGCGCCGGAGTGTGCCAAGCAGGCGCCCGAGCAAGACGCCGGTAACGCGACGTGCGACGATCTCAAGGCGTGTTGCGACAAGATGCCCGACGGCGGTGGCAAGGACGCGTGCAACGCGGCGTACTCGGGCGCGCAGGGGAACGACGCCACGTGCAGCACTCTCTACCTGAGCTTCAAGGCGCTCTGTCCCTGACCTGACCCGCCCGGCCTCACGGCCGGGCGTCGGCGCCGTCCGCGATCACGAGAACACAGCGGCCGTCCTGACAGGCGGCCGCTTTTCTCATGCACGGATCGACGAAGCACGTGACGTTGCCCGAGCCGCAGACGGGGTCGGGCTCCGCCTTCGCGAGAACGCGGCAGACGCAGGGGGCATCCGCGCAGTAGGAGGACCACGTCCGGCAGTCTGCGTCGCTCGCGCAGCCCTGCGACGGAGCCGGGCCGGCCTCGCGCACGGCGAGGCTGGTCTCCGCCGACGCTCCGTTCTCGCGCGGGGGGCTCGCCGTCGGCTTGGTGCAGCCGAGAGCGCCGAGGAGCACCGCGAGGTGCCAGACGCGCGGCATCGGAGCGTGTGCTCGGCCGGTCCTCATGTCGACGGAGATTCTGTCCGCCGAGACGACCGACGGCAACAGTACGTTCGACCGGGCCTTCCGCCTCGTCGGGCGCGCGCTCTCTCGGAGTGACGAGGGCGCTGCCCGAGAAGCGCGAGCGCCCTCGTCGGACTTCAGAGCGGTTGGCAGACCATCGGGTTGCAGATCGGGAGCCCGACGATCTTGGCCATCCCGATCCAAGCGCCGCCGCCGCGGAGCTGATCGATGCGCGAGCCCTTCCCGCAGGTTCCGTCCGGGCCCGGCTGCTCGTACGCACCGCAGGTCGTCACGCCCGTCTCGATCACGCCGTCGACGTCGCGGCGCTCGACCGGACCGACGCCGCAGTCGCGCAGCGAGCCGTCGGAGCTCGCGGCGGGGTTCGGGTTGATGACGGGATCGTCGCAGTCCATCCCCGTGTCGCGGTGGTCCTCGTCGGCGGCACGCTCGGCGCCGCTTCGGTTGTCGGCGGCGCGCCGCTCGCACCACTCCGCCAGCGCGGCCTCGTGATCCGGACCGCTCCCCGACGGCCCCGGCGTCCCGGTCGACTCATCGACGGGGCTCGATCCGTCGGCGCCGCCAGACATAGGCGTGTCGCCGTCGAACGCCGGCGGTTCGGTCCCTAGGATGGCCCCGCCCGCGTCGAAGGTCGCGGTGATCTCCTCCTCGTACGTCTTCGTGGTGCCGTCCGCACCGTGATCGACGACCCTGCGGGTCCCCGTACCGTCGTGGCTGACCCGTTCGTGGATCTCGCGCCGCGAGCCGTCCTCGTAGCGCTCGTAGATCGAGCGGTACGTCGAGACGTGGTTGCCGTCCTCGTCGTGATACGTGCGCGTGAAGATCGCGCGGGCGTCCCGGTCGTAGAGATTGTCGACGATCGACCAACGCATCCGGTTGCCATAGCCGTGCCCGCCGTGAGCCATGACGCCCGGGCGGACCCGCGACCACTTCGAGGCGCGCCCCTCGCACAACGCGTCGAGCGGATCGAGGCTCCCGCGCGTGCCCGGCTGGCCGAGCACGCCGCCAGCCGCGCCGCCCGAGGTGTCGTCTGCCTCGCAACCGAAAGCGCCCGGGCCGAGCTCCTTCGGGTACGCCTCTCGGCAGAGAGGGTTCGCGCCTCGGAGCCACGCCACGAACGCCGCGACGCCCTGTTGCTCGGTGAGGAAGACGTGCCGCTGTCCCTCCGCCGTCAACATGTCGGCCACGTCGACGACGCCGTCGCCGTCGAGATCGATGGTCGATGCGACCGTGCCGTCGTCCGAAAGCGTCAGGACGTTCGCGCCCAGGCCCTTCGGGGCGACGATCACGCTTCGACTCGATGCGCCGTCGCGCATCCACCCCGACCAGAGGTTGCCGTGCTCGTCGTATCGCGCGGACTTTCCCGCGCGCGCGAAGATGTCGTCGAGGTCGGGCAAGAGGATGAGGCCGTCGAACACGCCGGCCTTCACGCTCACGCCGCGCTTCGTGTACGCGGCCACGTAGTGACGATAAACGCGGGGCTTCTGGTCTTTCTGCTCGATCCGCTGTGTCGTCGTTCCGACGCTCGGCGCCGTTTCGGGCGATTCACTCATGCTGCACGCCGAGGTGACGGAGAGGGAAACGAGTGCTGCGGTGAGGGTCGCCGAAAGCCTGCTCATCGTGTCCTCGCGCGGTGGACGTTCGCGGTTGGTGCTTCTCGTGACCGCCATCATCGTCGTCGCTCGAGACCCGCGCGATACCGCGAACGGGTGACATGACCGCGGCGAGTCGCTGGGGCGACAGCGCCTTCCGCATCATCCCGACGAACGTCGAGACGAGCTTGCACGAGGTTTCGACGCGCCGGCGACGACGCGGGCCTCCGCCTCCGCCGACGTGGGAGGAGAGAACCCCGACGTCCGGTGCGCGATGACCGAGACGTCGCGTGCCGAGTGGCCCTCGGCTCCGCCCGCGCCTCACACACCCACGGCCGCAGGCTCCACGGCGGATCGACCTAACGAGCGACGCGGGTTCCTCGTCGCCTCGGACGCCCCCGCGCCAGCGCACGTTCTATGTATGGATACCGACCGGAAGAAGTGGAGCCGAGGGGGATCGAACCCCTGACCTCATCCATGCCATGGATGCGCTCTCCCAACTGAGCTACGGCCCCGGGACAACGGGGGACTGCTTTTACTTCGCCTCTACCTTGCTGTCCAGCAGTCCTATGCACCTGGCGTGATCTTCAGCCGCCGCATCATTTTTTGTAGGCCAAAACGCGAGATTCCGAGCATCTCGGCGGCGCGCGTCTGGTTGCCCTTGGTCCTCTGGAGGGCCTCGCGGACGAGCTGCGCCTCGAGAGCGTCCACACGGGCCTTGAGGCCGAGGCCCGCCTCCCGGGCCGCGGCCGGCCCTCCGCGCGCGACCTCCTCGGACAGGTCGTCGACGTCGATGCGGTCTTCGGCCAGGACCAGGGCGCGCCGGATCTCGTTCTCGAGCTGCCTCACGTTCCCGGGCCACGGGTAGCCCGTCAGCCGGTCCATCGCCGCGCGCGTGATCTTCACCTTGCGCCCCGCGGCGTACTTCTCGAGGAGGTGGTTCACGATGAGGGGGATGTCCCCGCGGCGCTCGCGCAGCGGCGGCACACGAATGTTCACGACGTTGAGGCGGTAGAACAGGTCCTCGCGGAACGTCCCCGCGGCCACCATCGCCTCGAGATCGCGGTGGGTCGCGGCGATGATCCGGACGTCCACGGTCCGCGATCGCTCGCCGCCCACGGGTCGCACCTCTCCGTTCTGCAGGACCCGGAGGAGCTTCGTCTGCATCGAGAGCGGCATCTCGCCGATCTCGTCGAGAAAGAGCGTCCCTCCGTCGGCGATGTCGAAGAGGCCGGCGCGCGTCGCCGACGCACCGGTGAACGCGCCGCGGACGTGACCGAAGAGGGTCGACTCGAGCAGCGTCTCCGGGACGGAGCCGCAGTTCTCGCTGACGAACGGGCGCGCGCTCCGCGGTCCGTTGCGATGGATCGCGCGCGCCACGAGCTCCTTGCCGGTGCCGGACTCGCCCGTGATGAGGACGGGCACGTCGCTCGCGGTCACGCGGTCGACGAGCTTCAGCATCGCGCGCATCGGCTCGCTGCGCCCCGCGATCTCGTCGTAGCGGTACCGCGTCTCGTTCCCTGCGCTCGCGAGCTCCGCGCGGACGCTCGCGAGCTCCGCCTCCCGCGCGCCGAGCTCGGCGGCGAGCTTGGCGTTCGCGCGCTCGGCCCGACGGACCGCGCGCCGGAGCAGCGCCTGGTCGCGCGCATCGGCGATCGCGAGCGCCGCCTGGCTGGCGACGAGCCGTACCCAAGCGAGCTCGCGCGGTCCGAAGGCGCCGCGTCGCACGCGATCGTCGAGGTACACGACGCCGAGGACGTCGCCGCGCGCGATGAGCGGCGCAGCGAGGACGCTGCGAAGACCGAGGGCGTGCACGGAGGCATGCAGGTCGCCCACCTGCGCGAACGCGTCCGTGGCCGTGAAGATCTCGCGCTCGGCCATCGCACGCCGCGCGAGGCCCATCGAGAGCTCGAGCTGCTCGCCGGAGAGATCCTGCCGCGCGAGGTTCCGCGCCGCGCGCGGGACGAGCCGGCCGTCCGGCGCGCGCAAGAGCAAGAGGCCGCGCTCGACGCCGGTCCAGAGGACCATCGTGTCGACGACCTGCGTGAGGAGCGGCTTGAGCCGGTCCCGCGAGGACAGCGCACGGACGATGGCCGAGAGCTCCTCGACCTGCGCGCCGGTGAGCGCGGACCGCGCGTCGTCCTCTTCGATGCCGGACATCCACGCGACACCGGCGAGCGCCGCCCGGTGCTCGGGCGGGGTGCCCTCGCGGAGCGCCGCCGCGAGCGTCCGCCGCGCGGCTTCGATCCGCCGCGCGGCCTCCCCGTCGCCGATCGCGCGAGCGAGCCGCGCCGCGGCCGCCAGCGCAGGCCCGCGCGATCCGACGGGCGCCGGCACGTCGACGAGCGCCACGAGCTCCGCGAGGACGCGGTGCGGAGCGCCCGACCCCGTCACCGCCGCCGTCGCGCGCGCCCCCCACCACTCCCAGCGCGTCGTGGCCGAGAGGGCGGAGACGCGCTCGTCGACGGCGACGCGGTCGACGGGCAGCCGCGCATCCGGCGCCCACACGAGCACGCGAGCCGCCGCGCGGATCCGATCCTCGTCGCTGCTCGTGGCGAGCTCCTCGCTCGCGGCGAGCACCTCGGCGCGCGCGCGGGGATCGCCCGGCGGACGCGTCTCGACGTGCGACCATCGCGCGAACGCGGCCGCTCGCACGTCGTTCGACGCGAGCGCCTGCCGCCGTGCCTCCTCGGCGGCGAGATCCGCCTCGTGCACGGCGCCGACGAGCGCGAAAGCAGCCGCACGCGACAGGTGCGCGCGCGCCGCCATCGCGGGCCGCCCGAGCCGTTCCCACAAGAGCGCGCCGCGCGTCGCCGCGGCGAGCGCACGCGAGACGTCGCCCGCGTCCACGCCCGCGGCAGCGAGGCCGGTGAGGTACGTCGCCTCCTCCACGACCGCGCCGGCGCGGATGGCGAGATCGACGGCGCGAACGAAGGCCTCGAGGCTCTCGCGAGCGCGTCCGCGCGCATGCTCGAGCATGCCGCGCGTCCCCTCGATGCGCGCGAGCGCCAAGCCCTCGGCCGTCGCCGCCGCCTCGACGAGCCCCTCGAGGCCCGCCTCGTGATCGCCTCGAGCGTACGCCACGAGCGCCCGAACCTCCGCCGTCGCGGGACCGATACCGTCGGCGATCTCCGCCGTCGCGCCGGCGAGATCGCCTCTGTCCCATGCGAGGCGACCGAGGATCCCGCAGGCGCCGTCACGGATCGTCGGATCGGACGACGCGGCGGCGACGCGCGCGGCCTCCGTTGCGGTCTCGACGTCACCGCGCCTACGCGCGATCTCGGCGCGCAGGAGCGAGACGCGTTCGAGCGCGTGCCCGGTCGGGCTCGTCGACGTGCGTCCGTCGAGCGAAGCCAAGGCCGCGAACGCCCGACCGACCTCGCCCTGGCGGAGGAGCGCGTTCGCCAGATCGATCGCGAGCTCCTCGGGCGCCTCTCCCGATGCGATCTCCTCCTCGGCGCGCTCGATCGCGATCGCCGGCGGCCTCGAGCGCGAGAGGGCGCGCGCGAGCTGCAGCCACAAGGAGGGCCCCGAGCCGCCGAGCTCCGCGTCGCGTGCGGCGGCGCCTTCGAGCTTCGTACGACCGGAGACGTCGTCGAGCGTCCAGGCCTCGGGCGGCGCGACTTCGCTCAGCGCGAGGAAGCGCGCGGCGAGCTCGCCGTCGCCGATGCCTTTCGCCCACGCGAGCGGCCATCCCGCCGCCGGAGAGCCGACGAGCGCCACGAGCCAGCGCGCCGTCCCGAGCGGATCGAGCGGCTCGATGACGCCGGCGCCCGCCTCGCCGTCGACGGCACACGCTCGCTTCAGCGCGAGCGCCTCCTCGAGCCACGCACGGGCCGGCCCCTGCACCGCATCGTCCACCCGATCGCTGCGTGCGACGTGGGACGCTCGGACGGCGAGGTAGCTGCGCCGCACGCGAGCGCGACGCTCCTCGATTTCCTCCTCCGGATCGTCCGCGAGCTCGAGCCATCGCGCCGCGCGCGATGCGAGCCAGCCCGCCGAAGGTCTGGCGCCCGCGGTCGGCGCCACGAGCGCCTCGATGGCCGTCGCGATCTCGCGCACCTCGTCGCCGGCGGAGCGGAGCGCCTCGATCACGCGGCGCGCTTCGAGCTCCGGCGCAGCCGCGAGATCGGGGACCAGGATCTCCGCGAGCACGAGCCCGAGCGCGTGCAGATCGGCCGCCGGCGTCGCGGGCTCTCCGGCGCGGAGCTCGGGAGCGAGGTAGCGGGGAGTCCCGCCCGCGAGCGTCGTGTCGGCGACGTCGCTCGCGAGATCCAGATCGACGAGCGTCGCTTCGCGGTCCGCCGCACGATCGAGCTTCGGCCTCGTCTCGGGCGATGCGCTCGCGAGGAGGATGTTCGACGGCTTGACGTCGCCGTGACGAACGCCGGCGCGATGCAGCTCGTCGAGACCTCGGCCCGCGCCGTGCGCGACGATCGCCGCGAGCGTTCGCCGAGCGCCGGCCGAGCGCACCGCGCGGACGTCGAGAGGAGCACCCTCGATCCACGTCGTCGCGATCCACGAGCTGCCGGCCTCGAACACCTCGCCGCCGGGAGCGACGAGACGCCCTTCGAGCCGACCGGCCCCGAGGAGCCTCGGTCCCCATCGCCGGTCGACGCGGGCGAGGATCGACAGCTCTCGACGCGCCCACGTCGCGCTCTCCGGCCGTCCGAGCTTGACCGCGACGTCGGCGTCGCCGCGGCGCGCGCGGTAGACGCTGCCGCTCGCTCCCGCGCCTTGCCGCGAGAGGAGCGTGAACCCGCCCAGAACGGGGAGCCCCGCGGTGGTTGCCAACTCGGGTGTCGTCCCCTTGGCCGCCAGGCTCACCCGATGATCAAAGCGTTTTCTTGCGTACGGTCAACTCTGGTTGCAGCGCTCGAGCGCGTGATCGTCCGTGGGCCCTGAACGCTCGAAAGGCCGAACGACTCGATTTCCCTGGATTTTCTCCCTGCGGCCCTTCCCTCCTCCCACGGCCGAGGATGCCACGAGGAGGCACGACCCACCCCGCGGCGCGGCCGAGCGGAGGCGGCGCGTAGGGGTCGAGCTCGACGCTGGGAAGCTCTACCGACCGAGCTTCAGAACTTGATGCCGTTCTCGGCGCGGTGCTTCCACCACTTGTACGTGAAGTACACGGCCGGCACCGCCACGATCGCGCCAGCCGTAGCCCCCACGAAGACGCCCGCCGCGATCGCACCGGCGGTCGAAGCCCCAGCGACGATCCCCTTCTTTCGCGACTCCTCCAGGACCTCCGTACGCGTCTTGCTCATGGGGGAGAGCGTAGGCACGCCGTCGCCCTCCCGCAATACACGGCCACGGCACGCATGGGCTCGGCGTGAGCGCGAGCGCACCGGGTCTCCGTCCGGAGCTGGATGCCGGCGTCAGCGGCGAGCCACGTCGAGCACCCACTTCGCCAACAGATCGATGTCCGCCGGCGAGAGCTCCGCGTCGAAGCGCGGCATGTGCCCTTTCCGCTCGGGGTCGAGCGCCGCTTCGCGGTAGGTCTCCTTCGAGGACGGGTTCGCGATCTGCGCGCGCACCCACGCGAACGATCCGTAGCCCGCGAGCTCGGGCGCGAGCCCCTGCCCGCCGTCGTCCCCTTCACCGCGGAAGAGATGGCAGGTCGTGCACCGCGTCCGGACGATCTCCTCTCCGCGCGCGACGAGCTTCTCGTCCGAACGCAGGCTGCCTGGAGGAGGCGGCGTCCCCGGCGGATCGCCCTCGCGCGCGAGGAACGCGGCGGCGGCCTTCATGTCCTCCTGGGACATCGGAGACCAGGACTCGTCGGCGTCCGCCGGCTTCACGTCCATGGACGGCATCTCACCCTTGTACGGCGTGCGTCCGAACCTCTCGTCGCCGTCGGGGTCGTGGAGCATGTCGAGGATCCATTTCTCCGTCGACCACCCGTCGAGCTTGGGCGCCGTCCGATCCTTCTCCGAGCCGTGCTCGCCGAGCACGTGGCAGCTCGCGCAGTGGCGATCGAACAGCTCCGGCCCGCGGATCTCGGGCGCACGTGCGAGCATGACGAGCGGCCCCTCCGGCGGCACGCCGTCCATCGCGAGCCGCACGGCGGCCTTCGCGCGCGCATCGGCCTTCGCCCGCTCCTTCTGGAACTCCGCGTCGCGCGCGTCGTCCGCGACCGCCTTCGCGGTGAGGACGATCACGGCGAGGCCGACGACGGCGAGAGGCACGAGCGGCTTGATCCTCGTGCGGAGCGCCGTGCCCTCCTTCCTGTCGAGGAACGGCAGCGCCACGAGATACGCAGCGACGAGGCCGGGGAGCACCACCGTCCCGACGATTTCGAGCGACCCGTGGAAGTACTTGAGGAGCTGGAAGAGCGCGAGGAAGTACCACTCGGGACGCGCGGGATAGTCGCTCGACGGATCGGCCGGTGCGTCGAGCGGAGCTCCGTGCGCGCCGATCGCGAGCGCGAAGACGATCGCGACGACGACGAGCGCAGCGACGGTGTCCTTGAAGAGCTGCTTCGGGAAGAACGCGTCGACCCGCGACGTGTCGGCGCTCGCCGGCGGCGTGACGCCGTGCCGTCGGAAGAGCGCCACGTGAGCGAGCACGAGCGCGACGAGCAAGGCGGGCAGGAAGACGACGTGCAGCGTGTAGAACCGCGTCAGCGTGAGGCTGCCGTACTCCGGCCCGCCCTGCAGCAGCCGCTGGGTCGCGTCGCCCACGACCGGCACCGTGCCGGCGATGTTCGTCGCGACGCGCGTCGCCCAGTACCCCTTCTGGTCCCATGGCAAGAGATAGCCCGTGAGGGCGAACCCGAGCGTGATCGCCATGAGGCCGAGGCCGAGCCACCACGTGACCTCGCGCGGCCTCTTGTACGCGCCGAAGATCGAGACCTGCGCGATGTGGAAGCCGAGCAGGACGACCATCGCCTGCGCGCCGAAGTGATGGAGCCCGCGCACCAGCCATCCGCCCGCTTGCTGGAACTGGATGAAGTGCACGCTCGCCCAGGCGGTCTTGTCGCTCGGCGCGTAGCTCGTCATCAGCGCGACGCCGGTGACGGCCTGCACCATGAACGACGCGAGCAGCGCGCTGCCGAAGACGTACGCCCAGCGGGCGCCGCCGCGGATCGGCTCGTCGAGCAGATGCGACGCGAGCGACCGGATGCCCGTCCGCTCGTCGATGAAGTCGAGGATGCGCCGGATCACGTCTCGACCTTCTGCGCGATGCCGATGCGGAACCGACGGAAATCGACCATCACGTGACCGTCCTCGATCCTCGTCTCGAGCCTGTCGAGATCGCGTGGTGACGGCCCGCTGGTCCGCTTGCCCGAGAGATCGAACGCGGACGTGTGGCACGGACACGAGAAGCCGGCGGCGCCGCCGCCCTCGACGGCGTTGACCGAGCATCCGAGGTGCGGGCACACCGCCGAGAGCGCGATGACCTCGTCGCCGCGCCGGACGAGCCACACGCTCCCGAGCTCCACGCCGCGCTCGACCGACCACGCGTCGCGTCGGTCGTCGACGACGGCGACCCTCTTCGGCGCGCCTTCCTCGAGCTGATCGAGCTTGATCGTCCGGCCCCACCGTCCGCCCCGTCCGTTCTCGGACAGCGGCGCGAAGACCATGGCCACGGCCGGGCCGCCCGCAGCGAGCGCGAGCGCACATCCGCCGACGCAGGTCGCGAGGACGAGCGCACGGCGGGACGGAGGCGGAGGCGAAGGAGGAGGCGATTCGCTCATGTCGTCCTCGGTAGACTCGGGCGGCCCGAGAGCCCCCCTACGGCGCGGATGCATCGTACATCCGATCGTGGAGCGCCCGTCGGGTTCCCGATCGGCGGGTGCCCTGGCCCGCGCTAGCATCCGTCCGCAGGGCCTCGTGCATTCGGAGCGGCAACGAGCCGCCGTTCCATGGGCGTTGGCTCCCTCCCTGCAAGGTGACGACGAGTGGCTCGGGCAAGGTCGAACGTAGCGCGCACGGACCTCGCCGCCCTGGCCCTCGTCTGGGCCATCGTCGGTCTCGGGGCCTGCCGATCCCCGCGCGCGAGAGGTCATGAAGCTCCCGCCGGCAGTGCAGCCGGAGCGCACGCGACCGATGCGAGCGCGACGCATGCGGCGGACGCGGGCGCGGCACGCGCGACCGATCGGCCCGAAGACGGGAAGGACGAAGACGGCGGTCCGGCGCCGGCCGCGACGCGCGAGATCGGCCCCTTCGAGGCTCCGTTCGAAGGACGGCGAACGGTCTACTGGGTAGCGGCGCGGAGCACGCGACGTCCGGCGCGACTCCTCGCGAACCTGCACGGCATGTGCAACCCGCCGGGTTACGCGTGCGGGTACTGGGTCGAGGCAGCGGCGAACGCGGGGTTCCTCGTGTGCCCGAGCGGCAACGCGCGCTGCGGCCCGAACGGCCCGCCGACGTGGACGGTGCCCTTCTCGAAGATCGACGCCGACCTCGAGAAGGCGATCGCGTTCGTCGAAGCGAAGTACCCCGGCGAAATCGATCGAGACGGCGCCATCCTCACGGGCTTCTCGCTCGGAGCCTCCGCGGCCTACCAGATCGCCAAGAGCCATCCGGGCCGTTGGCCGTACCTCATCCTGAACGAGGCGAACGTCCCGCTGAAGAAGTCCGAGCTCGAAGCCGCGGGCGTCCGCGCCGTCGCGCTCATCGCGGGAGAGGTCAGCACCCAGGTCGCCGGCATGCGCAAGACTGCGGCGACGCTGGCGAAGCAGGGCTACCCCGCGCGTCTCTGGATCATGAAGGGCGCAGGCCACCACTACTCGGCGGACATCGACGCGATCATGGCGGAGGCCATCGCCTTCGTTCTCTCGGAGGGAGGAGACGCCGGGCGGTAGCCCCCAGGCCTTCGCCTCTCACGCCGTCGCCATCGATCGGCGCGGTCGGGGCTCGATGATCGCCTCGCGCTCGAGAAGCGACGCGAGCGCGCGGAACGCATCGCCGCGACCGAGCTGCAAGAGGTGCCCGCCGGCGATGGTCAAGAGCTCGCAGTCGAAGTGCTTCGCGATCCTCTCCGCGTGCGCGACCGGCGTGACGCGATCGTGCTCCGCGGCGACGACGAGCGCGCGCGTCTTCGGGATCCGGAGCGGCCGCGCGAGCGGGCTCACGATCCAGTTCGCGCGCTCGAGGGCGGCGTGCTGCTCGGCCGCCTGCGGGCCCGTGCCCAGGTGTCCCTGATCGCGCGCGAAGTCGGCGATCGAGGCGAGCGGGATCATCGGCATGACGAAATCGATCTCGTCCGTCACCGTCGCGATCAGCGCGGACGTGTACCCACCGAGGCTCATCCCGATGACGCCGACTTGCGGCGCGCCGCGGCGGCGCAGCCATCGAAGGATGGTTCGGATGTCGCCCACGGCCTGACGGAAGCCCTCGTTCGTCAGCCTCGGATCCGAGCTCGGGAAGCCGGGCGCGCCGCGGTGCGCTCCGGCCCGCAAGCCGTGGAGCGGAAGGACGGGCAGAGCGACGTCGAGACCTCGACGCACGAGCCACTCGATCGGCCACTGGTTCTCCTCGAGCAGCCAGTGACCGCCCATGTACCCGTGGACGGCGACGACCGCGGGGCGCGTCGTGGTGTCGTGCACGGAGCCGGCCACGTAGATGCGCGCGCGCGCGGTGCGGTTCTCCACGCGCGACAGCCAGCGATCGGCGACCGCCGCGAGGAACGGCTCCACTTCGCTCGGCCAGGACGCGTCCCACACGCCCGGACGGACGAAGCGGAGCGTCAGCTCGCGATCGGCGGGCGCGGGGAAGAAGTCGGCGACGTCGCCTGCGAGCGCGCTCTCGTAGAGACGATGGATCTCCGCGAGCCGCTCCATCCGCTCGGCGTGCGCCATCGTGTCGGCCCGCGCGCGCTCGCGCTTGCCCTTCGCCTGCATGGCCGCGAGGAGCGCGCGATCGACCACGCTCGCCGCGGCGCCGACGACCTTTGGCCAACGAGGCGCCACCTCCTCATCGTAGCGCCTCTCGGCTCATCGCGCCGGTACGCACCCCTGCCGCCCCGCGACCATCGAGCCTCGGCGCATCGGCTCCATCCGGGCTCTACTCGACGCGCTCGAGCGGAATCCTTCGGATCGAAGGGTCGGGCGGCGCGCTCTCGAGACCGGAGGAGACGAGCTTCTCGTAGACCTTCGCCGGAGGCGTGCCTTCGCGAAGCAGCGCGCGGCCGAGCTCGAGCTGCTCCTCGCCGAGCTGGCGGATCACGTCGGGGATGGAGCCCGTGATGCGGCGGCCGTTGACGAACGTGGTCGGCGTCGCCGTGACGGAGAAACGCTTCGCGAGGTCCTCCGCCTTCGAGAGGATCCGCTCGGCCTTCGCGCTCTTGCGATCCGCTTCGAAGCGCGCGAGGTCGAGCCCCGCCTCGCGCGCCGCGCTCACGAGCGAGCCTTCGTCGAGCTTGCCCTCGAGCGCGACGAGCGCGCGGTGCATCGGCTCGAGCTTCCCTTGCTCCGCCGCGGCGATCGCGGCGAGCGCCGCCGGCCTGGCGCGCGAGTGGAACGGGAGCGGCCTCGGAGCGAGGACGATCCGGACGTCGGAGCCGTGATCCTCTCGGAGCTTCGCGAGCTGCGGCTCGATCTTCGCGCAGAACGGGCACTCGTAGTCGCTGAAGACGACGATCGTGAGCGGCGCCGCCGCAGGTCCGATCGCCGGGAGGCCGTCGACGTCCACCTTGTAGACGGTCTCGTCGAGCTGGCTCATCCGTTCGGCGAGGGAAAGCGGAGAGCCGGCGGGCTTGGCCGTTTCGCTCTTCTCGCTCGCCGCCGGCGCCGGCGCGGCGGTCGAGGGCGCGAGAGAGCGCTCGTCGGGGACTTCGCGCGGCCCGTTCGCGTCGGGAGCGCTGCAAGCAGCCAGAGTGCCTACGAGGACGAGATACGAGAACGTACGCATGGACGTGCTCCTTTCGCGCGAGCGGCTCGCGCATGTTCGACATGAGGGTTCGTGCGTGTCCGGCTACTCGCGCCAGACGTACATCGCGGAGAGCGACACTCGGACCGCTCGATCGCGTCGCCCGAACGGGACGGCCTCGACGGCGCGACGCAGGCAGCGGGCGAGCTCCATGTCGATGTCGAAAGCGGGGGCGGGCTGTTCGACGTAGGCGGGCGGCTCTCCCTGCGAGACGACGATCGCCGGCCGCCAGTCGTGCGTGCGCCCATCCGGCTCGATCGTGACGGAGAGCAAGACCTCGCCCGTTCGCAGCGGCGCGTTCTGCCAGACGATCGCCTGCCGGGCGCACGCCTCGAAGTCCGACGTGATCTGCCGAAAGCGCGCGTCGATCTCGGGGACGAAGCCGTCGGACGATCGCGGCCTGACGTGCACCGTGAGCCCCGGCTCGCGCCCCAGCGCGGCGATGGGAGAGTCCTTCGGGTACTCGAGCCGGGCGCCGGAGCGATTCGCCTCGGCGATGCACTCGAGCTGCCTCGGCCCGTCGGGGCACGTGACGACGCGCACGGCCGCCGTCGCGTCGGAAGGAGCCGGCCGCATGCGCCGGTGGCCCACCCACGCGATCACGGTCGCCGCGGCGGCGAACGCGAGCGCGGGACCGAGCACGCGCCACGCGCGCCTCGCGCGCGGCGCCGGCGCCCTGGCGGCGCGAGCCTCGGCGACCCGCGAGGCGGAGGCGCGGGCTCGGATCTCGAACATCGCGAGCTCGACCTCGGCCTCGCGCTGGAGCTTGCGCGAGCACTCGTCGCAGCCCGAGACGTGCGCGACGAAGTCGGCGTCGTCGTCGAGCATGCCCATCACGAAGCGCTCGATCGTGCTGTCGTCAGGATGACTCATCGGAACGCTCCATGGCGGCCCGCAGCCGCGCCCGGACCTCGCAGAGGGTCTGTCGCAATCGTTGAACGCTGATGCCCACCTTCGCCGCTGCCTCGGCGTGCGGGATGCCGGGAGCTTCGTAGACCGTCTCGAAGACGCGCCGCGCCCGAGGCGGGCAGCGCTCGAGCTCTTCCACCGCGCGGTCGAGGTCGGCACGCGTCGAGAGGCGCTCCTCGATCGACGGATGCGGGTCGGGCAACGTCGCGATCTCGGGCGCTTCGTCGATGGAGACGTCCTTCGAGCCATGGCGCCCCTCCTCCATCGCGAGGTACAGCGCCTGTCGAATCGCGAGGCCCGGCAGATCGAGCCGATCGAAGCGCCCCTCTCGTTGCTGCTGGATCAAGCGCACCCACGTGTCCTGGACGATGTCCTTCGCCCGATCGACGCGGACGCCGCGCGCCAAGAGCCGCAAGAGGACGGTCCGCTCGTGACGCTTGACGAGGACGTTCCACGCCTCGCGATCGCCGGCCAGCGCGAGCGGAGCCACGCGCTCGTCGGGGAGGGCATCGAGATCCATGACGAAGCTCGGCGCATCGCGCACGGCAGGCCGCTGCCGCGCTGCGGCGACCAAGCCGCGGGGGGATGCGTCGAGAGTCATACCCGAAGAACGGGCGAGCGGCCCGGGCATATCGCCCCGAGCCGCGCCTTCTGCGACGAGCGGCCCGGCGCGGGGGTACGCTCGGTCGATGTAGACTCCGGCAGAGAGGGCTTCGCATCGTGAGAGCGTGCATCATCGGAGCGGGATCCTCGGGCATCACCGCGGCGAAGGCGCTCTTCGACGCGAAGATCCCGTTCGACTGCATCGAGAAGAGCGATCGCGTCGGCGGCAACTGGGTCTTCGGGAACAAGAACGGGATGTCCTCGGCGTACGAGGGCCTCTACATCAACACGTCGCGCGAGCGGATGCAGTACGCGGACTTCCCGATGCCGAAGTCCTATCCGGACTTCCCGCATCACACGCAGATCGCGCGCTACTTCGAGGACTACGTCGATCACTTCGGCTTCCGGCACACGATCGAGTTCGAGAAATCCGTCGAGCGCGTCGAGAAGGACGGGCGCGCGTGGCGCGTGCGCGTGCGCGACGCGCACGGACGGGAGGAGGACCGGACGTACGACGCCGTCCTCGTCGCGAACGGCCATCACTGGGATCCGATGCTGCCCGACCCGCCGTTCCCGGGGACCTTCGCCGGGCGCGAGCTGCACTCGCACCACTACAAGACGAAGGACGAGCTACGCGGCAAGCGCGTCCTCGTCGTGGGGATGGGCAACAGCGCGATGGACATCGCCGTCGAGTCCTCGGAGGTCGCGCAGCGGACCTTCCTCTCGGGTCGGCGCGGCGTGCACGTCCTGCCGAAGTACATGTTCGGGCGGCCGGTCGATCAGCTCCCGTTCATCTCGCTCCGGCTGCCGTTCCGCGTACGCCAGCGCATGGGCGAGCTGCTGCATCGGATCGCGGTGGGAGACATGCAGCGGTACGGCCTGCCGAAGCCGGACCATCGCCTCGGCGAAGCGCATCCGACGATCTCCGGGCGCATCCTCGATCGCCTCGCGCACGGAGCGATCACTCCGAAGCCGAACATCGCGGAGCTCATGGGAGACCGCGTCCGCTTCGTCGACGGGAGCGTCGAGGAGGTGGACGTGATCGTCTACTGCACCGGGTACAAGGTCACCTTCCCGTTCTTCGACCCGTCGTTCATCTCCGCCAAGGACAACGATCTGCCGCTCTTCATGCGGGTGTTCCACCCGGACCACGAGCGGCTCATGTTCGTCGGCCTCCTCCAACCGCTCGGTGCGATCATGCCGCTCGCCGAGGCTCAGGGGAAATGGATCGCCCGTTACCTCCGCGGAAAGTACGTGCTTCCGCCGCCCCACGAGATGCGGGCGCACATGGAGAGAGAGCGGCAGCGCATGTTCGCCCGCTACGTGCGGTCGAAGCGCCACACGATGCAGGTCGACTTCGACGACTACCTCTGGGAGTTGAAGCGTGAGATCGCCCGCGGCGAGAAGCGGGCTCGGCGCAACGAAGCGAGCCGCACGATCTGAAAACTCTTCGCTCAGCGTCGTCGCGCGACGGAAATCGGCCTCCGGCGCTTGCGTGCCCACCCCCGCGCGTACAACGTAGAGAGTCGTCTCTTCGAGCTTTTTCGAGCGACGGCAAAAAACTTCAACGACCATGAAGCGTGCACGTTCGAGCCTCCTCTGGTTCTCGACGCCGGTCCTTCTCGCGATCGCGTGCGGGTCCGAGAGCGGCAGCATCTTCAGCGAAGGCGACCCGTGGGCGAACGAGCCGAGCGGCAGCGCGACCGGGACCTTCGTTCCGCCGCCCCCGAGCGACGACGGCGGCGACGGCGGCGACGGCGGGGGCTTCGAGGCGTGCGCGGTCGACAGGCAGCAAGCGAAGCTCGCGCCGCTCGATCTCGTCCTCATGCAGGACATCTCCGGCTCGATGTGGGGCTACACGAGCGGCACGACGACGAAGTGGACGGCGATCAAGGACGCCCTCGCGTCGTTCATGAGCGATCCCAACTCGGCGGGGATCGGCCTCGGCGTGCAGTTCTTCCCGCTCTTCGAGAAGAACGTCCCGAACGCGTGCAGCGCCCACGCCGACTGCGGCGACGGCGGACGATGTCTCCTCAAGGCATGCCAGAAGGCCTCGGAGGCGGGCTCCCCGGAGTTGCGCGCTCGACTCTGCAGCACGGACGACGACTGCGAGGGCGATGACAATCACTGCGTCGATTTCCAACGATGCGACGCGGACCAGGACTGGATCTGCCTGCGTGATGCTCAGTGCAAGAACGTCGACTCGACGGCGACCTGCAGCCGGCCGCTCGTGAAGGGCCGCTGCTCGAACCAGTCGATCTCGTGCGAGGTGCAGGACTACTCCGGTCTGACCGTTCCGATCGCACCCCTTCCGGGGGTCGCTGCCGCCGTGAACGCCGCGCTCGCCGAGCGGATCCCGAACGGCGAGACGCCGACGCACGCCGCCCTCCAGGGCGCGATCGAAGCGGCGAAGGCGCGAGCGGCCGCTCGGCCGGAGTCCGTGGTCGCGGTCGTGCTCTCCACGGACGGCGTGCCCTTCACGAACGGCAAGTGCGTCGACGATCCGGCTACGATCGCGAAGGTCGCCGCCGACGCGAAGGACGGCACACCGAGCATCCGGACGTTCGTCATCGGCGTCCTCTCGCCGAACGACGTCACCGACGGCGCGGCGGACACGCTCGACGCCATCGCGGCCGCAGGCGGCACGACGAGCGCGACGATCGTCGACACGTCCGCCGACACCCAGGCCGAGTTCATCGCTGCGCTGCAGAAGGTCCGCGGCGAGTCGTTGCCGTGCGAGTTCGTTCTGCCCGTCCCCGAGGCGGGGACGCCCGACTACGACAAGGTGAACGTGCTCTACACGGAGCCGGCGACGAACGAGCAGACCGTCATCGGCTACGTCGGCGCGAAGGACGCGTGCGACCCGACCATCGGCGGCTGGTACTACGACGTCGATCCGAAGGAGAGCACACCGTCGAAGGTCGTGCTCTGCCCGACCACGTGCATGATGGTCCAGAACAGCCTCAACGGAGTCGTCGACGTCCTCCAGGGCTGCCAGACGAAGACGCAGCCGCCGCCGCGGCCGAAGTGAGCCAGCGCTTCGCCGAACGCCTCAGAACGCCACGTAAGGGTTCGCCCCCGGCGCGACGAGCTTCGCGACGTGGCCCTGGAGGCGAACGGTGCCGCCCTCGACGTGGACGTGGACGTCCTCCGTACGGGCGACCTTCTCGTGAGGCCCGAGCATGACGACGAGGCGCTCGGGCGAGTCCGGCGCGACGTCGACGCCGACCAGGTGGCTCTTCGCGTCGAGCAACAGCCGCGCGGGGACGTCTCCGTGGAGGTTCGGACGCGTCGGCTCGCACACGATCACCACGGTCGAGGTCGAGGGGTCGTTGGCGTAGCTGGTGGCATGCTGCTCGGGGAGCATGGCTTCATCGTAGGCAGCCCACGGCCCTCTTGCCACGGCC
>CALFEQ010000065.1 GCA_937949945.1 uncultured Myxococcales bacterium
GGGCGTCATAGGAAAATGGCCGAGCCATGCCGCCCGCCGCGCCGCAATACCAGCCCGGAGAAATCCTTCCGGGCACGGTCTACCGCGTCGTTCGGCACTTGGCGACCGGAGGCATGGGCAGCGTCTACGACGTCGAGGACACGACCGTCGAGAAACGGTACGTGCTGAAGACGCTGCACCCGCAGCTCGTCGCGCGCGAGGACCTCGCGCGGAGGATGCGCGACGAGGCCCGATCGCTCGCGAAGCTCCAGCATCCGAACATCGTCGACGTGATCACCGCGGGCGTGACGACCGACGCGCTGCGCATGCCGTTCTACGTGATGGAGCGGCTCGTCGGTCAGAACCTGCGTGTCGTGCTCGAGAAGAAGGGCGCTCTCGACGTCACGCATGCGTACCGGATCGCGATCGACGTCGCCGACGCGCTCGAGCACGCGCACGAGAACAACATCGTCCATCGCGACGTGAAGCCGGAGAACATCTTCCTTCACCGGAACGCGAACGGGACGACGACGACGAAGCTGCTCGACTTCGGCATCGTGCGCCTGCTCGATCGAAAGGCGAGCCACACGCACGGAAAGTTCATCGGGACGCTCCGCTACGCGTCGCCCGAGCAGATCACGGGCAAGCCGGTCGGACCGGCGACGGACATCTACTCGCTCGGGCTCGTCCTCTTCGAGATGCTCTGCGGCCGCGGTCCGTTCGACGAGGCGGGAGATCAGTACGCGATCGGCGCCGCGCACGCCTCGCAGCCCGCGCCGCCGCTGTCGAGGTTCGTTCGCGTGAACCCGGCGGTCGAGATGCTCGTCGCGAGCATGCTCGCGAAGGCGCCGGAGGAGAGGCCGCGCGACTGCTTCGCCGTCGCGAGCGAGCTTCGTCGCTTGCTGCGCGAGGAGGAGGCGCGCCCGCGCTCGGCGACGGAGGTGGCCGTGCTCTCGGCCGGGCCGCCCACGACGCAAGATGCACCCGCGACGAAGGACTTCGGCCCCACGGTGCAGGGGATGGTCCCGCCCTCGGGGGCGTCGGACGTGCCGAGCACGCGCGTCGACGCACCGCCGACGGTGCCCGAAGGGAACGGCGGCCCCGTGAGCCCCATCGCGCCGACGCTCGCTGCGGCCTTTGCGCCCGAAGGCTCGAACGGCCCCGTCCGGGTGATCGCGCAGGGACACGTGAGCTCGCCGCCCGGCACTCCGCCGGCCGGCGAGCTCTTGGCGTCTCGACCGTCGACGCCGGAAGGCGCGCCGCGCGTCGTCGATCGAAATGCGCCGACGCGAGCGAGCGTGCCGTTCGGGGCGACGCAGCGGCTCGCCCAGAACGACACGCGGTTCGAGTACGAGCTCGCCAACGACGACGCCGTCCGAGCCGCGTTCGGCGAGGCCGCGCCGCTCATCGTGCCCACGCCCGGGGGCGCGCACGCGTCGAGCGACATCGTCTTTCCGCCGATGCACCCTTCGGGCGCGAACGGGACCGGTCCGTTGTCGGGAGAGGCCCGCACGCGTCCGCCCGAGCGCGGCCCGTGGATCCTCGTCGGCGTCGCTGCGGCGCTCGCGATCGGCCTGATCGGAGGCGCGCTCGTCCTGGTGGCGAAGCCCTGGCGGAGCGCGTCGGCGCACGCGGCGGATGCGCGCGGCGAGGACGCGCCGGCCGCCTCCGTCCCGTCCACGGCGTCTGCGCCGCCGACGTCTGCGCCCGTCTCCGCGGGGGAGCCCGCACCGGCCGTCTCGGCGTCGACGGCGACCGCGGCGACGGCGGCCGCCGCGGCAGCCGGGGAGACGACGGCCACGGCGGCGGGATCCGGGGCGACGGGAGTCACGGCGGCGGGAGCCGCGGCGGGGGCGGCGACTTCGCCGGCCGTGCCTGCCCCGACCGCGAAGGCCACGGTCGGCCCGACGCCCGCCACGCAGGCGCCGAGGTCGGCGGTCGCGCCCCCGGCGCGGACGGGACAACCGAAGCCCGCGACTTCGGGTTACTCTCCGGCTGTAAAGTTCGAATGAGCCCGTCTTTTCGCGACGCCGCAGAAATCGGGTACGGTATGAGTCGGGCATGGGCTCCGAGCAGAGGGAGGACGATGCCGGCTCGACCCGTCGGAGACGAAACACCGATCCGGGCGTGGGACCGCCCAGCACGCCTGGTTTTCCTGCCGGTCTGGCAGCAGGGGGAGGAGAGGAGGCGGTCACCGCGAATGGTCCGGTGAGCAACGACGACGAGGACCAGCCCCAGCGGCCGGAGGTCGTCGACTTCGACGCCCTCAACGCTGCACTTGGTGCGTTGCCGCCCCCTCCGATTCCTTCTTCGCCGGCGATTGGCGAGTCGCAGGGGCGCTCCAGCGCGACGTACGCGTCCGCCCGCCCGCACACGATCCCGCCGTCGCACGCGCCGTCCGAGGACGAGCTGAACGCGCCGGCCGTCATCGTGCAGACGGACGACACGATCCCGAGCGGGCCGCCGAACATGACGTTGCCCATGGGCCCCGGGGTCGGCGTCGTGTCGGGGCCGCACCCGGCTGCCGGCATGCCGCCGTCGCCTCCGTCTCCGTTCACTCCGCAGCGCATTCGCCTGCAGGGACCGCCGAGCGGGGACAACGTCAACGTGACGGTGCCGATGGCCGAGCGCCCGCGGCGTCCGCGCTCGCCGACCGTCGTGGTTCGTGCGCGGGAGCCGACGAAAGGCCAGCAGTTCGCGGTCTTCCTGGCGATGCTGATCGTCTTCGTCGCCGGCGGGATCGCGCTGCTCGTCTATTACAAGGCCGTCGACATCGCCGTGTTGACCGGTGCGCAGCCGCCGGCGGCGCGCTCTCAGGCGCCGCTCCCGAGCAGGCCGAGCACACCGAGCACGTCGGCGCTCGCGCCGTCGATCACGACGGCGGCTCCCGTGGCCTCCGTGCCCGTCATGACGCCGAGCGCGCTTCCGAGCGTGAGCGCGAGCGCGACCGCGACCACGACTACGACCACCACGGCACCCGTCACGAAGAAGCCTGGGTCGGGCACGCGCGCGCGCTGACGGACGTGTCCGCTCGGCGCGCGGACGGCGCGGCTCGCGCACCCGTGGTGCGCGCACCGGTCACGGCTGTCGCACGCAGATGGGCTCCGGGAAGCCGGCGACGCTCACGCAGCGCGGGAGCGCGCCGGTGCAGTCGGCCGGACCCTGGCATTCGTCCGAGCAGTAGAAGTCGGTGCCGTTCGGCCCTTCGACGCAAACCGAGCTCGCGCATTGATCGCCGCTGTCGCAGCGGTCGATCCCGTTTCGTCCCGTCCCGCGCGGGCCTGGCTTGCAGACGCACTCGAAGTCGTCGCATTCGCAGCGGAGCGCGAGCCGGCAGTCGCGATTGAACGCGCAGGTCGCTCCCACGTCGCCCGGTCCGTTCGCGTCCCGGGGCGGAGTCGCGTCACGAGGCGAAGCATCGGCGTTCGGAGAGGCGTCCTCGACGTCGCCGGCGTCCTCGTCCGTGTCGCCGTTCGTTCGTCCGCCATCGCGCTGCCTCGGCGTGCCCGCTTCGGGCTGCGCAGGGAGCGGGCTCGTCGTCTCGTCGGAGCACGCGAACACGAGGGAGGCGACGGCGGCGGATCCGACGCATGCGCAGAAGAGCGAGCGCAGGGCGAGCGATCGAGGCATCGCTCGAGGATACGCGCTCTTCCGCAGCGAGGCACGGACGAGACGCGCCGAGCCGCCGCACGCCACACGCGCTGCAGCCTTTCGAGCGCAGATTAATCCGGAGCCGCTTTCTTGGCCGCGCTTCGTCCCACACGGTACTGCCTCGTGCGTGCCGAGGACGAGCGCCCGGTGCGCGTTCGGGGCTCGGCGGGACGTGTCGTCCACACACCACTCCCAACGGAGGCTCGATCATGAACCCGAGTGAACGGAGGTCGGCTCTGCCGGACGAAGGACGAGGGGGAAAACCCCCGCTCACCCCGATCGAGGGAGCCGGCGAGCGGCGATCCGCGCCCGTGGTGGAGGAACGTCGGCGGCGTCGCAGCGAGCGCAAGGACGAGGCTCTGCGTCTGCTGCTCGAGGCCGTGCGCGAACGGAGCGAGATCTCGTCGATCGCCATCGTCGACCGTCGCGGGTTGGTCGTGGCCGGCTCCGGCCCCGAGCGCGAGCTGCTCGTGCTCGGCGCCGTCGCGGGGAGGGCGGCGTCCGGTCCGCTCGATCCGGCATGCGAGCGCCTGACGGAAGGGACCGACGTCATGTCGTGTCCGCTGGCGCTCGGCGAGACGCGGCTCTACCTCGCGGCGCTGGGCGATCGCGTCCGGCGCATGCCGGAGGCGGCCAAGGGCGTCGCGCGCATCCTCCGCGCTTCGTGAGGATCAGCGGGGCGCGCGCCCCTTCGGGGCGACCGGCGTGCTCGTGTCTTCCGGCCAGGCGTGGCGCGGATACTTCCGCATGAGCTCCTTGCGGATGCTCGGGTAATGGCGCTCCCAGAACCCGGGTAGATCGGTCGTGACCTGCACGGCGCGCCGGTTCGGCGCGAGCAGGTGGAGGACGATCGGGACGTTGCCGGCGCGCGGGCTCGACTTCGTACCGAAGAAGTCCTGGAGGTACGACTCGACCCACGGCGGCTTGCCGTCCTCGTACTCGACGCGCGCGGAGCGGCCGCTCGCGAGCGTGATGCGCTCGGGCGCGAGCTCGTCGATCCGCGCATGGTGGCCGACCTTCGCGCGCAGGGTGGCGAGCAGGTCGGCCTCCTCGAGCTCGCGGAAGCTACGCTTGCCCGCGCAAAGCTCGCGCAGCGTCTCGTGGACGAGCGCGTCCGTCGGCGCGGGGATGCGGTCGTCTTGCGACGCTGCGAACCGCGCCCGGGCGAGCCACCGATCGAGCGCGCCTTCGGGGGCGAAGGCCCGCGCTCCTCGTGCCTTCGCCCGCTCGAACAGGAGCTCCGCGACGCGCGGATCGTTCGGATCGAAGCCAGGGCTCTCGGCGATCGCGAGAGCGTCGTAGAGCATGCGCGAGCCGCCGACGACGACGCCCTTGTCCTCGTCGAAGGAGATCTCCACGGTCTCGCGGATCCGATCCTCGAAGAGCTCGATGAGCCACTCGGGCTCGATCGCGCTCGCGACGCGCACGACCGTGCGTCCTTGCTTGCGCTCGGCGTCGACGGCGACGAGCCACGGAGCGTCGCGCACCGCGCTCGTCTCCGCGAGCTCCGCTGCGCCTCCCTGCGCCAGCGCGAGCTCGCGCGAGCCTGCCCTCGTGCGGCGCGCGACGCGATCGGGAAAGCCCGCGAGCACCGAGAGCAACAGGGCCTCGTCGACCGCCTTCGGGTCCTCGGGGCGCGGCCCCGCCCAGGAGCGATGGGTCTCGATCGCGCGCTCGAGCTGCTTGGCCGCGCGTCGGACCGCGTGCGCGGCGCCCGGCTCGAGGCCGATCGCCCTCAGCGCGTGCGCGGCGAAGCCGCTGCCCTCGGCCTCGTGGAACGAATCGAGGAGCGCGAGCAGATCGCTCCGGTCCGTAGGGATGTCCGACGCCCGCATCGGGGCGTCGAAGCGGGCCTTCGCGGACGCGCGGATGTCGCGCTCTCCGACGAGCGCCGCCAGGACGGCACCCTCCTCCGCCACGCCGCGCTTCGCCGCCTCGACGAGCAGGCGCGCCTGTCGCGGATGGAGAGGAAGGGCGAGCATCCGCCTGCCGGTCTCGGTGATCGCCCCGGACGCGTCGACCGCGCCGAGCCGCTGGAGCAGCGCCTCCGCTGCGGCGATCGACTCGGGCTTCGGGGGATCGAGCCAGGCGACGTCGCGTGCGTCCGCGGCGATGAGCTCGAGGAGGGTCTGCGAGAGATCGACGCGTTGGATCTCGGGCGTGTCGTGCTCCGGTCGCGCGTCGTGATCGGCCTTCGTGTAGAGGCGCAGGGCGCGCCCGGGGCGCTGCCTTCCGGCACGGCCCGCGCGCTGCGCCGCCGAGGCGCGGCTCGTCTTCTCGATCGACGTCATGGGCAGGCCGGACCACGGCGCGTGGCGCGCGACCCGGACGAGGCCCGAGTCGACGACCGCGACGACGCCGTCGATCGTCACGCTCGACTCGGCGACGTTCGTCGAGAGGATCACCTTGCGTTGCCGAGACGGCCCGACGGCGCGGTCCTGCTCCGCGGGCGGGAGATCGCCGTGCAGCGGAAGGAGCGCGAGATCGTGCTCGCTCGCGAGCTTCGCGCAGCTCTCGAGCGCGCGGCGGATCTCCGCCGCGCCGGGAAGGAAGACGAGGACGTGCCCGTCGAGGCCGTCGGCGAGGAGGCGGCGGATCGCCGATGCGACCTGGAGCTCGAGCTTGCGATCGTCGGGCGCCGGGAGATGCTCGATGGTGACGTCGAAGCGCTTGCCCGCGGAGCGGACGATCTCGCTCTCGAGGAACGCGGCGATGGGCTCGGCGTCGAGCGTCGCGGACATCGCCGCGAGCCTGAGGTCGGGCCGTCGCGTCTTCTGGAGCCTGCGGAGGAGCGCGAGCGCGACGTCGCCCTGGAGGTGGCGCTCGTGGATCTCGTCGAGCATGACGGCGGACACGCCGCGGAGCTCGGGATCGGCGACGAGGCGGCGCGTGAGCACACCCTCGGTGACGAAGCGGATCCGCGTCCGCGCGCTCGAGACGTCCTCGAAGCGGACGGTGTACCCCACCGTCTCGCCGACGCGCTCACCGAGCTCTTCGGCCACGCGGCGCGCGGCCAACCTCGCCGCGAGGCGGCGCGGCTCGAGCACGAGGATCTCCCCGGGCAGGCCCGCGTCGAGGAGCGCGCGAGGCGCGCGCGTCGTCTTGCCCGCGCCGGGCGGCGCCTCGAGCACGAGGCTCGCGCCCGCCGGCGTGAGCACGCGGACGACGTCGGGCAGCACCTCGTCGATCGGCAAAGGCGAGAGCGTCACGGCTTCCTCTTCGGCCGGGGTGTCGGCCGGCCGCCGAGCATACCGCCTTCGAGGACGAGCGCGACGGGTCAGCCGTGTGCGTCGGGCCTCGGCGCGCGCATCAGCTCGTCGACGGCCGCTCGGAGCGCGGACATCGTGACGGGGCCGACGAGCACCGCGTGCTTCACGAGGTCGCGGACTCGACGCGGAGGCGTCCCGTCACCGACGAACAGGACGCGCGGCGCGAGCTCGGGAGCATGCTCGTCGATCCAGGCGAGCACGGGCACACCGTCGAGGTCCGGCCTCGACGGAGCGCACACGACGACGTCGAAGTCGGCGTCGCGCGCGAGCACCGCGAGCGCCGCTCTGCCGCCG
>CALFEQ010000066.1 GCA_937949945.1 uncultured Myxococcales bacterium
GGCGGCTGGGGCGACGAGGGCGGCTGGGGCGACGATTGGTGGTGAGCTTCAACCGAAGATCCGCCGGATCTCGATCGGCGGCGTGACCTCGAGCTGATCGTAGCGGCACTCCGACGGCGCCTTGTCCGGGCGCCAGCGTTTGAAGTGCGTCGCGTGGCGGAAGCGCGGACCTTGGAGATGGTCGTACGCGACCTCGGCGACGCGCTCGATCCTCAAGGGCTCCCACGAGAGATCCTTGCCGCGGTTCCAACGGCTCGTGGCGCCCGGCATCCGGCGATCGGCGGCGTGCCGATCGTCCTGCCACTCCGCCCACTCCTTCCACGGGTGGTTCTCGCGGGCACCCTCGCGCAGCGGTTCGAGCTCCTTCGCGAGCTCGGCGCGCCGAGCCTGCGTGAACGACGCGCAGATGCCCACGTGGTGCAGCTTGCCCTCGCCGTCGTAGAGACCGAGCAGCAGCGAGCCGACCAGCTTGTCCTTCCCGTTCTTGTACCAACGGAAGCCCGCGACGACGCAGTCCGCCGTGCGCGCGTGCTTGATCTTCAGCATCACGCGCTTGTTCGGCTGGTACGTGAGATCGAGAGGCTTCGCCATCACGCCGTCGAGCCCTGCGCCCTCGAAGCGCGAGAACCAGTCCTGCGCGACCGCCCGGTCCTGCGTCGCGGGCGTGACGTGGATCGGCGGCTTCGCGCCCGCGAGCGCTTCTTCGAGCCGCCTTCGCCGCTCGATCTGCGGAAGCTCGCGCAGATCCTCGTCGCCGAGCGCGAGGAGATCCCACGCGACGAACGAGGCGGGCTTCTCCTTCGCGAGCATCTCGACGCGCGACGCCGCCGGGTGGATGCGCAGCAAGAGCGCGTCGAAATCGAGGACGTCGTCGTGCGCGATCACGATCTCGCCGTCGAGCACGCACCGCTCCGGGAGGTTCTCCGCGAACGGCGCCGCGAGCTCCGGGAAGTACCGGTCGAGCGGCTTCAGGTCACGGCTCTGCGTGTAGATCTTCTCGCCGTCCTTGAAGACCATCGCGCGAAAGCCGTCCCACTTCGGCTCGTAGAGCCACCCCTCCCCTTCCGGGATCTCGGCCGTGAGCTTCGCGAGCATCGGAGGAACGGGAGGCTGGAAGGGCAGCGACACGGCCGGGACGGTAGCACGAAATGAGAGGCTCCAGGCTCCAGGCCCGAAGAGGCTCCGGGCTCCAGGCCCGAAGAGGCTCCGGGCTCCAGGCTCCAGGCTCCAGGGAAGACGAACCGCAGCCCTATGGCCTCGCTGGATGCTTCGATCGCTTGGATCCGACCTCGGTAGCTGGCGGTCGAAGAACTCTTGCTGAGGACTGAGGACCGAGGACTCGCGCCGAAGGCGCGCTACCCCCCCAATCGCGCCGGGCCGCGTACGCGCCGGGCGAGCGCGCGCGCTGCGGCGCCTGCGAGGTACGGCAGATCCTCGATGAAGTACCGGCGGAAGAAGCGGCTCGGCTCTTGCGCGAAGCGGTACAGCCACTCGAGGCCCGAACGTTGGAGCCATTTCGGAGCACGCCGGCGAATGCCCGCCGCGAGCTCGAAAGAGCCGCCGACGCCGATCGAGACCGGCACGCCGAGCTCGTCCTTGTTGCGGACGATCCACTTCTCCTGCTTCGGCGCGCCGAGCGCGACGAGCAAGATGTCCGGCGCGGCTTGCCGCACGATGCGGCGGATCCGCTCTTGCTCGTCCTTCGTGTCGAAGACCTCCGGTGGGGGACAGTAGGTGCCCACGACGCGTGCGCCCGGGTACCGTCGCTCGACGGCCTCCGCCGCCTTCGCCGCCGCGCCCGGCGACCCGCCGAGGAAGAAGAGCTTCAGGTTGGCTTCGCCCGAGACGCGAGCGAGCTCCCAGAACAGATCGCTACCGGCGACGCGCTCCGGCAGCGGCGCGCTCGACGCGATGCGAGACAACCAGACGACCGGCGCACCGTCGGCGACGACCAAGTCGGCCTTGCGATACGCCTGACGGAACTCGGGGTCGCGCTCCGCGATGACGAGGTGGTCGAGGTTGCCCGTGCAGACGTACCGAGCACGGTCGCGCTTCTTCGCCATCCGTACGATGCGACGGACGGCTTCCTTCATCGTCACCTTGTCGAAGCTCAGCTCGTCGACGGTGACGCGGGGCGCGAGCGGAAGGACCTGAGCAACCATGATGCATGCTCGACGTGCGAGCGGCGTGCCCGCCGCGACCGAGATGCGGGTCCGCGATTGCCACGTAGCATCGTGTCTCCGTCGGGATTTCGGTCGTCGGTCTCGACGCGTCGGAGCCTCGTCGAACGACGCACGCACGAGGCAGCACCAATCCGCCTCTCCTCCGCACGCGTGCCTCGCGGTTACGCATCCGCGAGCGAGAGCTCGACGATTCGTAGCGGGTGCTCCGCGGACGTCCGCCGCAAGAGCGGCAACGACACGTTGTAGACGGGCGTGCCCACGCGCGTCTTGCCTTCGAGGTGGCCGCGATGGACGTGGCCGTGGAACACCACCGTCGGCGGGAAGCGCTCGAGCGGCTCCTCGAGGCGGCTGCAGCCGAGGAACGGGTAGATCTCCTCCGGCTCGCCGATGACCGTCTCGCGGATGGGCGAGTAGTGGAGCAGCGCCACCGTCCGCTGCGTCCGCAGCCGTGCGAGCGCCGACTCGAGCTTGAGCGCTTCGTCGATCGCCTCCTTCACGAACGCTTTGACGATCGGCTCGCCCCACGGCCCGAGCGTGCTGCGACCGAAGCCCCCGCAGAACCCTTTGACGCCGGCGAAGCCGACGTCGTCGATCGTGTGGGCGTCGCCGTCGAGGACGCGAACGCCGGCCTCGGACAGGATCTCCGTGATCTTCGCGGCGTGCCCCGCTTCGTAGTCGTGGTTGCCGAGGACGGCGATGATGGGGAGCTTCACGACGGACAGCTCGTGGACGAGCACGTGGGCCTCCTCCGGATGACCGTAATCCGTGAGGTCGCCGCAGAGCACGAGCACGTCCGCACGTCCGTCCGCGTGCGCGAAGATCGGGCGGAGCTCGCCGGCCGACTCCTTCGAGCAGTGAAGATCGCCGACCGCAGCGATCCTCATCGACGTCCTCTTCAACTCGGCTCCGTGCTCGAGGCTCGTTCTTACGTCGGCGTCGCCCATGAGCTCCGTCTCGATGGCCGTCCCATACCTCGTGACGGAGGGGCGATCGAACTCGACCGGGGTCGATTGTGCATCGCGGCGTGGAACGACACTTGAACGAGATCGCACACCCCCGAAGTGGGCCCGCGACACGGCCATGGTCCAACCTCCGCGAACGCACGTCCCGCTCAGCACTCGTCGGATGGTCCGGCCCGTCGCCCGGCAGTTCTACGAGGACGTGCTGAGGACGCTCATCAAGGCCAAGGTCCCGTTCCTCGTCGGCGGCGCGCTCGCGCTGAAGCACTTCGCCGGCATCGTGCGCGGCACCAAAGACCTCGACATCTTCCTCCGCAAAGAGGACCTCCAGCGTGCGATGGAGGCCCTCTCCGAGCAGGGCTACGAGACGGAGCTCGTCTTTCCCCACTGGCTGGCCAAGGCCTGGTCGGGGCCGCACTTCGTCGATCTGATCTTCGACTCTGCGAACGGAGTCTGTCCTGTCGACGAGGGATGGTTCGAGCACGCCTCGCAGTGCACGCTCTGGGGGATGCGCGTCCTCGTCTCGCCGGCCGAGGAGATGATCGTCAGCAAAGCCTTCGTGATGGAGCGTGAGCGCTTCGACGGCGCGGACGTGTACCACTTGATCGAAGCCTGCGGGCCGAGCCTCGACTGGGAGCGCCTCCTCGCCCGGTTCGGTGAGCACTGGCGCGTGCTGCTCGGGCACCTGATCTTCTTCTCGTTCGTCTACCCGCAGCGGCGCGACAACGTCCCGCGCTGGCTCATGATCACGCTCCTCGACCGCGCCAAGGAGGAGCTCGGGCCCGAGGACGTCCCGGTCTGCCGAGGGACGCTGCTCTCCCGCGAGCAGTACCTCGTCGACGTGCGCGAGCGCGGCTACGTCGACGC
Organism: uncultured Myxococcales bacterium; assembly: GCA_937949945.1. GTDB lineage: Bacteria > Myxococcota_A > Polyangia > Polyangiales > Polyangiaceae > Labilithrix. The sequence continues at coordinate 4,010 of CALFEQ010000066.1, forward strand.
GCGCGTGGCGCCGTGGGGACCGATCCCGCCCGAGGACATCGATCGCTGGACGGACGCGATCCCGCCGAGGTAGCCGGAGCCACCGCCGTCAGGCGACCACGAAGGGATCGCCGTCCTTCTCGCTCGCGACGACCGTGAGCCCCTGGAGGCGCGCGGCGATGCGCGAGGCGTACGCCTTCACGGCCGCGCGCTCGCTGTTGGAGTGGAGCGTCGCCACGACCGAGACACCACGCCGGACGGCGGAGAGCGCATCGTGGTGGCGGATCTCGCCCGTGACGAAGAGGTCGGCGCGCTCGCGAACCGCATCCTCGAGCAGCTCTCCTCCGGCGCCCGCGGCGACGGCCACACGGCGCACGATCGTGTCGAGCGAGCCGGCGACGAGCACGTACTCGAGCCCCAGCGCGGGCTTGAGACGCGCGACCACCTTCGCCAGCGTCTCCGGCGCGACGTCGCCGACCCGGCCGAGCCCGATGCCCTCGGGCTCCGTCGTCCCCGGCCGGCCCACGTACGGCCGAAGCGGCCTCCGCCCCGCGGCCGCGACGCCGCACGCATCGGCGAGGAAGTCGTTCGTGCCGGCGGGCGCGACGTCGAGCGCCGTGTGCGGGCTGTAGAGCGCGATGCCCCGCCGAACCGCGTCCGCCCAGAGCGCGTCGTGCGGGACGCGCTTGACCGGCGCGAACATCGGCGGGTGATACGACACGACGAGCTCGGCGTTCATCGCCCGCGCCTCCTCGGCGACGGCCGTCGAGTAGTCCACCGTCACGAGCACGCGGCCGACGTTCGCGTCCGGATCGCCGACGATGAGCCCGACGTTGTCCCAGCTCTCCGCCCAGCGCAGCGGCGCCAGCTCTTCGAGGACTGCGATCACTTCGCGCAGCTTCATGCCTCCACCTCCGTCCCGTTCCTTCTCCCGTCCTGGATGACGATCACGCGTTCGGAGAACGGTTCTTCGCTCACGCGATCGCCAGACCGAGCCGACGCCTCAGGTTCGCGCACGCGTCGCCGAGGAACCAGACGACGAGCTCCTTCATCTTCTCCCGCGGGCTGAGGTCGCCGGGCGCCTGCGGCTCGAGCGCGATCGCCGTGCGCGCGGCCTCGAGGTCGCCTGCGAGCAAGAGACCGCCGTAGGAGGCGGACAGGTCGGCGAGCTGCGACCACCGCAGCACGTCGAGGCGCCCGCCCTCGGCCATCGACCTCTCCACCGCCTCGGCCATGCGAGCGATGTCGTCCTTCTTCAATCGCTCGCGCAGCGGGACGTCGCCCGGTTCGACCTGGTTGGTCGCGATGCGAGCCGCCGACGCCGCGAGCGCCTTCAGCTCGGAGATCGACGGACACAGCGCGCGTGCGAGCAACGGCGGCGTCAGCTCGAGGACGCGCTTGCCGATCATGAACGCCAGCGCCTCACGGGTGACGCCCGCGAGGCCCTGCATGTAGACGAGCAGGCTCGGGGGCTTCGTGGCCGCCGGCGCGAGCGCGGGTCCGGCGATGCGCCGCGCGAAGAGCTTCGGTGCCGGAGCGCCGAAGATCGCCGCCGCGCGTGCGACCTGCTGGACGAGCCAGTTCTGCCCTTTGAGCACCGGTCCGGGGTGATGGAGGCGCTCGCGGAGCGACATCCTCGAGAGCGCGAGCTCGATGACCGCGGGCGCCACCGTCTGGAAGATCTCGGTGAGCGTCGGATCGAGCTCCGGATGGATGAAGTACCGGTACCCGTCCTGGCCGAGCTCGTGGGTGATGCGCTCGATGGGCGTCGGCGGATGGCTCTGCCGAAAGCTCGCGGCCATCGGGTGCGCGATGTCGAGGAAGCACATCGCGCTCGCGACGCACAGCGCGCGGTCGCGGGCGTTCTGCGAGGCGAGCAGCTCGAACAGCGCCGGGTACGGCCGCGGGTCCATCGGATCCCGCAGGACGCGGTCGAGCGTGATCGCGACGGCGCCGCTCGTCTGTCCGATGCTCGCGAGCAGCTCGCGGAGCATCGCCTGCGCCTCCTCGTCCTTGGGATCGAGCTGCACGGCACGCTCGATCACCTGGATCGCTTGCTGGATGTCGCCGATGCGGTCCCGGTAGACGATGCCGAGCTGCTTGTTGAGCAGGTGCGACAGCGCGCGGTCGTTCCGGTTGTCCGCGCGCGAGATCATCTTCCGGTACATGTGCTCGAGGCCGAACCAGTCCTTGGCCTCGGTGAGGATGCGGACGATCCTTTCGAACGCCTCGAGCTGCGACGGATCGACGTCGAGCGTGCGATCGAACAGCTCGAGGGCCGTCCCGCGGTCGAGCAGCTCCGAGTTGGCGACCTGCCCCATCGTGAAGAGGGTCTTCGCCCGACGACGGGGATCGGTGTCGACCTCCGAGATGGACTTGAGGACGTCGAAGAGCGCCGGCCACCTCCTCGTCTTCTGGTAGATCGCGAGCAGCTTGTGCAACAGCTGCAGATCGGCGGGCGCGAGCTTCCGCGCGGCCTCGTAGGTCTCCGCCGCGAGGTCGTCCTGTCCGATCTTCGCGAACGCCTCCGCCGTCTCGAGGAGCTTTGCGAGCCGCTCGGCCGGGTCGGCGAGCGCCTCCGCCATCTGTCGCTTCAAGGCGAGCGCGGCGATCTTGTTGCCCGTGGCGGCGTGATGCTGCGAGAGCCCGGCGAGCGCGCGCTCGTTGGCCGGCTCCTCGGCCAGCACGTCGTCGTAGATCGTGACGGCGCGGTCGCCCTCGCCGATGAGCTCGAGGACCTCCGCGAGGAGGACGCGCGACTCGATCGAGAGCCCGTCGGGGTGATCCGCGATCGCGATGAGCGAGTCGCGCGCCTCGAGCACCTCCGGGTCCGCGCGCATGTCGCTCGCGGCGCGGACGAGATCGCGCCGTGCGTCGTCCTCCTCGCGCCGCGCCTCGAACGCCGCGATGGCGGCGTGCAGCGCGACGTCGGGCTTCCCGAGCGCGAACGCGATCTCCGTCTGCGCCCGGAGCGCCGTGTAGAGACGGTAGCCGTCCTTGTCCCGTTCGGCCGCCGCGATCACGACGGGGACGAGCGACTCCGCGAGCCCGAAGCGCTGCTCGGCGAGGTAGATCGGCAAGAGCGCGGACGCCGCCGCCTCGTTCGTCGGATCCGCCGCGATCGCCTGCTCCCACGCGGTGCGCTCGCCTTCGCGGTCGCCCATCTTCGCGCGATGCTCGGCGAGCTCCGCGAAGGCGGTCGCGCGCGCGCGTGGCGTCTCCGTCGCGGCCGCCCGCTCCTCGAGGTAGCGGCCGACGCGCGCGTGGTCCTTCTCGGCGCGCGCGTCCCAGAGGAGCGCATTCCACGCCGACGCGTTGCTCGGGTCGGCCGCGACGGCGCGCTCGAAGTAGCGTCGCGCCGCGGCCGAATCGGTCGGCGTGAGGAGCTGCCCGGCGATGAGGGCGTGCCGCGCCTTCATCGCAGGCTCCTCGACGATGTCCGCGAGCCGGTCCCTGCACTGGACGGCGAGCTTCACGTCGCCGACCTTCTCGGCGAGGCGGGCGAGCTCGCTCAGCACCGTCTCGTCGTCGGGGATGACGCCGGCGAGCCGTCGATAGGTCTCGAGGGCGGCGCGGATGTCGCCGAGCTTCGACTCGAGCACCTCGCCGAGGCTCTTCAGGCGCGCGGAGCGCCGCTCGGGGTCGGTGTCAGCGACGGCCGCGCGCTCGAGCACGCCCGAGAGCTCGGGCCACATCCGCGCGGCGCGGTAGCACCGCTCGAGGTCGTCGAGCACCGCGAGATAGGTCGGCGCACGCTTGAGGACGCGCTCGAGCGTCCGTGCGGCGAGCTCCGGGCGCCGGAAGTCGTCTTCCTCGAGCTTCGCGAGCCTGAGGAGGATCTGGATGCGCTCGCTTTCCTCGACGTCCGCGTCGGCCTGACGTCGAAGGACGTCCGCGAGCGCCAGCTTGTCGCCCTCCGCGATCGCGATCTGCTCGAGACCACGGAGCGGGTCCATCATGTGCGGGAACAGCTTGTGGGCCTGCTCGAAGTGCTTCTTGGCCTCGGCGCGGTTGAGCGTCCGCTCCTCGAGGTAGCGGGACGCGAGGAGCAAGTGGAGCCTGCACCGCTCGTCCTTCCGGCGCGTGCTGAGCACCGCGAGATCGAGCTCGTCGATCTCGCGCTTGTAGTCGCCGTGCTCCCGCGCGACCGCCGCTTGCATGAAGTGCACGAGCGCGTGCGTGGGGTCGAGCACGCGTATGCGCTCCACCCACTGCCGCGCGAGGTTCGCATCCGGGACGTCACGCGTGAGCCACCGGACGATCGCCTCGTGGTACGCGAGGGCGCGCCTGTGATCGCGCTCGGCGGCCGCGAGCGATCGCGTCAGTTGGAGGAGGTCGTTCCACCGCTCCTCCGATCGGACGAGGGGCTCGAGGTGATCGAGGATCTCGTCATTCGTCGGATCGGCGCGCCACGCCTCGAGCAGCGCGTCGACGGCCTGCGCGCGATCGTCGAGACCGTCGCGCAGCGTGATGGCGATCTCGACGAGCAGGCGGGCGCGGGCGCTCGGCTCCGCCGTCTGGTCGAGCCGTGCGAGCAGCGCCTCGGCACGCGCGACGGCGTCGGCATCGCCGGGGACGTCCACGAGCGAGTCCGCCGGCCGGCGCTTCCGGACGACGAGCCGAATCGAGCCCTCCGAAACCCGGTCGTCGTCGATCGCCATGCGAGCCGCGATCCTACTTCGCGCCCGACGGCTTCGCCACCACGGGACGGGGGCGCCGCCGTCGGACGGGAGGGCGACCGTGAGCCCCCTACTCTTCCGCGTGAGCGGTGGCCTCGTCGCGGTACGGCGTCAGGCCGGACGGAGGCGGACCGGCCGGCGTGGGGTCCTTGCGCGGGAAGATGCGTCGGAGCAGCCGGCCGATGTCGTCGAAGTACGAGTACGCGACGGGCGTGGCGAGCAGCGTCAGGAGCAGCGAGAGCGTCTGGCCTCCGACGACGACGCCTGCCGTGGCGCGGTTGAACGCCGCGCCCACGCCTTCCGACGTGACGAGCGGGAGCATGCCGGCGACGAACGCGATCGTCGTCATGAGGATCGGGCGGAGGCGGTCTCGGTTCGCTTGGAGGATGGCTTCCTCGCGCGGGAGCCCCGCCGCCCTGAGCTGGTTCGTGTGATCGATCTGGAGGATCGCGTTCTTCTTCACGACACCGAACAGGACGAGGATTCCGAGCACCGAGTAGAGGTCGATCGCCTGCCGGAAGATGATGATCGAGAGGAACGCGAACGGCAGCGTCAGCGGCAGCGAGAGGAGGATCGTGACCGGGTGCAGCCACGACTCGAACTGCGCGGCGAGCACCAGGTACATGACGATGAACGCGAGGAACACCGCGAGGATGAAGCTCTTGAACACGCGCTGCATCTCGCGCGTCTGACCGGTCGGCTCCGCCGTGTACTCGCCGGGCAGGTTCTCCTCGCGAATGATCTGCGCGACGGCGTCGGCGATCTTGCCCTCGCTCACGCCGGGGGCGACGTTCGAGAGGATCGTCACGACGCGCTGCCGGTTCAGGTGGTTGATCTGCGCCGGGCCCGTGCCGTGCTTCAGCTCGACGACGCTGCGCAGCGGCACCTGCCCGAGACGCATCGAGGGCACCGTGAGCATCTCGAGGCCGACCGCGTCGGCGCGGTACGCCTTCTCGGCGCGCACCCGCACGTCGTACTGCTCGCCCTTCTCCGCGTAGGCGGAGACCTTGTCGCCGTCGACGAGGAGACGCAGCGCCGCCGCCGTGTCCATGACGGAGACGCCGAGGTCCGCCGCGCGCGGGCGATCGATGTAGACGCCGATCTCAGGCTTGCCGGTGATGAGCGACGAGTCGACGTCGACTGCGCCCGGCACCTTCCGGAGCTTCTCCGTCACCCGGGCCGTCACCTCCTCGAGCTTCCGGAGGTCCGGCCCGCGGATCGTGTACTGGATCTTCGCCGTCGAGAATCCGCCGCCGAAGGCCGAGACCTCCTGCACGTTGATGCGCAGGGACTTGTCCTGCTTGGACGTGATCTCGCGGCGCGTCTTGTCCATCAGCTCGTTCTGCGTCAGGACGCGCTTCTCGGGATCGACGAGACGGACGTAGATGCGCCCGACGTTCTGCGTCTTCGCGTTGTCGTCGCCGATCGTGAGCAGGGTCCGCTGCACCTCGGGCCACTCCCTCAGCTCGCGGGCCATCCGCTCGGTGATGAGCGCCGTCTGCGCGAGGCTCGTGCCCTCCGGCGCGCGGACGACGACCTCGAAGTGCGCCTCGTCGTTGACGGGGAGGAAGCCCTTGTTCGCCGCGCCGACGAGCGGCATGCACGAGCCCAGCGTCAGGCAGGCCGCGACGAGGACGATCCAGCGCCGCTTCATCGTGAAGCGGAGCATCGCCATGTAGACGCGCTCGATCGGCCGATAGAAGACGTCCGTGATCCGTTCGCCGAGCGGCTTCTTGGCGCCGGGGATCTTCGGGCGGAGCCAACGCGACGACATCATCGGCGTCAGCGTGAAGCTGACGAACAGCGAGATGGCGATCGCGAAGACCATCGTGAGCCCGAAGCTCTTCAGGAAGCGGCCGGGAATGCCGCCGAGGAAGACGACGGGGAGGAAGACCGCGATCAGCGAGAGGGTCGTCGCGAGGACCGCGAGGCCGATCTCCTTCGTGGCCGCGATCGCCGCCTGCTTCGGCGGGTGGCCCTTCTCGTCGACGAACCGGAAGATGTTCTCGAGGACGACGATCGCGTCGTCGATGACGATACCGACGGCGAGCGCGAGGGCGAGCAGCGTGATCGTGTTGAGCGTGAAGCCCGCTCCCCACATCGCGGCGAACGTGCCGACGATGCTCACCGGGATCGCGACCGCGGCGATGATCGTGCTGCGGAAGTTGCCGAGGAAGAAGAAGACGACGGCGGCCGCGAGGATCGCGCCGAGCACGAGGTGCTCTTTCACGCCGGCGACGCTCGTGCGGATGACGCCGGAGTCGTCGCGGACGATCTCCACGCTCGCTCCCTCGGGGAGCGTCCGCTTGAGGTCCTCGAGCCTCGCCTTCACCGCGTCGACGACCTGGACGGTGTTGGAGCCGGACTGCTTGCGGATCGCGAGGACGATCGCCGGATCGCCGTCGAGGATCGCCGCGGTCTCCGGCTCCTCGGCGCCGTCCTCGACGCGTCCCACGTCGCGCACGCGGATCGCGTGCCCCGCCTCGTGCCGCACGACGAGATCGCCGATCTCGTCGGGGCGCTCCACGCGGCCGTGGATGCGGAGCGTGAGCTGCTCGGGCCCGGTGTCCACGCGACCGCCCGGCATCGTCACGTTCTGCGACGCGATCGCGCGCTGGACGTCGAGCGCGGTCACGTTGACCGCGCGCATGCGGACGGGATCGAGCCAGACGTTCACCTGGCGCTTCTGGCCGCCGATGACGGCGACCTGTCCGACGCCGCTGACCGACTCGAAGTACCGGCGGACGCGCTTGTCGGCGAGCTCGGTGATGTCCTGAACGGGTCGCCCCGGCCACTTCAGCGCGAAGTAGAGGATGGGCGCCGCGTCGGGGTCGAGCTTCTGCACGACGGGCAGATCGATCCCCTTCGGGAGGTCGGGGATGATGAGCTGCAGGCGGTCGCGGACCTCCTGCGTCGCGACGTCGGTGTCCTTCTCGAGCGCGAAGCGGATGACGACCTGGGACACGCCCTCGGTCGTGATCGACGTCATCTCCTCGATGCCGTTGATCGTGTTGACCGCCTCCTCGACCTTCTCGGTGATCTCGGTCTCGACGTCCTCCGGCGCCGCGCCCGGGAGCCGGGTGATGACGACGACGACCGGGAGGTCGATGTTCGGGAACCGGTCCAGGCCGAGCTTCGTGTAGCCGAAGAGGCCGATGACCGAGATGAGGAGGACGAGGACCGTCGCGAAGATCGGACGCCTGACGCAGACCTCGGCGAGCCACTGCATGGAGGCCCCCTACTGCACCAGCGCGCCGTCGCGCACGTCGGGCCCCGGAGAGACGACGACCTGCTCTCCGACCTTGAGACCGACGACGACGGCGGTGTGACCGTCGCGCTCGCCGCCCGGCTGGACGATGCGCTCCTGCACGCGTTTGTCGACGACGACGAAGGCGCGGGAGACGCCGTCCTTCGTGACGATGGCGGCCGAGGGGACCGAAGGCTGCGGCTTCTCGGCCATCTCGAGCTTCGCGATCGCGAACATCCCGGGTTTGAGCTTCGCGTCCGGGTTCGGGCAGAACGCCTCGATGACGAGGTCGCGCGTCGTCGGCCGCACGTTGGGGCTGATGAACTTCACGGTGCCGGTGAACTTCTCGTCGCCGTAAGCGGAGACGGTGAAGGTGACCGTCTGATCCGGCTTGATGCCGCCGATGTTGGCCTCCGGCACGGTGAGCTCGAGGCGGAGCGGGTCGGGCGTGTACAGCGACACGACACGCGTGCTCGGCATGACGTACTGGCCGACGTTCACGTAACGTTCGCCGATGACGCCTGCGAAGGGCGCACGGATGATCGAGTCGCCCACGATCTTCTGCGCGCTCTTCTGCTGCGCCAGGGCGGCCGCGACGGACCACTGGGTGGTCTGGCACTGCGACGTCACGCGGTCGTACTCCGCCTGGGAGATCGCGCCGCTCTCCTTCAGCGCCTTGACGCGCTCGCACTCGCGCTGCGCCTGCTCGAACTGCGCCTGTGCGAGCTGGGACTGCGCCTGCGCCGCGCTCGCCGAGATGGCCGCACCGCGCGCGTCGAGGATCACGAGCGTATCGCCCTGCTTCACGCGCTGTCCGCGCTCGACGAAGGTCGCCGTGACCTTCCCGGCGGCGTCGGCGGCGACCTCGGACTCCTGGCTGGCCCGGAGCGTCCCGGTCAGAACGAGGTGCTCGGGCATCGGGCGCTCGGTGACGGGCGCCGTCTGCACCTTGATGGCTGCTTCGGTCTTGGCCGAGGTGAGCTGCGCCTCGTTGCCGGCGGGCTTCTTGCAGCCCGTGTGGACGAGCGCTTGGGAAAGGACGAAAACGAGGCCGACAGACCCGAGGAAGCGGCGCTGGCCGGACGCCCCCCGGAGGCCGAGGAGGGAATGCATTGGGGATCCCACGACTATTCGAGGGGTTGCGGCCGGTCAACCCCGGCCGTCCCCATGAGATGCCACACCCCAGCCTCTCGTTTCCGCGGCGGGCCGATTTCCGGGCGGAACGTAGAAATGCGCCCCCCGAGAGGCTGGGGAGCCGACGGCCTCACTCTTCCATGAACCTTTGGATGCGCGTGGCGAGCGTCGCGTCGCAGGTGTAAGCGAGGTGCCCGCACGGCGAATCGAGCGCCACGAGCGTCGCTCGCGGCCCGTCTCCGCCTTCCGCGGAGTGACGGTTCATCGCCTCCGCGAAGACCTTCGCCGGCTCCGGGTTCACCATCAAGTCACGCTCGGAGACGATCACGAGCGCCTTCGCCTTCACGCGCTTCGCGGCTGCCGACAGATCGCCGCCGTCGTGACGGGCGACGTCGTGCTCGAGCATCGCCTCGAGCTGACGGTGCCAGTCGTTCCAGTCGAACGTCGTGTCGTTCGCCTTCGTCGCGACCCATGCAGGGAATGCGGCGCGACTCGTCTCGGTGTTGCGATGCGACGGGGTCGTCAGCATCAACCAGTGGAGCTCCTGGAGCGCCGGGATGGGCGGCCGACCTTCGTACTGCCCTTTCGCCCACGCGCTGGAGCCCTGGAGCAAATGCAGCTCCGTGTTCCAGAGGAGAAGGTCCTGCGCGGTGAGCTGAGGCGTGCCGACGATGGAGACGAAGCGCTCGACCTCGTCGGGATGGCTCACGGCCCACTCGAACGCCTGCATCCCGCCCATCGAGATGCCCATCACGGTGTGCACCTTCCGAGCGCCGATCACCTCGCGGACGAGACGGCGCTGCGTCTCGACCATGTCGTGGATCGTGAATCGAGGGAACCCTAGGCGCGGCTGCGTGCGACTCGACGACGGACCGGAAGACACGCCGTTGCCGAGCGCGTCCACGAGCACGACGAAGAAGCGCTTCGTGTCGACGAGCTTGCCGGGCACCCCCTCGACCATGTCCTTCGTCGTGCCCGTGAACCAGGTCGGGAACAGCACGACGTTCGATCGCTTCGCGTCGAGCTTCCCGAAGGTACGGTAGCCGATGCGGCACTCCTCGATCTTCTCGCCGCTGTCGAGCGTGCACGTGCCGAGCTCGGCGACGCGCTGGTCTCCCTCGCCGGCGCCGGTCACCACCGTGGGTACGGAAGGCGCGGCCCGCGACGACGGCGCCGGCGCGGGCGAGCACGCGAAGAGCACGAAAGCCGTCGACGATGATGCAGCGAGCATCGTTCGCGCCCTGTCGAGCATGGCTCGCAGAGTAGGCCAACGACATCGGTCGCGCGAGTGCGCCCTCGACCACTCGATACCACCACGCCCCATCGCGCATCGGGACGACGGGGGCGTGTCGCCGTTCGAGTGTTAGAATGAGCGAGCGGGCGCGGAGGAGGCACAGTGGGCAAAGGGGTCTCCGAGAAGTTCGACGAGAACGAAGCGGACACGGCGCGGCGCGCATACTCACGAGAGATCGTCGAGCGCGCGAAGCGCACGGCGAGGATGGAGAAGGTCGATCTGGAGAGGATGCTCCGGACCGAGAGCGGCACGCGGCCCGCGATCGGTCGCGAGCTCATCGCGCAGCACGAGCGCGAGTCGAACGTCGTGAGCACGAGCGCGGGCGAGGGATCGCTCTGGGAGCCCGCTGCGCTCGAGCGTCACGTGCGCGCGCAGATGCAGAACGCGCTCGAGCCGTCGTCCAGCGTTCCGACGCCCCTCATCCCCGCCCCGGCGGCCGTCCCGGACATCGACCCGCACAGCCGTCCCACGATCGAAGCGTTCCGGCCGATACCGCTCGATCCCGAGCTCGTCGCGCCCTCCTCGCAGGAGGCCGCCGCGGAGAGCGCGCTCGCCGAGCCTGCTCCCGCGCCCGTGCCCGCTCCGGTGGAACGCCGCGGGTACGTCTCGATCCCGCGCTGGCTGCTCACCGTCGGGATTCTCCTCGTCGTGATGCTCGTCGTCGCCGCGGGCGCCGTGGGCTTCGTGCTCGGTCGGGGCTCTGTCGGAGCGGGGTAGCGCCGACCATACGACATCGCGGTAGATGGATAATCTCGCCCATCGGTGGGAGACGCTCGATCGATGGTCGAAGCTCCGGGCGGTCCGCGCCGGAGTGACGAGCGTACGCGCGAGGCCTCGAGATCTCGGCCGTTGACGGCCTGACGAGCGCACCGCGAGCCTCTACGCCCCTCGGTCTCGTCCGGCGCGGGACGTGCAAAGAGCGCGGGAACGAAGAGGCCCCGCTTATGCGACTTGCCTACGCTCTGTTCGTCACGACCATCGCGGCTTCCATCGCCGTCGGCGCCGGCTGCAGCGCACCGGCCTTCGAGGAGCCGGCCCCTCTGGAGTCCGAGTCGAAGTCGAAGAAGAAAAAGAAGTCTTCGAAGAAGACGTCGGACGACGACGAGGAGGAAGCCGAAGAGAGCTCGACCAAGTCGAAGCGAGAGAGGCCCCGGCCGACGGGTTCCTCGTCCAGCTCCTCGAGCAGCTCCTCGAGCGGCGGTGCCGGCCCGGACCCGGTCGACCCCGGACCCACTCCCCCTCCGGCGGGAGGCGAGTGCTCGTCGACGACGAGCGCGGACGCCTGCTTCACCTGCTGCGAACAAGCCCACCCGCAGGGCATCGCGTTCCTCCAGCAGGCCTTTGGCGACTGCGCGTGCGGGACCGGGCCCGGGAATTGCGCAGCCGCATGCGGCGACAACTGGTGCCTCGGAGGCGCGCCCTCGGCCGCGTGCGCTCAGTGCCTCGACGCCGCGACGGCGTGCATGGACCAAGCAGACGCCGCCTGCGAGCTGAACGCGGCATGTGCCGCGATGTTCGCATGCGACAGCGCGAGCCAGTGCGCGGCGAAGCCCTGAGCTTCGTCAGGAGCGGTCCCGTCGCCGGCGCGCCGTGACCGCCGCCGCGGCCGCCGCGACGGCGAAGGCGACGACGCGCGACGCGACGACGAACAGAAGAGACCGGTCCCTTGGAGGACGCCCTCGTCCGGAGCCACGCCGGGAAGCGAGCCCGCGTCCGGGGAGCTCGCTCCCCCGCCCGAGCTCGACGGACCGCGCGGGGCCGACGGGGAAGGCCCGCCGGGGTCTCGCGGGCTTCCGGCATCCGGAGCCGGAACCTCCTCGACGGGATCGAGGTAGCTCGGCACGCCGTCGCCGTCCAAGTCGTCACGGCCCTCGAAGCCGTCGATCACGCCGTCACCGTCCGCGTCCGGATCGACCCAATTCGCGTGTCCGTCGCCGTCGGAGTCGAACACGGTCGTGCAGCGAGCGAGTCGAGCACGGACCACGAGCTCCCGCGCTCGGCGGGCTCGAAGCGATTGAGCGCGAAACCGCTCGGCGACTGCGCCCTCGCATCCCGCGCGCCGGCGAAGAGGGCGCACGGCGCAGCGGCGCACGCGGGCGCGAGCGCGCGACGGAATCGGCATCCGCGATCCACGCGCGAGCGCGCCTGGACGGACGACGACAAGCCAAGGTCCACGCTCCTCGAAGGGTACGGAAGAACGCCGCCCAGCCGAAGAACGCGACCGGATGGTTGCACCCCGCAGCCATGCGTGTGCCGTGGCTTCGAGGCCGCCTCAGCCGGTGCAGAGGACGTCCAGGAAGCGCTCGCCGTACTGCTCGACGCGCGCGGGGCCCATGCCGTGCACTTCGAGCAGCTCCGCGCGCGTACGTGGTCTCTTGAGGACCATGTCGACGAGCGTGCGGTCGTGCGCCACGACGTACGCCGGCATCGAGGCCTGCTTCGCGATCTCGGCGCGACGCGCGCGGAGCCGCTCGAAGAGCGCTTGGTCGGCGGCGTCGAGAAGCGACGGCTCCGGACGCTCGGCCCGCGCGCGCCGCTTGCTCGACGGGCCGCGCGGCTCGGCCGGCAGGATGATCCGAGCCGGCGCCTCGCCCTTCATCACCGCTGCACCCGCACGCGTCAGGAACGGGACCGGGTGCTCCGTCGGCGTCAGATCGATCCAGCCTGCCGCGAGCAGCGCGCGCAAGAGCGCGAGGATCCACTCGTGCGACTTGTCCTGGAAGAGCCCGAAGGTCGAGAGCTTCGTGAACCCGAAGCGCTCGGTCTTCGCGGAGACGGTCCCCTTCAGCATCTCGGCGATCGCCTGGAGGCCGGCGCGCCGCTGCGCGCGGGCGACCGCGGAGAGAGCCTTCTTCACCGCGATCGTCGTCTCCTCCGTCACGGACTCGTCCACGGCTTCGCCGTCGAGCTCGAGGCAGACGTCGCAGTGACCGCATCCGCCGAGGGTCTCGTGCTCGTCGCCGAAGTAGCGCAGCACGAAGTCGTGCCGGCAGGTCCTCGCGTCGAGGTAGCGCAAGAGGTCGCGGAAGAGCCCCCACGCGCGCGCCACCAGCGCGGGCTCGACGGCGCTGCCGTCGGCGTTCGTCGTCACGAGCCGTCGCCGGAGGCCGATGTCCTGACCGGAGCAGAGGAGCAAGCCCATCGCCTCCCCGCCGTCGCGCCCCGCGCGGCCGACTTCCTGGTAGTACGCCTCGATCGACGACGGCGGCTGCACGTGCACGACGGCGCGGATGTCGGGTCGATCGATGCCCATCCCGAACGCGTTCGTGGCCACGACGACGTCGACCTCGCGCGCCGCGAAGCGATCGGACACGCGCGTGCGCTCTTCGGCGCTCATGCCCGCGTGATATGCGGCCACGTTCCAGCCGTCTCGGGCGAGCTCTTCGGCCCACTGCTCGGTCGACCTCCGCGTGGCCGCATAGACGATCGCGCCGCCCTTCGGCGCTCGCGGGTCGCCGAGCGCCCGCGCGAGGGCGGCGCCCAGCGCCGCCCGTGCCTCGCGCGGCCCGTCGACGTAGCGCGCCTCGAGGTGGAGGTTCGGACGCGCGAACCCGCGCAGCACCTCGTGACAACCGGGCGGATCGGAGAGACCGAGACGTTCGCGGATTTCGCGGCGCACCGCCGGCGTGGCGGTCGCGGTGCACGCGAGGGTGCGCGGCGGACGGAGCCGCTCGAGGACCGTGCCGATCTGCAGGTACTCCGGCCGGAAGTCGTGCCCCCACTGCGAGATGCAGTGCGCCTCGTCGACGGCGACGAGCGCGATCTTGCACCGGGCGAGGCGCTCGACGAACGCGCTCGACGCGAGCCGCTCCGGCGCCACGTAGACGAGCTCGTACTCGCCGCGCATCATGGCGGCCTCGCGCGCCCGGCGCTCGGCGAGATCGAGCGTCGACGCCAGGAACGACGCGCGGATCCCACGCGCGACCAGCGACCGGACCTGATCCTCCATCAACGCGACGAGCGGCGAGATGACGAGCGTGAGGCCGTCGAGCATCGCGGCCGGAAGCTGGTACGTCAGCGACTTGCCGCCTCCCGTCGGCGCGACGACGAGCACGCGCCCGGGCTCTCCGAGGAGCGCCTCGATCGCCTCGCGCTGCCACGGACGGAACTCCGAGAGGCCGAAGCGTTCACGCAGCACGGACTCCATGCGGGTCGCCATGGTCGGCGTCGTGGATACCACGGAACGGACCTTGCGGAGGTCGGACGCATCGAAGAGCGGGAGAGTCATCGAGCGCCACGTCGGCTTTGGCGGCGGATCGGTTGTGCACGATCGCCCTACTCCCGATCGCGTCCGTCGCGTTTCGGCCCGCGCCGCGCGCCCGCGTGGTATGCGGGTGGCATGCGCGCGGTTCGATGCCATGCTCTCGAGGGTCCGTCCGGCGTCCGCGTGGACGACATCCCCGAGCCGGAGCCCGGCCCCGGCGAGGTCCTCGTCGAGGTGAAGGCGGCGGGGCTCAACTTCCCCGACGTCCTGCTCTCCCACGGCAAGTACCAGTTCAAGCCGCCGCCGCCGTTCGTCCTCGGCGGCGAGGCGGCGGGCGTCGTGCGCGCGGTCGGCCCGGGCGTGTCGTCGCTCGCCGTCGGCGACCGCGTCGCGACCTGGATGATCCACGGAGCGTTCGCGGAGAAGATCGTCGCGAGCGAGCTCGCCACCGTGAAGCTCCCGGAGAACGTGAGCTTCGAGGTCGGCGCGGCGACCTTCCTCACGTACGCCACGACGTACCACGCGCTGGTCGATCGAGCCGCCCTGCGAGAAGGAGAGACGCTCCTCGTGCTCGGCGCCGCGGGCGGCGTGGGCACGTCGGCCGTCGAGCTCGGGGCTCTGCTCGGCGCACGCGTCATCGCGGCGGCGTCGACGGACGAGAAGACCGCCTTCTGCCGCGAGCACGGCGCCGCGGACGTCATCTGCTACGGCCGCGAGGATCTGAAGGAGCGAGCGAAGGCGCTGACGAACGGAGCCGGCGTGGACGTCGTCTACGATCCCGTGGGCGGCGCCTTCTCCGAGGCCGCTTTGCGCGCCATCGCCTGGGAGGGCCGCTTCCTCGTCGTCGGCTTCGCCTCCGGCGAGATCCCGAAGATCCCGCTGAACCTCGCGCTCCTGAAGGGCTGCCAGATCGTCGGCGTGTTCTGGGGCTCCTTCGCGATGCGCCATCCGGAGCGCAACCGCGCGAACGCGGCCAAGATCCTCGAGTGGGTGTCGCAAGGCAAGCTGCGCCCGCACGTCGACGCGGTCCTCCCCTTCGATCGAGCGGGTGAGGCCCTCGTCCGCATGGAGAAGCGCGCCATCAAGGGGAAGCTGGTCCTCGTTCCATGACCACGCACGGGTGACGGCGGCTCGCGCTCGCGTCCGGGGACGGAGCTGGAGTCGCGCCGCCGCCTCGGCGAGACTGGGGACGCATGCATCGGGCTGCGGCGATCGTCGGGTGCGCCGTCGCGCTGGCGGCGTCGAGCATCGCGTGGGCGCAGCCGCGCGCCGAGCCAGGGCCCACGGCCCCGGCCGGCGTCCCCGTCGAGCCGCCGAAGCTCTTGTCCGATCCGGACGTGCCCTACCCCGAAGGCGCGAGCGGCGATGCGACGGTCATGCTCACGCTCGTCGTCGGCGCCGACGGCGCCGTTACGTCCGCGACGGCCGAGGACGCGCCCGAGCCGTTCAGGAGCGCGGCGACGACCGCGGCGCTCGCGTGGCGTTTCGAGCCCGCCACGCGCAACGGCAAGCCGATCGCCGCGAAGATCCGGATGGTGGTCACGTTCCGGCCGCCCATCGAGGTCACGGAGCCGGAAGAGGAGCCGGCTCCGGACGACGAGAACGAGTCGCCCGCGCAGCCCGACGGCGCCGCGGATGCCCCGCGATCGAAGCCGCCGCCGCGCGAGCGCCCGGAGGAGGTGCGCGTCCGCGGCACGCGCGAGCCGTCGCGCACCGTCACGCTCTCGCGCAACGAGGTGCGCCAGATCCCGGGCGCGTTCGGCGATCCCTTCCGCGCCGTCGAGATCATGCCGGGCGTGACGCCCATCGTCTCCGGCCTGCCGTTCTTCTTCGTCCGCGGGGCGCCTCCCGGCAACGTCGGTTACTACCTCGACGGCATCCGCATCCCGCTGCTCTTCCACGTCGGCGCCGGGCCGTCCGTCATCCATCCGGCGCTCGTACAGCGCGTGGACCTGTACCCCGGCGGATACCCCGCGCGCTTCGGTCGGTTCAGCGGCGGCATCGTCTCGGGCGAGACCGCGCCGCCGCTCGATCGCCCGCACGCGGAGTACAACGTCCGGCTCTTCGATGCGGGCGCGATGATCGAGACGCCGTTCGGACCGAAGAACCGCGGGGCCATCCTGCTCGGAGGGCGCTACTCGTACACGGCGTTCCTCTTGACTCAGCTCGCGTCGGACACGCTGCTCGACTACTGGGACTACCAGCTCCGCGCCTCCTACGCGCTCGGACCGGACGACACGATCGGCGTCTTCGCGTTCGGCTCGTACGACTACCTCGGCCAGCAGACGCCGACGGAGCGGATCACGCTCTTCGGCACCGAGTTCCATCGCGTCGACTTCCGCTGGGACAAGAAGCTCGGCGACAAGGGCGCGGTGCGCATCGGCGTCACGCCCGGCTTCGATCGCTCGCGCGCGCAGGAGGATCGCTACGTCCGCGATCGCGTCCTCGGCGTGCGCTCCGAGTGGACGTACGAGGTCTCTCCGCGCGTGCTGTTCCGCGCGGGCACCGACCTGCAGATGGACTCGTACGACGTCCAGGTCGTCGAGGGGACGCTCTCCCCGTCGATCGCTCGCGTCGCGAACTACTTCCCGTCGCGCACGGATCTCGCCTTCGGCGCGCGCGCGGACACGGTCATCGGCGTGACCGACCGCCTCCAGGTGACGCCCGGCGCGCGCATCGATCTCTTCTCGTCTCGAGGCGCGACCGCGATGGGCGTCGATCCGCGTCTCGCGATGCGCACCGAGGTGAGCTCGCGCTTGCGCGTGCTCTCCGCGCTCGGGATCGCGCACCAGCCGCCGTCGTTCGTCGTCCCGGTGCCGGGCTTCCAGCCGGGCGGCCTGCGCGGCGGGCTGCAGAAGGCGTATCAGGAGAGCCTGGGGCTCGAGGCCGATCTCTTCGAAGGAACGACGGGCTCGATCACGGTGTTCCACAACGCGTTCGCCGACATGAGCGACCCGCTCGGCGCACGCGAGCCCGTCTCGAGCGGCTGTCCGCCGGGCACCTTTCCGACGGACACGCTCGCGGGCGACCGCGGCGCCATGCCTTCGGGCTCCTTCGCCCCGCTCTGCGGCCAGCCGCGCTTCCCGCCGGGGACGATCGGCCCCGACCGGAGCGGCGGCGGCGGGCAGGCAGCGGACAGCCGAGGCACGCAGCAAGCCGCGAACGCGTTCGAGGTGCGGACGCGCGGCGAGGCGTACGGCCTCGAGCTGTTCGTGAAGCGACGGCTCACGAGCCGCATCGGCGGCTTCTTCGCGTACACGCTCTCGCGTTCGGTGCGGACGTACGACGGCCGCGAGTACATCGCGTCGTTCGATCGGACGCACGTGCTCAACACCGCGCTCGCCTTCGACCTCGGCAAGAACTGGCGCGCGGGCACGCGCTTGATGTTCTACACCGGCCTCCCGAAGCTGCCGGATCCGAGCGATCCGTCCGATCGCCTCCCGTCGTTCTTCCGCGCCGACCTGCGGCTCGAGAAGCGATGGCAGCTGAAGAACACGTGGTGGATCTCGTTCGTCGCCGAGTGGATGAACGCGACGCTCTCGAAGGAGGCCATCGCGACGCAGTGCACGCTCGCGGGTTGCCAGGCGCAGCTCATCGGACCGGTTACAATCCCGAGCGTCGGTGTCGAGGGAGGATTCTAGATGCGCGCTCTCTTCGTCCTGGCAGGTGTCACCGTCCTCTGCGTGACGGCATCGGCGGGCTGTCAGGTCGACGCGACGCCGCCTCCCCCGCCTCCGCCATGCGATCAGAAGTGCCAAGACGCGGTCGCCATCCAGGCGATCCGCGAGACGGCGAAGCTCGCCTTCAACATCTCGCTGCAGGGCAAGCCGGTCGGGACCCACGACGTGACGACCCCCTGCCCCTTCGGAGGCGCGGTCCGGATCGTGGGGACGGCCACCTCGAACGCGATGCAAGGCGCGACCGAGGTGGAGCTCACGTACGTGATGGACGGGTGCAGCTACCTCTTCAAGGACGACGATCCCGAGGACAACTACCGCACCAAGCTCACCGGCGTGCTCACGCAGGTCGGCGTCATCGCCGTGCAGCCCACGGCGACGACGGCCCTCATCATGAAGAGCGACTCGATCACGTTCGAGGGCACCGTCTACGACCCGCCCATCGACTACGTCGCGACGTGCCCCGTGGAGCTCGCGCAGAACGGCAACAAGCTCACGGGCACGATCTGCGGCCGCGAGGCCACGACGGACCTCTGATACGGTGCATTCTGGATGAGGGAGCTCGTACCGACCTTCGACGTCCCTGCGTCGAGCGCGGGGCCGTCGCTCGCGGTCATGCTCGTCGCCGTCGCACTGACGTCCGCGTGCGCGCCCGCGATGCGTCGAATGTCGCCGGCGGCCCCCGAGGGTCCGCAGGCCGCGACCGAGGCCCCGCCCTCGACGGCCACGACGGAGGAGCCGACGGACGAACCCGATCCGACGCCTTCTCCGCCGCACCTCACGGCGACGCCCGGGCCGCCCTTCGCGGAGCTGCCCGGCTGGACGGCGGACGATCACGCGGCGGCGCTCGAAGCGTTCCGGCGGTCCTGCACGGTCGTGACGTCGCGCACGGACACGTCGGGTTTGACCCAGGCGGGCGACTGGCGCGAAGCGTGCGCCGCAGCACCGACCGACGCGACACGCGACGCGGCGCGCGAGTTCTTCGAGGAGCATTTCGTACCGGTCGTCGTCGACGACGGAACCGGCCTGCACACGGGCTACTACGAGCCGGAGATCGCGGCGTCCCGGAAGCGGTCCGCCAAGTTTCGTCACCCGATCTACAAGAGGCCGCCGGACCTCGTCATCGTCACGAACGACGGAAAAGGCTCGGTGCGGTACTGCGCGCGGTGGGACGGAGAGAACTGCGTCCCGTATTTCTCGCGCGCCGAGATCGAGGACGGAGCTCTCGCGAAGCGCCGGCTCGAGATCGCGTATGCCGCCGATCCGTACGAGCTCTACTTCATGCAGATGCAGGGCTCCGGCCGCCTTCGCATGCCGGACGGGTCGCTCGTGCGCGTCGGCTTCGACGGCACCAACGGCCGAAAATGGGTGAGCATCGCCCCGATCGTGAAGAAGGAGCTCAAAGGGCGTGACTGGCCGCTCGACACGGACGGCATCCTGGCGTGGCTCCGAGCGAACCCGAAGCGGGCGCGGACCATCCTCCGAGAGGACCCGTCGTTCGTCTTCTTCCGCGAGATTCGAGACCCGACCACCGGACCGCTCGGGGCGATCCGCGTCCCCCTGACGGGAGAGCGCTCGCTCGCCGCGGACCCGAAGTTCGTCCCGCTGGGCGCTCCGGTCTGGGTCGTCTCGCAGATCCCGCCCGCGGCGAAGGGTGCGTCGCCGACGCCGCTCGAGCGGCTGTTCGTCGCGCAGGACACCGGCGGCGCCATTCGCGGTCCGAATCGCTTCGACCTCTTCTTCGGCACCGGGAAGGAGGCGCGCGCGGTCGCGGGGAGGATGTTCCACCGAGGGCGAGCGGTCCTCCTCCTCCCCAAGCCCGCCGCGGCGCGGCTCTTCGAGTCGAAGGCGGAGACCCGCTGACCGAGCGTCGCCCGCTCCGTTCGATGCGAGCGTCGGGTCAGAAGCGCATCGTCGCGGCGTTGTCGGGGATCGAGAGGAAGAGCGATCGCCACTCCGGCCGGCCGAGCCGCTCGGCGCGGCGCTCGATCCTCGCTCGACCGTCGTCGGCGACGCGTCGGGCCTCGTCTTCGCGACCGAGAGCGCGAAGCACCTGGGCGAGGACGAGCGGAGGGAGCGACTCTCCCTGGAGCAGTCCTCCGTGCGACTCGAGGGTGGCCATGGCGCGCTCGGCGTCCGCGAGCGCGGCCTCGGCGCGTCCGGCGGCGAGCAGGGCGCGCGCCCGCGTCGCGAGCGCCCAGCCGAGGAGGCTCGGTGCGTTCGAGAGCAGGCGCACCGCGGCCTCGGCGTGCGCGAGCTCCTTCTCGTGCTCGCCGGCGGCGTGCTCGATCGCGGCGGCGTGCGCGTGCGCCCAGCCCTCGAGTCGATTGTTCTTCACCGCGCGGCACTCCTCGACCGCGGAGGCCAAGAGCGCGCGCGCCTCGTCACGGCTCCCGGGCCGATGCGCGAGGACGTAGCCGAGGTTCACCTTCGCATACGTGATCGCCTGCTGCGCCCCCGCGCGCACGCACTCGTCCATGTTCGCCCGGACGAGCGCCTCGGCCTTCTCGAAGTCGCCGATCTCCGCCCAGCACCATCCGATCGTCGTGCGCTCGAGCCTCACGTTGTGGAAATCGCCGGCGCGCTCGAACGCCTCGACCGCGGCTTCGAGGCGTGCGAGGAAGGTGGCGACGTCGCCGGCGTGCGCCGCCCGGAGGCCTTGGACGTGGAAGAGCTGCGCGCGGGCGAGATCGTCGAGCGTGTCCGGGGCGCGAGCGACCTCGGCGATGCGCGCGAGCATCGTGTCGCTCGCGGCGAAGCGACCGGCGAAGATCATCTGGAAGGTGCCGCGACAGAGGCACACGAGCTGCGCGGCCTCTGCCCCGCGCACGGGCTCGGCGCTCGCGGCGCGCTCGAACCATTCGTCGAGCGTCTCGTAGTCGCCGAGCCGTGCGCTGGAGACGACGGCCTCTGCGACGGCGCGGAACCACTCGCTCGTGCCTCGCTCGAAGAGCCGCGCGGCGCTCGTCGCCCGACGCTGCGCCTCGGAGTAGTGGCTCTGCCAGTAGCAAGCGACGGCCTGCAGGTAGTACGCGGCGGCGAGCTCCGTGCCGCCGGCGCCCGCGTCGATCGCGCGCTCGGCGTGCCGGCGAACCGCATCGAGGTCACGACCGTCGAGCGCCTGCTCCGCCGCGCGACGGAACCAGCGAACGGCGCGGAGCGGGAGGCCACCACGGACGAACTGCTCGGCGAGCAGGAGCGGGTCGGCCTTTCCGGTCGCCTCGAGCCACTCCGCGGCGAGGCGATGACCCAACATGCGATCCTGGTCGGTCAACATCGCGTACGCCGCGTCGCGCACGAGCGCGTGGCGGAACTTCAGCTCCTCGGTGCCTCCCGCTCCGCCGTAGGGGCCGATGATCTCCTTGGCGACCAGGTCGTCGAGCCACTCGCGGAGGCGGAAGGCTCCGCTGTCCTTGCCGACGAGCGCCTCGACGCCTTCGACGGTGAAGACCTCACCGAAGATGCTCGCCGCGCGGAGGACGCGTTTGACGTCGTCACCGAGCGCGTCGAGGCGGCTCTGCACGATGCCGAGCACCGTGTCCGGCAGCATCTGCGAGTCGCCGTCGGCGACCGTGCGGATCAGCTCCTCGAGGAAGAACGCATTGCCTCCCGAGCGATCGACGATGCGCTCGACGACTTCCTCCGCGGCGTTCTCGCCGAGCACCTCGCGAACGAGCTCGCGGCTCGCCTTGCGCGACAGCGCATCGAGCCGGAGCTCGACGAGCCCGCTCGACGCGAAGAGCTGCGGGAACGCGGGCTTCACCTCCGGCCGCGCGAGCGCGAGGACGAAGAGCGGCGCGTCCGAGAGGCGTTGCAGCGCGGCGTCGACGAGCTTGACGCTGACGAGATCGCCCCAGTGCAGGTCCTCGAGCACGAGGAGGACGGGGCGCACGTTCGTCTCGGCACGCAGCCAGTCGACCCACGCCGTGGTGATGCCGGCGTTCATGAGCAACGGATCACGCCGCGCCGCCGTGAGCGCCGGCACCTCGGCGTCGGAGAACCCCGCGCCGATCATCTCGCCGAGGAACGCTGCGATCCGCGGCATGTCCGCGGCGGCGACCGTGCGAGCGACGCGCGCGCGCAGCTTCGTGCGCCGAACCTCGAGATCGTCGGTGTCCGTGATGCCGGCCGCGTTTCGGACGAGCGGCGCCGTCATCACGAACGGCGATCCGGCGGTGAGCGAGTCGGCGAGGCCGAAGAGCACCGTGACCTCCCCGCCCTGCTGGATGCTGCGCGTGAGCTCGCGGCGCAGGCGGCTCTTGCCCATGCCTGCTTCGCCGAGCACCAGCAGCGCGCGGGCCACGGGCTCGTCCACGCACTCGTCCCAGAGCGCGCGAGCGGTCGTGAGCTCGCGCCGGCGTCCGACGAGCGGCGTCGGCCGACCGAGCAGCGTGCGCTCGGCGTCGCTGTCCCGCGCCCGCTCGAGGATCTTCCCGCGCTCCCCGTCGCTGACGACGAAGTGGAGATCGACGAGCTCGGCGGTGAGCGTGTCGAGCCGGGCTTCGCCGGGCCGGGTCGCTTCGAGCGTGCGCACGGCGCGCTCGACGACCTCGCCCGAAGGCTCGGAGGCCTTCTCCATGCGCGTCGACGCCAGGGCGAGGCGCATCTTCGGGTCGAGGGCGCGCAGGGCGAGCGCGGCGGCCGCGGCGCGCCGGGCCTGGTCGGTGGGCGACGCCTCCGGCGGGAGCGAGATCACGAGCGAGCCGTCGGCCACGCGATGAAGCGTCGCGCCCGAGCGTCGCACGGCCTCCCGGAACGGCTCGAACCGGTGCTCGACGTCCGAGCTCCCGCGTCCGACGACGATCGAGCGCACGCGCTGCTCCCGCACGCCGAGCGGACGCGAGACATGCATGGCGTGCGCCGCGTGCGCAGCGCCGGACGCCTCGTCGTCGCCGACCTCGACGCTGCGGAGCTCCGCGAGGACGGCGTCGCCGTTGGCCAACCGCTGCGCCGGGTCCTTCACCAGCATGCGCTCGATCACGCGAGCGAGGGCCTCGGGGACGTCGGGACGCACGGTACGGACCGGGAGCGGCTCGTCGACGATGATCCGTGCGAGCACGGCGAGCACGTGTCCGCCCTCGAAGGGGTTGTGCGCGGTGAGGGCGTAATAGAGGACGCATCCGAGCGACCAGACGTCGCTCGGCGGACCGACGTCGGACGACGCGGACGCCTGCTCCGGCGACATGTAGCTCGGCGTCCCGACGAGCGTGCCCGCCATCGTGACGAACGACGACGTCACGACGGACTTCGTCGTCCCGAAGTCGATGAGCACCGCGTCGTCGACGGAGCCGTTGCGGAGGAAGATGTTCCCCGGCTTCACGTCGCGGTGGACGAGCCCGCGCCGATGGAGCTCTCCGAGCCCCGCGGCGATGCGCATCCCGAGCTTGATCGTCTCGCGGATCGTCAGGCACCGAGAGTGGTCGCTCGTCTGCTCGCCTTTGCGCGTATCGCGCGTCGGCGCGTCCGGCGGCGCCTCGTGAGCGGAACGGATCTTCGTCGCGAGATCCATTCCGTCGAGCCACTGCATCGCGAGCCAACGCTCGCCGCCACGCAGAACCCCGTGGGCGACGTACGGGACGATGCCCGGATGGCGAAGCTCGGAGAGCACCGCGACCTCGCGAGCGAACCGCTCGACGGAGGCGCCGTCGGTCGCGAGGTTGAGCTTGATGGCGACGAGCCCACCCGTGTGCAAATCGCGCGCGCGGAGCAATCGGGCCATTCCGCCGCGGGTGACTTCGCGCTCGATCTCGAATCGTCCGTCGATGTTCTCCGGCAGACCGATCATCGAGTGGAGGCAACACCATAGCATCCAGCCGCGACTGCGCGACGGGCGTCACTCGTCAGCTCGGCCTTCCGCCCCACGAAGCGTCGCTCGTGCGACCTCACGGGCACGGGCACAACGGAGACGACGGGGTCGGCATCGCAATTGGCGTTGCAGTGTGCGGCGTCGGCGGTCCCTCGCCGGCGTCCGCCAGGAGAAGAGCCCTCATGTCACGCCCCGTGATCTTCCTCGCCCTCGCCGCGAGCGTCGTTGCTTGCTCGACATCCTCTGCCTCGTCGCCCCCGTCGGACTCCGCCGCCCCCACCGTGAGCGTCACGACCGCGCCCGTGAAGTCGCGGCCGGTCCGCCAGTACCTGCCGCTCACGGGGCAGCTCAAGAGCGGTCGCGAGACGGATCTCGCGGCGAACGCCGCCGGTCGCGTGACGTCCACGCGCGTCGAGCGCGGCTCCCAGGTGAAGGCGGGCGACGTCATCGCGACGCTCGACGTCCGCGCCGCCGCGCTCACGGCGAGCGAGGCGAAGGCCCAGGCGGAGAACGCCGCGACGAACGCGGCGAGCGCCAAGCTCGAGTGCGAGCGCGTGCGCGCGCTGGTCGCATCCGGCGCGCTCGGCAAGGCCGAGCTCGACCGTGTCGAGGCCCAATGCAAGGCGAGCGAGCATGCCGTCTCCGCCGCCCAGGCACGCGCCACCCTCGCCGCGCAGAACGTCGGCGACGGCGTGATCCGCGCGCCGTTCGCGGGCGTCGTCGCCGAGCGCTACGTCGACGTCGGCGAGTACGTCCGGCACGACTCGAAGGTGGTCACGCTCGTCGATCTCGACGCGCTTCGTCTCGAGCTCACCGTGCCGGAGGCCCACATCGCAGCCGTCCGCCCGGGGGCGAAGGTGACGTTCACCGTCGCCGGCTATCCGGGCAAGACCTTCACGGGCACGCTCAAGTTCATCGGCGCGTCCGTCCGCAGCACGACCCGCGACGTCGTCGCGGAGGCGACCGTCGACGCCGCCGACGGCGCCGTCCTCCGTCCGGGCATGTTCGCGTCCGTGCGACTCGAGACGGGCGAGGAGCCCGTGCCCGTCGTGCCCAAGAACGCGATCACGAGCCACGAAGGTCGAACGACGGCCTTCGTCGTCGTGAACGGACGCGTCGAGCAGCGCGTGGTCCAGACGACCGAGACGCTCGGCGACGAGGTGGCCGTCGTCCGCGGCGTCGCCGAGGGAGAGCAGATCGTCGTCTCGCCTCCCGAGTCCCTCCGAAACGGGCAGTACGTGAGCGCGAGCGGGAGCTGATCGATGCAGTGGCTTTCGAAGTTGAGCATCAAGCGCCCGGTCTTCGCGACCGTGCTCATGCTGGCGCTCGTCGTCATCGGCGCGGTCAGCTATCGCGCGCTCGGGCTCGACTACTTCCCGAACGTCGACATCCCCGTCGTCGTCGTGACCACGCGCGTGCCCGGCGCCGCGGCGGAGGAGGTCGAGAGCGACGTCACCGACAAGATCGAAGGCGCGCTCAACACGATCAGCGGCATCGACGAGCTCCGCTCGACGTCGAGCGAAGGCGTCTCGCTCGTCGTGGCCATGTTCAACCTGGAGAAGCCCGTCGACGTCGCCGCTCAGGAGGTGCGCGACAAGGTCAACCAGGTGCTCCCCGAGCTACCGAAGGGCATCGACGCACCGGTCGTCACGAAGATCGACCCCGACGCCGCGCCCATCCTCTTCATCGCGCTCCGCTCGAAGCAACCGATCGCGGAGACGACGGAGCTCGCGGACAAAGTCGTCCGGCGACAGATCGAGACGATCGACGGCGTCGGCCAGGTCACGCTCGTCGGCGGGCGGAAGCGCCAGATCAACGTCCAGCTCGATCCCATCGCGCTCCAGGCCCACGGCGTGACGGCCGTGGAGGTGATGCGGACGCTCTCGCTCCAGAACGTCAACGTCCCCGGCGGCACCATCGAGACCGGGCCCAAGAACCTCACGCTCCGCGTCACCGGACGCGTCGAATCGGTCGACGAGATCGCGCGCCTCGTCATCCGCGATCACGCCGGTCACCCCGTCCGCATCGGCGACGTGGCCACCGTCGTGGACGGGCAGGAGGACGAAGAGAGCTTCGCGCAGTTCGACGACGATCCGACGGTCGTCCTCACGATCAAGAAGCAGTCCGGCAAGAACACCGTCGCCGTCGTCGACGCCGTGCTCGCACGCCTCGACGAGATCCGGCAGATGCTTCCGCCCGGCGTGTCCCTCGACGTCGTCTACGACAACTCCGGCGTCATCCGGACGTCGACGCACGCCGTCCTCGAGCACCTCGTCCTCGGCGCGTTCCTCGCGGTGGTCATCGTCCTGATGTTCCTCGGCGACCCGCGCAGCACCGTCATCGCGGCCTTCGCCATCCCGATCTCCATCATCGGCACGTTCGCCGTGATGTACGCGTTCGGCTTCACGCTGAACTTCTTGACGCTGCTCGCGCTCGCCCTCGCGGTCGGCCTCGTCATCGACGACGCGATCGTCGTCATCGAGAACATCCACCATCAGATCCAGAAGGGGCTCAAGCCCTTCCCGGCGGCGGTCGCCGGCACGCGGGAGATCGGCCTCGCCGTCCTCGCGACGACGCTGGCGCTGATGTCGGTCTTCATCCCGGTGTCCTTCATGCAGGGCATCATCGGCCGGTTCCTCCGGAGCTTCGGCCTGACGATGGCCGCCGCGATCGGCGTCTCGCTCATCGTGTCGTTCACGCTCACGCCGATGCTCGCGTCGCGCTGGCTGAAGCGGCACGACCCGAACGCACCGCCGGGTCTCCTCACGCGGTTCGTCGACGCGTTCTACACGCCGATCGAGCGCGGATACGTGGCGCTGCTCCGCTTCGCCATGAAGCACCGCTGGGTGGTGGTGCTCGCGTGCGTCGGCGCGCTCCTCTCCCTCGTCCCCGTCGGCAAGCGTCTCACCGGCAGCTTCATCCCGACGAACGACAAGGCGCAGTTCCAGGTCAGCATGCGCGCGCCGGAGGGCACGAGCGTGGCGGAGACGCGCTACATCGCCGAACGGCTCGCGCAGGACCTGAAGGCGCTGTCGGGCGTGACGCACACGCTCATCACGATCGGCGACGACGACCAGAAGACCCAGAACCTCGCGACCATCCGCGTCCTGCTCTCCGATCCGAAGGAGCGGAAGGCTTCCCAGGTCGAGATCATGGATCGTGCGCGCTCGGAGATCGTCTCGAAGCTGTCGAGCGACCTGCGCGTCTCGGTGTCCGAGGTCCCGGACTTCGGCGGCAACAGCGGCACGAACGCGAGGATCGTCTACGGCATCTCCGGGCCGGATCTCGGCGAGCTCGGACGCATCGCGACCGCGGTCACCGAAGAGCTCCGGAAGGTCCCGGGCGCGGTCGACGTCGACAACTCCCTCATCGTCGGCAAGCCCGAGGTGCGGGTGTCGGTCGATCGCGATCGCGCGGCCGACCTCGGCGTCCAGGTCGCCGACATCGCCAACACGCTGCAGCTCTTCGTCGGCGGGTTGAAGCTCTCGACGTACGCCGAGAACGGGCAGCAGTACGACATCCGCGGACGCGCCGAGAGCCGCTTCCGCGCCGACCCGAGCACGCTCGCCCTGCTCACGGTGCCGTCGAGCAAGTACGGCAGCATCCCGCTGTCGAGCGTCGTCTCGATGACCGAGGCCACCGGTCCCTCGAAGGTCGAGCGCCTCGCGCGCGGCCGTCAGATCACGGTCTTCGCAAACTCCGCCCCCGGCGTCGGCGACTCGAAGATCGAGGCCGAGCTCAAGGCGATCGTCGAGCGGATGAAGCTTCCGCCTGGCTACCGCATCGTCCCGCTCGGCCAGACGAAGGAGGCGGGGAAGATGGGCGCCGCGTTCGCGCTGGCGTTCGCGATGTCGTTCGTCTTCATGTACCTCGTGCTCGCGGCGCAGTTCGAGTCGTGGCTGAACCCGTTCATCATCCTCCTCGCGCTGCCGCTCACGGTGCCGTTCGGCCTCGTGTCGCTGCTCATCTTCCGGCAGTCGGTCAACATGTTCTCGCTGCTCGGCTTGCTCGTCCTCTTCGGCGTCGTGCAGAAGAACGCGGTCCTCCAGATCGATCACACGAACGAGCTCCGGCGCGCCGGCAAGGGCAGGCTCGAGGCCATCCTCGAGGCGAACAAGGACCGTCTCCGTCCGATCCTGATGACCACCCTCGCCTTCGTCGCCGGCATGCTGCCCCTCGTCTTCGCGAAGGGCATCGGCGCCGGATTCAACCAGGCGATGGCCGGCATCATCGTCGGCGGTCAGACGCTGTCGCTGCTCCTCACGCTGCTCGCGACGCCGGTCATGTACTCGCTCTTCGACGACCTCGCGACCTGGGTGAAGCGCCTGCTCCCGCGCGGCCGCACGCCGGCGGAGACCGGCGAGCACGAGATCGACGCCCCGCACCCGGTCGTCGAGCCGGCCGCGCACGCCGCCGAGTAGCCCCCACCTCTCCGAGCCCGAGCGTGTCGCAACGTCCGAGATGCGGCCTTGCGACGCTCGGGCCCGAAGGAGCATCGTAAGCGGCGATGGCCACCTCGGCGGCGCACCTGCCGCCTTCTTCCTCCGTCGATCGCGACCCTGCGCGTGAGCGCCTCCTCGTCGGCGGGGCGCTCCTGGTGCTCTACGTCGTCTGGGGATCGACGTACTACGCGATGCACGTCGCGATGAAGTTCCTGCCTCCGTTCTTGATGGCAGGCCCTCGCTTCGTGACGGCGGGCACCTTGTTGCTCGGCTTCCTCCGCCTGCGCGGCGCGCCGCTTCCGACACCGAAGCAGTGGCTCTCGGCGGGCGTCGTCGGCGTCCTGCTCCTCGTCTGCGGGAACGGGTTCGTCGCGCTCGGGCAGCAATCGGTCGACAGCGGCGTCGCCGCGACGGTGGTCGCGGCGATGCCTCTCTGGGCGGCGCTGCTCGGGGCGATCTGGGGCGATCGGCCGACCGCCCGCGAGATCCTCGGGCTGCTGCTCGGCTTCGCCGGCGTCGTCGTGCTGAACCGCGGCGGGACGCTCTCGTTCCGCGACGCGAGCGTCGTCTTCCTCCTCCTCGCGCCGATCACCTGGGCGTTCGGATCGCTGTTGAGCCGGCGGATCCCCGTGCCGCCCGGCGCCGCGGGCTCCGCCGCGCAGATGATCGTCGGCGGCCTCGTGATGATCGGCCTCGCCCTCCTGCGCGGCGAGCGCCCCGTCGGACCGCCCACGGCCGCGAGCATCTTCGCGCTCCTCTACCTCGTCTTCTTCGGCTCGCTCCTAGCGTTCACCGCGTACGGGTACTTGCTCCGGACGACGCGGCCGGCGATCGCGACGAGCTACGCCTACGTGAACCCCGTCGTCGCGCTCGGCATCGGCGCCCTCCTCGGCGGGGAGCAGCTCACGGCATCGAAGGCCGCCGCGTGCGCCCTGACCGTCCTCGGCGTCGTGATCGTGACCGCGACGCGCTCCGCTTCGAGCGGCCTCCCGCGTCCGAGCAAGTGACGGCCTTCGGATCGTGAACGCCTCGGGCTGGCGGCCGTCGACGTCCGTGAACGCGTACTGTCGCGCGAGATCGGCGACGAGCAGGACCTCGCCGCTCTTCTCCATGACGGCAGGATCGGCGGCGAGGTCCGCCACGGCGCGACCGAGGTGGCGCGGCGACTCGGTGCGTGCGGGTGTCGCGGGGATCTCGCGAGCTTCCGTCCGCGTGGCGCGCGTGGTTCGAGCCCGACGACAACAAGCCGCGTCGATGACTCCTCGGTTGCTGCCGCGCCCCCCTTCGTCCATCGTCCCGCCATGAAGATCGTCGCCATCCCCGGCGCGCTCCGCGCAGGCTCGTACAACCTGAAGCTGGCGAAAGCGCTCGCCGCGCTCGCTCCCGACGGCACGTCCGTCGAGGTCGCGACGCTGCACGGCATCCCGCTCTACGACGGCGACGTCGAGGCCCAGGGCATCCCCGAGGCCGTCACGGCGCTGAAGGACGAGGTCGCAGCGGCGGACGGGCTCCTGATCGTCACGCCCGAGTACAACGGGAGCATCCCTGGCGTCACGAAGAACGCCATCGACTGGATGTCGCGGCCCCCGGCGGACATCCCGCGCGTGTTCGGGAACAAGCCCGCGGGCGTCGTCGGCGCGACGACCGGGCCCGCAGGGACGCGCCTCTCGCAGGCGGCATGGCTCCCGGTGCTCCGCGCGCTCGGCACCGTGCCGTATTTCGGAGGGCTGCTCTACGTCAGCAGCGCGGCGAAGGTGTTCGACGACGCGGGGAACATCGTCGACCAGGACGTCCGCGACAGGGCGAAGAAGTACATCGACGGGTTCGCGGCGTTCGTCGCGCGCATGAGGCCTTGAGCCGGCTGCGCGATCAGCCCATTCGATTCGTGACCGCCGACGGCGCCGATCGCGCCACTGCGTTCGCGTCGAGCAAGGCGCGAAGGCAGGGCGCGACGATCGCGCGGAGCGCCTCGTCGGCGAGCTCCGCACGGCGGGCGTCGGACGGGACGCCGTGGCGAGCGTCGGGGTCGGCGTCCACGCGGGGCGACGGCAGCGCCGTACGTGCATCGAGCTCCGAGACAACCTGCTCGATGACCGCGCGCACGGGAGCTCCGTGCTCCGCGAGGAGCCACGCCACGGTGCGGAACGCGAGCTCGGCGTGCGTCGTCTCGTCCTCCGCGATCCGTTCGAGGATCTTCGCGACGTCCGCGTCCGTCGCTCCGTCGGCCGCGGCCCGCGCGACGTGCGCGGCGATCGCCTCGCCGAGGCACCCGTCACGCAGCGTCTCGAGCGCGACCTCGGCCGGATCCGTCGGAGGCGGGCCCTCCGGGATCGGGAGCGGCCCCGGTCCGACGGGCTCGCCTCGGTAGCGGCTCGCGAGGGCGAAGCAATCCTGCGCGTGGCGGATCTCGTCGAGCGCGGCGGCGTGCGCGCTCGCGACGAGGCTCGGCGGCGCGCCGAGCGCGAGCAGCGAGAGCGCGAACCGAGAGAACGACGCGACGGACGCGTGCTCGACCGCCGCCTCCGCGAGCCAATGCGCCGCGAGTCTCGCGCGGGTGGCGGCATCGATCTCCGTGCTCTCGCCGCTGATGCCGGACCAGTCGGCGCGCGCGACGCTCGGGGCGACGACGAGCTTCCCGTCCTCGCGGAGCGGCCGGCCTCCCGGACAGCGAATCCGCCAGGTGTAGCAGCACGCGTCGGGGACGAGCTCGCGCTCGCGCTCCGTCGTCGGCGCGCTGAAGCTCACGACGACGCCCTGGAATTCGTCATCGTCGTCGCGCCGCTCGACGGCCGCGCAGCGCTCGAACGGTGCAGGAGCCGGACCGGCGTCCGGAAGGCTTGCAGGCGCGTGGACACAGAACGCGCCGGAGGGACACGTCGGCCGAGCCAGCTCCGGGGCGATCGGCTTCCGCTCCTCGACGATCGTCCACCTGCCATTCCCCGCATCCGCGCGGATGATTTTCGGCGGGGGTGGCGGCGCGTCCTTCGGCTCGACGGAGCTTCCGACCTGCACGACCGTCGCGTCCATTCGCGCGGCGTCCTTCGTGTCGGGAGCGACGGTGGGCTCTCGATGACACGCCGTCACGGCGAGCCCGACGGGCGACAGGCCCATGGCGAGGAGATAGCGGACGCGAGAGGGGTGCATGAGGGCTCATCGTACCGGTTCGTGAGCCCGCGCGTGAGGGGTCAGGGCGACGCCGGCAGCGTCCCGCGCCAGAGCGTCACCTTCAAGCCGGACGGGTGCTTCTGCGTGCGATGGACACGGTGCGTGGCGACGGTGAAGTCCGCCTCCGTCGCGCGATGGATGTCGACGAACTTCTGCGGGTTGCGGTCCACGAGCGGGAACCACGAGCTCTGGACCTGCACCATGATGCGGTGGCCGGGACGGAACGTGTGGAAGACGTCCGGCAGCGTGAAGCGGACGAGCGTGGGCGTGTTCGGCTCGAACGGCTCCGGGCGCTCGAAGCTCGAACGGAACCTGCCGCGCATGACCTCCGCGCGCACGAGCTGCTGGTAGCCAGCCATGTGCACGCCCGTCGGGTTCGGATCCGGTTCGGGCGCGTCGGCGGGCCAGACGTCGACGAGCTTCACGACGAAGTCCGCGTCCGTTCCCGTCGTCGACACCCAGAGCGACGCCTCGAGCGGACCGGCGAGCGTGACGTCCGCGTCGAGCTCGCCGGTCGCGTAGACGAGGACGTCCGGTCGGCGAGCCGCGAAGCGCTGGTCGTCGCTCATGTAGCTCGCGTCGATCGAATCACCCGGCTTCGCCCGGTACGGGACGGGCTTGTTCGGATCGCTGATGTACGCGTCCTCGCCTTCGGCGGTCGTCGGAGCGACGGCGGCGAGCTTGCCCTGCGGATGGAAGTAGAGCGTCGCCTGCTTCGCTCCGGCGGGCGGCCACGTCGACAGCGCGTGCCACGTGTTCGTGCCCGTCTCGAACATCCACGCCTCGGGCGGAGGCGGGCCCTTCTTGCCCTTGAGGTGCCGCTGGAAGAACGGGAGCTCGATGTGCTCGCGATAGAAGAGCGACGTCTTCTGCCCGAACGAGATGTCGCCGTGGCGGTCGCCGTCGTCACGAGCCCAGCCGCCGTGGCGCCACGGCCCCATGACGATCACGTTCTCGTTCCGAGGGTTCTGCCGCTCGAACGCGCGGTACGTCTCGAGCGCGCCCCAGAGATCCTCGGCGTCGAACCAGCCGCCCACCGTCATCACCGCCGGCTTCGCGTCGCGGTAGCGCGGGCGCGGATCGCGCGCCTTCCAGAAGTCGTCGCGCGTCGGGTGGGCCATCAGATCGTTCCAGAATGGGATCTCGCCCTTCAGATGGCGCTCGTTCGCGTTCGAGACCGGCCCCATGGCGAGGAAGAAGTCGTAGATGTCCAGGCCCTCGGTCTCCCTCTTCCACTCCGACTTCTTCGTCGGCTCGGGCCTCGGCTTGCCGAAGTTCGCGTGGAAGTTGAACGCGTCCGCGAGGAAAAAGGCGCCGTTGTGATGGAAGTCGTCGCCGAGGAACCAATCGGTGACGGGCGCCTGCGGGGAGACGGCCTCGAGCGCGGGGTGCGCGTCGATCGCGCTCTGCGCCGCGTAGAAGCCCGGATACGAGATGCCCCAGACGCCGACCTTGCCGTTGTTGTTCGGCACGTTCTTCACGAGCCAGTCGATGGTGTCGTACGCGTCCGTGCTCTCGTCGACGTCGCCCTTCTTCGCCGCCGCGGGGCGGACGTCGACGAACGTGCCTTCGGACATCATCCGCCCGCGCACGTCCTGGTGGACGAAGATGTACCCCTCTTTGACGAAGTGGCTCGACGGGGCGAAACGGCGGAGCACGCGCGGGTTCTTCTCGCTCGGGTACGCGTCGACACCGTACGGCGCGACGCTGTAGGGCGTGCGCGTGAGCAGGATCGGATACGTGTGGAGCGGATCCTTCGGGACGTACGCGACGGTGAAGAGCCGGGCGCCGTCGCGCATCGGGATGCGGTACTCGTACTTCGTGTAGTGCTCACGGATGGCGCGGGCGAGATCGGCGTCCGTCTCGATCGGATAGCGGACGAGCGGCTCGTCGGCGCTGCGCACCGGCGGCGGACCGCTCTTGCGCGGCTCCGGCGGGCGCGGCGCCGCAGAAGCGCCGCATGCAAGGGTCGTCGACGCGAGAGCGAACAGGATCACGGGCGTCCGAACCATCGGCGCGGTCATACCGCGAGCGGGTCGGGGTTGGATCGACGGAGATGCGCCGGAGCGGAGCCGGAAGCGCGACCGCAGGGCTGTCGTACATTGTCGGCACCCACCAGCGCCGCGCGAAGGGCGGCCCGAAGAATCGACTCGAGACGAGAGCTCTGCTAGCGACGGGCCCATGAGGCTCGCGCTCCGTCTCGGCCTGGCCGTCGCGCCCGTGCTCCTCGCGCTCGCCTCGCGCGCCGCGCTCGCGCAGGACCCCGACAAGGCGCCTCCGCGCTGCCGCGCGCAAGTGGTGAACGCGCTCGCTCGCATCGCGCCCGCATACGCGGGAAAGACGCGCAAGATCGCGGCGAAGGCTCCGGGGTCGCTCGAGGCGGCCATCTGGGGCTACGCCCCGCCGCGCTTCCACGAGGTCGACGAAGGGACGCTGCCGCCGCCGAAGCCCGGCGCGACGTGCCCGCCGGACATGGCGCTCGTCTTCGATCGGTTCTGCATCGATCGCTACGAAGGCTCGATCGTCATCCGCGAGGCCGACGGCACGGAGACGCCGCACTCGCCGTACGTCACGCCGCCCTCCGACAAGGTCTTCGTCGCGAAGAGCGTCCCGGGCGTCGTCCCGCAGGCGTACATCAGCGCGAAGCAAGCGGAGAGCGCGTGCCGCGCCGCGGGCAAGCGGCTCTGCCATCCCGTCGAGTGGCGGGTCGCTTGCGGAGGCAGCGAGGGCACGGCGTACCCGTACGGTCCGAAACGCGTCGCCGGCAAGTGCCACGACACCGGAGTGAGCCCGATGCTCACGTTCCACGCGGCGACGATGAAGCGCGGCTGGGGGATGACCGAGCTCAACGATCCGCGCAACAACCAGCTCGAAGGTACGGTGGCCAAGACCGGCGCGTACCCCGAGTGCGTGACCGATCAGGGCGTCTACGACATGGTCGGCAACCTCCACGAGTGGACGGCAGATCCGAACGGCACGTTCCAGGGAGGCTACTGGCTCGACACCTCGCAGCACGGCGAAGGCTGCGCGTACCGCACCATCGCTCACGGCTACACGTACCGCGACTACTCGACCGGCTTTCGCTGCTGCGCCGATCCGAGGGCCGCGCAGTGAAGTGCGGCTCGACAACGAGCCGCGCTCGATCGACCATCATGGCCTCGCTTCCATTGCGACGACGCCCCGCAGGCCCGATGAGCCCAATCAGCACTCGCCCGAAGGAAAGAGGTGGGGCATGCACCTTCCCCACCCCCACCCTCGTTCGGCCGAGAACGACCGGCCCCGTCACCTCGGTCTTGCCCGCCGACGAGATGTCGCCGACGATGCGTCATGGCCAGTCGTAAGGCCAAACCGCGGGAGAAGAAGCCGCCGCGCGCGGACGGCGCGCGCCGCGCCCGCGCGTCCGCGCCCGATCCGGCCGAGCTCGACGATCGTTCGACCGCGGGCGGGGGAAAGGTCATCGAGGAAGGGCTGGAGCTCCGGCCTTCCTCGACGATGACCCGCGAGATCGACATCTCGGCGATCTCGGCCCTCATGGGCGACCTGCCCCACGACTCGTCCGTCCCGGCGGCGCTGCCGACGACGCGCATCCTCGACGAGCGGCTGATGCCGCCGCCGCCGTCGAGCTCGTCCGGGTTCGACGACCTCGCGCAGACGATGGAGGCGCCCGCCGCTCTGCCGCGCATGCTGCTGCTCGAGGCGGGCGAGACGTTGATCAACGAGATCGGCTTCGCCGCGGTCAGCGACGCCGCGATCGCGCGGACGGCCGGCGTCACGCTCGACGTCTTCCATGCGCACTTCGCGAACAAGACCGCCCTCCTCCACGCGTTGAACGAGCGCTTCTGCCTGCAGGTGACGAACGCCATCGACGAGGCGACGAGGAGCGGGACCTTCGAGCGCGCCGAGCTGCGCGACGTGATGAAGGTCGCGATCCGGACGGTCCTCGACCTCCTGTTCGCGCGTGCCGGGCTCGTCCGTGCCGTCCTCGCGTGCGGCGACGACAGGATGCTCGACGGCTTCCGTCGCATCGGCGCGCACGTCACCTCCAGGATCGTGAGCGTGCTCGAGGAGGCGAACGCGAGCGCGGAAGAGAAGCCCCGCTCCGAGGACATCGCGTTCGCGCTCATGATCGCGGTCTCGCTCGCGCACCACGCCATCGCGATCGGCACCATGTGGACCGGCCTCGACTTCCAAGTCGAAGACTTCTACGAGCGCGCCACCCGCGCGGCGACGGCGTACCTCGAGTCGGCGCGCGCCGCCCCGGAAGGCCGCACCTGAGCTCGTGACCGCGTCCCGGTCGCGGCCGCGAGCGGGGTTCGCGCGCCGCCGTCCGCCGTGCTAGACGGTTCGCGTCATGGCCCGCACCGTCGATCGGTCCATTGCTCGGTTGGTGGCGATCAAGCGCATCGTCACGGGGACGGTCTCGATCCTCTGTGGGATCGGCCTCGTCGTCGGCCTCGTCCTCCACCGGGGATCCGCTCCGCCGGTCACCGGGATCGCGCTCCTCCTCTTCTTCGGAGGCGGTGCGTGGACGCTCCGCGACGGCCTCCGCCTCCGCCGCGAGCTCCAGCGCACCTGACCTGCTTTCGCGCAGGGCCGGCCGCCCGCCGGAGCGTGTGTGGACACTCGCGCGAGCGCCGAGACCGGGTTAAGGTGAAGCATGCGCGCCGCGTTCGTCGCCCTCGCAGCCTTCGCCCTTTCCTTCGGTGTCGTGGTCGCTTGCTCCGACGAGACGGGAACGGTCACGCCGGACGAGGGAGGAACCGAAGGCGGCATCGATCCGGAGAGCGGCGCCGACGCCGGGTACGACGGTCCGGATCCGTCGATGCTCTCGCCGACCGGCTGCCTGCTCCGGACGACCGATTTCCAGGCCGGCGCCAAGGCCGAGAACGTCGCCCGCACGGACATCCAGGGCGCCGTCGACTGGGAGAACGTCGAAGGAGCGCTCGCCGAGGACGGCGACCTCGCCACCGTCACGCTCGACGACGGTCAGGAGTCCGCCGAGCTCCGCGTGAGCCAGTTCGGATTCAATCTGCCCGATAGCGTCGAGACGTGGGGCATCGAGGTCCAGCTCAAGCGCCGTGCGCCCGACGGGGGCATCGAGGACGCGCGCGTCGACCTCGACATCGAAGGCAAGCAGGTCGGCTGGAAGTACGTGAAGGGGCCGTGGCCGACGTCGATCATCGGCACGCATCACTACGGGCAGAAGGTCGACACGTGGCGCGTCGACCTCTACCCCGCAGACGTGAACAAGGAGACGTTCGCGGCGAAGCTCTGGGTACGCAAGTCGCCGGACGCGGGCCCGGGCCCGGTCGTCGCGCAGGTCGACTCGCTCAAGGTCGCCGTCTGGTATTGCCCCGAGCCGAACGTACGGTACCCGGTGCCCGAGCAGCAGTGACGCCCGCCCGCGCTCCGATCGCTCGAGGAGAGCGCGTCACCCGACGGCGCGCAGCACCGTGACGACGTGCGCGAACAGGCAGATGCTCGCCACGATCACGAGCGCGTGGAAGACCTCGTGGTACCCGAACACGCGCGGGAACGGGTCGGGACGCTTGGTGGCGTAGACGAGCGCGCCGACGCTGTAGATCACGCCGCTCGCCACGAGCAGCCAGACCGACGTGGCCCCGACGACGGCCGCGCGATCGATCACCTGACCGATGACGGTCCACCCGAGGACGACGCACAGGAGCGCCGTCACCCACTTCGGTGCGTCCGGCCACGCGAGCGACTTGAGGACGCCGAGGAGCGATCCGATCCAGATCGCCGCGAGCGCCCCGTGCCCGCCGGCGCTCGACGGGACGAGCGCGAACAGCGGCGTGTACCCGCCGGCGATGAGCAGGAAGATCGCGGAGTGATCGAGACGGCGGACGCGCTTCCGCGCGCGGGGCGACCAGTCGATACGGTGGTAGAGCGCGCTCGTTCCGAACAGGTTGACGAGGCTCAGACCGAACACGAGGGCGGCGACGGTCGGTGCTCCCGGACGAGCACGCGCGACGAGCGCCACGGTCGCGGCGATGGCGAAGAAGAACGAGATCTGATGGGACACGCCGCGAAGGAGAGGCTTCGCCGGCGTCGTGACGAAGGACGTCCTGGCATCCATCGGGACGCGCGATTTACTCGCATCGAGCTCCGCCGTCGACACCCTCGGGTCCGCGGGTGCGACGGGAGAGGCTCCGAGCCGCAGCGATGCGAATCGCGGAGTCCGCCCCGACGACCGCGCGCCTCGCGGCGCTGGCATCGGTCCTCTAAGATGGACTCGAATGCAACCGCCGGCGCTCGGGCACCATGGCGCGCTTCATCCGAATGCATACGCGCGCGCCGTGCCCATCGCGCAGGAGCCGCACGTCGTGCGTCCGCCGGCCCAGCGCGCTCGGCGGATCGCGCTCGTCCTCTCGTTCATCGCCGTCGCCTTCTCGATCGGCTGCGGATTCGGCGCCCGGCGCGCCTGGTCGCTCTACGCGGAGACGGCGCCGCCCGAGGTGCTGATGCCCTGGGTGCTCGTCTTCCTCGTGCTGCTCCTCCTCGCGCTCGTCCTCCGAATGGGCGCCGCCATCTGCGAGCTCTTGTGGCTCGAGCGCACATGGTCGAACCTGCCGGAGTCCCTCCGGAACGTCGGCCCCGTCCGAGAGGTGAGCTCCGGGCTCGCGATCGCCGTGAGCTTCGTGCCCGGCGTCGCGTGGGTCTGGAAGCTCGGTCTCGTGGTCGGCATCGCCAACGGGTTCGAGGCGATCCGCTCGCACACGCCGTTCACCGCGCCCGTCCCGAAGCGCCTCGGGATGGCCGCCGTCGTCGTCGGCTGGGTGCCGGGGCTCAACGTGTACGTCGCGCCGTTCCTCTGGGAGATGTTCGCGCGGCGAATCGACGTGTGCGTACAGGAGATCCTCGCGCGGCGTCCCGCGGCCGCCGCGTGACTTCTACTTTCGGCGGATCGACTTGATGACGACGTTCTCGAGCGGCGCGTCCTTCGAGAACGGCCCCTTCGCGCCGGTCGGGACGTTGACGATCTTGTCGACGACCTCCATCCCGGAGGTGACCTTCCCGAAGACGGCGTAGCCCCAACCGGCGGCGTTCTTGCCGGTGTGATCGAGGAAGGCATTGTCCTTCACGTTCACGAAGAACTGCGCGGTGGCGGAGTGCGGATCGCTGGTCCGCGCCATCGCGACCGTCCCGCGCAGGTTCTTGAGGCCGTTGTCGGCCTCGTTCTCGATCGGGGCGCGGACCGGCTTCTTCTCGAGAGAGCCGTCGTAGCCGCCCCCCTGAGCCATGAAGCCCGGGATGACACGGTGGAAGATCGTGCCGTCGTAGTGCTTGGCATCCACGTACTCGAGGAAGTTCGCGACGGTCTTCGGCGCTTTCTCGTCCTCGAGGGCCATCTCGAAGGTTCCGAGGCTCGTTTCGACGACGACGGTAGTGCTCATGGTGGTCCGAGGATACCCGGGAAATGGCCCTCGCCAACGACCTTCCGCTCCGCTCCGCAACGCGCCGAATCGACACGCCGACGAGTCGGAGTGTTCCTCGCGGCCACGAGACCGACGACGTCGACAGCGTCATCACGCCGCTCCTGTCGTAGCGGCCCAGCCAAGGCCCTGTTCCACCCTGGCTCCCCCTCGTCTCCTTGTCATCCACGTCGTGCGAGCACGAGAGCTAGAGGGACCGCGCAACCTCGTCTCGATTTCGATGGTCGCCGGTGGGAGCGAGGTCGCAGTCGCGCGAGGCGCTTGCAGGTCGAGAGCGAGACTCCCTTCTCCGGAGGAAATGCGAAGCATTTCCTGCGGGCTCCCTGTCACCCTGTCTCCCTGTTCAACCCTGTCTCCGCCTCGTCCCCTCGTCTCCGATCAGGCGGCCGCAGCTGCGGGCTTGTCGAGCCCCGACCGGATCCACTTCCGAGCGGCGACGAGCGCGAGCGGGCTCACCATGGCGATCGCACCGTAGAGGAGCCACATCGTCCCCGAGCTCTGCGGGCCCTCCTTGGGGACGAAGCGCTCGAGGATGAAGCCGGAGTAGAACCCGGTCGTCGTCTTCGCGACGAACCACGGGAGGTTCGCGACGCCCATGTACTGCGCGACACGACCCTCCGGAGCGAGCTCCGCGGCGTACTCGAGGAAGCGCGACGACCAGAGCGCCTCGCCGATCGAGAAGACGATGAAGTACGTGACGAGCAGCGCGGTGTTCGGACCGGGCACGAGGAGGAACGTCGACGCCGCGCTGACGAGGGAGCCGACGATCATCATCGTCAGCACGTGGAACCGCTTCGTGAGCGCCGTCAGCGTCGGTACGCCGAGGAAGATCACCAGCGGGTTCACCGAGTCGACGAGCCACTCCATGCGGTCGGTCACGTGCTCCGGGTAGCACCTGAGCACGTACTCGGGCATCGTGAGCCACTGGTGCGCGAAGAGCGTCCGCACCGGCAAGAGCGCGAAGATGAAGAAGAGGAAGCGCACGTTCCGGAAAGGCGACAGAGGCTCCTTCTGCTCGGGCGCCTTCGCGCTCTCCCGATAACCGGCGTCCGCCTTCTCCTTCGGCTCCGGCGCCGGCTCCGCGCCGCGGAGGACCTTGGCCTCCGCCGACTTCGTCATGAACAGACCGAAGACGACGAGCGTCACCAGCGTGATGCCGGTGCACATCCAGTTGACCGCGTTGAAGCCCGAGAGCGCGCTCTCGCCGGCCTTGTACGGGACGTCGAAGGACGTGCGCACGTGCGCCGAGAGCGGCCCCACGAGCATCGCGCCGAAGTTGAGGCCGGCATAGAGGAGCGCGAAGCCCATCGAGCCGGTCTCCTCGCTCGTGTACCGCTTCACGCCGGCATAGCAGACCGGCTGGAGGATGCCCTCGCCGAGCGCGACGACCGCGAGCGAGACCGCGACCAGCGCGGCGCCGCCCGCGAAGGGCGCCGAGGAATAGACGACGCGGCCGATGAACGAGAGCGCGAGCGCGAGGAGGATGCTCCGCCGAATCCCGAGGCGGCCCTCCGTCGGCTTGCCGACGAAGAGCATGACGAGCGTGAGCGCGCCGGTGAAGAGCGACACCCACGTGCTGGCGTACTCGGGCGCGATGCCGATGTCCTGCCCGAGGAAGGCCTTCATCAGGGGCAGGATCCCGAAGTAGGCCATCGCGTCGAACGCGAACGCGAAGATGACCAGCCAGAGCGCGCGCGGTGCGTGGCGGAGCGCCTTGAATGCCTCGATGAGCTCCTTCACGCGTCGGGGTCGTAGCCGGGGTCGTGGTCCACGTCGAGCCCCTTCGCGAGGTCGACCGTTCGCGGGCCGACCGCGCGGCTAATCGACGCGACGAATCGCCCGGCCGGGGCCGCCGTGCTCGTGCAGCAGATCGTCGAGCCAGGTCACGAGCTCCTCCTCGCGGACGTGCGGCGGGATGACGACGTCGTCGCGCAGACGCCGCTTGCCCTCGTCACCGACCTCTAGGACGCACCACCGTCCCGAAGGCAGGCGCTCCACGTCCAGCACGAACCGCCCGTAACGTCGAAGCGCATGCGAGAGACGATACGCTCCGGAGGCCGCGCGCGTCACCCCCCGCGGGTACGGAGCCGGTCAGCTCGGCGACGCGGCTCGGGCGCCGCCGCGACCACGCCGCTTCGGCCCGCGTCCCCGCTCGGAGCGCCACGCCTGGAGCTGGTCGGCGGTCATCGTGTTGAGCACGTGCTCCGGGCCGAGCCACGCGCGGCGCGCGATGCCGACGCCGTAGCGCAGGAACGAGAGCTCGCGGATGCTGTGCGCGTCGCTGTCGATCACGACGGGCACGCCCGCCTCGCGCGCGAGCTTCGCGATGTGCTCGTTCACGTCGAGGCGCAGCGGCGAGCTATTGAGCTCGATCGCGACGCCGGCCCGCGCGCATGCTGCGAGAACCGCCTCGAAGTCGAGATCGCTCGGCTCACGCACCCCGAGCTGGCGGCCCGTGGGATGCCCCAAGGCGTCGATCTTGCCCGACTCGATCGCGCGGACGACGCGCTTCGTCATCTCCTCGCGCGGCATCTGCAGCTTCTGGTGGACGCTGCCGACCACCCACTCGAGCTCGTCGAGGTAGTCCTCGAGATCGACCGTGCCGTCCGCGAGGATGTCGGCTTCGAGGCCGGCGAAGACGCGGATGCCGGCCTTCTCCTCCACCGCGCGGATGCTCTTCTTCTGCTCGCGGAGGCGCTCTCGGCTCATGCCGCGGACGAACGTGAGCGTCTCGGAGTGGTCCGTGATGGCGACGTAGGAGCGGCCGTTCGCCTTCGCCGTCGCCACCATGTCTTCGAGCGAGCTCTTTCCGTCCGTCTCGGTCGTGTGCATGTGGAGATCGCCGCGCAGGTCGGACAGCTCCACGAGCCGAGGGATCGCGCGCTTCGCGGCGAGCTCGATCTCCCCGCGGTTCTCGCGCATCTCGGGCGGCATCCACGCGAGGCCGATGGCCTCGTAGACGGACTCCTCGGTCTCTCCCGCGATCTTGGCGCCGGACTCG
Source organism: uncultured Myxococcales bacterium (assembly GCA_937949945.1). GTDB lineage: Bacteria > Myxococcota_A > Polyangia > Polyangiales > Polyangiaceae > Labilithrix. Next base: position 46,092 of record CALFEQ010000066.1, read on the forward strand.
TCGAAGACGCCGTACTCGCTCACCTTGAGCTTCTTCTTCACGGCGATCGTGCGCATCGCGACGTTGTGGTCCTTCGATCCCGTGAAGTACTGGAGCGCGGCGCCCCACGACTCGGGCGGGACCACGCGCAGGTCCGCTTGCATCCCGCTGTCGAGCACCACGCTCGTCTTCGTGTCGCCCTTGCCGAGCACCTCGACGACGGTCGGCGCGGAGGCGAAGGCTTCCATGATGGCGGGGGCGTCGTCCTTCGACGCAGCGACGAGGATGTCGAGATCGCCCACGGTCTCGGAGCGGCGGCGGAGGCTCCCGGCGTAGTCGCACGAGAGCACGCCCGGTACCTTCTTCATCTCCTCGACGAGCGCCTCCGCCGCGAGCATCGCCTCGGCGAGGGGGCGGCGCTTGGGGGCGCTCGCGCGCTTGCGCCACGCGGCGATGGCCGCGACGAGCTTCTCCTCGCGCTTCTCGCCGAACCGCGGCAGGTCGCGAAGGCGCCCCTCCTTCGCCGCCTTCTCGAGCTCGTCGATGGTCGTGATCCCCCGCTCCTTCCAGACCTGCTGCGCCGTCTTGAGCCCGATGCCCGGCAGGTTCATCAGCTCGACGAGGCCCGGCGGCAGGTTGCCCCGGAGCTTCTCCGCCTCGGCGATCGTCCCCGTCTCGAGCAGCTCCTTGATGCGGCGCGCGACGCCTTCGCCGATGCCGCGCACCTTCGCGAGCTCGTCCCTCTTCGCGAGCTCGGCGATGCTCCCGGCGTACCCCTCGATCGCGCGCGCCGCCGAGCGAAACGCCCGCACCTTGAAGGGCACGGTACCGGACAGCTCGTGCAGGTCCGCGAGATCGACGAGCGCTTTGGCGATGGCTTGGTTGTCCATGGATCAGGCTCCAGGCTCCGGGGCTCCAGGGAGAGAGCGGTCCCGGAAGGATTCGAGGCCATCCCCTTCGTAGCCGAATCCGGGGTCGACCGGGAGGTGGGGCGCCGACGCCCGCGGCAGCTTCATCCCCTGGAGCCCGGAGCCTGGAGCCCGGAGCCTCTCTCTTCTTTTCTCGCGGAGCCCTCGCGGTCGCGGCACAATGTGGGGAGCATGGCGGTTCCTCCGACGCGGGCCTCCGGTCCGTACCGACCCACACGCCTCGGGCAGTGGGAGGTGATCGCGAAGATCGCCGGCGGAGGAATGAGCGCGATCTACTTGGGACGGCGCGTCGAGCCCTCCTCCGACGTGCCGCAGGTCGTGGCGTTGAAGATCGTGCGCCACGACGTCCGCGACGAGCGCATGCTCAGGATGTTCCTCGAGGAGGGGAAGCTCATCGCGAGGCTCGTCCACCCGAACATCGTCCGGACCCTCGAGGTCGGGGCGGACGGCGAGCAGGACTACATCGCGATGGAGCTGATGCTCGGCAAGACGTTCGCCGCCATCCAAGACGCGATCTTCGCGCGCGACCTCCGCCTCAACGCGGAGATCGCCGCGTGGGCCGCCGCGCGCGTGGCGGACGCGCTCCACTACGCGCACGAGCTCACGGACGACCAGGGCAGGCCGCTCGGCCTCGTCCACCGCGACGTCAACCCGGCGAACATCTTCGCGACGTTCAACGGCGAGGTGAAGTTGTTCGACTTCGGCCTCGCGAAGGTCACGGCGGGGGAGAAGTCCGGCTCGCACTTGCTCGCGGGCAAGCTCTCGTACTTGTCGCCCGAGCAGATCATGCAGCTCCCGCTCGATCGCCGGAGCGACATCTTCTCGCTCGGCACGACGCTCTGGGAGCTGCTCACGGGCCGTCGCTTGTTCCGCCGCGACTCCGACCTCGAGACGGTGCGCGCGGTGCAGCTCGGGCCCATCCCCGACCCGCGCACGGTCGCCCCGGAGGTCCCCGAGGAGCTCGCTCGGATCGCGAAGACCGCGCTCGAGCGCAATCGCGAGCACCGGTATCCGACGGCGGCCCATCTGGCGCGTGACCTCGACGCGTTCGTGTACACCCGCACCTCGCCGAGCGACGTGGCGGCGCGCCTCGCGCAGCTGGTCGACACGCTGTTCCCGGGCGAGCAGCGGCGACAGGCCGGGTGGCTCAAGCCGGCGATCAGCAGCTCGTCGCGTACGTCGGTGCCGCCGCCGAGCGGAGGTCGTTCGTGGAGCACGCGGCCCACCCCGCCGCCGCGCTCGCTGACGCCGCACGAGGTCACGCAGGTGATGCCGAACGCGCCGGCACCTCCGGCCTCGAGCTCTTCGCCCGCGATGTCCGCGTCGGTGCCCCCGAGGCCGTCGTCGTCGCCGGCGATGCCTTCCTCGGCGCCGGGCGTCGCGTCGTCGTCGCGGTCGGTCCTCCCACGCCCGACGACGACGACGGCACCGCCGCCGTCACCGACGGTGGCCGCGATGCCGCCGAGCCCTGCCGACACGCAGCCGCACGCGCTCGACCGGACGCCGTACGAAGGCACGCCTTCGGTGCTCCCCGTCACGCCGCGCGACGGCACTCCGTCGGTGTTCCCCGTCACGCCGCGCGACGGGACGCCCGCGGTCACCCCGCGCGACGGCACTCCGTCGGTGCTCTCGATCACGCCGCGCGACGGCACTCCGTCGGTGCTCCCGATGACACCGACGGACGGCGTGACGGCCGTGTCACCGCCACCGCGCGCCTCGGTGCCGCCGCGCGCGTCGGTCGTGCCGCCGGCTCCTCCCGCACGTCCGTCGATGGCTCCGCGTCAGGGAGCTCCTTCCGTCGCGCCGCCGTCGATCCCTCCACCGGCGCCGCGCCCGATGTCGGTGCCCCCGCCCCCGGTCGCCTCGGGCTGGACACCGTCCACCGCTCGCCCGGGCCCGGCGACCGTGCCTCCGCCGCCACCACGCGCGCGATCCATGGCGCCGAAGGCGCCGTCGATCCCGGCCCCGCCGCCTGCCGAACCGATCGAGCCTGCGCCCACTTCGCGGACGGAGATCCAGGAGCTCCCCGAGCCGTCGCCGTACTCGCGGACCGACATCCGAGCGCCTTCCTTCCTCGCCGATGCTGCGCAGAAGCCAGCCCCGGCGGCGGCGCAAACGCGGTCGCCGTCGATCCCGCCGGCAGGCACGCCCCTCGCGGGGTTCGTCCGGCCGAAGCGCGCGCCGATCCCGTTGCCATCGCACCTCAAGGCCGGCGACGCGAAGCCCAAGGCGACCGAATCGAAGCGACCTCCGCCGCCCGCGACGGCCCGGACGAAGAAGGACACCGATCCGCCCGCCAGCGACACGAAGATCGACTTCCCGCGCCCGCCCGGGAAAGGCTCCTGACGCGCGCGAGCCGAGCTCGAGAGCTCTCCCTCACCTGCTCTCGTCTCCACTAGCCGCGGCGCCGCCGGAGCGTTAGAAGCTGGAGCCGGAGAGGTTCAAGATGACGCTCTACGAGCAGATCGTCCCGTACTTCGACAAGTCCCTGGAGAACATGGATCGCTGGATCGACAAGGCGATCGCGCACGCCAACGAGAAGAAGTACGACCCGAACAATCTCCTCACGGCGCGCCTCGCCCCCGATCAGTTCCCGCTGGCTCGCCAGGTCGGCGTCACGTGCGATCACGCCAAGTTCGCTTGCGCTCGTCTCGCCGGCAGGGAGGCGCCTTCGCATCCCGACGACGAGAAGACCTGGGACGAGCTCAGGAGCCGCATCCGCAGCGTCCGCGATTACGTCCAGAGCTTCCAGCCGAAGGACTTCGAGGGCGCGGAAGAGCGGAAGATCACGCTCTCGTTCTGGCAGGGCAAGTACCTGACCGGCAAGGACTACTTCTTCGAGTTCGCGCGTCCGAACTTCGGGTTCCACCTCGTGCACGTCTACGCCATCCTCCGCCACAACGGCGTCGACCTCGGGAAGAAGGACTTCATCCCTTCCCTCCCGCTCCGCGACCTCTGATGTCGACGGCGAGCGCGCGGGCCGGCTCGCTGATCGAGCTCGTCCAGTTCTTCGATCGCCTCGCGGCGCTGCCCCGGACCGGGTGGCTGCTGCGAGGCGTCGCCGATCCGGAGAGCATCGCCGAGCACTCCTTCGGCGTCTGCGTCGTGGCGATGCTCCTCGTCGACGATCTCCGCGCGCGCGGCACGACCGTCGACGGGGAGCGCGTGCTGCGCATGGCCATCGTCCACGACGCCGCCGAGGCGTTCACCGGCGACATCCCGATGCCCGCGAAGACCGACGCGCTCTCGAAGGCGCTCGAGGAGGCCGAGGAGAAGCTCCTCGAGCGCACGCTCCCTCCCGCCGAGCTCGCGCTCTGGCGCGAAGCCGCGGAGGGCAAGACGCTCGAGGCGCGCATCGTGAAGGCGGCGGACAAGATCCAGATGCTGATCAAGGCGCTCACCTACGAGCAACAGCGCCGCGGCAGGCTCGACGAGTTCTGGCAGAGCAAGAAGAACCGCCGCCACATGGACCTCCCGCTCGCGCGCGAGCTGTTCGACGAGCTCGAGCGCCTCGCCGCAGCCGAGCGCAAGTGAAGCCCCGTCGCGACGGACCGCATCGAGCACGCTTCGAGCGCCCCGCCGGCAGGGCGCAGGCGCCGGCGCACGCGCCGCGCGAGCGACCGCCGCCGGCACGCGACGCGCGACCGGTGCAGACGCCGACCGGAAACGTCGAGCGCATCCACGGCCATCGCGCCGGTCTCGCCGTGCTCGCGAGGCGCCCCGAAGACGTCGTGCGCGTCGCATGCGTGCGCGAGCTCGTGCGCGAGGTGAAGGAGGCCCTCGGCGCACGCGCCGACAGGACGAGCATCAGCGTCCTACCCGAGCGCGAGATCGAGCGCATCGCGCACACGACGCAGCACGAGGGCCTCTGCCTCGAGGCACGCGCGCGCCGCTGGGCGAGCCCACAGCAGCTCGGCGATCTCCTCGTGCGCGAGCGAGGCGTCGCCGTCGCGCTCGATCGCGTCCGCAACTCGTACAACATCGGCGCGATCCTCCGAAGCGCCGCGTTCTTCGGCGTCGACGCCGTTCTGCTCGGCGCGCCGGCGCCGCACCCGGGCCTCGATCCGAATGCCGTCCGCGTCGCCGAAGGCGGGGCCGAGCACCTCGTGTTCTCGCGGACGACCGATCTCGCCGACACGCTCCAGCGCCTGCGCGCGCGTGGCGTCTCGATCGTCGGTACGGACGGCGCCGCCGACGAGAGCGCGCTCCAGCGGCGCTGGGTTCGCCCCGCCGTCGTCGTGCTCGGCAACGAGCGCGAAGGCCTCGGCCCACGCGTCCGCGCGCAGTGCGACGCGCTCGTCGCCATCCCCGGGACCGGCGCGGTCGAGTCGCTCAACGTCGGCGTCGCCGCCGGCATCCTCATCGCGCAGATCACGAGGCGATGAGCCTTACACGGACGCGCGGCGGCCGCGCGGAGGCGCCCGTGCTAACGTGACCCCATGGATCCCAAGGTCGCCAAGTGCCTGCTCGTCTCGAAGGTCCTCGTGGCCGACGGGATGATGACCGAGAACGAGCGCGCATTCCTCGAGAAGGTGATGAAGCGCTTGGGCCTCGACGACGACGAACGCCGGCGCGTGCTCGCTCTCGAAGGCTGGGATCGGGCCGAGCCCGTCGTGTCGAAGCTGTCGACCGAAGAGAAACGCGAGCTCGTGTCGCTGCTCGCCGACGCGGCGTCGGCGGACGGACGCCTCTCTCCGCTCGAGTCGCAGACCGTGAAGCGGATCAGCGCGGAGCTCGGGGTCGACGGATGACGTCGCCGCTCGGGCGCACGTCGACCTCCGCGCCCGACGGCATCGTCACGCGCACGCCGGGGCTCGTCGGCGCCAGCCGAGCGCGCTCGCCCGATTTCGGCGGACGTTCGAGCTTTCCGAGATCGACGGCGGCCCTCCAGATCGCCTCTCCGCGCGTGTCGTAGCGGAACGCGAGCGCGTGGAAGGGCGAGCCTTCCTCGCCGGACGGCTGCACCATCTGCACGAGGACGAACGTGTCGTCCGTGTCCGCGGCGAGGCTCGCGGGGGCGATCGCTCCCGCCCGCGAACGCACGCCGAGGTCGCGCCCGAGGCCCCATCGCGGCGCGCCGTTCTCGCCGACGAGCTGCGCGCGCGTCGCTCCGGCGCTCACGGCCACGACGATCCATCCGCGATTCGGCCAGTAGAGCAGCGATAGCGCCTCGCATCCTTCCAAGGAGAGCACTTGGAAGTCGGCGAACGGCGTTCCGTCGTCGTCCCAGATGCGCAGCGCGACGGCATTCGTCGGCGGATCGCACGCCGCGAGCGCGACGCGTCCGAGAGGCGCCGGCGCGACCGCGATCGGCCCCACCGGCGGCATGATCCCCGCCACCGGCCGCTCCTTCGACCACACGACGCCGTCGTCGCCCGCGACGATCGCGATCGGACGAGCCTCGCTCGTCGGCTTGCCTGCCTCGCCGACGAGCACCACGCGCCGCCCGAACGCCGTGAGCTCCGCGGCCTGGACGTCGAAGCCCGCATGCGGTCCACCGCCGAAGTGCTTCTCGAGCGCGCCCTCGAGGCCACGGAGCGCCTCGTCGTCGGCGAAACGCGCGATCCGCGCCCTCCGCGCCTCGACCGGAGCGACCGCCACGAACCTGCGGCTCGCCGCGGGCCCGCTCGTCGCGGATTCCTCTCCGGCGTCCTCCGGCGCCGTCGACGAGAGCGGTGCGTCCGTGGCGGCGTCCACGGACGCGTCCGCCGCGCTCGAGCCGCCCTTGCGCGAGCATGCGACGAGCGCGGCGACCATCACGACGGCGCCGCCGAACAGCGCCGCGCGACGCGTCCTTCCGCAGAGGTCCGGGTGCCTTCGCCTCACTCGTCGTCGTCGTGGTCCTGGCCGTGGCCGTGTCCGTGTCCCTGCCCGTGGCCTCGGTCACGGTCGCGGCCCCCGAGCCGGCGGATGCCCCGAGCGCCGCCGAGGTCGTCACTCCCTCGCGAGACCTTCTCCGCGAGCTTCTCGCGCTGCTCGGGCGTCAGGATCGGGACGAGCTGGGCGAAGAACTTCGCCTGCTCGTCGAAGGGGTTCATCGGAGCGCTCGGCTCGGCGACGACGAGCTTCTTCGCGTCGAAGCCGTCCTTCTCGAAGGCGGCGAGGAGCTCGTCGACGCGCTTCTTGGCGTCCTCGCGCGCCCCATCCCATTTGTCGCCGTCGTCCTTCGGGAGGAACGCCTCGACCTTCTTCTGCTGCTCGGCGTCGAGGCCGAGGTCCTTGGTGAGTCGCTCGAGCCTCAGGCGTGTGAAGGCGACGCTGGCTCGCCCGCCGTCGGACAGCTTCTCGCCACGCCTCACCCACGAAGAGCGCTTCTCCTCGTCCTCGCGCACGGACGCGACGATCTTGGCGCGCTGGCTCGCGTCGAGCGCAGCGTGCAGCCGATTCAAGCCGTCGGCCTCGCGCTCCGCGCGCGCCTTCGCCGCCTTGTCCATCTCCGCCTTCGCGGCGTCGAGCTTCGCCGTGTCGATCTTGCCCGCCTTGATTCCCGCGACGAGCTCCTCCTGCATCGCCTTCATGCCGGCGCGCGCGTCTCCCGCAGCCGTCCCGGCGGCCTTCTCGGCCTCGCGGAGGTCCTCGGCGATCTTCTCGTAGGTGACCCTCTGCTCCCGCGTGAGATCGAGCGAGGCCGCCGCGCGGAAGATCGCACCCGCCGGGCCGACCGCGCGGATCGGGCGGAGCTTCGCCGCCGCGGACGCCACGCTCGACGCGGGCTCGGACGGGGCGGCGGACGCCGTCGCGCTCGCGGCTCCTCCACCTCCGCTGCCGCCACATCCGCCGTCGCACGCGAGCGGAAGGCTCGCGATCGCGGCCGCAACGAGAACTCCACGCCTCGATGTCATCTGCTCACCTCCGCGCAGGAGGGTCGCACGTGTCCCGCCCGGCGCGACAGCCCCTTTTTCTCACGAGCCGTCGCCCGGCCCCGACCAGCGGTGATCAGTTGCAGACGTCCTTCACGATCGCGGGCGCGGCCTCCGGCTCCTTCGCGCCGGTGCCCGTGCAGTGCCCCTTCTGCGACGGACATCCCTTGCCGAACTCACGGAAGCAAGCGGCGCCCCGCTCGACGTAGCAGCTGTCGCTGACGAAGCGATTGTCCTCGGTGAAGCGGACCTGCCCGCACTCGAAGAGCGAGTCGTCCTTCGGACCGCCCTCCCAGACGATGTAGTCGCCGCAGATCGTCCCCGTGAAGGACTGGGTCGCCGACTCGGCGCGGATGTTCGTGCCCGTCTGCGTGATCGTGAACACGTCCTCGGCGTCCTGGATCGGACAGGACGTGAACTCGCGGCACGTCCGCTTGGTGCTCCAGCGGCCGCTCACGTCACGCGTCGTCGTGCACTCGCAGCGATCGTTGCCGAGCGACCGCCCCGCACCCGGATGGCTGCAATCCACACCTTCCTGCGAAGGCGTGCCGCCGGAGGTCGTCGGGAAGAAGCCCGACGAGCTCGAGCTCGACGTGTCGTCGCTGCTGCACGCCCAGACGAAGGTGAACGCGACCACGAAGGCGAAACCTCCGAGACCTCGTCTCATGCCGCAGAAGGTTACCGCGGCTTGCGCGCGGTGACGATCACGACGCGCTCGTAGGGGCGCGGGCAGATGCCCTCCTGCGCCTCCACACGCAGCCCGTGCCGCTCGAGCAGCGGGATCACCTCGGGCCAGAGGAACGTGAGGTAGTACATGACGAACGGCGGCCGCCAGAGCGCGTTGCGCACGCGCATGATCGCGTTGAACCCGTGGGCCATCCAGAACCACGGATGGGTCGGGCGTGGGCGCCGGCTCGTCGCGAAGACGAAGCGGCCGCCGGGGCGGAGGGCGCGCACGATCCCCGCGACGAAGCGATCCTCGTCTCGCTCGAGCACGTGCCCGAACGCGCCCACGCAGGTGACGACGTCGAACGCTCCGTCGAAGTCCCGTGGCAGCGCGAGCGCATCACCGCGGACGAGCTCCACGCGAGCGTCACCCGGCGCGTCCTCGAGGCGGCGGCGTGCTTCGGCGAGCATGCCGTTGCTGAAGTCGATCCCGACGACGCGCTCGGTGCAGAGCGGCCGGAGGTGCCGCATGGCCGCGCCCGTCCCGCAGCACACGTCGAGCGCCGCCTCGATCGACCGCGGCGGACCGATGACCTCCGCGAGCGCGGAGAGGACGGGCTCCGGCGTGCGGAACGGCGTGTAGTCGAACTTCGGCGCGAGCAGGTCGTAGCCGCGCTCGGTCGACGTGAGCGCCTGCCTCATCAGCTCGGCGAACGTGGGGCCCTCGGGGTGGAACACGAGCGAGGCTCACGTTACGTGGAGGTCCGAGCTGCGAGCAAGCATGCCGAGCGCGGGGGAATCGCCGCGCCTCGCCTTGCTCCACCTCGACCGAATGGCTACTCCTCTCCTCATGGGCCGCGAGCCGAAGGCCGAGCAGGTGTCGTGGGCCTCGATCAAGGCGGAGCTGAAGCTCCACGGGCGCCTGCTCTTCGGGCTGCTCGGTGTGATGTGGCTCTCCGAGATCGTCGACACGTTCCTCGGCGGCCGCCTCGACGGGCTCGGCATCCGGCCGCGGATCGCCGACGGCCTCCTCGGGATCCCGCTCGCTCCGTTCCTCCACGGCGGGTTCGCGCATCTCCTCGGCAACACGATCCCGTTCCTCGTCCTCGGCTGGCTCGTGCTCCTCCGCGAGACGAGGCACTTCATCGCCGTCTTCGTCGCGACGACGCTCCTCGGAGGCCTCGGCGTCTGGCTCCTCGGAAGCCCGGGCACGCACATCGGCGCGAGCGGCGTCGTCTTCGGATTGCTCGGTTACCTGCTGCTCGTCGGCTGGTTCGAACGGAGCATCGGGACGATCCTCCTCTCGGCGTTCGTCGGCCTCACGTACGGCTGGGCGCTGCTCGGCGTGCTGCCGCTCCAGCGCGGCGTCTCGTGGGAGAGCCACCTCTTCGGCTTCGTGACGGGCGCCGCGATCGCTTGGCTCTTCGCCAAGCGCCGAGCCGTCGCGACAGGCCGCTGACGTTCTCGAACGCGCGGTCGAAGGTCACCGCGAGCGGTGGGCCCGATGACGCTCGTGCGTGTCCCTCGTGGAGCTCGACGTCCTTCACTGCCCGGCCGCCTGCCGGAGCGGATGCACCTTGGGCTCGTCGGCGCCGAGCTGAGCGTCGTAGAGCGCGCGGTAACGCCCCGAGCGCTGCATGAGCTCCTCGTGCGTGCCTTGCTCGACGAGCCTCCCTCGATCGAGCACGAGGATGCGATCGGCCGCGCGCACGGTGGAGAGGCGGTGGGCGATGACGAACACCGTGCGCCCGCGGACGAGCGACTGCATGGCGTCGCGCACGGCGTTCTCGCTCTCGCTGTCGAGGCTCGACGTCGCCTCGTCGAAGAGGAGGACGGGCGCGTCCTTGAGGATCGCGCGGGCGAGCGAGACGCGCTGGCGCTGGCCGCCGGAGAGCTTGAGGCCGCGCTCGCCGATGACGGTGTCGAGCCCGTCCGGAAGGGTCCGCACGATCTCGTCGCAGTGCGCCGCGCGGGCAGCGGCCTCGATCTCGGCACGTGTCGCGCCCGGGCGCGAGAGCGCGATGTTCTCCGCCATCGTCCCGTCGAAGAGGAAGTCGTCTTGCAGCACGACCGCGAGCTTCTTCCGCCAGTCGCGCAGCCGGATGTCGGCGAGGTCGCGGCCGTCGACGGTGACCCTCCCCGAGGTCGGGCGATAGAACGCCATCAGCAGCGCGAACATCGTGCTCTTGCCGGCGCCGCTCGGCCCCACGATGGCGGTCGTCGTGCCCGGGGTCGCGCGGAAGGACACGTTGCGAAGGACCGGCACGCCCGGCCGGTACTCGAAGGACACGTCCTCGAACGCGATGTCGCCGCGCATCTCCCCGAGCGGCCGACGGCGCTCGTCGCCCTCGTCCTCGGGGACGATCGCCTCCACGGCGCGGACGCGATCGAGATCGGCGAGCGTCTCGGTGAGGCGGGTCGCGATCTCGGGCAGGTCGAGCAGCGGCGCCGCGAACATCAGCGCGAACGCGACGTAGCTGCCGAAGTCGCCGAGCGAGAGCGAGCCGTCGAGCATCGAGCGGCCGCCCATCACGACGACGATGGCGACGACGCCCGCCGAGACGACGACGGCGATGGCGTTCATCGTCCCGCGCCGGTTCGTCGTCCGAGACATCACACGGAAGAGCCGGTGCAGCCCCTGCGTGAAGACGAGCTGCTCGCGCCGCTCCGCCGCGTACGCCTTGACGACCCGGATGCCCGAGAGCGTCTGCGCGAGACGCCCGGCGACGGCGGCGCGGAGCTCGCCGCGCTGGCGGAAGAGCGGGCGCAGCCGCCGATGCGCGAGGTCGAGCCCGAGCCCCGGCAGCGCGGCGAAACCGAGCGCGACGAGCGTCATCTTCCAGTCGATCCAGAGCAGCGCGACGAACGCCACGAGCGCGGTCACGACGTTGCTCGTCCAGCGCGCGAGCTGCGCGCCGACGAGGTTCTGCATCGCCGCGGCGTCGTCCATGATGCGCGAGAGGAGCGCTCCGGGCTGCGTGCCGTCGAGCTCGGAGGCGGGCATGCGCGTGATGCGCGCCATGATCCGCCGCCGCCAGCCGAGCACGACCCACTCGGCCGAGAGCCCGAGGATGCGCTGGAGGCCGAAGGTCGCGCCTGCCTGTACGGCCGCCGCGAGGAGGACGGCCGCCGCGATCCAGGGCAGCAGCTCCGGACGCCGTTCGGCGACGACCTCGTCGAGCAGCACCTTCGGAGCGATCGGGACGACGAGCCCTGCGGCACGATCGACGAACAGGAGCGCGAGCCCGGCCGCGAGCTTGCCTCGCTGCGCCCAGACGATCGCCCGTGTCAGCTCCCACGCGGTCGCGGGCGTGCTCGCCGTCGCCATGACAGCGGAGTATCTAGCAACGCACGACGCCCGGCGCGAGCGCCGCTGAGCTCCCCGGGGCCGCGCGCAGCTCACCGGAGCACGGCATCCCTCGGGAGCGTCGCGCCCGGACGAGCGGCGCGGCCTCGGGCTCAGCCGCCCGACCGCACGACGCTGCCTTTACGCGCGACGACCTCCGTGCGAGAGCGACGGTCACGATGAGCGATCCCCTCTCCCTGCCGCCCGCGACGATCGCCGCGCTCCGCGCGCGCCACGTCGCCTTCCTGGCCGAGCGACTCGTCGACGAGCGTGCGCACGGCGACTTCGTCCGCTCCTTCTCGGCAGGCTACGACCACGTCCTGTCGCAGCCGCTCCGGAAGGTCGTCGAGCCGAAGCGGATCGTCGACGGGCTCACGCGGGTCCTCACGAACGAGGCGGTGCGTGGCGTCCTCTCGCCGATCGCGCGCGAGATCCACCGCCGCGTCCTTCTGTCGCTGCGCACGGACGACGCCAAGGTCGGCGACTACGTCCCGTCGGAGGCGCGCAAGGCCATCGACGAGATCGTCGCTCGACCCGACCTGATCCCCGAGGCGCTGATCCGGAAGATCTTCGAGGTCGAGGTCATCGAAGAGATCATGCGTGACCAGCTCTACGACGCGCTCGTGGAGTTCAACGAGTCGGTCAACCCGTTCTTCGCCGAGTGGGGACTGCCCGCGCTCATCAAGCGCTTCATGCCCATCGGCTCGTCGACGGTCCTCGGCGCGATGTCGACCATCCGCGCCGAGTTCGACAAGCGGCTCGAGCCGGAGATCCGCAAGTTCCTCCTCGGCTTCTCGCGCAAGTCGAAGAACAAGCTCGCCGACTTCCTCGTCTCGAGCGCCGGCGACCCCAAGATGGTCGCGTTGCGGCAGAGCATCGCCACCTTCGTCTACGAGGAGACGCTCGCGTCCATGACGAAGAACGTCGACGACGACGCGCGCATGAACGCGGACGAGGCCGTGGAGGCGATCGTGCTCGAGGCGCTCCGCCGGGATCGCCCGCGAGAGCGCCTCCTCGCCGAGCTCGAGAAGCTCGTCGAGGAGCATGGCGACGAGACCGTCGGCCAGTGGCTCGAGCGCATCGGCGTGACGGCCCGCCCCGAGCTCGAGGCCCTCGCGGAGCTGCTCTGGCCGTGGTTCCGGATGGTGCTCGAGAGCCCGCCGGCCCGCGCCTTCTGGGAGCGGGTCACGTGGGACTTCTACGCGACGCTCGCCCAGACGTCCTCGACGGCCGCGGAACGGGCGGAGAGCTGACGACCGCCGCCCGCGTCAGCGGCCGCCCGCCTTGCGCGCGAAGAAGTCGCGCAGGACGCGGGTGTGCAGCGGGAACGCGAGCTCGATCGGCTCCGTGACGACGACGCGCTCGGTCGTCTCGTTCGTCGCCGTGAACGGCGGCAGCGACGAGCCGAGCATCTTCGGCGCGACCCCGAAGACGAGCAGCGTGCCGTCGGGCGCGCTGTGGACGTCGAACAGCTCGACGCCGTTCGGGTCGGTCACGATCCCCGTCTCCTCCCGCAGCTCCCGCGCGCACGCCTCCCGCCACGCCTCTCCCTTGTCGATGAAGCCGCCCGGCAGCGCGAGCTGCCCCTTGCGAGGCTCGATCCCGCGGCGGATCGTGAGGACGCCGTCGTCGACCGGCAGCACGAGCACGGCGACCGGCAGCGGATTGACGTACGTGACGTTCGCGCACGATGCACAGGTCCGCGGGAACGGCGTCCCCGGCTGGAAGGCGTGACCGCAGTACGAGCAGTGGGAGTTCTTCTCGGCCATCCCTCTGCAGACTAGGGGCGGTGCCTGCTGGCGTCGAGCCCGCCACGGCACGGAGTCGGCGCAACGGGGTCGCGCCGAAGCCGGTCACGTCTGCTTCTCCACCGCCGCCATCTCGAGCTCGATCGGCATCGGGCGACCGAAGAGCATGACTTTGACGCGAAGCCTCTGCTTGCTGTCGTCGACCTCTTCGACGTCGCCCGTGAAGTCGGCGAAAGGACCTTCGCGGATGCGGACGCGCTCGCCCGGACGGAACGTGACGCGCGGCTGGCGCTCGAGCACGCCCCTCTCCACCACCCGCCGCATGCTCTCGACTTCGGATGCCGGAACCTCGCCGACGAACGCTTTCACGCGCGGCGTCCCCTCGACGATCCGCCGCGTGGCCTCGTCGAGCTCGAGCTCGACGAAGACGTAGCCGAGGATCGACAGCGGCGCGGTCGGGACGAAGATGTCGCCGAGCGCGTCCTCGAGCCCGGCGCTGCGCATCCGCGCGCGGAGCGCGTCGCGGACCTTGGCCTCCGAGCGTGCCTCCACCTGGAGGGCGTACCAACGCTTGCCACGTTCAGGTTCGGTTCGCGGATGAGGCGCCTGGAGCGGCATGGCACGATCCGAGGATGCACGTGCCGTGCGTGAGCACGCTCGAGCTCTCTTCGAGCCGCGAGGTCATCCGCGACGTCGGACGCGATCGTGGGCGGAGCTAGTTCACGTCGAGCACGACGTTGTCGAAGCGCACCCGCCACGCGTCGTTCTGCTCGGTGATGGCACAGTCTCCGAGCTGGAGCTCGAAGGTCGTCTCCCCGAGCGTCTCGCGATGACCTTCGTAGGGAACACGACACCGTTGGACCTGAAATGGCGTCTCCCGAGCCGTCATTCACGGGCTGGCCCGCGCAGCCAGGCCTCGGCCTCCGCGAAATCGTCGAACGCGCGGGCAGCGACGGCGTACTCCGCCGCCTGGACGTTGAACCCGCGCATGAGCGCGGTCGACTCGACCAGGACGGCCATGCGATCGAACGCCTTGTGCTCGCGGATCCACGACCAGAGCGCGGCGTGTCCTTGCTTCGTCCCGTCGGCCAGACGCGCGTCGAGGAGCAGCGCACGCAACCCCGCGCTCTCGAGCGCCTGGGCCAAGAACGCGTTCGACGCGTGCGCGTCGTCTTCCGTGCTCATCCGCCCGCGAACGCATGCGAGGAGGTAGCCGTCGCGGACGGAGGTCTCGACGACCACCTGCGACGTCGGCAAGGTGAGCGTCCGACTTCGGGCAATGCCCGCGCCACTGTCCGCGACGAGCGTCTCGGCATCGTGGATGGCGGTCCCACTGCCGCCGGGCCGATTCGCCGGCGCGGAGCCGTCCGCGCTCCCGGGAGGAGCCGCGGACGTCCGAGGGAGCGCCGGCTCGAGCGCCGCGGCATCGACGGCGAAGCTGCCCACGACGGATCGGATGGCCTCGCCCATCTCCTCCGCCGTCTGGAAGCGTCGCGCCGCGTCGAGATCGAGCGCCCTGTCGACGAGCGCGGCGACGTCTCGCGGCAGCCAGGGCGCGCGGTCGCCGATGCGCACCTGCTTCGTGCAGATCGCGATGATGATGTCCCCGAGGCTCTTCTCGGCCTCGTGCGGTGTCGCGCCCGTCAGCGCCTCGTAGAGGACGACGCCGAGCGACCAGAGGTCGCTCCGAGCGTCGATCTCCTTCGCGCTGCGCGCCTGCTCGGGCGACATGTAGAGCGGCGTGCCGACGAGCGTCCGCTCGCTCGTGAGCGATCGCCGCCCGATGTCTCCGAGCGCCTCGGGCGTGAGCGCCTTGGCGAGCCCGAAGTCGAGGAGCTTGACCACGACGCCTTCGTCCTCGCGAGCGACGAAGAGGTTCGCCGGCTTGATGTCCCGGTGGAGGATGCCGGCGGCATGCGCCTTCGCGAGCCCGATGCACGCCTGACCGACGAGCCTGAGCGCGAGCGCCGGCTCGAGCGGCCCGCACCGCGCGAGCACGGCGCCGAGATCCGCGCCGCGGAGCAGCTCGAAGACGATGTACGGCTTTCCGTCGTCGACGCCGGCATCGAGCACCTGCGCGATGTACCTGCTCTCGATCTGCCCGGCCGCACGCGCCTCGCGAAAGACGCTCTCGCCCTCCCCCACCCCGGCCTCGACGATCTTCAGCGCCACCCGCCGGCCCGTCACGAGGTTCTCGGCCTCGTAAACGCGCCCGGTCGCGCCCTGTCCGATCGGAGAGCGGAGCTCGTACTTCCCGGCCACCCTCGACGGTGCGTGCACTGCCGTGTCGAAGGATAACAGGGAGCGCGTCCGACGTGCGGGACGTGCGGATTGGGCATCGATGGTCGAGCGCCCTTGCACTACGATGCACGAATGGGAAAGCGCGCACGTCTTGCCCTTTCGATGGCACCGCTCCTCGTCATCGGCGGCCTCGCCCTCGCCGCGTGCGAGGACGACGCGTCGATGGATCCGGCATCGTTCTCGTCCGACGCGGCTGTCGATTTCAGCGATGCGCGCGCCGACGCCTTCGGCATTCCCGACGCCGCGGACGCGGACGCCGAAGACGCGGCGGACGCCGAAGACGGATCCAGCGGCGACGTCCCGGACGGCTCCGACATGGACGCGGCAGACGCCGACTCCGCGGACGCCGAAGACGGTTCCAGCGGCGACATCACGGACGCTGCGGACGCAGCCCTCGAGTGTGACGGTGGATCCGTGATCTGCGACGGCGTCTGCGTCCCGCGCCTCGGAACGGTCGACCAGGAGCAGAACACCACGAGCGCTGGTCGCGACTATCTCTGGAAAGGCCGCACGTTCGTGCAGACCTTCACGGCCGGCGCGAGCGGACGACTCGTGGGCGTCGAGGTCTACGTGCAACGCACGCACGTAGGGCCGGACCCGGAGGGATCGCTTCGTCTCACGGTCCGGGACGCAAACGACGTCGCGCTCGGCAGCGCCGAGGTCGACCTCTCCCAGTTCCCGATCGACAACAGTCCTCACCAGCTGGGTGACGAGCCCGGAGCCGGCTACTTCGACCTGGCTGGCGCGTGCATCCCGATCACGGCTGGACGAGGCTACAGGTTCGAGCTCGAGCTCGTCGGAATCCCAATGGGGGTGTGCACCGCAAACTCGTGCACGGCAGGTCGACTCGGCGAGTTCTGCTACACCGATTCGAACTGCGATTACGCCGTCGGCATCGAGTTCTCCAAGGGCGATCCGTATCCGGGCGGCGCCTTCGTCGGTGGATTCGACGACGAGGATTTCATCTTCCGCACCTACGTGCGCTGAGCGCCTCTCGTCGCCACCGTGATGACGTGACACGTCATGCCCCGCGCCCGCCGACCCCGCGCGCGACGAGCGCCGTGCCCACGACGAGGAGCGCCGCGCCGGCGGGGACGAGGACGACGCCGAGCCCGGGATCGCCGCCGCTCGCCCAGAGGCCGCCGAGCAGGAAGCCTCCGGGCAAGAGCACGAGCGACGCCAGGAGCGACGCCGACACCGCGGGCCGCGCCACCTCCGGACGCGCGCGCGCCGTCAGCGCGAACGCGACGTTGACGATCGACAGCAGCGTGCCGTGCGCGTGCGACAGGCGAAGCAGAAGGCGAGCCGTCTCGCGCCCGGCGTCGAGATAGAACGGCGATTTTGTCGCGTGGAGCAGCTCGAGGACGGCGCCGAGGACGACGAAGACGGCGAGCGCGCCCCAGCCCGCGCGAAGATGGCGCGTGACGATTCTCTCGAGATCTTCGTCGGGAGCGCTCACTCTGCGATCGTGACCGCGCGCTCGTCACGCGCTGCAAGGAGCGCCTGGAGGCGCTCGGGTTGGATCTTGCCGTCGGGCCCGAGCGCGAGCGCGGCGGCTCGTTCGGGCGTGAGCGTCGTCGGAGGGAGCGCGGTCAGCTTCCGGAGCGATCGCTCGGCGATGAAGCGGACCGCCGCGTACGGATCCTGACGCATCTGCTCGAGGAGCGCGCGCTGCCAGCCTGCGCCGCTCGCCGCGATGGCGTCGTCGGACCCGAGCGCGTCGGCGACGAGCGCTCGCAGGCCCGCGTCGCCGGAGATGCCGTCGCGCAAGGCGGACGCGAGCTCGGCGCGATCGCCTGCGAGATCGACGGGCGGCTGGCCGTACCAATCGGAGAGCCACCGCGCCGTCCACGCGAGCGACCGATCGAGGTGGCAGAGGTTGCACGCGTTGGGCTTCGCGCCCGACAGCGCGGAGGTGTGCGGGCTGTCGATCCGATGCGAGCGCACCGCGGACAGGAGCGCGTAGCTCGTGCGCGGCATGTGGCACGAGACGCAGGCACGGCCCACAGATCCCTCCGCGTGGTGCGTGTGGCCCGGACCGTATGCGGCCGCATCGTGGCAGCTCGTGCAGCCGCGATCGCCGGCGCGATCCTTCGCGATCTGCCCTGCCGGATCGCCTCCGTGCATGGAGTGGCAGGACAGGCACGTCATCTTCCGCTCGCCCTCGCCGCGCTGCCAGCACGGAGACTCGACGAGCCCGTTGTACTCGCGGCCGCCGACGCGGACGGCGCCGTCGGGCCAGAAGATCGCGTCCGCGGGCGCGTCGATCACCGGGGCGCCGCGCGTGCCCATGTTCGATGCGGTGATGAGCGTGCGCGACGGCTCGAGCGGATCGCCCGCGCGGAACGCGCGCGCGTAGCCGTCGGTCCAGAAGCCGTCCTCGTCGCGCGGGAACGCGTACGCATGGCACTGCCCGCAGACGGCCGCGGAGCGCTCGGGTGGGAGGCGCCCCGGGTGGACGATCGTCGGGTCGGGCTCCTCCGAGGCGCGCTGCGTATAGCGCGCGACGGGATCGCGATGGCGCTCGACGTGCGCGGCGCCCGGCCCGTGGCATGCCTCGCACGCGACGCCGAGCTCGGCCACTCGCGTGTCGAAGACGTCGCGCTCGGGATCGTGGCGCGGCTCGCCGGCGACCGCGTGGCAGGCGATGCAGCTCGACGCCCAGCGCACGGGCGGCAGCGGTCGGCCCGGCGGCGTGATGAACGCCTCGCCGCGCGAGACGAACGCCTGCTCGCGGACGAGCCACACGAAGGGCACGAGCCGGAGATCGCCGGCGCGTCGCCCGGGCACCCAGTACGCCTGCTCGCGATGCGACCCCGTCGTGAGCACGACACGACGGGTGACGTCGGGCGCGGGACGACCGGCGATGACGTCGTCGGGATCGGGCAGCGTCGCCCAGACCTCGTCACCACGGCGCTCGAGGCGGACGATGCGGCCGTCCTCGAGGCGGAGCGGTCGACCGTCGAGCGGCGCCAGCACCGTCGACGGCGACGCGAGCTGCGTCATCGTGCGGTGATACGTCCGCGAGAAGCTCGCGTGCTCGCCCGGGTGGCACGGCAGGCACGCGGCCGACGACACCCACTCGGCGCCGGTGCTCGGCCCCGGTCGGCCCGGAGGCGGAGCCGCGCCTCCCCGACGGATCGGCGCGAGCAGGCCGGCGGCTCCGCCTGCGAGCGCGAGCACCGCGCCCACGAGGCCGAGCCGAGCTCGGCCCCGCGTGGTCATCGCGACGGCGGTGATCGCCGCCGCGACCACGACGCCGAGGCCCGCGATCTCGCCCGGCGACGTCATGCGGACGTCAGTCTAGAGGAACGAGCGCGGACCTCGAAGTGGTCGCTACTTCTTCGTGTCGGCCGACTTGATGTCGTACGCGCGGATCTCGTTCTCGTTGAAGATCGGCACGAGGAGACGGCCGCGCTTCGAATCGAGCCCGACGTCCGCGGGCGACGGCGTCTCGGGGATGAAGACCTTCCAGTCGGAGTCTTTCCCGCGGAAGACGGCGCTTCCGTCCCACGTCGTGACGATGAGCTCACCGTCGTGGACGACGATGCCGTCGAGACCGGCGCGCGGCAGCTTCTGCACGTCGGACTTCTCGCCCTTCATGTCGAGCTTGTAGACCTCGCCGGTCCGCAACGTCGCGACCCAGACCTGGTCGTCGCCCGCCGGCGCGAGCCCGTTCGGCCCACCGAGGTCCTTCGACTTCGCGATCGTCGTGACCTTCTTGTTCTTGTCGATGGCGTAGATCGCGTCCGTCCCCGCGGGCTCGTAGACCCTCGGGCCCGTGCGCTTCGTGCCGGTGTCCGAGACGAGGATGCGGTCCCCGACGACGGTGACGTCGTTGAGGTCGCTCGCGCCCGGGATCTTCACCTCGCCCAAGGGCGCGCCGGTCTTGCGATCGAAGATGCGGACGACGTCGATGTCGGCGACCCAGAGCCGGTCGTCCAGGATCGCCATGCCTTTCGGCGAGTCGAGCTTCACCTTGTTCTTGCCGCTCTCGATCCACTTGAGCGTCTCGACCACACCGTCAGGCGTGATGCGGGAGATGAAGCCCTTGCCGTCACGGTCCTGAGGCTCGCCGTCGATGTTGCTGACGAGATAGACGTCGGCCGCCTCGTCGTACAGCACCGACTCCGGCGTGGAGAAGCCGACGTTCTTCCATGCGACGCTCGGCTTCTTCGGAGCGCCCGCGACCTGGGCCATGACGGGCTGCACCTTCGACTCGGTGAGCACGTTCGTCGTCGGGATCGTCGGGACGTTCGCCGAGGACGTCTCCGTCGAGGCGGCTTTGTCACGCTTGTCACACGACGACGCCGCGAGGACGGCGAGCGTGGTCGCGGCAACCAGAGGAGCGAGGCGCTTGCGGGTCATCTTGGTTCTCCCTTCGTGGACGACCGAGCGGTGATACCCAGCGCGCGCGCACCTCTCAAAGCGGTGGATTTCCACGCGATCCGATGCGCCGAACGCGACATGCGAACGCCGAGCGGTGCGGCGTCGGGCGTCGGCGATCGGTTCAGGCGACGGGCGGCGGGCCGAGCACCAACGGGCGAAGCGTCTCGACGTAGAACGCCGGCGCGTCGCGGCGCTCGAGGATGCGCGTGAGGAGCTCCGTGTAGAAGGGCACGCGGAACGCGGAGGGGAGCGCTCCACGAGCGGGCTCGCTCTTCCGCTCGGCGACGAGCTTGTTCCACCACGCGAGCTGCGTGATGTAGAGGTCGTTGTCCGTGGCGTCGGCGAGCGCCGTCCAGATGTCGCGCTCGAGCTCGATGCCTTCTTCCTCGGGAGCACCTCGCGCGGCGTGATCGGCGAGGCGCGCGAGCAGCTCGCGGATGACCTCGGGCTCGGCGCGGTACGACGCGAGGGTCACGAGCGCGTAGCCCTCGAAGAAACGTCGCTCGATGATCTCGCGCCGCTGCCGCTCGTTGGTGGGGCCGAGACGAAAGCGCAGCTCGGTGACGCGCATGTCCGTCGCGCGCGCCGGGTCCTGCACGATCGTCGCGCCGCCCTGCCTCACGCGGACGAGATCGATCTCGGCGAGCCTGTGCACCGCCTGGCGCACGATCGTCCGCGAGACGCCGAACTGCTCGGCGAGAGCTCGCTCGGGCGGGAGCGCGCTTCCGGGCGCGAGGTCCCCGCGCATGATCGCTTCGGCGAGCTGATCGAAGACACGGTCGGCCGCGTGCTCACGCCGTACGACCTCGAACTTGCGAACGCTGGCGACCACGCACTCGAAGCGTGACACATCCAGGATACCTCGTCACCAAGTCAGCAGGTCGCCACATACCGGCACATACAAGGTTCCCTGGATATTTCGTCCCTCATCAAATGCAGAGTTGCACGGCCATTCGGCGGTCAAGTCATCGAAATTCCACGGCGCCGCCTCGGGCACGCTTGATGCGAAGGCACCTGCGTACTTGGTGACCAGGTTCCCAATCGGAGCCTGACTTTCCTTCCCGTAGGTGACCCATGACGCTTACGCAGCCCGCTTCTCTGCCTTCTGCTTCTCCTTCTTCTCCTTCGCGCGCGCGCTCCTCGGGAACGGTCAGGGTCGGGCCTCGCACCGGCCTGGCTTCCGGCAAGGTGATCCTCGCCGGTGAGCACGCGCTCGATTACGGATTTCCGGCGGTCGCGCTCGGCATCGATCGCGGGGTCCTCGTCAAGGTCACGCACGAGCCGTCCGCGATGGCGACGCGCCTGCGCCTGCGCGACCTCGGGATGGACGTGAGCGAGCACGACGATCACGACCTCGCGCGTGCGCTGCAGGCCGTCCTCGCCCTCACGAACACGAGCCGCCGCGCCAAGCGGCCCGCGAAGAACGTACCGCTCACGATCGAGGTGTTCTCGAGCCTCCCCTCCGGCTCCGGTCTCGGCTCCTCGGCCGCGCTCGGCGTCGCGATCGCCCGCGCCCTCGACCCGCGCGCATCGGAGACCGAGGTGCTGGCCCGCGCGATGGCTTGGGAGCGCGTCTTCCACGGCGAGCCGGCCGGTCTCGACGCGCTCGTCGCCTCGCGTGGTGGATGCATCTCCTTCGTCCGCGGCGGCACACCGACGTCGATCGAGCTCGGCTGCGGCGCTTGGCTCTGCGTCGGCCTCAGCGGCCGCGCCGCGAACCCGCGCGCGATCGTGGCTTCGGTCGCCGCCAAGCGCGCCAACGATCCGCTCGCGACGACGGGCATCTTCGAGGCGATCGGCGGCATCGCGCGGCGCATGGCGGACGCGCTCCGCGCGGGCGACCTCGATCGCGTCGGGCATCTGATGACGGCGAACCACGCGCTCTTGCGCCGACTCGGCGTCTCGACGCCGGCGCTCGATCGGATGTGCGAGCTCGCCATCGGCGCCGGCGCGTCGGGCGCGAAGCTCACGGGGGCCGGCGGCGGCGGGTGCGCGATCGCCCTCGCGCCGACGCGGAGCGCGGCCGACGCCGTCCTCGAGGCGTGGCGCCGTGAGCTCTTCGCCGCGTTCTCCGTCCCGATCGGCACCGCCCGCGCGACGATCGGCGCGGGCTAGATCCCGATCGCTCGGAAGGAGCTTGCGAGCGTCGCCGGCGGCGTCGACGCGCCATCGGCCGTGATAGCATCGCGAGGTCGTGTCGCCCGAGAGCACGATCCTCCGAACGCTGGACGTCGCCTACGACCTCGAGAGCGCCACGATGTCGGAGTGGCTGTCGCGCGTCGCCGAGCAGCTCCGCGGCCTGTTCCAGCCGTACCTCGGATCGTACGGGTGGCTGCTCGACTTGAGTGACGGCGACGCGAAGGTCCGGGACGTGACGGCGTTCGGGCTCTCGAACGAGCAGGAAACCCTGATCGAAGCCCTCCATCGTCTGGCCCCGAAGCGACTCATCGAGCGGCTCTACGGGCCGACGCCCATCGAGACGATCTCCGACGGCATGGGCGGATTGACGGCGTTCCGGCGCAATCCGCTCGTCAGGAGCTACCTGCAGCCCAACGGGATTCCCGACTGCGTCGGCATCCGGGTTCGTGCCGGCTCCACGGTGCTCGTCCTCGGCGCCATCGTGCCCGCGCCAGGCCACATGCCAGAGACCCTGCGGAGCTGGGGCAAGAAGCTCATCACGCACCTCGAGCCTGCCTTCCGGATCCAGCTCGCGCTCGGGTCCTCGACGAACCCTCCACATCCCCAGGCCATGCTGACGCCGGACGGACGGGTCGTCCACGCCGAAGGAGGAGCCGCGTCGAGGAGCGCTCGGCAGAGGCTCGCAGAGGCGGTCCGCGCGCACGAGCGGCTGCGGGGGTACGGACGGCGCCGCGGTCCTCGCGAGGCGATCGAGTTCTTCGAAGGGCTCGTGGCCGGCCGGTGGACGCTCCTCGATCGCTTCGAGAGCGACGGCCGCCGTTACCTCGTCGCCTACGAGAACACGCCGGAGGCAGCGGCCCGGCGCGCCCTGACGCCAAGGGAGCGAGAAGTGCTCTGGCGCGTGGCCACGGGTGTCCCCGTCAAACGCATCGCCGCCGATCTCGGGATCTCGACGGGCGCGGCAGGCGCTTACCTCGCGAGCGCACGACGCAAGACCGGCATCTCTTCACGCATCGAGCTCGCCCGATGGTTCTCGAGCGTCCTCGCGCTGCAGAGCGCGAGCGCCTCGAAGGACGGGTCCTCGAAGAACGAAGCCTGAAGAAGGAAGCCTCACCTACGACTCAGGGCGGCAGCGAGCTCGACGCGTGAGCCGACGCCGAGCTTCCGGAAGATCGAGGCGAGCTGATTCGCGACCGTACGCGCCGCCACGCCACGCGCGCGCGCGATCTCCGCGTTGGAGAGCCCCGCGCGAGCGAGAGCGGCGACCTCGCGCTCGGCGGGGCTGAGCTCCGATGCCATCGGCGCGCGGTCGCTCGCCGGCACCGCCAAGTACCGAAAGCGGATGGCTCCGAGATCCAACACGTACGGCTCGGCGTGATCGGCGGCTTGTGGCTCGCGCGATTCTCTCTTGCAAGCTCCCGTTCGATGCGCCATCGACGATGTCACGATCGTGCAACATCGGAATGGGCGCGCAAGCTCCGACGCGTCGATCATCACGTTGGGGTGTTTGGCCCACGCCGTCGTCCAGAATTTTGGACAGCCTCGATCCCCTCGGAAGCGTCAGTCCGCCGGCCTCAGCGTCTTGCACGCCTCGATCCAGTCCTTCAGCGCGTCTTTGTCTTTCTTGTACGCGTTGAAGTTGCAATAAAACATCTTCCCCTTGTCGAACACTTGCGCGGTGGCGATGACGTTGTTCGGGTATTCCTCGACGACGTACCAGCCTTTGCCGTCAGCGATGTCGATGTCCTCGATGATCGCCTCCGCGTTTCGCTTGGTGTCCGCGCGGTTTTCCTTCATGTAGAGCCCGTTGCTCTCCTCGACGCTCACGAAGAGGTTCTGCGCCGGCCTGGGCTCGCCGTTCTTCCTGAACGACGTGCCGGGCACGGGCTCGGTGACTTCCTTCACCTCGTAGCCGTCGGGCGGCGAGATGCAGAAGCCGGCGGCCGCGTTGTACTTGCAGTCTCCCTTCGCCTTCGTCCTTGGCGGCGCTCTCTCCGGAATCGGCGCCCTCGTCCTTCTTGCAGCCGCCGCCAAGATCGACGTTCTCGACATCATGACCCTCCCCTCTCGACGCAGCCGACTCGATCGACGAGTCGCAGCACTGGACACGCGCGAGCAGTACCAAACCGCGCCCCGATCGAGGACCGATCTCGACGCGAGCCAATCCGATGAGTATGCGTGACGCCCGCGCGCACGGAGGCGCAAGAGAAGCGTTTCCGTCGAAGTGCCGCGGACTTGGAGGTCACGTTCCACGAAGAGGCTCGACGTCGGCGTTTCGTGTTAGGGTCGCGCGCCATGGCTGTACCGGTGGCGCGGAAGCTCGTCGCTCCTCGGCTGATCGCTCTCGCGGCGATCGTCGCTTCGATCGGCATCACAGGTGGCGCGCACGCGAAGCCTTCGGCCAAAGCGGCGAAGGCGACGCCGGCCAAGAAGGCAAAGGTCCATCGCGAGCCGAAGACGAGGATGACGGGCCCCGTCCCGTGGTGCTCGGAGGAGACCGAGACGCTCCCGAACGGCCTCTGTTACATCGACGGCCGTCCGAAGGACGCCTCGCCGGACGATCGCCGCACGCTCGTCGTCTTCCTCCACGGCGCGATCGCGAAGGACGTCGACTGGCAGTGGCTCCAGGCGCGCGCGCTCACGCGCCAGGCGAAGCAGAGCAAGTTCGAGGCGATCTTCGCGCGCGCTCCGCTCGGCCCCGGCGGCTACGTGTGGCCGGGCACGAGGGCCGCGCAGGAGGCGTCGGAGCAGGAGCTCATCGACGGGTGGAACGAGGCGCGCGCCTTCCTCGAGAAGCGGAACGGGCGGCCGTACGACGAGGTCTTCCTCATGGGCTTCTCGAGCGGCGCGTACTTCATCAGCTCGCTCGTGCTCCGCGGGCGCGTCGACTTCGACGGCTACGCCGTCTTCGCGGGCGGCGCCGGCGGGATCGCGAACCCCGACGTCTCGAACAAGGCGCCGGTCTTCGTCGGCGTGTGCGCGAAGGACTCGCAGACGGCGAAGCACTCGCGCGGCTTCGGCGCCGCGCTCGCGGCGCGCGGATGGCCCCACCGCGTCGACGAGCAGCCCATCGGCCACATGTTCGGCGACGTGCACGTCGCCCACGCCGTGTCCTGGCTGCGCAAGCAGGTCCGGAAGTAACGGCCGCTCCGCAGCCGTTCAGTCGCGCGTGGCGACGAGCTCGACGACGGCGCGATCGACGCTGTGCGACGTCGGCACGCGGAGCTTCGTCGCGCCGACGCGCACGCGCTGGGCGGGCGTCTCCTCGAGCAGCCGCTTCACGAGGCGCTGGGCGTACGTCTCGAGCAGGTGGTACGGCTCGGCGAGACCTTCCCGAACGACGAGATCCGCGATGACCCCGTAGTCGACGGCGTCACGCCTCGAGTCGCGCTTCGGCAGCGCGGAGACCGGGAGCGTGAGCTCGACGTCGACGACGATCTCCTGCGGGATCGAGCGCTCCGAGCGGGACGCGCCGATGTTCGTACGGAACCGGATCGAGTGGAGCTTGAGCGTGTACTCGGTCACCATGCGCCCGTCTCTCCGTCGCGGGCCGCCGAGTCCCTCGGGACGATGGGCATCGCGGCGCATCTTCTCACGAAGCGCCCGGGTCGAGCCACGGTCTCGCGCAGCCCGCCCGCAGCTCTGCCGCGGGCACCTCGCGCCACCCGCGAGCGGTCGCGTGTGATACCCATGGGCGACGGGCGCCTTGACACCGGACCTCGACGAGACCGAGCCGAAGAAGCCGTCGCGCGCGACGATCATCCGACGCGTGCTCGTCGGTCTGCTCGCGCTCGCCTGCGCCTTCGGCTGGGTCTACACGCGGTGGATCGTGAAGAAGGGCACGCTCGGCGAGCCGTGCTCCTACGACATGCACTGCCGCGACGAGGCCCCCCGCTGCCTCAAGGAGTCGGCCGAGGGCGAAGGCGTGTGCAGCCGATCGTGCGACACGGACGACGACTGCGCGCCGGACATCAAGTGCGTGAAGGTCGAGATCGACGAGCGCGACGAGCGCGGTCGTCCCATCGAGCGCGGGTACTGCTTCCCGCAGACGCTCCTCGACGCCCGCAAGAAGAAGAGCCCGGACGCGGCCGTGACCAAGACGGCGGACTCGTGGCTCGACGTCCCCGAGCTGCCCGACCAGCTCGAGGGCGAGGTCGTCCTCGAGCGAGGCGGGAGCAAGTCGTCGTACAAGGTGAAAGGGACGCTCGTGCTCTCGGAGGGCGGCAAGGGCCGCCGCACCATCGTCGACACGTCCACCCTCCGCGTCTACGCCGTCGACGACGGGAAGAAGACCTTCGCGGCCTCCCAGATGGGCTCTCCTCGATCCGAGACCGTCGTCACGAAGACGGACCGCAAGGACCGGGTCGCCGACCGCGACTGCGAGATCTGGCAAATCGAGGAGACCGCGCCGGGCGGCAAGGGCGCGAAGCGTTCGTACGAAGCCTGCGTGGTGCGCGGCGGCGCCTTCGTCGATCCGAAGGCGCACACGGCGAGCGCCTGGGAGAAGGAGCTCGCCGTGCGGGGCGTCTTCCCCCTCCGCGTGATCGAGAACGCCAAGACGAAGCTCCTCGCGACGAAGGTGGACGCGCACCCGGTCGAACCTTCGCTCTTCACGATCCCGAAGGCCTACAAGAACCTCGCCGCGCGCTGATGCGCCGGGACGGCACGGGCCCGGCGTAGGCGGCGCACGCGCTCGCGGAGCCGCCGGCCTCAGAACTGCGCCGGCACCCGGCGGGGCTCGTCTCCGGTGGTCACGAGCTTCGTCAACCACTCCGCGAGCGTGATCCCGTCCACGCGCGTCTCGTACATCTCGTCGTCGTCGTAGAAGTACGGATGCCCGCTGCCCGGACCGTAGAAGGTCGAGAAGTTGTCGCCCTTCATCGCGCGGATGTCGCGCAGCCCCTCCTCGAAGAAGCTCGCGCCGAGGAGCCGCGGGCCGGAGCAGGTCCGCGAGTGCCCGATGCCGTGGAAGTAGCGCATCACCATGTCGTGCGCGTGGCTGATGAACGCGAACTTGTTCTTCGGGTACTTCTCGACGATCGACTGGAAGAGCCCCCAGAGGCCGCTGCCTGCCACGCCGGACACCGGATCGAAGCCGAGCGGGAAAGGCCCGTCGACGGGAGAGGTCTTCTCCATCGACCAGATCTCCTTCCACTGCTGCTGAAGGCACGTGGGCGTGTACCTCGTCGCGAAGTTCGGCCCCGAGTCGTCGATCATCGTGACGTCGACCCAAGAGAACGCGCGCTGGACCTGGACGAAGTTGTAGGCGGCGCCGTAGCCGCCGGCGCTCATGCCGGTCAACACGACTTGATCGGAGTCGCGGAACGTCGCGACCAGCCGCGGGAGGTACGCGGCGACGTTCCGGTAGCCCATCTGCGGCCGGCCCTTGAACCCGGACTCGGTGTCGCCCGAGAAGACGTCGCCCGAGCAATACGGGAGCATGACGTAGCTCCAGTCGCGGAAGGGGTTCTCGGCGCGCTCGCGGTTCATCACGTTGCGCCTCCCCTCCTTCTTCGCCCAGGCCGCGAAGTCCTTCTCGTCGTGGTGATCCGCCGAGAGGATGAAGTCGGCGAGCGCGCAGGTCTGCCCGCTGAAGCAGGCGCCGCCTCCCTGCATGAAGACGAGGAGCTTCTTCGTGCCCGACGGAGAGCGGTTGATCCCGAGCCCCGTCTTCGAGCCGTCCATGCAACGGGGGACGTCGCCGAAGTGCTCCGGACCGAGCCACACCCACTCGCCGGGCGTCGTCGGCGGAAGGGGATCGCCCATCGGCACCTCGACCGGCTCCGGCGTCTCGGGAGGCGTGACGGAGTCGGGCTCTTCGGCCGGTGGCTCGCGAAGTGGAACCGGGAGCTCGGAGGAGACGTCGGCCTGACCGCAGTGAGCGAGGGCGATCGCCGACGCGGCGACCGCGAAGCGAAGGAATCTCATCGAACGGTGCTTCGCCGTCGCAACCCACGTGCCGGTCGAGCTCACTCGAAAAAACAGCGACTCATGCCGCTCCACCGCGCCGATTCCGCGACGGCGCCGCGCCGCCCACGGGCGAGCGCCGACCGCTCGAGCCGAGGCTGAGTCGAAATCCGACCATGGTCGACGGACAGGCGCTCGGCCGCAGGTCGCGGCCGGTCTGCCGCCCACGACGCCGCAACCTGGCCGAAACATTGGCGACAACCGACCGACACCGGAGCCGGGCCAAGATCCGGCGATGGCACCGGAACGCGACCATTTCTCGGAGTACCTGGCGTCGATGCCGCTGGACTACCGCGCGGCGTTCGACCTCGAGGCGGCTCGAGCCCACGAGGCGATCGTCCGGCGGCGAGGCGAGCGCCCCGTCCACGTCGAGCTCTGGCGCGAGCTCCCGGAGCGGGTCGTCGCGATCTGCGTGGTCGCGGACGACCGGCCCGGCCTCCTGTCGTGCATCAGCGCGGCGCTCGTCGCGGATCGGATCGACGTCGTGAGCGCGCACGCCTATTGCCGCACGCGCGCCGACGGCTCCGTCGAGGCCGTCGACTTCCTCTGGATCCGCAAGCTGCCCGGGCCGCGTGGGCTCCTCTCTCCGATCCGAGCGAAGGACATCCCCGCGATCGCCGAGTCGATCGAGCGGGCCATCGTCGAGGGCGCGCCGCCCGCGCCGAGCTCGGCGCAGATCCGCAGCGACGAGCGGAAGCCCGTGCCCGACGGCGCGACCGCGCGCGTCCGCTTCGAGACGAACGAGAAGGACGGCGCGACGATCCTCACCGTCGAGGCGGTCGATCGCCCGGGCTTGCTCCTCGCCGTGACGCAGGCGCTCTTCCGGGCGAGCGTCCAGATCGTCGGGTTGCGCGCGACGACCGAGGACGGCCGCGCCGTCGATCGCTTCACGCTCGCGGAGAGCGACGGGAGGCCTCTCCGGCGCGATCGCCTCCTCTCGCTCCAGGCAGCCGTCCTCGGCGCGATCGACGAGGGGACGCTCGCGCCCCTCCGACGCTCGGCTTGTTGAGCGCGCGTCGCGTTCGAGCGCGCGTCAGCCGCCGACGAGCCGGCCGGCGCGGTAGTCCTCCCAGGCCTGCCGGATCTCTTCCTGCGTGTTCATGACGAACGGGCCGCCGCGCGCGACCGGCTCACCGATCGGGCGCGCGGCGAGGAGGAGCATGCGCCCGGAGGAGGCATCGCACGCCGCGGAGATGCGCTCGCCGCGACCGAGCACGGCGAGCCGTCCTTCACGCACCTCGGTGCGCGCGGGCCCGAGACGGACGGCGCCCTCGGTCACGAACGCGAACGCCGTATGCTCGGACGGGACGGGCAGATCGAACGTCATGCCCTTCTTCATCGCGACGTCGACGAAGAGCGGATCGACGTCGATGCCGTTCACGGGCCCGGTCGTACCGAAGGCGGTCCCCGCGACGACGCGCACGCGCGCGCCGTCGCGATCGATCTCCGGGATACGCGACGGCTCGATGTCCTGGTACCGCGGCTTGATCATCTTGCGCGCGCGCGGGAGGTTCACCCAGAGCTGGAAGCCCCACATGAGGCCGCGCTCCTGCTTCGGCATCTCGGAGTGGACGATGCCGCGCCCCGCGGTCATCCACTGCGCGCTGCCCGGGCCGAGACGTCCGGCGTTGCCGACGCTGTCCCGGTGCTCCATCGCGCCCTCGAGCATGTACGTGACCGTCTCGAACCCACGATGCGGGTGGTCGGGGAAGCCCGCGGCGTAGTCGTTCGGATCGTCGGAGTGGAACTCGTCGAGCAAGAGGAACGGGTCGAGCATCGGCAGCGCCCGACCGCCGAGCGCGCGCCTCAACTTCACGCCGGCGCCGTCCCTCGTGAGCTGTCCGTCGACGACGCGCTCGACGACACGCGCGCCCGGTCGCGACGGAGGCGCCGCCGTGACGGGCGTGCCCTTCGGGTCGTTCGACGCCGGCGGATCCATCCGGCACGCGACGAGACCGGCGGCCCCGGCCGCTCCGACGATGGCTTGCCTCCTCGACAGACGAATCATGCCGAGGATTGTAGCGCGCCCCGGCTCAGCGGAATCGGATGGGCGCGGGGACCGTGACCTCCGCGCCTTCACCCGTACCGAGCTGTCCGCGGTCGTTCGCGCCCCAGCACCGGACGTACCCGCCGTCGAGCCGCACGCACGTCCCGTCCTCCGACGCGACGATCTCGCGGCCGCCGACGAGCCCCATGATGAGGTCGGGCCGAGGCCTGCCCACGGTGGTCCCGTTCGCGAGCTGGTGGCGATCGTTCGCGCCCCAACACGCCACAGTGCCGTTCTGGAGCAGCGCGCACGTGTGCCGCCGCCCTGCGGCCACCTGAGCGACCGAGGCGAGGCCGAGCGGCGACACCGGGGTCGTCGCGTCGTTCGTGCTGCCGTCGCCGAGCTGGCCCGCGTCGTTGCGGCCCCAGCAGCGGACCGTGGCGTCCTCGAGCAACGCGCAGGTGTGCTCGGCGCCCGCGACGAGCTCCTTGACCGGGACCCCGCCGAGGATCGGCTCGCGCGGAGCGGCGACGCTCCGCCCGCGACAGACGACCGACGCCTTGTCCGACGCGGACTCGTCGTACGCGACGCACGTGTGCGCCTCGCCGAGGGAAAACGCCCGGATGGCGGCGCCTCGACTCCACCCGTCGCCGAGCTGTCCTTCGTCGTTCGCGCCGAAGCAGCGCAGGTCGCGTCCGCCGGCGAGCAGCGCGCACGTGAACGCACCGCCGACGGCGACGGCCGTCGCCTTCTCCTCGAGCGCCACGACCGGGCTCGTGCTGCTCGCGCCGCCCGCGCCGAGCTGTCCGCTCTTGCCGTCGCCCCAGCAGCGCACCGTCTCGTCGACGACGGCGCACGCGTGCCGAGCGCCGAGCGCCAGGCTGGCGAGCTTGCCCGGCGGGAGCTCCAGCCTCGACGCGACGGGCCTGCTCGTCGTCGTGCCGTCGCCGACCTGTCCGGCCTCGTTCGCGCCCCAGCACGCGAGCGAGCCCTCGCCCTTGACCTCGATGCAGCCCGTGCTCGGGCCGAGCCAGACGCGGCTCGCGAGCGGCGGCTTCTTCCGCTTGCAGCCCGCGACGATGGCGATCGACGCGATGGCGAGCACGAGGATCCGACCATGCTTCGCTCGGCGCCACGCGCCGCCCGACGACGTCCGGTCGCGCC
Source organism: uncultured Myxococcales bacterium (assembly GCA_937949945.1). Taxonomy (GTDB): domain Bacteria; phylum Myxococcota_A; class Polyangia; order Polyangiales; family Polyangiaceae; genus Labilithrix. The sequence goes on from CALFEQ010000066.1 coordinate 77,567, forward strand.
TCAATGCACCCCCGCGGCGGCGAGCACCTGCGCCATCACGATCTTGGCCGCGTAGACGAAGATGATGATGCCGAGGACGTCGACGAGGCTGGCGATGAACGGCGTCGAGCTCGTCGCCGGGTCGAGCCCGATCTTCTTGAGCAGGATCGGCAGCATCGAGCCCGCGGTGCAGCCGGTCGTCACGATCCCCACGAGCGTCACGCCGACCGTCAGCGCGAACTGGAAGTCGCCTTCCGGCGTGGTGAGCACGCGCGCGAAGCCGACGAGCCCGAGGCCGAACCCGAGCACCAGGCCCATCATGAGCTCGCGGAAGAAGACGCGCGGCCACTGCCGGAGCTGGATCTCCCCGACCGCGAGGCCGCGGATGATCAGCGTCGACGACTGCGATCCCGAGTTGCCGCCCGCCGAGATGAGGAGCGGCACGTAGTACGCCGCGCCCTTGATGGCCTCGAAGACCGGGTCGTAATGGCGCAGCGCCATCTGCGTGAAGAACTCGCCGAAGAAGAGGACGAAGAGCCAGACGCCGCGCTTCTTGATGAACGTGAGGAAGCTCGTGCGGAAGTACGGCACGTCGAGCGGCTCGACACCACCGAGCTTCTGGACGTCCTCGGTCTGCTCCTGCGTCAGGACGTCGACGATGTCGTCGATCGTGATGACCCCGATCATCTTCCCCTTCTCGTCGACGACGGGGATGACGTTGAGGTCGTACTTGGCCATCTTGCGCGCGACCTCCTCCTGGTCCTCGAGAGGCTGCACGCTGATGATGTTCGTGGTGCGGAGGATCTCCTCGAGCGGCTGGAGCGGCGACGCGAGGAGCAGGTCGCGCAGCGACGCGACCCCGACCAGCCGCTGCTGCGGATCGAGCGCGTAGACGTTGTAGACGTTCTCGTGGTGGTTCTCGGCGTGCGAGCGGACGGCGTCGATCGCCGATCGCACCGTCACGTGCGGCCCGACCGAGACGTATGCCGTCGTCATGAGGTGGCCCGCGCTCGTCTCGGGCCACTTCTCGATCTCGCGGACGTCCTCGGCCGCCTTCGGGTCGACCTCCTCGAGCTTCTCGAGGATGACCTCTCCGACCGACTCCGGCAGGACGCTGAAGAGGTCGGCGCGATCGTCGGGCGCCATCTCGCTCGCGATCTGCGCCACGCTCTCGGGCGGCATCACCTCGACGATCTCGCCCTGCTCCTCGTCGTCGAGGCGCTCGAAGATCGGCGCCGCGTCCTCGGCCGGCAGCCGCGAGAGCAGCTTCGCGGCCTCGTCGGCGTCGAGGTCCCCGATGATGTCGGCGAGGTCCTCCGGGTGGATCTCGTCGAGCAGCTCGCGCACCTGGTCCGGATCCTCCTTGAGGAGCTGCTTCAGGTCGGGACCGAGCAGTGTGGAGAGGCGCATACGAGGAAACCGGGACGGGTGCGGCGGCACACTAACCGACGTCGGGCCTCTCCGCTAGGATGGGCTCATGCTCCCCACGCGTCTCGCTCGGGTCCTTGGCGCCGGCGTCGTCGTCCTCGCGGCTGTGCTCGGCGCGTGCTCGGATGACGACCCTCCCGTGCCCCCGGCCGGAAACCCAGGCACGTCGGGCGGGACCTCGAGCGGCTCGAGCGGCTCGGGCGGAGACGGCGGCGGGACGAGCAGCGGCGGGTCGAGCGGCGGAGACGACTCCGGGTCGCTCGTGAACGGCTGCCGTAGCTTCGTCGATCGCACCGCGGACGACGCCGATCGCAGCATCCCGTGGGACTTCGACGTGTTCGACTTGCCCGAGCGGTGCATGCAGATCAAGGTCGGGCAGAAGGTCACCTTCAAGAACCCCGAAGGCGACGGCCCGGCCGACCTCGTCGAGCATCCCATCGGGCCGCAGGGAGGCGACAGCCCGAACCCGATCGCCAACATCGACAAGGACACCGGCGAGGTGACCTTCGATCAGCCGGGCGTCTTCGGTTACGTGTGCCTCGTGCACGGCGCGATGACGGGCGCGATACTCGTCGGTCCCTGACCACCGTTCGTCTGCAAGCGCGCGCCGCCCCCGCGATTTTGGCTACGATGCGGAATCGTGACGGCAGAGCGGACTTTGCGCTGGCAGTGGACGCTTGCGAACGGCGGCAACGTCACGGCCGTCATCGATCTCGACGCGCAGAGCGAGGTCGTCTCGCAGGGCTCCAAGGTGCTCTCCCGATCCGCGCGCGGCGCGAAGCCGGAGGGGCACACCGTCGTGGTGGAGCCGGAGCCCCAGCCCGGTGATTCGGAGCGCCCGCCGATGGAGGCGGTCGTCACGTTCTCCCCGGCAGCGCCCATCTGCATCCTGCGCGTCGACGGGTACGAGGTCTCCCCCAAGGTCTGGCCCGTCCGACAGCGGCGCGTCGAGCCACCCAAGGCGCAGATCCCCGTCGGCACCTACGTCCTGCTCGGCGTCGTCGCGATCGCGCTCGTCATCGGGGGCCTGGTCGTGCGCTCCCTCCGCAAGGACACGCCGCCACCGGCCGCGGACGACCGCCTCACGAACATCCACCGGTCGGCCAACGGCCTGTTCGTCGCCCACTTCCCCCGAGACCTCGAGGCGAAGCCCGCCATCCTGCCGCCGGGCGCCGGCGGCGTCGTCCTCGAGGACAAGGCGAAGGCGACGAGCATCGTGATCGGCGCGCTCACCCTGGCCGAGTCCGAGCCACGCGACCCGTGGGCCCTCCAGCAGCGGCTCCGGGACGAAGCGCTCGCGAACCTCTCGAAGGGCGGAGCCCGCTACGAGGAGCTGGCGCGCCGCGAGGAGACCTGCGTCGGGGAGCCGGGCGCGGTCGTCGCCGCCCAGCTCGTCTCGCGCGGCACGCGGACCGCGAAGATCTGGTCGTGCGCCTTCGTCCACGGCACCGCCGGCTACATCATGCTCTACATGCTCGCCGAGCCGGTCGACGCCACCGACGAGCGCCGCGCGCGTTCCATCCTCGAGGCGACCGAGCTCACGAGGCTCGCGGACCTGGGCCCGACGGAGACGTCGACGGACCTCCCGGTCCACTGACGCTCAGGCCCACCGGCCGCGCGCGTGCTCGGCGAAGTCGTGCACGAAGCGCTCCTGCACGCTCGTCTCCACGGTGTTCGGGCGCGCGTAGCGCACCGCGCGGATCGCCGCCGCTGCATCGTGACCGCGCCCGACGAGGCAGCACGCGGCCGCCGTGCCCGTCCGGCCGAGCCCTCCGCGGCAGTGCACCACGACCGTCTCCCCTCGCCCGAGCGCATCGAGGATCTCGCCGACGAGGTCGACCATGACACCCATCGAGCTCGGGACGCCGCCGTCGACGATCGGCACGTGCTTCGTGGGGAGCCCGACGTCACGCGCGACCGTGAAGAGGTCGGCGATGCCGAGGTGCTCGAGCTCCCATGCCTCCATCAGCGTGACGAGCCGCGACGCTCCGTGCTGCTCCTTGATGGCCGTGAGATCCGTCCGCAGGTCGCGCGCCCAACGCACGTCGATGCCCGGGCCCTTCTTGCCCGGCGCGAACGTCATCCCGAGGCGGCCGGGGAGACGGAGCTCGCTCTCGGGGAGGAAGTCGACGCGGATGGGCGAGTCCACGGAGGTCCGCTGCATGGGCGAATCGTCGCGCCACGGACGCGGCGGGGCAACGACCGCACGAGCTCCGCTTCGCGTCAGCGCTCGCGGACGACGAACAGGCCCACGTCCCGCCGAGGGTCGATCGTCGGGAGCGCCTCTGCGCGGGCCGCGATCCGCGCCTCGTCGCTCGCGACGCCGTTGCGCAACGCCGGCGACAGGAGGCCGTACGGTCCGCCGAACACGCCCTCTTCGGGCCACGGCTTGTCGTCGAGCCACAGCTCCCACGTGATCGGCGCGCCCGGCGGGTCGACGACGATGTCGAAGCCGACCGGCGCCGACGGGCTCGTGCGGAGCGCGATGTCGACGCGCCCGCCCTCCTCCACACGGAACGCGTCCTGCCCGAGCTCGACGGGCTCGATGGCGTGGCGCCTCGCCGCGATCTTCGCGTCGCCGATCCGGATCGTGCCCGTCACGCGGCGAGGCTGCGCTCCGCCCACGAAGCGAAGGCGCACGATGGGTGTCTTCTTCCCCGTGTCGACCGTCGCCGCGCTCGCGCCCGCCCCCGGCACGGCCGCGTCGCTCAACGCCGCCTCGAGGCGTGCCTTCATCTCCGCGACGACCTCGGGCTTCTTCGCGGCGAGGTCGCGGCGCTCGCCGGGATCGTCGACCAGATCGTAGAGCTCGAAGTCGGCCGCTCGCGTCTTGCCTCCCTGTACGACGACGCGGGCCGCGCCCTCGCGGGCGACGAGACGCCAGCGGCCGTGGAGGATCGCCTTCGAGCCTCGGCCTTCGGAGACGATCACACGATCCTCGCCCTCGGCCCGTCCCTTCGCGAGCGGCACGAGCGACGCGCCCTTCATGCGCGGGTGGGGCTCGAGCCCGAGCAGGTCGAGCAGCGTCGGCGCGACGTCGATGCTGCGTACGCGGGACTTCACCTCGATCCCCGCCGGCAGCAGGCCGGGCGCCACGATCAGGATCGGAATGCGCGTCGTCTCCTCGAAGTTGCCGGCGGCGTGGTGGTAGCGGATGGGCGTCCGCTCGAGGCCGCTCGTGCCCGAGTGGGCCGAGGACAGCGTCTCGCCGTGGTCGGAGGTGACGACGACGATGGTGCGATCTCGCAATCCCGTCTCGTCGAGCGTGCGCATCAAGGCGCCGATCGCCTCGTCGTCTTTCGCGGCCTCGGCCATGTAGAGCCGCGTGAGCGCGTCCCTCGGTCCGGCGGGCGGCGGCGGGACGCGCTGGAGCAGCTTGGGTGGCGGCTCCCACGGCTCGCGCGGCGAGGCGAAGTGCACGAACGCGAAGAACCGCGTGTCCTTGTTCCGCTCGATCCAACGCCTCGCGTCCTCCGTGATCTCGAGCGTGTCGCGCGTCCGGTAGCGGTGATCAGAGGCGCGCTCGAACCCCATGTCGAGGCCGAACGGCGTGTCGCCGCTCACGAAGACGTCGTTCACGAACGCGCGCGTCGTGACGCCGTGACGCCGGAGCACGAGCGGGAAGAGCGGCGGCTCGGAGGACCAGAAGCGGCTCACGTCCGCCGGGTTCAGCCTCCACGCGGTCGTGTCGATCCCGAGCTCGCTCGACCTCGCGCCCGAGAGCATCGCGAGCGTGCCTGGACGCGTCCACGTCGCCGCCGAGTACGCCTTCGTGAAGCGCGCTCCACGCCGCGCGAGCTCGTCGATCGCGGGCGTGAGCCCGGGGACCTTGGGCAGCAGCGCCTCGAGCGGAGGCAGCGGCGCCGCGCGCTTCGCTTCGTCCTCGGCGTCGTCGTGGAAGCTCGCGATGACGTCGGGGCGGAGCGCGTCGACGACGATCCAGAGCACGTTGTGAGGCACGCGCGGCGTCGTCTTCGCGAGGATGGTCGGGTTGCCCCACAGCGCGACGGGCGGACCGAGCCATTGGCGCGCGCCCGCCGGCTTCTTCCCCTTCGGCGGATGGCTCGGCGAGGCCTCGCCCGGCGGCGCCGTCTCGGTGGCGAGGACGAGCTCCACCTCCTGACCCGCGTAGGCCGACAGATCGCAGCTCGCCTCGGTCCACTCGGGCGCCGCGCCCGGCGCGAGCACGTCGCGATGGACCTCCTTCGAGGAGCCCATCGCGTCGACCACCGTCACCGTGAACACGATTGGCTGCTGGGTCGCGTTCGGGGTGCCCTCCGCGAACGTGAGCCGCGCGGCTCGTGGGACGGCGACGCGGAACGCGATCCTCCCCGGCACGGTCGACACGAGCGCCTCGCGCTGGTCGAAGGTGCCCTCGCGCATCTTCCCCGCGCGCGCGTCGAACACCTTGGCTTCCCTGCCCACGGGCGGCGACCACGGGATCTGCGTCGCTTTCGTCCGGAGCGTCGCCATCGAGACGAAGCGCGCGGCGTCACCGGCGAGCTCGAGGTACGGAGGCCGCCGGCCGCCGTGCGCGCGGAGCACGTTCTGCGCCGCGTCCGCGCTCGACATCTCGAACCGCGCCTGCTTCGTGAGCTCGACGAGGCGGACGGCCACCTCGTAGGCCTCCTCGCTCTGCGCCGCGTCGAGCGCGCCGGACGACGCGGTCGCGTCCGCACCGGCCACGGCGCGAGGAGGGCGCGCCGTCGCGTCGGCGCCTCCGCCCAAGCGCCACGCGATGGCACCGGACGCGACCGCGAGCATCGCGGCGAAGCCCCGCGCGACCACGCCGAGCGCGCTCATGCGAGCGATCCTCCTCCGGGCAGGACCGACGCCGGCGTCATCGCGCCTCTCCTTTCGCGCCGCGCGCCGCGCGCGGGACGAGGTAGCCGTCCTTCCGTTCCACGAGCGGGTCCTTCAGCATCCACGCCCAGAGCTCCGCGCGGAGGCGCGCGACCTGCTCGGGATGCCGAGCCGCGACGTCCGTGGTCTCGCCCGGGTCCGTCTCCGTGTCGAAGAGCATGTAGCGGACGCCGCGTCGCGTCGGAACGTAGAGGAGCTTCCAGCGCTCGTCGCGCACCATCCTGTGACGGGCCATGAGCGTGGTGCCGACCATCTCGCGCCGGAGCACGATCTCCGGATCGTGCCCGGAGATCTCGACCAGCCCTTCGACGCCCGGATAGGGCAAGCGGAGCTCGGACGGCAGCGCCCGGATCTCCTCTTCGAGCCAGAGCTCGGTCTCGGCGTACGCCCATCGCGGCTCGAGAGGCTCGCCGCGGAGCGCGGGCACGAGCGACCGCCCGTCGAGGTCCGGCGGTGACGCGATCCCGGCGAGCTCGTAGAGCGTCGGCGCGATGTCCACGTCGCGGACGATGCTCGCCACGCGGTGTCCGGCCGGCGCGTCCTTGCTCGCCTCGGCGCTCGAGCCGGCGGCGTTCGCGCCGAGCCGCGGATCGTAGATGACGAGCGGGACGTGCGTGCCCTCGTCGCCGAAGAGGTGGTCGCCGTGCCCGTGGCCGTGGCCGTCATCGAAGAGCGTCTCGCCGTGATCCGCTGTGAGCACGATGATCGTCCGGCCCGACAGCCCGAGGCGGTCGAGCGTGCGGAGGACGCGCCCGACGGCGTCGTCGACGGCCGTCACCGCGCCGTCGTAGAGCGCACGGATCTGCCGCACGTCCTCGTCGTCGGGCGGAATCTCCGACGCGCTCCCGAGCGACGCTTGGTACTTGTAGCGGCCTCGGTATGCCGAGCTGGTGTAGCGCCCGTAGTACGGCGCGGGCGCGGCGTACGGAGCGCGCGGGGTCGAGAAGACCGCCGTCAGGAAGAAGGGGCCCTTGCGGACCGCACGGAGCGCGGCCTCGACGTCGTCGGCGACGAGGTTCGGATCGCCGGCCGCAGGGAGCTCGTGCATCGCCGGGAAGAGCTTCCGCCCGAGACGCGAACGGAGCAGCGGCAGGAGCGGCGTCTCTCGCTCGAGGACTCCGCTGCGCGCGATCCGGCGGAAGTCGAGCGCCGGCGCCTGCACCCGATCGAAGCCGAGATCGACGCGACCGAAGACGTCCGCGCCCCAGTCGCCGACGACGCTCGTCGCATACCCCGCCCGCGCGAAGCGGCCCGGCAGCGCGTCGAGCTCCTTCGCCCGCTCCTCCGGCGTCGGGAACGTCGAACGGATCCCGTGGTGGTGCGGGTGGCGCCCCGTCAGGATCGTCACCCAGGACGGGAACGTGCGCGGGATCGACACGTACGCGCGATCGAAGCGCGTCCCGCGCTCGGCGAGGCGCGAGAGGTTCGGCGCGACGCGCGGGTCGAGCCGATCGTTCCGCAACGAGCCCACCCCGAGGACGAGCACGTTGGGCGGCTCTCGGCCTTCCGGAGCGCGGGGGCCCTGCGGCTCCTGCCCGGCCTCCGCGGGCGCGGGCGCGTCGGCGAGTGCCGCCGCCGCGACGGCGAGCACCGCGATCGGAGCGATGCTCTTTCGCCCCGCAGAGAGCGCCGCGATGCGGAGCGGCCGTCGGAGCAGCACGAGCGCGCGTCGGGCGAGGTACGCGATGCGCGTCGGCCGAACGTAGGCGACCGCGAGCGCGGCCGTGGCGAGCACGACCCCGCGGGTTCCGAGGACGTCCGTCGCGAGCACCTGCACCGTCCGAGGAAGCCCGCCGCGTGCGTACCAGCGCGTGGCGTAGAGCTGCGGGGCGTCCGCCATCCCCCAGAGCACGAACGCGGAGTGCAGCGTCGCGACGACGAGGACCGACTCGACGAGCGCGCCCACGAACGATCGCCGCACGAGGCGAGGCAGCGGATGGCGCATCCGGACGAGCAGCTCTGCGACGAAGCCGATGACGATGCCGAGCCCGATCGCCGCCGCGACGACGGCGAGCTTCGTGCGCACGAGCTCGGCCTCGTAGTGCTGCGCGACGAACGCCTCGACCAGCTTCGCGTGACGCACGTCACGGGCGGCGGCCTCGTGCGCCTCCCGGCCCGAGCCGGCCCCTACGGCGAGCAAGAGGACGTAGAGGGCCCCGACGAGCGGCGGAGCGACGACCGCCGACCGGATCACGCGTAGAAACCGCCGCAGGGGCCCCGTGAGCACGCCGGGATTATGGGCGATCCGTGACGCGCCGGCTCCCCGATGTGGGCCGCTCAGCGCCGCCCGCGCCTCGGTCGCTCCTTCTTGCGGAGCGCGCCGCTCTCCCACGCGGCGGTCGCGCGCGAGAGCGGTCGCGGTCCGGGATCGGCCGGCATGAAGCGGGCGGAGAGCGAGGCGATCTCGCTCGCCACGGCGGAGATCGCGTCGCGCGGCAAGCCCGACGGCGCGCGCTCGCCGACGGGGCCGCTCGCGCGCTCGCAGAAGAACGTCCGGCACCCGAACGGACGAGCCGCGTAGACGATGCAGCGCCCGTCGTCGCCGAGCAGCGTGCAGCGTCGCTCTCCCGCCACCGGAAGCGTGCGCCGCTTCGGGATCCCGCCGCGCGCCCGAACGGCGCGCTCGAGCTCCGCGAGCTCCACCGCCGTCGGGTACGGCTCGCGTCCGGTCACCCCGAAACGGCAGCAATCGGTGCTCGCGTCGCATCGCCAGCCCTCGAGCTCCGCGTCGATCTTCGCGTAGAGCGCTCGCAGCTCGGCGAGCGCACCGCGACTTTCGCCGCCATCACCGCGATCTTCGCCACGCTTTTCGTCGCGCGAGGATGAGGCAGACGAGCTCGAGCGGCGCGGCATACGGTCCTTCTCGTAGCGTCGGCCCGACTAAGATACGAAATAGTACACCGTGGCTTCGGCTTCTTCCCGCCCGCGCCTCCGCCCCATCGAAACCATCGTCGTCCAGGACCGCCGTCTCGGACGCGCCCTCATGCTCCGCGATACGCAGGGCGTGGCGCTGTCGCACGCCGTCCTCCCCATGGCGGTCGTGCCGATCGTCGGGCGCTTCACCGGCGCGCTCACGTGCGAGCAGATCGCCCGCGAGGCGTCGAACGAGCTGGGCGAGACGATCCCGGTCGAAATCGTCGTCAAGCTCGCGACCGAGCTCGAGGAGGCGCTCTTCGTCGACGGCGCACCGTACCGGCGTGAGCGCGCCCGCATCGAGCGCGAGTTCGCGGCCTCCCCCGTCCGCGAGGCGTCGCACGCGGGCGGCGCCTACTACGACGATCCGGTCGAGCTCGCGGCCTACATCGAGACCGAGTGCCTCGGCACGCGGCCTCGCGAGGGCAAAGGCAAGAAGGCGGACACGGCCAAGGCAGGACCGGCGAGCGGTACGAACGGCGCCAACGGCACCAACGGCACGACCGACGCATCGCGCTCGTCGTCCTCGTCGTCGAGGCTCGTCGGTCTCGTCGCTCCGCACATCGATCCCTGGCGCGGCGCGCGCTGCTACGGCGCCGCGTACCGCGCGCTCGCCGAAGCGCTGCCGAGGGACGTCGACACGTTCATCCTCTTCGGCACGTCGCACGCGCCGATGCGCGAGCCGTTCGCGCTCTGTCGCAAGACGTTCGCCACGCCGCTCGGCCCGATGGAGGCCGACTTCGACGCGATCGACGCGATCGCCCAGGCCTGCGACTTCGATCCGTACGCGGATCTCTTCAACCACAAACGCGAGCACTCGCTCGAGTTCCAGGCCGTCTTCCTCCGTCACCTGCTCGGGCTGCAGGGCCGAAAGGCGCGCATCGTCCCGATCCTCGCCGGGCTCGGCGAGCAGCAGAGCACCGGCGCCTCCCCTTCCCGCTCGCGATCGGTCATGCGCTTCCTCGACGCGGTACGGAAGATCGTCGAGAGGAAGCGCGCCGTCGTCATCGCCGGCGCCGACCTCGCGCACGTCGGTCCCCGCTTCGGCGATCCGCGACCGTTCGACGAGAAGGAGCGCAGCGAGCTCGACCGGACCGATCGCGAGTCGCTCGCCCGCGCCAGCCGCGTGGACGCCGAGGCCTTCTGGGAGCACGTCTACGCCGACCTCGACACGCGTCGCGTCTGCGGCCTCGCCCCCGTCTACTCGCTCCTCCGCACGATCGAGCCGAGCGCCCGCGGCGAGGTCCATCACTACGAGCAGACGATCGATCCAGACGAAGGCTCGATCGTGAGCCACGCCGCGATGGGGTTCTACCTTTGAAGTCGTCGAACGGCGACGCGCCTCGCTCCGAAGCCGCACGCTCCGAAGCTCCGACGAGCGCCGTGCCCACTCCGCGCGTCGCGACGCCGGAGGTGACGCCCCAGCGCTGGCCGTCGTGCGAGATCCCGCCGCTCCCTCCCGCGCGCGGCTACGAGTCTTCGGCGACCGCCGAGCTGTACCCGCGCTACGAGGACGTCACGCAGGACGGCCGCGTGCAGCTCACGACGCTGATGCCCGGCCTCGGCGCCGTCTGGCGCGCCCTCGGCAGCGACGATAAAATCGAGGTCTTCCGCGCGCAAGGCATCCTCCCGATCCTGCGCCGCCTCGTCATCACCGGCGAAGACGGCCCCTTCAGCGTCCACGTCCCCGTCCGCGTCTCGGGCACGTGGCGCCTCGCTCGCGAAGCAGGCGGAGAGCGCATCTTCCTGAACATGTGGCTCGAGGCGCGCGCCCCGATCGCGATGACGCTCGCGCCCCCGCCCGCCCCCGACGCCGAGCGCGTCGTCGTCGGCCGCCTCTACGCCGAGCACGTCGTCACGCGCCCGTTCGCCCCGCCCGCCGAGCGCAAGGTCACGCGGCTCGACCTTCCTGGCATCCCCGCCGTCCCCGAAGACGAGCACCCGTTCGAGCCGGCCGAAGACCTCGTGGCCGGCCACACCCTCGAGCCGGTGCGCGACCACGTCTTCGGCATGATGCACACCGACTCGAACCAGCACGTAAACTCCCTCGTCTACCCGCGCCTGTTCGAGGAGACGGTCGTGGACACCGCCGTCCGGGCCGGGGTCCTCGAAAAGCCCGAGACCCTCCTGGCCCGCGCCGTCGAGCTCCGCTACCGCCGCCCCTTCTTCGCGGGCGAGCGCGCGACCATCGCCCTCCACGCCCGCCCCATCTCGGCCGGCCCACGCCGGGCCGTCGCCGTCGGGACCTTCAGCCCGGCCGGCCAGCCCCCCGGGGCCCCGGCCCCGAAGCCGAGCTGCGCCGTCGCCATGTGGCTGGCGTAGAAGATCGCGAGCCGGTGTTGACGTCGTCCAAACCTTGGCCTATTAGGCTCTGGCGACGCGGTGACGCGTCCGTGAGCTCTGCGGGAGTAACTCAGTGGTAGAGTGCCACCTTGCCAAGGTGGACGTCGTGGGTTCAAATCCCATCTCCCGCTCCGACGAAGCCCGGCCCTGGTGCCGGGCTTTTACGTTTCTGGCCGCGAGGAAGCGGTGGGCGTGCGGCGGTGTGGGGGGGATCGTCGAACCCAGTCGTGGGGTCCCAGGCCGTTCACGAGCGAAGAAGTCCGGGTCAGTCGGGGCCTCCTGCTCGTCACGCGCTGCGCGTCCCTCGACCGCATCCGCCGTGCCCACGCCGACTCCAGACTGATCCGGCTCTGCTTCACGATGGCCGCGAGTGGAACTCTACAGGCCCCATACGAGCGGCGGTGAAGGCAGAGCCTATGTCGTGCTTCCCGATCGCCGGGGTGCGTGCGGCGGCAAGCACGGCGGAGCCCTTCCTGAGCCGGTGCGAGGACAACGGCCTCGTGTTCGCGCCGGTCAGAGCCGCAGACGCTGACGGTGAGCACTCGTCACGCGCTTGAGATCCCCATCTCAACGCTCGGTGGATGTGCATCTCGCTCGGCCGCCGTGTGCTCTTCCGACAGCGCACTACATTGCGAAGGAACCGATGTCGTGTCGCGCATCGATGGGCGCGGTAGGATCGCCGGTCCTGCGGAGCAGAGCGCTCCCCATCCGCTGGTCCGTGGTGCCAACGCACGGATGCGGGCTCGACGCAGCTGCATCGCATGCGTTCACCACGACTACGCTGCAACCCTGCGCAACCATCGCGACACGTATAGGGCTCGCGCCTCGTCCACTGCAATGGCGAGCGCGAGTTCGACTGGTCGACCTGTGCTTCGACGCGTGCACGGAGCCGAGCGACGGCGAGACATGGATTACGACTCTTCACAGCGGCACGCTCCCTCATGCTCCGTCTGGGGCCACGTCGGCACCACTGTCCGAGTCTAAGTCGGACGATCCCTGCTCGCTGCACGCGAGGCGGGCAAGC
>CALFEQ010000067.1 GCA_937949945.1 uncultured Myxococcales bacterium
CGGCAGGCGACCGTGCGGTCGTGGTTTGCGGATCGCTCTATCTCGTCGGCGAGGCACGCGCTCGGCTGCTCGGGCTCGCGCGCGACCCCGCGGTAGCGCTCTGATCCGCGGCTCTTCCTTCGACTCGTGCTCGCTTCACGGCCCGGTGCTCAGCGTCGTCGAGTCGCTGCACTGCACCTGGAGGCGTGGCCCGACGCAGCCTACAGGCGGCGTTCCGCGCTGTACGGAGACGGAGACGGTGATTTCATCGCCGGAGCGGGTGATCTGGGCGACGTCGGGGGGAGAGACCCCAGCCCCGAAGTACGTCGTCTGTGCCTCGTTCGCCGCGATGAACTGAGGGTCCACGGCGAGGAAGTAGTCCAAAAGCCCCGCACTGTTGGTGGCGATGGCTCCTCCGACCGTTCCGCCGGGCATCGGATACATGACGGGCCAGAACTTCACGTTCTGCTCGACGCTCTCGTCGACTGTGCAGTCGAGCTGCACGCGCTTCGTGCGGCACGTGACGCCTGGGGGGGCATCACTGGCGATCGTGAAGGTCAACTCGGCGCTCGTGCCTCCACCCGGCGGAGGATTCACGAACTTCACCAGCACCGCCGGGCAGCACGACGCGCGCACCGGACGGGTGGGCCAGTGTACCGCCTTCGGGCCCGATTGCCGCCACGACGGTCCCCTCCGTCGTCCCCGGCGTCCGGGCTGGCCGGTGTCGCGTCGGAGCACGCCCCGAGGAAGAGAAATGCGGTCACGAGCCGCCCGACGATGCGGGAGAGCGCGCCTAGAGTCCTCTGCATGTCGATCCCACCCCGGCCCTCGTTGAGATCGAGGCCAGTGGGTAGTGTGCTACGCGGACGCGAGGTCGACGAGCGCTCGGCCCTCGATGCGGACGGACAGCCATTCGCGGTGAAAGCGGGCGCCGAGCTTCTCGTAGAAGGCGATGGCCGGCTCGTTCCAGTCGAGAACCTGCCAGCAGAAGCGGGCGCACCCTTCGTCGACCGCCACGCGAGCGAGCTCGCGCATCAACGCGAGGCCCACGCCTCGACCGCGATGCTCGGGGCGCACGAACAAGTCCTCTAGGTATAGGCAGCGGCGCCCACGCCACGTGGAGAACGTGAAGAACCAGAGGGCGAAGCCGACCGTCTCCCCGCCGAGCTCGGCGAGCAACACGTGGAAGGCGGGCGAGGGGCCGAATCCGTCGCGCAGGAGATCGGCCTCGGTCGCGACGACGGCGTCGGGCTCGCGCTCGTACGCCGCCAGCTCGCGGATCAGCGCAAGGATCGTCGGCACGTCGGTTACGTTCGCGCGGCGGATGGTCACGCTCACAAGGGCGCCTCCTCGTCGTGATCGAGGCAGCGCACGACACCGGGCTCGACCTCGCGGTAGCGCCAGCCCGACTCGAGGCAGCGCATGATCCCCGAGGCGTCCGGTTTCCCGAGCACGTGGCCGTGACGGCTGATCCAAGCCTTGTGTCGCGCGGGGACGCCGGCCACGAGCGCATAGTCCGGGACGGTGCTCCTCGTGACGACGGCGCCCGCAGCGACGAACGCGTACCGTCCGATCGTCGCGCCGCAGACGATCGTGGCATTGGCGCCGATGGTGGCGCCTCGGCCGACCTTCGTCCGAACGTAGTGCCCGCGCCGGCTGATCTCGGACCTCGGCGCGAGCACGTTCGTGAAGACGCACGACGGCCCGCAGAAGACCCAGTCGTCCAGCTCGACGCCTTCGTAGATGGAGACGTTGTTCTGGATTTTCACGTGGTCGCCGATGCGAACACCGGCCCCGACGAAGACGTTCTGTCCGAGCGTGCAACCTCGGCCGATCGTCGCGCCGCGCGAGACGTGACAGAAGTGCCAGATGTTCGTCTCCGGTCCGATGGAGACGTCCTCGTCGATGATGGCGCTGGGGTGGATCATCGGTTCCTGGACGGTAGCTCGTGATCGCCTCCGGGGCCGCGTGAACGAGGTCACCGCCGGAGGAGTGGATGCACTACGTCGCGTGCGCGCTCGACGGGGGCGTGGCGAATGCGATGCGCGAGCTCGATGGACGCGCGTGCGTCCTGGATTCCAAAGCCTTGGCCTGCGAGCGTTCGCTGGTAGACGCGCGTGTGGAGCTCCGCGAAGCCGTCCGAGAGCTCGATCTCGGTGCCGTCGATGGCAATCGCGCGGTACGTCCTGCGCCGTGCGGTGCGCGTCGCCACGGGGAGGTCTCGCTCGTCGATCGAGAGGAACCACGCGACCTGCGCTTGCTCGAGCTCGAGCATGCCGGCCATGTGTCGTGGGTCGTGCAGGTGCACGCGATACGCCACAGGGGCGCCGAAAAGCCAGACGAGCAGATCGAACATGTGCACGCCGATGTTCACGGCGATCCCGCCCGATTTCTCGACGTTTCCCTTCCACGAGACGTCATACCAGCGTCCGCGCGCCGTCACGTACGTGAGGGTCACACGGTAGTGGCTCGGTCCCGAACGCCTCAGGTCCTCTCGTAGAGCGACCAAGCGCTCGTGCGTGCGGAGCTGGAGGACCGTCCAGACGCGGTGGCCCGTCTCACCCTCGAGCTCTGCGAGCTCGTCGAGGTTCCGAGGGTCGATGACGATCGGCTTCTCGCAGATCACGTCGGCCCTCAGGCGGAGCCCGAGGCGGCAGTGCACGTCGTGTAGGTAGTTCGGCGAGCAAACGGACAGCCAGTGCAGGCGCTCCTCCTCCGGCCCGTGCCGGAGGCTCTCGAGGTAGCGGTCGAACTGGTCGACGTCGGTGAAGAATGGAACGTCGAGGTCATACGCGTCGAGCACCCCGACCGAATCGTTCGGATCGAGGGCAGCGATGAGTCGCGAGCCCGTGGCGAAGATCGCATCCAGGTGACGAGGCGCCACCCCGCCTGCCACACCGGTGATGGCGAAGTTGGACGGGCGGCGAGCCCCACCGGAGGACGAGTGATGGAAGTGTGGCCCGCGGCTCATCATTCGAGCGTCATGCCGCGTCGGGCGTTCCTGTGCGTGCGAGTCTCTCGTGACGATCGCCCTTCCATCCGTGCTCGGAACGTCGCGGTCCGAACGACGCGTGGACGGACGGCGGTGGAGTGACCTTGCGCCGCATCGTACCGCACCGCCCCGTGGGTACGACGATCGACGCGCGGTCCGAGCACCCGTGGTCGATGCGTGCCAGCTCGCGACGGGAGCCGAGACCTCCAATCGATGAGCCGGTACGTACGTAGCTCCTCGCAGCGGAGCCCGAGCGGCGAAAGGTCGAGCTCGAACCCGTACCGAGCGCTGCCCCGGCTCCCCCGGCTGTTGGCGACGGCTCGAAGAAGCCTGTAGGTGGGCTCCGTCATCATTGGCGCCCGGAGGCGCTTCAGCACACCCCGGGATAGCGAGTTCGCGACCACGATCGCTCTTATCGCGGGCCCCCGCACCTACGCAAGCGCTGGAAATGCGCGCCCTGGTCCGGTAGAAGACTCGAACTCCAAGCCCTCGTCGGGCACCAAAGGAAGGGACGGAGGCACGCCGTGGGCAAGCAGCGCATCTTCATCTCGGGGGTCGCCGGTTTTCTCGGTAGCCATCTCGCCGACGCGTTTCTCGCGGACGGGCACGAGGTCATCGGCATCGACAACATGATCGGTGGCTACCTGGACAACGTCCCCGCGGGCGTCGAGTTCTATCAGTACGACTGCAACGATTTCGGGCGGCTCGTCACCCACATGAAGGGTGTCGACGTCGTCTATCACTGCGCTGCGACGGCCTACGAAGGCCTGAGTGTGTTCTCCCCGCACATGGTCACGCAGAACATCGTGACCGCTTCGACGGGCATGATCTCGGCGGCGATCGCGAACAAGGTTCGCCGTTTCGTGATGTGCTCGTCGATGGCCCGGTACGGGACGAACAAGGTCCCGTTCACCGAGGACATGGAGCCGCGGCCCCAGGACCCGTACGGCATCGGCAAGTACACCTCCGAGCTACTCCTCCGGAACCTCGCCGAGACGCACGGCATGGAGTGGGTGATCGCGGTCCCTCACAACATCATCGGCCCGCGTCAGAAGTACGACGATCCGTATCGCAACGTCGCGAGCATCTTCATCAACCTGATGCTGCAGGGGCGCCAGCCGTACATCTACGGTGACGGCAACCAGAAGCGCTGCTTCAGCTTCATCTCCGACGACGTCGCGCCGCTCAAGCAGATGGCGTTCGACGACGCGTGCGTCGGCCAGGTGATCAACATCGGGCCGGACGACGAGTTCATCACGATCAACGAGCTCGCCGCGACGATCGCGAAGCTCATCGGCTTCCCTCTGAAGATCAACTACACGCGCGGACGTCCTCAGGAGGTCTACCTGGCGAACTGCTCGGCGGACAAAGCGAGGAAGCTCCTCGGCTACCAGCCGAAGGTGAAGCTCGAGGACGGTCTCCGGCAGATGATCGATTACATCCGCACGCGCGGACCGCGGCCGTTCAAGTACCACCTCGATCTCGAGATCATCAACGAGAAGACTCCGGACACCTGGTCCAAGCGCCTGTTCTGAGACGCGGCCGGGGCCTGCTCGCGCGTCGTGCGCGGCGACCGCCATGACCCAGCGGATCAACGTCCTCTGTCCCATCGAGACGATCGCCCGAGAGCTCGACTTCCGCCTCGCGCTCGCTGCGCTCTTTGCGCGACGGCGCTATCGGATTTTCATCGGCCACGCCTTCGCGATTTACCGGCTCTCCCGTCAGATCAAAGGAGCTCTCCTGACGGGGAAGCACATGATGTTTCCGAACGCCCGGAACCCCGTCGAGTACCGTGCGGCGAAGGCGAACGGGGCGCGCGTGGTCTTCCTCGGCGAGGAAGGGGCCGTCTTCCCGACGGACCCGGAGAGCCTGCGGCACAACCTGCTCTATCAGATCGAGCCGAGCCAGTTCGCCCCCGACGACTACCTCTGTACGTGGGGCGACTTGCAGCGCGAGTTCTACCTGCGCGACGCGCCTGCGCCGGACCGCGTGCGTACGACGGGACATCCCCGTTTCGATCTCTTCCGCGAGCGATGGCGCGGGCTCTACGCCGAGGAGGCAGAGGCGTTGAAGCGCCGGTTCGGCGACTTCGTCCTCATCAATTCGAACTTCAGCTGGGTCGCGAACCCGGAAGGGATGGCGAACAGCTTCTCGAAGGAGGCCTTCGGCTACGAGGTGGATGACATCCCGAAGCGCCTCGCGTTCGTCGGTGCATGGGCACGCCTCGCGCGGACGCTCCCGGCCTACGTGGAGCTCGTGCACAAGCTGGCGGCCGCACGACCGGACGTCACGTTCGTCCTGCGGCCTCACCCCACCGACGACGTCGAGTACTACAAGGGGGTCTTCGGAGGTGTCTCGAACATAAGAGTCGTGCGCGAGGGCACGGTCGCACCGTGGCTGCTCGCGTGCCGCGTGATGATTCACGATGGCTGCACGACGGGGCTCGAGGCACACCTGCTCGGGCGGCCGGTCGTCACGTACGTTCCGTTCCCCGATCCCGAACGCGAGATTTATCTGCCGAACGTGGTGGGCGAACGCTGCACGACCGAGCAGCAGGCGATCGAGGCGGTGCTCGGTGCGCTCGAGGGCCGTGAAGTCGGGCTCGGACCGGTGGACGATTATCCCGAGCTCGCCCGCCGTCTCTTCGTCAATTTCGAGAGGAAGGAGTGTTTCCCGGGCTTTCTCGAGGTCCTCGAGGAGGCAGCCGCGACGCTGAGTGCTACGCCCGCGCCGTCCGACCGCCAGCTGCGCGCAGCGGAGATGGCCTCCGAGGCGGTCGAGCGTGCGAAGAGCCTCGTGCGCCCGCTGTCACCGCGACGGTATCGTTCGGCGCGGATGGCTCGGGGAAAGTTCCCGGGCTTCGATCGCCGAGCGATTGCTCGGCGTCTGGAGGTGATGCGTGCCATCACCGGCAATCCGGTCGAGCTGCGTTTCCACTCGAAGAACCTCTTCGAAATCGAGTCGCCTCGCATGTGAGCGACGCCCGACTCGATCCTTGGGGGCGCACCCTCGCATCACTGGATCCAGCGGTTCGGCTGGTGTACCCCTTCGCCGGAGATGACGTCGATCCCACGACCGTCGCCTCCGGGTTCGTCCGGGGGCGTTCGGTATGCGGGCACGCGGCGCCGAACCCTCCGCACGCGTCGATGAGGTTCGCTGCATGAACCCGAGCACCACCGATCTGAAGCGCTGCAAGCGCTGCCACCTCCCGGAGACGTACGAGACCATCGAGTACGACGCCGAGGGCATCTGCAACATCTGCCGCTCCGCCGAGTACAAGAAGGAGATCGATTGGGCCGAGCGCAAGCGGCTGCTCGACGCGCTCATCGAGAAGTACCGCGGGAAGGGGGACTACGACTGCATCGTCCCCTTCAGCGGAGGGAAGGACTCGACGTTCCAGCTCTACTACCTGATGAAGGAGTACGGCGTGAAGCCGCTGGTGGTGCGCTTCAACCACGGCTTCATGAGGCCGACCATCCAGAAGAACAACGAGCGCACGTTCAAGAAGCTCGGCGTCGACGTGCTCGAGTTCACTCCGAACTGGAAGATCGTGAAGCGTGTGATGCTCGAGGCGTTCCGTCGCAAGACGGACTTCTGCTGGCACTGCCACTCGGGCATCTACACGTATCCGCTGCGCGTCGCGGTCAAGTTCGAGATCCCGCTCATCTTCTGGGGCGAGCCGCTGGCGGAGATCTCGCACTACTACAACTACCTGAAGGACGAGATCGAGTACGAGGACGAGACCAAGTTCAACATGGTCCGGAACCTCGGCATCACGGCCGAGGACATGTACGGGATGATCAACACTCCCGAGGATCCGATCGATCGCCGGGACCTCATCCCTTACACCTACCCGTCGCTGAAAGAGCTGAAGCGTATCGGCTACTGCAGCGTCTGCCTCGGCAGCTTCATCCCGTGGGACTACACGAAGAACGCCGAGGTCATCAAACGCGAGCTCGGTTGGGAGCCCGACGAACTCGAAGGCGTGCCGTCCGAGATCAACGGGCACGGCGAGAAGATCGAGTGCTTCATGCAGGGCGCGCGCGACTACATCAAGTTCTTGAAGCGCGGCTACTCACGGATCACGCAGATCTCCGCGTTCCACATCCGGAACGGAAGGATGCAGCCGGAGGACGCGCTTCCGTACATCGCGCAGGAGGGGAAGCGGCCGCCGTCGCTCGACATCCTTCTCGAGTACCTCGGTCTCGAGGAGGACGAGTTCAACGAGATCGTGCGCGCGACCGAGGTGCACCCGTACCACCACGACTACAGTCGCGTCGAGCACGCGAACAAGACCTGGGACTTCGACAAGTGGTACCGCGAGGACAACCGCAAGCGGCGCCTCCCCGTCTGTGACTGACCCTCGATGCTGGCGATCCTCGACTACGGCGTCGGTAACCTCCGCTCCCTTCGGAACGCGCTCGACTACGTCGGTGTCGAGGTGGAGGTCGTCTCGGATCCGGCGCGCCTCGAGGAGGCCTCTCACGTCATCCTGCCGGGCGTCGGCGCCTTCGGGAAGGCGATGGCGAATCTCCGTGCACGCGGCTGGGTCGAGCCCCTCGTGCGGCACGTCTCGGCGGGCAAGCCGCTGCTCGGGATCTGCCTCGGGATGCAGATGCTCGCGTCGAAGAGCTTCGAATTCGGCGAGCACGAAGGTCTCGGCTTCGTGCCCGGCAAGGTGGTTCCTTTCGAGGCGAGCGATGAGTATCCGGTCCCCCACGTCGGGTGGAACAACGTCACCTTCGAGAAGAAGCATCCGGCGCTCGCGGCGGTGAAGAGGCCCGTCGACTACTACTTCGTGCACAGCTTCCACTTCGTCGCGGACGTACAGGCGGACGTGATCGCGACTTCGGAGTACGGCGTCCGGTTCGCGTCCATCGTCGGACGCGGCAACGTCATCGGCTGTCAGTTCCACCCCGAGAAGAGCCAGGCGGGCGGCCTCGCGATCCTCGAGAGCTTCGCGGCGTGGGACGGAAAGTCCTCGTAGGCCCAGCGTACGACCATGCTGAAGAAGCGCGTGATCCCGGTCCTCTTGCTGCGCGGGAAGAGGTGCGTGAAGGGCAAGCGGTTCGAGAACTTCCGAGACACCGGCGATCCCGTGATGGCGACGCGCGTGTACAACGCGCAAGCGGCCGACGAGCTCGTCTTCCTCGACATCGACGCTACGAACGAAGGGCGGCCGCCGTCGCTCGACATCCTCGAGAAGGTCTCGGAGGAGGCGTTCATGCCGTTCACCTTCGGGGGCGGTATCCGCACGATCGAGGATGTACGCCGCGCTCTCGCCGCCGGCGCGGACAAGGTGGCGATCACGACCGCGGCCGTGCTCGATCCGGAGCTCGTCGCCGGCGTGGCGAGCACGTTCGGCAGCCAGTGCGTCGTGGCCGGGATCGACGTGCGCGAGGAGGGCGGAAGCTACGCCGTGTACACGCACAGCGGTCGTCGACGGGCGGACATCGGGCTCGTCGATCTCGTCCGGCGCCTCGACGCGGCCGGGGCAGGGGAGATCTTCGTCAACTCGATCGATCGCGACGGCATGATGCAGGGCTTCGACCTCGAGCTCGTCAAGACGGTCGCGGGCGTGACGAAGAAGCCCGTCATCGTGTGCGGTGGCGCGGGCAACTACGGTCACCTGGTGGAGGCGTTCAGGGCCGGCGCGCACGCCGTCGCGTGCGCGAGCTTGTTCCATTTCGGCGACAACAACCCGCCGCGGGTGCGCGCGGCTCTCAAGAACGCCGGGTTCCCGGTGAAGGACATCTGACGAGGCGGCGGAATCCGACCGTTCGACGAGAGGAAAAGGCCATGGGCAAGGGGCAAGACCTGTATCGCAAGGCGAAGACGCTCATCCCGGGCGGAACGCAGCTTCTCTCCAAGCGGCCGGAGATGTTCCTGCCCGATCAGTGGCCTGCGTACTACGACAGGGCGCGCGGCGCGCGCGTCTGGGACCTCGATGGACGAGAGTACGTCGACGTCAGCCATTTCGGCGTCGGCACGTGCATCCTCGGGTTCGCCGACCCCGACGTCGGTGAGGCGGTGAAGCGCGCCGTGGACGCCGGATCCATGGCCACGCTGAACTGCCCCGAGGAGGTCAGGCTCGCGGAGCTGCTCGTCGAGCTGCATCCGTGGGCGGAGATGGTCCGCTACGCGCGATGTGGCGGAGAGATCATGGCCATCGCCGTCCGGATCGCGCGGGCCGCGACGGGACGCGACAAGATCGCCTTCTGCGGGTACCACGGCTGGTCGGACTGGTACCTGGCAGCGAACCTCAAGGAGGGCGCGCTCGACGGCCATCTCTTGGCCGGGCTCGAGCCGAACGGCGTTCCCCGCGGGCTCGCGGGGACGATGCTCCCGTTCCGCTACAACGAGATCCAGGAGCTCCGCGAGATCGCGGACCGAGCGGGCCGCGAGATCGCGGCCATCGTCATGGAGCCTGCGCGCGATCGCGGGCCCGCGCCGGGCTTCCTCGAAGAGGTTCGCCACATCGCAAGGAAGATAGGCGCCGTTCTCGTCTTCGACGAGGTCACCTCGGGGTTCCGCATGAACACCGGGGGCATCCACATGACGTTCGGCGTGGAGCCGGATCTGGCCGCCTTCGCGAAGGGGATGAGCAACGGCTACCCGATGGCCGCGCTCGTCGGCAGGCGCGACGTCATGGAGGCCGCGCAGAAGACGTTCATCTCGAGCACCTACTGGACGGAGCGCGTTGGTCCGAGCGCGGCGCTCGCCACCCTCGAGAAGCACCGCGCGCGCAACGTGCCCGCGCATCTGATCGAGGTCGGCAAGAAGGCGAAGAAGGGCTGGGCCGACGCGGCCGCAGCAGCAGGCATCGAGATCCACATCGGCGGGATCGACCCGCTCGGGCACTTCTCTTTCGTCTGCGAAGATCCGGCAGCGGCCGCGACCTACTTCAACCAGCTCATGCTCGACCGCGGGTACATCGCATCGACGCAGCTCTACGCGTCGTATGCGCACGACGAGGCCATCGTCGACGCGTACGTCGCGGCCTGCGCGGAAGCTTTCCGCTCGGTCGCCGACGCCGTGCGCAAGGGCGACGTCGCCACGCGCCTCCGCGGGCCCGTGAAGCACTCGGGGTTCCAGCGCCTGACGTGAGTGCCGCTCGGCGGCGTTCACCAGGCGGTGAAGCCGCCGTCGACGAGCAGGTTCTGGCCGGTGACGTACGCCGAGGCGCGGCTCGCAAGGAAGGCGAACGCGCCTTTGAAATCCTCCTCGGTAGCCATGCGCCCGAGCGGGGTGGCGGCGACGTATCGCTTCACGAAGGCCTCGGGCTGTCCGCGAGCGACTCCGCCCGGACTCAGGCAGTTCACGCGGACTTTGGGCGCCATCGTCGTGGCGAGGTAACGGGTGAGCTGCAAGAGCCCGCCCTTCGTCGCGCCGTACGCCGTCGGGTTGCCCATGGTCGTCCCGGTGTAGAGCGCGGGGTTCGGCCCGACGGACCCGTAGATCGATCCGACGTTCACGATCGCGCCATCTCGCTCGGCGAGCGCCGAGAAGGCCGCTTGCGACAGGAGGAACGGCGCGGTGAGGTTCACGCGCAAGGCGGCTTCCCACGCCTCGAGGCTCTGCTCGGGGAGCGGAACGGCGTAGCCCTTGATGCCGCTGCCACCCGTGAGCGCCGCGTTGTTGACGAGCACGTCGAGCCGCCCGAAGTGATCGAGCACGCGCGTGATGGTCGAACGGCACTCGTCCGCCGAGCTCAGGTCGACGGGCACGGCGAGCGTGTCGACGCCGAACCGGGAGGCGATGTCCTTCGCACGGGCTTCGCAGGCCTCGGGCATTCGATCGACGATCGCGACCTTCGCCCCGAGCTCCGCTAAGGCCTCGGCGCAGGCGAGGCCGATGTGGCCCGCGCCGCCGGTCACGATGCCGACGCACCCATCCATCGAAAACAGCTCTTTCAGTGTTCGCACGAGCCGCACGCTAGCACGGCGGCTTGCAGGTTGCGGCGGAGGCGTGTCGTTGCGCGACCTCGGGCGTTTGGCCGAGCGCGAGCGCGCGGCCGTCCGTCACCGCGCCTTGAACATCTCGGCGATGACGTCCCGCCTCGTCGGCTTGATCACGAGGTTCGGGCTGCGTCCGAACACCACGCAGTTGCCGGGCGTGTCCTGGTCCATCACGACGGTCCCCACGGACAGCCAGGTGTTCGGTCCGATGTTGCACTTCCCGATGACCGCCGAGCCGCCGAACATCACGACGCCTTCGGCGAAGACCGGGTAGTCGCCCTCGAGGCTCGAGCCGATGCTGCACCGCTGGTAGACGAAGAGGTAGTTCGAGAACGTCCCGCGGCCGATCACCGTGCCGACGGGATGCTGGAGGGCGAAGACCTCCGGCAACTCGACTTCGTAGAACAGGTCCGCCGCGTGGAGCGCCTTGTTCAGCGCGTACGTCTTACCAGCGAGCTCGGTACTTCCTCCGCGAAACAGCGTGTTCGACAGGTAATAGAGGAAGACCGCGTACTGGTCCGTCACGAGGTGGTTCACGCGTGGCGTGGCGTACTTCACGCGGAGGCGTGAGAAGCACCGGCTGAACCTCTGCGAGGCGACGACCACCGCCTCTTCGATCTCCGAGGGCTCGACCGTCCTGTCGGGGAAGAAGCTCGAGAGCTGTCGCGCGACGTACCGGGCGAGGGACGGGTCATCCAAGAGGGACATGCGCGGAAGCTAGCAGGTATGTGCGCTCAGTCGCGATCCCCCTCGTCGCCGAGCATCCGCCGCGCCAAGAGCACCTGCTCACGGAGCACGGCGGCATCGTCGACGTAGACTTCGAGCGTGACGTAGTCGACGCGGGGGTCGAGGTGGGGCCAGAACCACGAATCCGCGGTGAAGGGGTGGTTCGAGTCGGCCGTTCCGTCGTTGTCGCTCAGGTGGTAGCCGCGGACGCGATCGCCGCAGAGCTCGAAGAGCCTGTGCGGGTCGTATCCGAGCGTCTTCGCGGAGACCTTGAGGTGCGCGACGTCGATCAGCAGGCCGACGCTGTCGGGCAGCGCATCGAGGATCTCGCGCGTCTCCTCCGGCTCCGAGCACAGGAACGGATCGCACCCGAAGGACTCGAGGTTGAAGGCGGCGACGACGTTGTTCTCGATCAAGAGCTCGCAGCCGAGGCGGCGGGCGTGCTCGGCGAGCTCGCCGACGCGATCGACGAAGATGGCTCGCCCCTCGGCGCGCGGGACGAGATTCGCGCGATCGAGCTTGCGGCCGAGCTGCTCGACTCTGGGATCGAGGAGGTATCCGGCATGAAACGCGTACCGCGGCGTTCCGAGCTCCACGGCCCACTCCATGGCGCGGCGGCAGTGTTCCATTCCGACACGACCGAGCTCCGGGTCGCGCGTGGCCAGGTTCAGGACGAACGGTACGTCGGGGGGAGGGAAATAGTTGTGAACCTGGAACCGCGCACGCGAGCGGCGCGCGCGCAGACCGTCGAGGAGGCCCTCGCCTCCGACGCCGGAGCTCAGCTCGATGGCGTCGAGCCCGGCGTCGACGAGCCAGTCTACGGTCGAGAGGACCGGACGTCGCGCGCGCCCGCCCGTCGAGACGTGGATGGTGCGCGTCATCTCACTTGAAGACGAACGTCGGCTCCGGCTCGAACTCGGCGCGCATCATCAAGTCCACGAGCTCGGGGAATTCGACCTTCGGGCGCCATCCGAGCCGCTTCCGCGCCTCCGACGCGTCGCCCACGAGGATGTCGACCTCGGTTGGGCGGAAGTACCAAGGATCGATCTCGACCAGTACGCGGCCGGTCTTCTTGTCGATTCCCTTCTCCTCCAGGCCTTGGCCCTTCCACTCGATGTCGATCTTGACGTACGCGAACGCCCTTTCGACGAACTCGCGGACGCTGTGTGCGTGACCGGTCGCGATGACGAGATCCCGCGGCTCCGGCTGCTGGAGCATCATCCACATCGCCTCGACGTAGTCCGGCGCGTAGCCCCAGTCCCGCTTCGCGTCGAGGTTGCCGAGATAGAGCTTCGAGGCGGTGCCCTTCACGATGCCGGCGACGGTCGCCGTGATCTTCTTCGTCACGAAGCTCACGCCGCGGCGGGGCGATTCGTGATTGAAGAGGATGCCGTTGCAAGCGTAAAGGCCGTACGCCTCGCGGTAGTTCACCGTCGCCCAGTACGCGTACAGCTTCGCGACGCCGTATGGGCTCCGCGGATAGAAGGGGGTCTTCTCGTTCTGCGGGATCTCCTGCACCTTGCCGAAGAGCTCGCTGGTCGAGGCTTGGTAGAACTTGCAGGAGCTCCCGAGGCCGAGGATCCGCATCGACTCGAGGATCCGAAGCGTGCCGAGGGCGTCGGCGTTCGCCGTGTACTCCGGCGACTCGAAGGAGACCCGCACGTGGCTCTGGGCGGCGAGGTTGTAGATCTCGGTCGGCTGTACCTGCTGGATGATCCGCAGGATGCTCGTGCCGTCCGTGATGTCGCCGTAGTGCGTGAAGAAGCGGTTCTTGGTCTCTTGAGGCGGCTGGTAGAGGTGCGCGATGCGCACCTTTTGTTCGAGGCTCGATCTCCGAACGAGACCGTGCACCTCGTAGCCCTTCGAGAGCAGGAGCTCTGCGAGATAGGAGCCGTCCTGCCCCGTCACCCCAGTAATCAGCGCGACTTTCCTCTCCATGGGTCCTTCACCCGGCTCCTTCCGCGCGAGCGTCGCCGGCGTCCCTCCTACGGATGCTCCGGCAAGGAGTCCCGTAAGCGACGACGTCCGATTCGACGTCGCGAACGACGACAGCGCCGGCCCCGACGATCGTGTTCCGGCCGACGTTGATCTTGTCGATGACGCTCGCGCCGAGCCCTATGGCCGTGAGCGTCCCGATCCGACACGAGCCGCCCAGCGTCGCTCCGGGGCCTATGCTCGCGAAGTCCTCCACGAGGCAGTCGTGGTCGATGCTCGCCTTCGTGTTCACGATGACGTGACTTCCGATCTTCGCTCCCGCGTTGATCACCGCGTGCGGCATGACGACGGTGCCGGGGCCGATCTCGACGTCCGGCGCTACGTAGGCCGTCGGATGCACGGCGGTCACGAGCTCCATCTCCGGGAAGCGCTCTTGGATGCGGCGCACCACGGCGCGGCGGACGAGGTTGTCGCCGATGGCGACGATCGCCCCGCGGACGTCTTCTTTGGGAGTGAAGGCGTCCTCCTCCTCGCGGGAGACGAAGCACGCGACGGCGTACGTGCCCTGAGCACGCAAGACGTCGGCCACGACCTTCGCGTGACCACCCGCACCGAAGATCGCGACCGCAGAGTTCACCATTCGAAGTCCCCGAGCTCGAACGCCTTGTTCTGCGCTACGTCACGCCGGAGCGGGCGGCCGAGGACGAGGGCGAGGTCCTTCGGACGGAGGCCGCCCTCGGGGCGCTTGAACTCGACGTCGCACGCCTCGAGCACGTGCCCTTTCGGCAGGTCCCGATTGGCCACGATCGAGCGGCGCATCCGCGGCGCGTTGTCGACCTCCGAGGGCATCGGTGCCTTCACGCCCGAGCCGAGCGCGTCCTCGACCGCCCGGATACCCGTGATCAAGTCGCGGAACCCCGCGGGGTCGAGCGAAGCGCGGTGATCGGGGCCGGGGAGGGTGCGGTCCAGCGTGAAGTGCTTTTCGATGACGGTCGCGCCGAGCGCCACGGCGGCGAAGGCCGCATAGTTCGTCTCGCAGTGGTCGGAGAAGCCGACGGGGTACCCGAGCGCGGCGAGCGTACACATCGCCGTGAGGTTCAGCTCGTGGGGCGCGGCGGGGTAGTTCGTCGTGCACTGGAGGAGGACGAGCGACGGATCCGGATTCTCGGCTTCGATCGCGCGCACGGCCTCCACGACGTCCGCGAGCGTGCACATGCCGGTCGAGAGGATGATGCTCACGCCCTTCGAAGCGACATGACGAACGAACGGCGTCTCGACGCATTGACCCGAGGCGATCTTCAGCGTGTCGCAGCCCAGATCGCAGAGCATGTCGATGTCAGCGATGTTGTAGGGCGTCGAGAGGAAGTCGATGCCCACTTTCTGGCAGTGCTCCTTGAGCCGGAGGGTCTGCTCGCGGTCGAGCTCCAGCTTCTTGAGCATTTCGTACTGGCTCTCGGCCTCGCCCGTGTTCGCGATCTGGTACTTCGCCTTGGGCGCGTTCGGGACGATGATGCGGTCGGCGCTGAACGTCTGGAACTTCGCGCAATCCGCCCCGAGCTCCTTCGCGACGTCGATCATCTGAATCGCGCGCTCGACGGAGCCGTCGTGATTGACGCCGATCTCGGCGATGACGTAGGTGCGGCGCCTTTCCTTCGTGACCCTCGTGAACCGCTTCATGGCGTCCTTCTCGTCGACTGGATGAACTCGCGCACGCTCTCGGCGACGTGTTGCACGTCGCCTTCGGTCATGTCCGGGAACGTCGGGAGGTTGAGCCCCTGCCGCGCGAGCCGCTCGGTGTGCGTGAGCGGGCGCGGGCGCAATGTGTCGTGCTCGTACGGCGGTAGCAGGTGGTGCGGGACGAAGAACGGCCGCGAGTCGATCCCGCGCTGGCGGAGGTGATCCATGAGCCGGTCGCGGGCGTCGGCCTCGCCGTCGACCAGCACGCAATAGAGCCACGGCGAGCGACGCGTCCCGGGGGCCACCGTCTGCAGCCGGATGCCGGGCACGTCCCCGAGGAGACGATCGTAGAGGGCGAAGATCCGATCGCGCCTGGCGATGAGCTCGTCGCGCCGCTCGAGCTGCGCGCACAGGACGGCCGCGGCGAGGTTCGTCATCCGGAAGTTGTAGCCGACGACGTCGTACCAGTACCGGCGGGTCGGGCTCATTCCGTGGTTCTTGAGGACCCTCACGCGATCGGCGAGCGCGCGATCGCGCGTGAGGAGGGCGCCGCCTTCTCCGCTCGTGAGGACCTTGTTGCCGAAGAAGGAGAACGTCGCGACGTCGCCGAGCGACCCGGCGTAGCGACCCTTGTACTCGGCGAAGTGCGCTTCGGCGGCGTCCTCGATGAGCACGAGCCCGCGCTCTCGTGCGATCGCGGCCAGGGCATCCATGTCGGCGACCTGACCGTAGAGGTGGACCGCGATGATCGCCTTCGTGCGCGGAGTCACCGCGGCGCGCACTTCCTCGGGGTCGATGCACCACGTGTCGGGCGACACGTCGACGAAGACGGGAGTGGCGCCGACGTAGCGGACCGCATTGGTCGAAGCGATGAACGAGAGAGAGGGGACGATCACCTCGTCCCCGGCGCCGATACCGCAGCCGAGGAGCGCCAGGTGGAGGGCGACCGTGCCGTTGGAGAGGGCGATACAGTGCTCGACGCCGATCGCCGTCGCGAACTCGCTCTCGAAGCGCTCCACGAACTTGCCGGTCGACGAGATCCAGCCGCTCTCGATCGCCTCGGAGACGTATTCGCGTTCACGTGCAGAGAGGCTCGGCTGACTGACCGGCAGCATCAGTCCTTCCAGATGGAAATGTCGACGATCTTCCGCTCGACGAGGAACTCGGCGAAGTAGAGGTCGCGAGGCTCGTCGATCTCGATCGAGTACTCGTCCGGCATGACGTAGCCGTAGACGCCCTTCTCGCTGAAGTAGATGTTCCGGTGAGCCTTGAAGTAGTCCCAGCGGAACAGGTAGAGCGCCCCGTTCATCGTGTACTCGGGCGCGGCGTCCTGCCGCCTGTACGCGGTCGTCGCCTTCATCTTGCGGACGATCTCTTCGATGCGTCCGTCCTCGGTCATCTGCCCGACGAAGACCGAGCTCACCTCCATCCGGCGCATCCCGACGACTGCGTCGGCGTTGGTCCGCTCCATCATCGCGACGGCCGCCTCGTAGTCGCTCGGACGCGCGAACGGCGACGAGGGCTCGAGGAGCATGATCGCGTCGTAGCGTTCGCCTCGCTCTTCGAGCCATTCCATGGCGTGAGCGATGACGTCCGGCGTGCGCGCGGTGTCCGTCGCGAGCTCGGCAGGACGCGTGAATGGCACCTCGGCGCCGTGCCGCCGTGCCTCCTCCTGGATCTCCGGACTGTCCGACGAAATGATGAGACGCGTACACGTGCTCGTCTTCCGGGCGGAGCGTGCCTTGAAGCCGACGAGCGAGAGCCCGCCGATTTGGCGCAAATTCTTGTTCGGCACGCCCTTCGAGCCGCCGCGCGCGGTGATGAGGTAGAGAATACGCATCTGCGTCCTCCCCCAGGGGGGCCTGCACTCTACCAAAGGGTGCAGCTTCGTCGAGGGATCCGTGTTAGCGCGGTGAGGGGACCCCCCGAGGGGGACGCGGACGGAGAGATCAGGAGACGATCAGCTCCAGCGTGCTCGGATCGCGCTCGTCGTTGCCGTGGCCGTAGTACCGCTGGGCGTACTCGAGCTGCAAGATGAGCCGATCGCGGCTCCGCGGCGGCGAGCCTTTGTGGATGCCGAAAGTGTCCTCGATGAACCCGGAGCCCGCGGGGCCTTCGAGGGTGAGAACGTTGTCGGCGCCGTAGTGCTCGACGACCTCGGCATCGGACAAGCGGCGCATGGGGAAGCGATGGCGCAGCGGCTTGCGGACGTGGGAGCCGCGGACGAAGACATGCGCGCCTGCGTCGGCGTCTACGTCCGTCAGATAGAAGAAGACCTTCAGGAACTTGTAGTCGTCGAGGTCGAAGTGGAAGAGCTGGGCCCATTCGTTGCGCGCCGCGTGGGAGACGTCCGTGGCCCAGCTCCACCACATCTGCGTGCGCATTAGCTTGGCGGCCGGGCCGATGTAGTTCCGGGCGATTTCGAGCAGCTTCGGGTCTTCCGCCAGGGCGCGGACGGCCTCGCACTGTCCCGTGTTGAAGTAGCCGCCGACCGTGAACTTTCGACCGGCGACCTCCTCCGCCTTCAGGCGGTCACGATAGTGGAAGCCGAGCTTGATGTCCTGGTCGCCGTAACACGGCGTTGCGTCCGCCCAGGCGCGGAGCGCCGACAGAATGTCGTCGGGGAGCCTGAGGCCGCGACAAATGCCGTCTCTGCGCAGCGCGGCGGCCGCGGCGCGAACGTCGAGTGACTCGAAGACCGACCGCGAGAGGTCGAGCGGCTCGGGCCGGGAGAGGTGTCCCGGGAGAGTGGCGAGCGTCCGGATCGGATAGAAGCGGCCGAAGATCTGGAGTGTCCGCGTCCTCAGGCTTCGCTCGACGCGAGCGAGCGTGAGTCCGTCATAGCGTGTCATCGCCGAGCTCGACTTCGTGGGTGCGTTCATGGCTTGCCCCGTTCGTGCGCCAAACTAGCCGAGAGTCGATCGACGCGCGAGCGCTGTGCGCGCCAGAGATTTTCAGTTCTCCGCGCAAGGTTTGCGTTCCGCCTGCCTGGTGGAGTCCAAGAACCAGCGGCGCTTGCCCGATTTCGACACCGGGATCGAGTCCGTAAAACGCACCTCGGTTCGGATCGAGTCGCCCAGATACTCACGCATCTTCTCGGTGAAGATGGTGGTGCAGCGCGGGTCGAACGGCTCTTCGCGGACGACGTGGAGGATGAAGTCGTCGCGGCCGACCTGCTCGACGAGGAACTGCCGGATCCCCCGCACGCCTTCGCGGAGCAGGTGTTTGTTGATGTAGTCGAGCGAGTACGGCGACACGAGGCTCTTCGAGGAGGTCGTGATCCGGTCCGCGACCTTCCCGACCTCGAGGTTCATCGTTCGGAGAGTGACGCCGCAAGGACACGAGGCCTCCGAGTACGATCCGAGATCGCCGACGCGATATCGGATGAGCGGCATCGCGAAGTTGTTCAGTGTCGTGACGACGATCTCGGCGAGCTCCGACGGCGCCGCCGGGGAGCCGTCGTCGCGGAGGAACTCGACGTGGATGTGGTCCTCCGAGACGTGCATCGATCCGTGCGGGCACGTGTAGCCGACGCTGCCGGCCTCGCTCGACCCGTACAGAGAAACGATGGGCGCGCCGAATACCGATTCGCCGACGAGCCGCTCGGCCTCGTAGATGTGATCCCCGGTGTACACGACGAGCCGAGGACGCGCCTCGCGCAGGAGCTTCCGGCCCTTACGGTCCATGAACTCCGCGAGCGCTCCGATGCTCGACCCGTAACCGTAAACGAGGCGCGGGCGGAACGTTTCCAACGCCGTGGTGACGCGGTCGAAGAAGTCGTCGTCGAGCTCCTCGAACGTATTGAAGGAGAGCCCGTTCCTCAGGCGGTGCTTCAGCCATGCCTGGGCCTGGACGTGAAAACGATTGTCGACCGGACGTCCCCACAGGACGATCCGCCGGTCGCTCCGTCGGATGCCCCACCAGCGCATACCGCGTTCCCAGCAGGCGTCGATCCATCCCTCGTGCTCGGCGCCTTGTCGGAAACGTAGCGCGGTGCCGGTCGAACCCGATGTCACGCCGTTGGTCACATGGCCCGCGTAGGCTTCGCTGTCCATCTCGTGCCCGTGCTCCGCCACGTCCTGCTTCGACAGAAGGGGGAAGCGGCGCAGATCCTCGGGCGAGCGGAGGTCGGCCGCGGATAGGCCGCCCGCCCGGAGGCGCTCGCGGTAGAAGGGCACCGTCCGCTCCGCGTGCTCCATGATCCTCTGGAGCTTGCGGAGGACGAGGGCGTCGAGTTCCGCTCGCGGGAGGTACTGGTTCCGGAGCGCCTCGGAGAACGCGTTCGCGAAGCCCGTGCGCTTCCGCCTGTCCACGAGGGGGAGATAGACGCGATCGCAGATCGTCTCGTAGAACCCCCGCGGTCCGAAGGGAAGCGCGCTCAGCCGCTCGATGCTCCTCAAGCGATCAGCTCCTGGGACGCCGCCCCATCACCTGATGAGGGTGTAGAGCGAGGGCGCGGGGATCAACGGGTTGTGGCTCGAGTCGAGGAGGCGGTGGCGCACCTCGCGTACCGGCAGCGCGCGGACGGCGCTATCGAAGTTCTGGAGGTAGTCGACCCGCTTCGTGTATACGCGGCCGAGGAGGCCGAAGTAGTTGAGGGGGTAATTCTCGCAGACCGGCTCTACGTGCACGGTGCCCATGCGCGTGTGATCGAGCATGTTCTTCACGGCCACCGCGGAGACGTGCGGGATCTGCTCCAGTGAGAAGATCGTGAGCGCGAGATCGGTCGGCGGGTGGACGTACTTCTCCGGGCCGTCCTTTATGTAGTCGAGCTGCGCGAACTCGGCCTCGACCCCGAACTTGCGGGCTGCGGCACGCGCGACCTCCACGCCCTCGTGCGTGAGCTCGTACCCGTAGCAGGCCATCTCAGGCAGCCGCTGCTTGAGCATGAGGAGGGGCCGCCCGATGCCGCATCCATATTCCGTGATCGAGCGTGCGTTCGGGAAGACCTCGCGAATCGTCTTGACGATCTCGTCGACGTAGTAGCGCTGCGCGTCCCAGTCGGAGCCACGCCGCACTTTGCCGCGGATGAAGCTCGTCGTCGTGATGTCGTCGTATCCCCGGATCCAGAACCACTCGTCGAGCGTCTTGCACGACTCGAGCGGCGTCATGAACTTGCCCCACCGATCGCCGTAACCCTCGTCGACGAACTCGGTGCTTCGCTTCATGCGCGGAGTCGCGAGGAGTGCCAGCACGCGCGCGGTCGCCGAGTGCTCGAAGAACGGCGCGTAGTAGGGTTGGAGGTGTCGCTTCAGGGCCCCCGGGAGTCTGATCATCGCTCGTGTTTCGCTAGTCCTCTCGGGCGCGGAAGTCTAGCGCGAGGCGGTAAGGAGCCGCCCGAGGTGCGCTCCTCGTACCGAAGTTACGTACGCGACGAGCCGCCAACGCCTCAGGTTGCGGCCAGCGGGCATCACCGTAGCGGTCGAGATCCGATGCGATAGAGCATCCCGCCCGCGTCACTCGACACGTAGAGCGCGCCGTCAACCGGAGAAATGGCGACCCCGACCGGACGCACGCGCTCGGTCACGCCCTCGGCGGACCACGTCCAGGGACCGTCTCTGGGGCCGGAGGTATCGCCGCCCCCGAAGACCGTCTCGTACGGGAACGTCGTTGTCGTCTTCGTGGAGACGGGCATCGGTACGTTCCCGGCGGCGTCGAAGGGGACCCACACCACCTTGTAGCCGGTCGGAATGGTTCGATAGGTCGAGCCATGCAGCGAGACGAACGCGCCGCCGCGCCAGCGTTCGGGAAGCGCCCCGCGCGGCTGCGTGTCGAAGAAGACGAGGTCGAGCGGTGCCGAGTGCGCTTGGAGGAAGGTCGTCGGTCTCATCGAGTTCGCCGCGCACCAGGCGTCGTCGTGGTATGGGGCGGCGAGGTTCGCGAGCTGCGTTCCGGGCGGAACGAGATCGTTGCCGACCACCACGCGCTGCGCGGTGAAGCAGAACGGAAAACCGTACCGCCTGCCTGGGCCGAGCTCCACGAGCTGCTCTCCCGGGTTGTCGTCCCGAAACGGCTCCGTCGTCATGTAGAGCGTCCCCTCCATTCCGTTGACGACGCCGTACATCCGGCCGGCGGCGTTTCGGGTGAAGCCCGCCATGTTTCGGAGACCGAGGGTGACGATCTCGCCGCTCTCCCACGCGAACGGGGCGCCGGTGGTGAAGGAAGCGAGCGAGAAGCGCCGGAGGAGCGATCGATTCGTGTCGTAATCCGCCCCCATCGGAGAGCCTGAGTTGTCGGCCGAGCCGGAGCTCACGTAGAGGTAGCCCTCGTAGACGTGGACCGTGTGGTACTTGTGCGAGCCCGTGCTGGGCTGTCCTGTGATGACCGGCTGGCCGGGGCCGGGCGCAACCGTTGCCGCCGGATCGTACGGCCACCGCATGACACCGTCCGGCGTCCCGGCGTAGAGCCATCCGCCGTCCGCGTCCACGTGGCAGTTGATGCCGTGGTTGCCGACGTTCGCGTACTCGTGGATCTCGTTCGGCTGGAAGAAGCCGTCGCCGTCGGCGTCACGGAAGAGGAGAACGGGGCCGTCGCTCTGCACGCCGAACAGATCGCCGTTCGGCGCGAATGTGATCTGGCGCAGGTACGTCAAGTTCTTCGCCACGAGCCGTGCGCACATCCCGTCGGCGACGAAGTGCTGGTCGGGCGGGAGCGCGATGCCGCGACAAGGATCGCCGACGGCGACGGGGGGAGCCGCATCGGCGTAACCGGCGCCGTGCGCAGCGTCGGCCTCGACCGTTGGCGCGCCATCGACGCTCGCGTCGCCTGGGGCGGCGCCCGTTTGGGCGCGTCGTCCCGCGTCGTCCGCCGGAGAACGCTCGCGCGGAGCTTGGGTCTGGCAAGCGAACGATGCAGCGATGACGTAGGCGCACGACAGCGCCGCGGGGCTGGGAAGACGCATGCTCGCGAGCTGACGACGCGCCATGTCCGGGGAACCTGGGACCGAGCCTATTGTGACCTACGCACCAGCACTTGGCTCCTGCCGTCGCAGCGATGGACGTCCGGGGCCGTCCGAAGGTTTTGGACGCGAGCGTCTGGCTCACGCCGTGGCGATCGTCGAAGCAGGCGCGTCCGACGCCGCGCTCGCCGGCTCGTCCGTGTCCACGCGCGACAGCTCGACCAGCCGGCGAAACGCGGGATCCCGTGCGTAGAGCTCCTCCCACGTTCCGACGTCCCGGATCTTGCCGTGCTCCATGAAGAAGATCCGGTCGCACGAGCGGACCGTGCTCAGACGGTGCGCGATGACGATCATTGTGCGATCCGTCCGGAGCCGCTCGATTGACTGAACGATGTCGCGTTCGGTGACCCCGTCGAGCGACGAGGTGGCCTCGTCGAGGACGAGCACCTGCGGCTGGAGGTAGAGGGCTCGGGCGATCCCAATGCGCTGCCGCTGACCTCCGGAGAGGCGGACTCCGCGCTCGCCGACGAACGTGTCGAGCTTCTCGGGGAGAGAATCGACGAACTCCATGAGCTGCGCGGCCTCAAGCGCGGCTGCGATCCGCGCCTCGTCGATGGCCTCGTCCTCGACGCCGAAGGCGATGTTGCGCCGGATGGTGTCGTCGGACAAGTAGACGACCTGAGGGATGTATCCGATCGCGCGCTGCCAGCGCTGGACGAGGTCGCCCTCCAGGGGCTTGCCGTCGATCTCGATGGTGCCGGACGTCGGCTCGAGCAGCCCGATGATGGCGTCGACAATCGTCGTCTTGCCGGCCCCGGACCCACCGACGAAGGCGACGGACTCGCCCCGCCGGATTTCGACCGAGACGCCGGAGAGCGACGCTCGGGTGGCGCCCGGGTACTTCAGATGGACGTCGCGCAGCGTGATCGCGCGCTCGAACCGGAGGGGCTCGACGTCGCGTCGCCTCGTCCCGAGCTTGCCGTCGCCGGGCCACGGCTCGAGCGCCTTCCAGAGCGCCTCGACGGACGGCTTCAGGAAGCGGATCAGCGAGAGTCCGCCGATGACGTGCGATAGGCTCGGAAGGATGCGCACCGAGGCGACCGCGAGCGCGCCGAGGACGGGCAAGAGACGTCCCTCGTCAGCGCCACGGGCGAACATGGCAATCGCGATGAGCACGATGGCGAGGATGCCGGTCGTCTCGAGGACGTATCGCGGCACGAGCGAGAGCATCTTGTGGACGACAAGAGCACGCGCGTACCCGTGGCTCCGCGAGGTGAAGGCGTTGGTGAAGTAGTCCTCGCAGCCGAGGATGCGTGCTTCCTTGATTCCGCCGAGGCCCTGATGGAGCCACTTGAGCTGCTCGGTGCGGATCTGCCGCTGCTGCTCGCCGACCTGCGCCGCTTTCCGATGCACCGCCCGGTAGAACGCGAACGAGACCAGGCCGAGGACGACGGCGACGCCCGGGACGACGAGCGGTTCGATCGCGATGAGGAGCCCTGCGATGACGACGATCGAGAGCCCCTCGACCGCCATCAGGAACATGACGCTGACGACGTGCGTGTAGACCTGCGAGACCTCGTGACTGACGGCGTGGATCAGCTCGGCCGAGTTGTGCTTGAGGTGGAACGTCCAAGGCCGGCGGAGGTACGTCTCCGTCAGGTGGTTCTCGAGCCGAACCTGCCTTCCGTACGTGTACGCATTCTGCGCGAGCTGCACGAGCGTCACGTAGACGTTCTTCAGCAAGAAGACGCCGACGAGGAGCAGGCCGAACACCGTGACCAGACCCGTGCGCGTCGTGACGCCGGACGTGTCTCGGATCCACGTGAGTACCGGGTACTGTTCAACGAGCTCCGGGTGTGCGAGCAGGGACACGAACGGCATCACGATCCCGATGCCGATCGCCTCGAAGGCCGCCGCTCCGACCATGAGCACGAACAAGCCGATTCCGGCCCGCACGTCGCTGCGGTCACGGAACGTCAGCCGCAGCGCCTTCTGGAACAGCGTCACGGGGCCGTACATACCACAGGCTGTCGCGTTGACCTGAGCGGAGGCGCGTGTACGCTGCGCGTCCTTCGCGCATGTGCGGATTCGTGGCGCTCTACAACCTGAGCGGTGCGCCGATTGACCGGCGTGTCTTGGCAGGCATGACGGACGTCCAGCGACACCGCGGGCCCGACGATCAGGGGTTCGCCGCGTTCTCGTTCGCACGCCAGGAGCTCGAGCTCGACATGCGCGCGATGGCCCCTCGGCCCTTCGAGGGCGGGCTCGGCTTCAACAGGCTCTCGATCCGCGACCTGTCGCCGGCCGGGCATCAGCCGATGGCCACGCCCGACGGCAAGACGGTGATCGTCTACAACGGCGAGCTCTACAACGCCGACGACGAGCGGGAAGCTCTCGTGCGGCGGGGTCACGTCTTCCGCGGCTCGAGCGATACCGAGGTCCTGCTCGCGATGTACCGCGAGTACGGGCTCGAGGAGGCGCTCGCCCGGGCGAATGGGATGTTCGCGTTCTGCCTGGTCGACCTTCCCGGCCGACGCATCTTTCTCGCGCGCGACCGTCTGGGGATCAAGCCGCTCTACTACTGGCTCGGATCGCGCGTCTTCGCCGCGGCGTCGGAGGCGAAGTCGTTCCTCGTACACCCGGACTTCGTGGCGCGGCTCGACGAGTCGAATCTCGCCGAGCACCTCGCGTTCCGCTCCTGCGCGGGCGACCGCCACCTCCTCAGAGACGTGCGCCAGGTCGAGCCCGGGCAGTGGCTCGAGCTCTCGGCTGGTGGCGAGCTCAGGAAGACGCGCTGGTGGCGCCCCCCCTCCGTGCCCACGCGCGTCTGGCGCGGCAGGTTCGAGCGCGCGGTCGACGAGGTGGAGGCCGCGCTCGACCGGAGCGTCCGGATGCAGCTCGTGAGCGACGTGCCCGTCGGCTGCCAGTTCTCCGGTGGCGTCGACTCGTCGCTCGTCTCCGCGTTCGCCAACCGGCATGCCTCGCGCGGCCGCTACCAGACCTTCTCGATCCTCGTGGACGACCCTCGCTTCAACGAGGAG
The DNA here is from genome assembly GCA_937949945.1 of uncultured Myxococcales bacterium. GTDB lineage: Bacteria > Myxococcota_A > Polyangia > Polyangiales > Polyangiaceae > Labilithrix. Next base: position 25,207 of record CALFEQ010000067.1, read on the forward strand.
CGATGGATCGACGTCGCCGGTCGTCACCTCGGCGTATCCGGACATCGCTTCGTGTTCGGCGCGCGCGAGTTCGCGGCGCACCTCGAGAGCGCCGCGTGGCATCTCGACGAGCCGCTCGACCACATGAACTCGCTCGGCATCAAGCTGCTCGCCGAGGGATCGAAGCCGCACGTCACCGTCCTCCTCTCCGGCGAGGGGGCAGACGAGACGTTCTGCGGTTATCCGCGCTTCTTGCGCGCGCTCTTGCGCCCGGCCCTCGCGCCGCTCGCTCGGCTGCCGGCAATCGGTCGCCGGCTCGCTGCGTTCGACCGGAGCCGAGGCGCCGACGCTCGCGACTGGTTCATCCGGGCTTCGTCGCCCATTCTGCCGAGGGACCTAGCGGCGCTCCTCGGCAGGGACTGCTACGAGGAGGCGATGGAGGTCCGGCGCGCGATGTTCCCTCGCGAAGGGACCTTCACGGCGCGCTGCCGCGCGTACGAGCTCGAGACGTTCCTCGTCGGTCTGCTCAAGCGCCAGGACAAGATGACGATGGCGCATTCGCTCGAGAACCGCGTCCCACTGCTCGACCACGAGCTCGTCGAGCTGGTGAGCTCGATGCCGCCGTCGTACTGCGTCTCGCGTCGTCCCGCGATCCGTCCGCTCGAGCACAACACGAAGCGTGTCCTCAAGGCGGTCGCGGAGCGACACTTCCCACGGTCCTTCGTCTTTCGGAGGAAGGAGGGCTTCGGGATGCCGATCGGCCAGTATCTGGCGTCCGACGCGCTGCGCCCGCTGCTCGCGGACGTCATCGGGTCCGCGACGAGGCGCGGCCTGTTCGACGGACGGACGATTCGGCGCTGGAGCGAGCAGCTCGACGAGCCGCTCGTGGCGGAGGCCATGTGGATCGTCGTCGCGTTCGAGCTGTGGGCTCGCCAGTTCCTCGATGGCGCGCGCGGCAGGCTCGCGTCGTCGCAAAAGGGCGAGAGCTCGGCGAACGGCGCGAGAGAGAGCGCTCCGCATCGTTGAGCGCTCCGTCGGAGAGTCGCCGTGCTCGTGAAGCCGAGCCGAGCGGCCTCCTGCCTCGGCTCTGCTACGCTCTCCCGCATGAGGCGTGAGCCGGGGATCGCGCCGATCTTGCTGTTCATCGGCGCGGCCGCATCGTGCGGGGACGCCGTCGCCACGGCGAACGCGCCGGAGGCTCCGGATGCGAGTGTGTCGGACGCGGGAGGGACTCCCGACGCGGGGCGGGTGGACGTGATCGAACCGGACGACGGCGGACGCCGCGACGCCGGCCCCGTCCGCGCCCCGTTCGGGCTCGACGCGCGGCCCTCGAACGCGACGTGTCTCGCGTGGGCCCGTCCCGGGCCCCTCCCGCCGGTGACGTTCGAGCCCGTGTTCACGGCGATCTCGCCGTTCGCGGCGCCGATGATGATGGCGCAGCTGCCCGGCGACCCGCCGCACTGGCTGCTCGCGCAGCGGAACGGGAAGATCGTCAGGTTCGCGGCCGCGAACCCAGAGCCGCCGGTCGTCGTCGCCGACCTTCCGGCGCTTTCCGGCCATCCGCTCGGCTACGGCAACGAAGGGGGGCTGCTCGGCCTCGCGCCTCATCCGAAGTTCGCCGAGAACGGGCGGGTCTACGTGTCGTGGACGACGGCGGACCCGGCGCCGGGCGGGTATGTCCGGTCGCGCATCGGTTACGTCGTGAGCTCGGACGGCGGCGCGACGTTCACGAGCTACACCAACGTCCTCTGGTTCGATCAGAACAACTCGACCCATTACGGCGGCGGAATCGCGTTTGGTCGCGACGGCTACCTCTACGTGTCTTTCGGTGACGGGACCGAGCAGTGGCGCGGGCAGGACACGACGACCTTCTTCTCGAAAATTCTCCGTATCGACGTGGACGACGTCCCGCCGGGGGCGACCTACGGCATCCCTGCCGACAATCCGTTCCGTCTTGGAGGGGGTGAGCCGGCCACGTTCGCTTGGGGGTTCAGAAACCCGTTCCGGCTCTCCTTCGATCGCGAGACCGGCGACCTGTGGGTCGGCGATGTCGGTGCGGCCCGCTTCGAGGAGGTCGATCGCGTCGAGCGCGGCGGCAACTACGGCTGGCCGTGCCGCGAAGGCAAGAACGATCACTCGCTCACTCCCATCGACTGTCCGAACGGCGTGGGCAACACCATCGACCCGGTCGTGGACCACGAGCACGTCTTGGGGTCGTCTTCGAGCCGCTCGATCACCGGTGGCGTCGTCTATCGCGGCAAAGCAATCCCGGGGCTCGTCGGGGCGTACGTCTACGGCGACTACGTGACGAAGGAGATTTTCGTTCTCCGCTACGACCCGGCGACCGGTGCGCCCGTCTCGACGACGATCAGCGCTCCAGCCGACAACTGGGTGAGCTTCGCCGAGGACCTCGACGGTGAGGTTTACGCCGTCGCCCTCACCGGCTCGATCTACAAGATGGTCCCGGCGGGCGCGCCGCCGCCTTCGAGCGTCCCCGCGCGGCTATCCGAGACCGGCTGCGTGCTGGCGACCGATCCGCGGCAGCCGGCGCCGGGCCTCGTGCCTTACGGCATCAACGCTCCCTCCTGGGACGACGGCGCCGAGAAGACGCGTCACCTCGCCGTGCCGGACGGCAAGGCGATCACGGTCGGCGCCGACGGTCATCTCGAGCTGCCGGAAGGGAGCGTCGTCGTGCAGACCCTGTCGCTCGGAGGCAAACGGATCGAGACGCGGCTGCTCGTACGTCACGACGACGGCGAGTGGGCGGGTTACAGCTACCGATGGCTCGAGGACGAGAGCGACGCGGTTCGTCTTCCGGCGAGCAGCCGGCGGCGCGTCGGTGCCGTGGACTGGTACTTCCCATCGCCGGGAGAATGTCTCCGCTGCCACACGGACCGCGCGGGGCGCGTCCTCGGCCTGGAGCTCGGACAGCTCGACGGCGATTACGTGTACGCGAGCACGAACCGGATCGCCGACCAGCTCGCGACGCTCGAGCACATCGGTCTGTTCACGAACCCGCTGCCTGCACGGCCGCCGCCGCTGCCGTCGCCGAGTGGGGCGGGGCCCTTGGAGGGGCGTGCCCGCGCGTACCTCCACGCGAACTGTTCGAGCTGCCACCGTCCGCCAGGAGAAGGTCGCGCCACGATCGATCTGCGGTTCTCGACGGAGCTCGCGGCGGCGATGGTCTGTGACGTCGCGCCGTCCGCGGGAGATCGCGGTGTCGCGGGCGCGAAGATCCTGGCCCCCGGCAATCCCTCGCGGTCCTTGGTGTCGCTCCGCCTGCACACGACTGGCGCTGGGCACATGCCTCCCTTCGGGGCGCCGGTCGTCGACGAGGATGGCGTCGCTCTGATCGACGAATGGATTCGAGGGCTCGTCGCATGTCCTCCGTGACCGTGCTCCCTCGGGACGGGCGGTGACAGCTCAACGGACCGACGGCGAAGGCCGCTTCGATGCGCGCAGCGTCATGGGGCGCGCGGCCGTGAGCGCGTTGCGTGCGGCGGCTGCCTGCACCTTCTTCGGCGAGCGGGCCGCGAGCACGAGTACGACCGTCGCATAGAAGGGAATCATCGGCATCCGGTATCGCGAGAGAGAGCCGAAGTTCGCCGATGCGAGGCCGACGCCCGCGCCGAAGAGCACCGCGAAGGTCATCGAGGCCGCCAGCACCGGCCTCGACATGAGTGACGAGAACGCTCGACCGAAGCCGACCCGGAAAAGGAGTTGGATGACGACGCAGGTCAACGCGAAGGTCTCGAGCGAGGCCGCGAACGCGAGGGCGTTGTTCGCCTCGAACGGGAAGGGACGGAAGAGCGCCGTCGCCGCCGCGAGCGGGGCGAATGCCAGCTGCTTCTCCAGCGACGCGGACTGGTCGCCCATCTGGTAGTACGAGGCACCGCCCCCGGGACCTTCGTTCGTCTCCGTCACCAGCTCGCCCACGGCCTGGTGGTGGGCGATGTCTTCGCCGATGTTCTCGGTGGAGTACTTGGGGAAGAGGTACCCGAGTGCGACGAAGCCGGCGTAGGCCAGGGCCCCCCCGAGCACGAGATAGAAGGGACGGATGCGCACGTGGCCCGTCGCTCCCTTTCGAACACGAAGTCGATCCAGACCGATCCAGACTCCTATCGCGAAGGTCAGGGCGAAGAGCGTATACGGCTTCAAGAGCGCGATCGGAAGCACGCCGACGATGACGAGCAAGCTTCCACGGATCGGTCGCCCACGGAGTAGGCGATGGAGGCCGAGCCACAGCGGGCCGATGCCCGCGACGACGAAGGCCTCCTTCTGGATCCCCGATGACCAGAAGACCGCGGACGGCATCGCGAACACGCCGATGAGGACGCGCGTGCGCAACGTTTCTGGCAGTAGCTCGCGGAATACGCGATAGAAGGCGAGCTTTCCCGAGAACGCGATGACGGTCGCGAGAAGGCATGCGCCGTAGAGCGAATACCGGAGCACGAGCGCGAGCGCCGCGGTGATCGCGACCATCGACCCCGTGGAGGACCCCTCTCCGTAGAGCGGAACGGCCTCGTTGATCTCGCGCTGGAGGAGGAGATCGAGCCAAACGCGACCGAAGCGCTCCGGGTAGGCCTCGATCGCGCGAGCGAGGAGCGAGCCCTCGCTCATGTAGGCGAGATTGTCGCCGCCCTGGTATACCCCTTGCGCCGTCATGACCTGCGCGACGGAGGCGAGGGCATGGCCGACGAAGGCCAGGACGACGAACCGCTGCTCGAACCTCGTGAGCCTTCGCGTCGCGAAGACGATCGCGATGGCTCCCAGGAGCAGGACGAAGGCGCTGGAAAGGAGCTCGTTCATGTGCCGCTCCTCACCATGCGAAGCGACGAGCTCGGAGCCCCTTCCGTTCGCGGCACGTGGGAGGACGGCGACATGACGAGAACAACCTCTTCCTACACCTCCGCGGGCGACGCCCAAAGCGGTTCGCGTCGGAAAATCGGCGCGCGGTCACGCGGTGAGGAGGTTGCGTAGGGAATCCGGACCGTCCCCGAGGGTGGCTTCGCACCAAGCCGCGAGCACGAAGGCATGCCACAAGATCCAGGGATCGCTCGCGACCCACTTGCGGAACCGGCCGTCCGACAGCTCCTCGCTCGAGAGGATGCCGTAGCGGTCGAGCCTCTTCTTGTGGAAGAGCTGCTCGCACGCGGCGTCGAACGGACCTCGCAGCCATCTCTCGACGGGGACGCCGAACCCGTGCTTCTTCCGATGCGCGAGCTTCGAGCCGAAGCGGCGCTCGTGGAGCGCGCGGAGCACGCGCTTGCCTTGGACGACGGCGCCGCTCCCGAGCGTGTACCGCTCGGGGAGCCCAACGCCGAACTCGACGACGCGATGGTCAAGGAACGGAACGCGAGCTTCGAGGCTGCAGGCCATCGAGGCGCGGTCGACTTTGACCAGCATGTCGTTGGGCAACATGCTGCCTAGGTCGCACGCGAGCGTCTTCTGGAGCTCGGTTCCCTGCGCGCCCTCGAAGCGCGCGAGCGTCCGTTCTTCGAACCGTGCCGCCGAGGTGGCGGCGCGCACGAGGGGAGCTGTCTGCGCGAGCGACGCGACCTGCGTGAGCTGCGTGTAGACGTGGGCCGCCGAGCCATCCAGACCGCGGGCGATGCGACGTATCGTCCGGAGCACCTCGCTCCATCGCTTCGTCCGGTCGTGACGGACGGGGATGCGTCCGAGCGCGCCTCCGAGCGCATCGCGCAGGCGCGGCGTCCTCGAGAACGGGCGCCGGAGACGTACCACCGAGTACTTCTTGTAGCCGGCGAAGACCTCGTCGCCGCCGTCTCCTCCCAGCGCGACCTTGAAGTCCCTGGCGACGTGTTGGGAGAGGAGGTACGTCGCGAGGCTCGACGAGTCACCGAACGGCTCGTCGTAGGCGAGGAGGGCGTCGGGGAGCTTGGCGCGTGCCTTCTCCTCGTCGAAGGTCTCGACGACGATCGGGACGCCGATTTTCTCGGCGGTCGCGCGAGCGAACGGCGACTCGTCGAAATGGCGTTCGACGAAGCCGATCGAATAGGCCTTGATTGGCTTGCTCGACGCCTCGTGCGCGTACGCCGTGACGAGCGACGAGTCGATCCCGCCGGAGAGGAACGTGGCGACCGGGACGTCGCTCTCGAGGTGCTCCTTCACCGCCCGCCGGAGGAGAGCGTCGACCCGCTCGCACGCTTCGTCGAGCGATGCGACGCGCGCCGCTTCTGCCGACGGCTCGAGTGTCCAGTATCTGCGCGTCTCGCGCCGACCGCTCATCAGATCGACGGTGAGGCGCGTCGCGGGGACGAGTCGCCGGACGCCCGTGTAGATCGTCGCGTCCTCGGGGACGTAGCTCCACGCGAGCATCGCATGTGCGGCATCGTGATCGACGGTGAACAAGCGAGCAAACGGCTCGACGGATCGATCGAAGCAGCGAAGCTCGGACGCGAAGGCCAGCGCCGTGCCGGTGTCCGCGACGAAGAGCGGCTTGATGCCGAAGCGGTCGCGGCTCAGGACGAGACGCCGGCGCCGACGGTCGTGGATCGCGAACGCCCACATTCCGACGAGATGACTTTCCACGCGCTCCGGATCGCGCTCGTATAGGCGGAGGATCACCTCGGTGTCGCTCCGTGTTCGGAAGCGGACGCCATTGCGCTCGAGGTCGTGGCGGAGCGCAGGCGCGTTGTAGATCTCGCCGTTGTAGACGATGAAGATGGACTCGTCGTCGTTCGCCATCGGCTGGTGTCCGTGCGGGACGTCGACGATGGCGAGGCGGGTCATTCCAAGCGTGACGTCGGGGTGGGCGACGACGCCTCCGCCGTCCGGCCCGCGGTGGCGGATGCGGTCCGTCATGGCGCGTACGAGCCTCTCGCTTCGATCGAGCGAGCCCTCGAGCCCGAGCACGCCGGCGATACCGCACATGGCTGGGCGCTCTATACCATGGGACCTGCTTCGCGCCGCCGAGCAACGCTGGCGATCCGCGGGGCACCCGCACGCGTTCGTGCGGGGCGCGCGGGCGCGTTGCCGAGGCGGGACAACAGTGCTTGACTGCCGGCGAGGATGACGCAGCAGAACGCCGACACGAAGACGGTCGCAGGGTTCGGGGACCAGTGGACGCGCTTCGACTGGGGGGGCGTCGAGGAGTCCGAGGTCAAGAAGGCGTTCGACCTGTACTTCCGAATTTTCCCTTGGAGCGAGCTGCCGCGCGATGCGTGCGGCTTCGATCTCGGGTGCGGCTCGGGGCGTTATACGAAGCTGGTCGCCCCGCGGGTCGGGACGCTGCACTGCATCGACGCGAGCGAGGCTGCGCTCGAGGTCGCGAAGCGCAATCTCCGATATCTCGGCAACTGCGTATTCCACCATGCGAGCGTCGAGTCGCTGCCGCTCGAGGACGAGAGCATGGACTTCGGCTACTCGCTAGGAGTGCTCCATCACGTGCCGGACACCGCCGGCGGCATCGCCGCGTGCGTCCGCAAGCTCAAGATGGGCGCGCCATTCCTCGTCTACCTCTACTATGCCCTGGAGACGCGCCCGGCGTGGTTCCGTGCGATCTGGCGTGCGACGGACGTCGTCCGTCGCGGCGTTTCGTCGATGCCGTATCCGCTACGGTACGCAGCGAGCCAGGCCCTTGCGGTCTCCGTCTACCTGCCGTTGGCGCGCTCGGCGCGCGCGCTCGAGAAGGCCGGGTTCGACGTCAGCAACTTCCCGCTCGCCGCCTACCGGAACCAGAGCTTCTACTCGATGCGCACGGACGCGCTCGATCGGTTCGGGACGCGCCTCGAGCAGCGGTTCACGCGCGACCAGATCCGCTCGATGATGGAGACGGCAGGGCTCGAGCGCATCACGTTCAGCGAGGGTGGCCCCTTCTGGTGCGCCGTCGGATACCGCGCGAGGTGAGCGTTCGGGGAAAGCGTCGGAGCGCTCGTCGTCATTCGACGATGCGTCGCACTACGTCGACGAACTTCCGGGCGACGACCGAGCCCGCGAAGGTTTTCTCCACGGTGGCGCGGCCGGCGAGGCCGAGACGCTCGCGTAGCTCGGGTGAGTCGGCGAGGCGTTCGAGCGCGTCGACCCACTCGTCGGTGGTGCCAGCCAAGAAACCGTTCTGTCCCGACTGGACGAGATCCTTGTTCATCCCGACGGGCGAGACCACGACGGGACGGCCCGTGGCCATGAACTGGAGCGCCTTCAGACCGCACTTGCCGTGCATGAACGGCTCGTCCTGCAACGGCATGATCCCGACGTGCGTCGCGCCGATGGCTTCGGCCTCGCCGGCCTCCTGCCAAGGGATGAACTCGTTCTCGGCGTGTGCGATCGGGCGATCCGGCGGGCGGTTGCAAATGACCCGGACGCGGATGCGCCTGCGTCGAGCGAGCTTCTCGAGCGGCTCGCGTGCCGCCTCGAAATTGTAGAGCGTGTGCACCGATCCGCTCCAAGTGACGACGAACGGGTCGTCGTACTTCAGGGCCGGCTGGACCGGGTAGGTGGCCAGATCGATGCTGGTCGGAAGCACGAAGACGTTCGAGCTGCGTTGGCGCGCGTAGCTCGCCAAGAACTCGTTCCCGACCGTCACCGCGCTGGCGAGGCGGCAGATGGTCGACGTCTTCCCGTGGAAGTGGAGCTTCGAGAAGATCCCGTTCGCCTTCGAGAGCTTCGTGTCCGTCATCCAGATCGCATCGTCGAAGTCGAAGACGAACGGCACCTTCAGACGCGCGAGCACGCGCTCGTAGAGGGCGGGGCCGAGGAGCGCCACCTCCCGGAAGACGAAAGCCGCGTCGTAGCGGCGCGCGCGCGCGACGTGCTCTGCGCGCCGAAAGAAGTCCCACAGGACCCAGGACGCCTTGGCTACGCGCCGGCCGGGCTCGTAGAGGATCTCCGTCAGCCGGGGAGACTCGAAAGGAACGAAGTCTACGTCGACGCCGAGTTCCCGCGCGTACGGAGCCCACTGCTCGATGCGGAACCGCTGGCCGGGTGAGAGGCCGAGCCGCTTCGACACGAACGCGAGGACCCGCAGCTGCCTGGCGGGCCGTGCGTCGACATCGTGCGTGCGGGCGGCGTCTAGCTTCTGGGGCGTCGTCTCGTTCACGTCGTCTTCTCCCTCGCGCCTCGGGACGCGCGGCATTCATAGCGACCTGCTCTGCGCTTTTCCAGCGTTCGCACGGGCGGATGGGACCGCGCTTCGTTTCGCGAGGTCACGTTCCCGCGACTAGCGCGCGATAGAGGTTCTCGTAGCGATCGATGCCGACACGCTCGAGCCCGAAGCGCCGCTCGGCGACGGCACGTGTGGCGGCGGTCCGCTGGGCGAGCGGGGCCTGCGCGAGCGGGAGCGCCTGTTCGACGCCACGCGCGAGCTCCGAGTCCGAGAGGGACGAGAGCACGACGCACGCGTCGCGTTCGGCCACCAGCTCTGCTTGGTCGCCGATATCGCCGTTGAGGACGACAGGCAGGCCGCAGGCGAGGTACTCAGCGACCTTCGTCGGGCTCGAGCCGAGCTTCGAGAAGCAGCTCTTGATGAACGAGAGCGCGAGGTCGCCGGCGGACAAGTGCTCGGCCATCCGCGCCGGGGGTACCTTCCGTACGATGATCTCGTCTCGTGTCAGACCGGCAGCGGCGAGGAGGCCTTCGAGGTGCTGTGAGGGACTGTGCGTGAGCACGAGGAAGGCGACCCGGCGCGGTGCTCGTGACTTGAGGAGACCCGCGAACGTCGCGAGCTGATCTTCCTGGTACCAGCCCCCGAGGGAGCCCGAGTAGACGAGCACCAAGCGATCGCCGACGCCGAGCTCGTGGCGGATTCGTTCCCGGCTGGCCGGGTCGAACGCGAAGCGGCTCGTGTCGACGCAGCAGGGGATGGCCTCGATGCGCGTTCGCGGGCCGATCCATCCCCGCTCCCGAGCGATCCGCCGGAGCGTCTCCGTCAGGACGACGACCCCCTCCGCTCGCCGGAAGAGGCGCTGCTCGTAACGCTTCACGAGCCGATACTCGATGCGGTCCGTCGTCCAATAGCCGGCGTCGACGTACTCGTCGCCGAGCATGCCGCGGCAGTCGAAGAGGAGCTTCGCGCGAGGCGTGAGCGTCGCGATCATGTCCCCGATCGCGGTCGGGATGTAGCTCCGGCCGTGGACGATGTCCGGTCGGCGCGCGAGCGCCATCGCGAAGGCCCGGAGGACGCCGTGCGAGGACTCGAGGACCTTCCTTCGAAGCCGCGGATCCCGCGCGCGCCGAAGCGGGGTCCAGCGGATCCCTTCGTCGCGTAGCGATCGGCGGAGCTGCTCGATCTCGTCGGCGTCCGCCGTCGGTAGCTCGTAGCTGAGCAGATCGAACTCGACGCCGCGTCTGGCGAGGCCGCGCAGGTAGGGGAGGACCTGCGATTGGCCGAGGTTTTCGAGCATGCCGTTGTGCGAGACGTAGAGGGCACGCAAGCGTCAATCTCCGAAAGGCTCGAACGATTCGGTCATCGAGCGTTGGCGGACGCGCCGTCGGCGACGCGGTCCGTGGACGCGGCCGAAGGTCGCGCCCGCGGCACGAGCTCTTCGTATACCTCCGCGAGCGCAGCCCAGAGACGCTCGCTGCGGAACTCGCGAAGGACGCGCTCTCGCCCGGCGTTGCCGTGACGCCCCCGCAGCGCCGGGTCGTCCAAGTAGGCCGTGAGCGCCGCCGCGAGGGCCGCGCCGTCGCGAGCGGGCACGAGGGTCCCCGTGACGCCGTCGACGACGGCGTCCACGCAGCCGGTCACGCGCGTCGCGACGACCGGCACGCGCATCGCTGCGGCCTCGAGCGGCACGTTGGGGAAGCCTTCGCGGTACGTCGGTAGCGCGAGCACGTCGATGCCGGCATAGAAGCGAGGCGTGTCCTCGACGAAGCCGAGGACGTGCACGCGGGGATCGCGCTCGAGCGCCTCCCGGGTCGCGGGAGGGACCGCGTCGCGGTCTTCGAAGACCCCGCCGAGAACGAGGTGCGCGTCGGGGCGTGCTTCGCGGATTCTCGCCCAGGCTTCTGCGAGCTCCACGATGCCCTTGTCGCGGACGAGCCTGCCGAGGAATCCGATGACGGGCGCGTCGGCGTCGGCGCCGATCTGCTGGCGGAAGGACGCGCGTGCGCCGCTCGGCACGCGGTCGGGATCGAAGCGGCCCGTGCAGTCGACGCCGTTGCCGCTGCCGGAGCCGAGGACGCGGATCTTCCACGCAGGGCAGAGCCTCGCCTCGACGGCGTAGTCGCGGAGCGACGGGCTCACGGCGAGCACGCGTGTCGCGAGCGCGCACGACGTCCGCTCCGTCATCGTGAGGATCCTTCGCTGCGCGCCCGTGGCCGTCATGAGCGGCAGGCCGCGCATGTGATAGATGCGTGCGCGGACGCCTGCGGCGGTCGCGGCGATCGTGCCGAGGAGGCCTCCCTTCGGCGTATGCGCGTGCACGAGGTCCGGGCGCAGGCGCCGCAGGAGCGCGGTGAGACGGGCGAGGCTCGTCGCATCGCGGGCGGGCGACATCCGGCGGGGCATCTCGACGGCGTGTACCGGGACGTCGTGCCGTTCGCCAAAGGCATCGAGCGCGGGGCCCGGCGAGGTCACGACCGTCATCTCCCAGCCTCGCGCGCGCATGAAGTCGACGTGTCCGCGAAGGAACACGAGCGATTCGGGCACGGTCAGGACGTGGACGAGGAGCGGCACCTATGGCCTCCGATAGAGGGGGAAGAATCCCGAGAGGTCGGCGTCGTCGGCGTCGGGGTGCTTTGCGCGGCAGAGCGCACGGTAGGCGGTGGGATCGACGACGAGGCGTAGCGTGAAGAACGGGCTCCGCAGCTTCGAGAAGCCCGCCTTGAACTTGAAGAGCGAGTCCTCGCTGCCGCCCACGCCGCCGCCGAGGTGCAGCCAGCGCGCGCCGCGTGCCTTCGCCCAGCCGCGGACGAAGTGAAGCATGAGCTTCGTCGGGCGCGCCTTCAGGAAGGCCTCGTCCGTGCCCGAGAGATGGTACTGGACGATGCCTCCCGTCGTGACGAAGAGGCCCGCACCGGCGATCTGCCCATCGATCTCGACCACGGCGAGGGAGAGTCGGTCCCCGAGCGCCTCGCGGAGCCCGATGACGTAGGCACGATCGAAGAAGTAGTGCGCCGCCGCGCCGACGCGCGACATCGTCGCCTGGTAGATCTCGACGAAGCGATCGACGTGGCGGAAGTCCTCGTCGAAGTAGACGCGATGCCCGGCCTTGATCGCACGGTTGATCTCGTTGCGATGCCCGGACATCGTCTCGGCCCAGAGCTCCTCCTCGGACTTGCGGAGATCGACGTAGACGGTCGTGCCGTGCTGGACGAGCAGCCCGTTCGCGGGACGCGGCGTCGCGCCGATGAGCGGGTGGAGGCGCGCGAAGAGCGAGACGCAACCGTCTCCGCGCAGGATGTCGCTCGCGGTCTCGAGCGCCTGCGAGGCGAAGGCGTCGCGGGCGTCGGCGTCACCTTCGCCGCTCACGAGCGGCCCGGGATAGCCATACGGCGTGAGCGCGTCCCATGCGCCGCCGGCGCCTGGGACCGGGCGTGTGAGAAACGGCAGGAGCAGCGCTCGTCCGCCGTCCTCGACGAGGAGCGCGCGGGCCTCTCCTCCGTCCACCTTTGCCGAGAGCTCAGCGTACGCGGGCAGGTGATAGAAGTCGTGCTCGACCTGCTCGAGGAAGGCCGCCCACCGCGGCGACGACGGCGCGAGCACTTCGACCTTCATCCGAGAGTCCCTCGGACGCTGGCGGCGACCCGCTCCATGTCGCTCGGGCCGTAGCGGTGGTCGCAGTGGAGGCACAGGATCCGGCGCGAGAGCTCGGCATGCGCCGCGGGGATCCCCGGCGCGCGGGACGCGTCGATCGGCCAGAGGACCGCGGGATAGATGTGCTCCGTCACGAGGCGCGACCGAACGGCGTCGCGCTTCGTCGGGTCGTCGAAGCAGAGCACGGCCGCGTACGGCGCGCGTCCGCCCGCGGAGCTCGTCAAGAGCCGTGCGCCGGGGAGCTCGCCGAGCGCGCTCGCGAAGACGTCGTGGTTGCTCGCCCGGGCTGCGCGCCATGCGGGCGCGGGCAGTACGTCGAGGAGGGCGCGGCTCACCGGCGACATCGGCGCGGGATCCCCACGGCCCATTGCCGCCTCGCCGGCAATCGCGCGCGCGCGAAAGGCGTCCTTCGAGATGGGCTCGCCGGCGAGGTACCGCTGCTTGAGCAGCATCCCCGTGAGGCGATCGAGCGTGACCGAAGCGGAGCGCGCGTGCCGCTCGGGATCGAACGCCGGCGGCTCGGGGGGCGTATCGCCGCGCGGCGACCACGAGACGCCGCCGTCGGGCAAGGGGAGCCACTTGCGGAGCGACGCGAACGCGAAGTGGGCGGTGCTCGAGCGCGCCCACACGCTCATCGGGTCGTGCGTGTGGTCCTCGACGACCACGACGCCCGACGGCACCTGCTCGACCGGCGACGCCGTGCGCAGCCCGAACGTGTTCGTGACGACGAGCACGTCGCCGGGCCGGAGATCGAGCGCCGCCGTGTCGACGCGCGTGTCCTCGGGACCGTCGTCGTAGGCGCGGACCTCCACGCCATCCGCGGCGTCGAGGACGTCCTGGCAGTAGTAGGAGGGGAACAGGACGCGCGAGGGACGGAGCGCGCGCACGAGCGCTCGTAGGGCGTGCCGGCCGGAGTGCCAGTACGTGGCGCGCGGCGGGAGCCAGTCGGCGGGCGGAGCGTCCGGCGCGAGCTCGGGGTAGGCGAAATCGGAGCCGTGCTCCCAGCGGTCAGCGCGCATGCGCTCGCCACTCGTCTTCGAGGATGCTCATGACGTGGACGTCGAGGTACCTTCCGCCCTTCCACTGCGCGTGGCGAAGCGTGCCCTCGTGGACGAACCCGAGCGACTCGTACAACCGGCGCGCTCGTTCGTTCGTCTCGAGGACCTCGAGGTAGATGCGGTGGAGCTGCAGCTCCTCGAACCCGAACCGCAGCATGAAGCTCGTGCATGCGCGACCGATCCCGGTCCCCCACGCCTTCTTGTCACCGAGGAGGATCGCGAACTCGGCGGACCGGATGCGGTGGTCGATCTTGTAGAGGCCGACGTGGCCCAGGCAGCGATCGTCCGGGTCCGTGATGACGTAGAGCGCCTCGTCCTTGGCCTGCGCGTGCGCCTCGATCCAGCGCGCGAGGTCCGCGCGCGTATAGCCCTTCGTGAAGCCTCCGAGCAGCGACGCGATCTCGGGATCGTTCTTCTGGGCGAACAGCGCGTCGATGTCCGACGGCTCGGGCTTTCGGAGGCGGGCTTTGCCGAGATCGAAGTGCACGTCAGGCTCCGTTCGTCTTCGCGTCCTCGAGCGTCCGCGGCGCGAGGCCGAGGTCGTCGACGTCGTCGACGTTCTGTCCCGAGTACACCCCCGAGCCGAACAGCGCCTGCTTGACCGTCATCGCGAGGATCTTCACGTCGAGCGAGATGCTCCAGTTGTCGACGTACCAGACATCGAGCTCGATGCGCCGGCTGAACGGGATCGACTGGCGACCGTTCACCTGCGCCCAACCGGTGATGCCCGGTTTCACCTCGTGCCGGCGGTTCTGCTCCGGGGTGTACCTCGGCAGGTACTCCATCAAGAGCGGCCGCGGGCCGACGAGGCTCATGTCGCCCTTGAGCACGTTCCAGAGCTCGGGCAGCTCGTCGATGCTCGTCTTGCGCAGGAACCTGCCCACGGGCGTGAGGCGTTCGGCGTCGGTTCGGAACCAGACCTCGCCCTCCTTCGCCGGTCGCATCGTACGGAACTTGTACATCGTGAACGGCTTGCCGTGCCTTCCGGGCCGGACGTGACGCCACAAGATGGGGCGTCCCATCGTGAGCGCGATCGCACCTGCGGCCGCCGTCATGACGGGCGCGAAGACGACGAGGCCGGTCAGTGCGCCAGCCACGTCCAACGTACGCTTGAGCACGGAATGCAGGCGTTTGGTGCGACCCACGACGCTTCCTCGGTCCTCCGGTGCGGCATGAAGGCCGCGGCTTCATGACGCTTTCGCGTTCGAGCCGCTCTGCTCTTACCATGGTCGGACGCCGGGGGCGGGCTGAACGTCCGGACAGCGCGGAGGTCGGGGCCAGCCGAACCGTCGTCACTCCCGCAGTTGAGCTTCCCGATTTCCCCGTCCTGACCACCTCGTCGGATCGCACGAGGTCGAATGCTGCACTCCGCTTGCGCCACGAATCTAGCCGGGCAACTATCGCGGCCCCGTGCCCCGTCCCTCGAGCAGGGGCCCGCGTGACGCGCGAACCACGATTTTCGAGAGTCGATCGATTTGAGTCGCATCTACCTGTCGGCCCCCCACCTCGGCACGAGCGAGGAACGCTACGTCCGCGAAGCGTTCGCGACGAACTGGGTGTCCACCGTCGGGCCGAACATCGATGCGTTCGAGCGCGCGTTCTCGGAGCAGGTGGTGGGCGGACAGCCGTGCGTGGCGCTCTCGAGCGGGACGGCCGCGATCCACCTCGGCTTGAAGCTGCTGGGGGTGGGGCCGGGCGACGACGTGCTGTGCTCGACGCTGACGTTCGCCGCCTCGGCCAATCCGATCGTCTACGAAGGCGCGCGGCCTGTGTTCATCGACAGCGATCGGGCCACGTGGAACATGGACCCCGACCTCCTCGCGTCGACGCTCGAGGAGCGCGCGCGGAAGGGCAGGCTTCCGAAGGCGGTCGTCGTCGTCCACCTGTATGGCCAGGCCGCCGATCTCGACCGGATCGAGCAGGCTTGCGCTCGCTGGGACGTGCCGATTCTCGAAGACGCGGCGGAGGCGCTCGGCACGCTCTACCGCGGAGAGCAAGTCGGACGCCGAGCGCCGGTGAACGCTTTCTCGTTCAACGGCAACAAGATCATCACGACATCGGGCGGTGGCATGCTCGTCACGCGCGACCGCACCTGGGCGGACAAGGCGCGCTTCTGGTCCACGCAGTCGCGCGAGCCCGTCGCGTGGTACGAGCACAAGGAGCTCGGATTCAACTACCGCATGAGCAACGTGCTCGCGGGCATCGGGCGCGGGCAGCTCGAGGTGCTCGAGGATCGCGTCGCCGCGCGTCGCGCGAACGCGTTCCGCTACCAGGAGGCGTTCGCCGACCTCCCGGGCATAGAGCTCATGCCGCAAGCACCGTACGGGCGTCACACGAACTGGCTGAGCGTGTTTCTGCTCGACGAGGCCGCGTTCGGTGCGACCCGAGACGAGCTGCTCGCGGCGCTCGCGGCCGAGGACATCGAGGCAAGGCCCGTCTGGAAGCCGCTCCACACCCAGCCGTTCTTCGCGTCCTGCGAGCGGGTGGGCGGCGCGGTGGCCGAGGATCTCTTCGCACGAGGCATCTGCCTGCCGAGCTCGAGCTCCCTCACGGCCGCCGAGCAAGGCCGTGTCATCGAGGTGGTGCGCAGACTCGCGCGAAACCGGCGGAGCTCGTCGTCGACGGAGAGGACATGGACCGCGTCCGTGAGCTGATCGTCGTCTACCGGCGCGCCCTCGTCGTGGGGCTGCACTGCCTCCTCTGGACGACTTCACTCGTCTTCGCGCTCCTCCTGCGCTTCGAGTTCGAGATCCCGAGCGCGTATCTCACGATCCTCCCCCGCTTGCTGGGCATCTCGCTCGCGATCCGCGCGGTCGTGCACTGGCGCTTCGGTCTCTTCCACGGGCTCTGGCGATACTCCGGTTCGCGCGATCTGCGCCGGATCATCGCGGCAGCGACCGTGGCCTCGCTCTCGTACACCGCGGCGTGGGCATTCATGCAGCCGAACACGTTCCCGCGCTCGGTGTTCGTCCTCGACTGGGCGTTCAGCATCCTCATCGTCGGCGGGATGCGTTTCTTCATCCGAACCATCCGCGAGGTGACGATCCAGAACGCGTTCCCGAACGACGGCGCCCCGCGGAGGCGCCTGCTCGTCATCGGCGCGGGCGATGCGGGCGAGATGCTGATGCGCGAGATCGTCCGCATCTACGGGCGCCGTTACGAGCCGATCGGATTCCTCGACGACGATCCGTCGAAGCACGGTGAGCACATCCACGGTGTACGGGTGCTCGGCCCGATCTCCCGTGTCGGCGAGCTCGCCGAGGCGCAGAAGATCGACGAGATCATTCTTGCGATCCCGTCGCTCCGCGGTCGCGAGATGCGACGCATCCTCGACATCTGCCGCCCCACGGGGGCGCAGATCCGCACGCTGCCCGGCGTCGACAAGCTCATCGACGGCCGTGTGACCGTGACGCAGCTCGCGGAGATCAACATCGAAGACTTGCTCGGTCGCGAACCCGTGGTCCTCGACAACGAAGAGCTCGCGCTGTTCTTGAAGGATCGCGTCATTCTCGTCACGGGAGCGGGGGGCAGCATCGGTTCGGAGCTCTGTCGTCAGGTCTGTCGCTTCGGTCCGAGGCGGCTCGTCCTGATCGAGCAGGCGGAGAACAACCTATTCCACATCGACCGCACGCTTCGTGCGGAGCATCCGAACGTCGAGGTCGTCCCCTGCATCGCCGACATCTGCGATACGAAGCGCATCGCGGCAGTCTTCGAGACGGAGAAGCCGCAGGTCGTCTTCCACGCGGCCGCGCACAAGCACGTGCCCCTCATGGAGGCGAACCCCGGCGAGGCGATCAAGAACAACGTCTTCGGGACGCGGAAGCTCGCCGACATCGCGGATCGTACGGGCGTCGAGAAATTCGTCATGGTCTCGACGGACAAGGCCGTGAACCCCACGAGCGTGATGGGGGTGAGCAAGCGAGTCGCCGAGATCTACGTTCAGGCGCTCTCGCAGCGGTCCCGGACGCAGTTCGTCACGGTGCGGTTCGGAAACGTTCTCGGCAGCGCAGGGAGCGTCGTGCCTCTGTTCCGCGAGCAAATCGCCAAGGGCGGGCCGGTCACGGTCACGCACCCGGAGATGAAGCGTTACTTCATGACGATCTCCGAGGCCTGCCAGCTGGTGATGCAGGCCGGCGCGATGGGCCGCGGTGGCGAGATCTTCGTCCTCGACATGGGTGAGCCCGTGAAGATCGTCGACCTCGCGCGCGACCTGATCCGGCTGTCGGGGCTCGAGCCCGATCAGGACATCGAGATCAAGTTCACGGGGATCCGTCCCGGCGAGAAGCTCTTCGAGGAGATCGCGGTCGACGAGGAGCACGTCGACAAGACGAAGCATCCCAAGATCTACGTCGGGCGCTTCCGCCCGCAGGCGTTCAAGGACGTCGAGCGTGGGCTCTCCGAGCTCCAATGGCTCTCGGACGGCCGCGACGTGCGGGCGATCAAGCGCGCGTTCAAGAAGATCGTTCCCGAGTATCAAGTGGATGTCGACTCCGGGCCGACGGCGACCGTCGAAGCGCCGGAGGGTGAGCGCTCGAGCCGGCCCTCGACGGACATCGTGCTCGTGCCGAGCTGATACGTCGTGCCGACAGCGAGCGCCGACCAGTAGGTTCGAGCCATGGGAGCGCTCGGAGCCTCTCGCGGTCAGCGCGCCGCAGACGTGGAGCGGGGCCCAGGCGCAGGCTTCGCCGTATCCATGGACGCCCACCGGGCGTCATAGGAAAATGGCCGAGCCATGCCGCCCGCCGCGCCGCAATACCAGCC
>CALFEQ010000068.1 GCA_937949945.1 uncultured Myxococcales bacterium
AGACGAGCGTCGAGATCATGAGCAGCGAGTAGAACCAGCCGCGCGTCTGGTCGATCGCCTCGCTGATGAAGTCGGCCGGGAAGCTCTTCTTGAACTCCTCGACGCCCTTGTGCGGGAAGCCCCACTGGGCGAACGGCATGCAGCCGGAGTCGAACCAGCAGTCGATGACCTCCGGCACGCGGCGGTACGTGCCCTCCTCGCCCGGGTTCTGCCACGTGACCTCGTCGATCCACGGCTTGTGGACCATGAGGTGATCGCTGAGGCTCGGGTCCTTCTTCTTGGCCTCGTACCAGTGGTCGAAGGCCTTGGGGTTCTTCTTCAGGATCTCGTCGACGCTCGCCGGCGCCTCCATCTTGCCGGTCACGTCGTTGACCCAGATGTTGAGCGGCGTGCCCCAGTAACGCTCGCGGGAGAGCGCCCAGTCGACGTTGTTGGCGAGGAAGTCGCCCATGCGCCCTTCCTTGATGTGCTCGGGGAGCCACTGGATGGCGCGGTTGTTCGCGATCGCCTGATCCTTCTTCTCCGTCGTGCGGATGTACCAGGCCGGGCGCGCGAGCTGGATGAGCGGGTCGTTGTCCGCACGCCAGCAGAACGGGTACGGGTGGCGGTACGTCTCGGCGTGGACGAGGATGCCCTTCTCCTTGAGCTCCTCGATCAGGTCCTTGTCGGCGTCCTTGACCCAGCGGCCGACGTACTTGGACCCGACCTTCGCCATCACGTCGCTGAACGTGCCGTCGGGGCGTACGGCGCAGAAGATCGGCGCGTCCCCGCCCACGACCTTGCGGTGCGCCTGGAAGTCGTCCTCGCCGAACGCGGGCGCGATGTGGACGATGCCCGTGCCGGCGTCGAGCGTGACGAAGTCGGCCGGGATGACGCGCCACGCGGTGTCGGGCGCCTCGTGGGCGAAGACGTCGAACGGCGGCAGGTACTTCCTCCCGACGAGCGCGCTCGCCGGCAGCGTCTCGACGATCGTGAACGTGGTGCCGAGCTTCTTCGCGATCCCTTCGACGAGGTCCTTCGCGACGACGAGCTCGCGCTCGAGCGTCTTCTTCGCCCAGCCGGCCTTCACCTTGTCGAGGTCGGCGCGCACGACGGCGTACTCGAACTTCGGGTTCACCGCCGCGTACATGTTCGACGGCAGCGTCCACGGCGTCGTCGTCCAGACGGCGAGCGCGCGCTTCGGATCGTCGGCGAACGGGAACGCGACGAACACCGACGGATCGTCGACCTCGCGGTAACCGAGGCCGACCTCGGCGGAGCTCAGGGCCGTGCCGCCCTGCGCCCACCACCACACGACCTTGTGGCCCTTGTAGAGCAGGCCCTTCTTGAAGAGCTCCGAGAGGGCCCACCACACGCTCTCGACGTAGGAGCGGTGGTAGGTCACGTACGCGCTCTCGAGGTCGACCCAGAACGCGACGCGGTCGGTGAGCGTCTCCCACTCCTTCGTGTAGCGGAAGACGGACTCGATGCACTTCTTCGCGAACGGCTCGACGCCGTACTCCTCGATCGCGGCCTTGCCGTGGATGCGGAGCTCTTTCTCGACCTCGACCTCGACGGGGAGCCCGTGCGTGTCCCAGCCCGCCTTCCGCGCGACGTGGTAGCCGCGCATCGTCTTGTAGCGGGGGAAGAGGTCCTTGATGACGCGCGTGAGGACGTGCCCGTTGTGCGGCAGACCGTTCGCGGTCGGCGGACCCTCGTAGAAGACGAAGGGCGGCCCGTTCTTCGTGCGCTCGAGGGACTTCTCGAAGATCCGCGCCTGCTTCCAGAACGCGAGGATCTCGGCCTCGTCGCGCGGGAAGTCGAGCTCGGGTCGGACCTTGTCGAAGCGAGAAGTCGTGCTCATCGGAACCTCGGAGGAGCGCTTTGTACCAGGCGGCGCGTGCGTCTGGTAGCGTCCGGAGCCGAACCGTGCGCCTCGGCTCGGGGCGCGCTCTTCGGGCGATCGACATGCGCACTCCTCGGACGATCGGAGCGAGCCGTCGCGGACCGCACGTGTCGCTCGCGATCACGCTCGGCGCCGTCCTCTTCACCGCGAGCTCGGCCGCTTCCGCGCAGGAGCCGCCGCCGGTGCTCGAGGGCGTCGCGCTTTCGCGCTTCGAGCCGTCCGAGCGCGGCAGCCGCTTCTTCCTCGCCGACTCGCTCGAGCTCCGTCCGCACGGCGTCGCGCCGGGAGGTGCGCTCTTCGCGACGGGCATCGCGTCGAGCTGGGCCTGGCGCGCGACCACGTACGGCACGCGCGCGGAGGGAGAGCGCTCGCGCCTCGTCGAGCACGCCCTCTATCTGCACCCCGGCGCGTCGGTCGTCCTGCCGCCGGGCGCGCGCTTCGCCCTCGACGTGCCCGTCGCGGCTTTCCAATCCGGGGAGCCGACGTCGCTGTCGGGGCGCTCCTACGCGGCGCCGGTCTCGCCTGCGCTCGGCGACGTCCGCGCGAGCTTCGACCTGTACCTCGGGCGCTTCGGGCTCGGACGCGCGGCGCCGCTCGAGGACGGCGTCACGATCGCGGCCGGCCTGACGGGATGGCTGCCGACCGGCGCGACCACCGCCTTCGCCGGTGACATCGGCGCGCGCTTCGGCGGGCACGTCGCCTCCACCCTGCGCCGCTCCTGGCTGCTCGCGTCGATGCGTGTACATTACATGTACAGACGCGACGGGTGGATCGGCGGCTCGTTCGTCGGTCCGGAGGCCGGCGTCACGGCCGGCATCGCCTGGACGGACCGCGCCTGGACGATCGGCCCCGAGGTCCGCGCTTCGACCGTCCTCGAAGCCGCGTTCGCCCTGCGCACGACGCCGGTGGAGGTGCTCGCCGGCGCTCGGCGCGCCTTCGGCCCGTTCCGGATCGGAGCCGGCGTGGGCACGGCCGTCGCGCTCGGGATGGGGGCCGCGCGGCTGCGGGGCGTGCTCGTCTTCGAATGGGCGCCCGCGGTCGCCCCTTCGGATCGCGACGGCGACGGCGTTCCCGACGACGAGGACGTCTGCCCGGACGTCCCGGGCTCGGGCGACGGAACGATCGAATCGCGCGGATGCCCGATCGGTCCGCAGGATCGCGATCGGGACGGCATCCCCGACGCGGACGACGCCTGTCCGGACGTCTTCGGCGTCCGTACGCGCGATCGCCGCACCCACGGCTGCCCGCCGCGTCCCGAGATCGACGACCCACCGCATCCGGCGGAGGCATGTCCCGACACGCCAGACGCCATGCCGACCCCCGGTTGTCCGACGCCCGAGCCGCCGCCGGCCGAGCCGCCGCCGCCGGCCGAGCCGCCGCCGCCGGCCGAGCCGCCGCCGCCGAGCGAGCCGCCGCCGCCGGCCGAGCCGCCGCCGGCCGAGCCGACACCCTGATCGGAACGCGGGGATCTCCCCTCGCCTCATGGATCGACGATCCAGGGTGTGGGGAGTCGGACCTCCTACCCGAGCCTCGAAATGCGCGAAGAGACGCGATCTTTGCGGCGCTCGTACATGGAACGCAGCGTGCTTCAGTGCCGGCGGCCACCCATGTCCTTCATCCTGCCCGGCAATGCCCGCTCGCTCCGCTTCACCGGCGAAGCGAAGGCGTACGCCTCGGGCTCCTCGGACGCGCAGAGCGAGGAGCCCAAGGGAGGGGCCGTGGCGCTCGGCCAGCCGCGCGTGCGCAAGCCATCGGCGCCGCCCCCGCGCGTGCCGGCCCCTTCCCAGTTCACGACGCCGTCGGCAGGGGTCGTCCCGAAGCCTCGGATCGCCACGCCGGCGCCGTCACCCGCGCCGCGTTTCAGCGTGCCCCCGCCCCGTCCGCCCGCCGAGAGCCTCTCGGACGAGCCGACGAGGGCGATGGAGCGTGACGACGTGCTGCCGGGCGCGCTGCGCACGCCGAAGCCGACGCTTGCTCCGCATGCGCCTGCGATCCCGCACTTCCGGCCACGCGCTGCCGTGCAGCAGCCCGCGCCGGCTCCGTCGCCCGCGCCCGCGCCGGCTCGGATCTCGACCCCGCCACCGAGCGAGGCCCGAAGCGGCGGCGCGTCCTACGCCGTCTGGGTCCTGGCGAGCGTCATCGCCGGCGTGATCAGCTACCACCTGGCGCCGGAGCTCCTCGTTCCACGCGAGCCACCGGCGCACGTGCAGAGCCGCTGAGCGCGACACGACGACGTCCGCGAGCGCGCGAACGTTCGCGCGCTCGCCGGAGCTCCGCGAGGGAGCCTCGTGTCACTCCGCGGCGCTGGCCTGAGCGACCTGCGCGCCGAGCTTCTTCTGGACGAGGGCCATCGAGCTGTTGAGCGTCGTGACCTCGGCGAGCTCCGCGTCGTCGATCTTGACCTGGTACTTGCGCTCGATCGCCGCGACGATCTCGACGCCCATCATCGAGTCGATGCCGAGATCCTTGAACGCGACGTCGTCGGGGATCTCGTCCTTCTCCGCGATCTCGGCAATCAGCGCTCGGAGCTCTTCTTTCAGGTTGGTCATCGGGCGGTTCCTGTAGTGACTAAGACCATCGCTGGTCGGATCACGAAGCCATGCTCTGCCGGGATTCGACGGCGTTGAGCAAGTCCTTGACGGTCACGATCCCCGCCAAGCACTCGTCCGGAATCTGGATGCGGAGCTCGCGCTCGAGCGAGCCGATGATCTCCAGCATGCCGAGCGAGTCGATGCCCAACTCGGCGATCGCCGTCGATTCCCCGACGGAACCAAAGTCCTTCTCGGCGACCTCCGTGGCGGTCGCGCGGAAGACGTCGAGGAGCTCGCTTCGACTGCGGGGCATTGCTGGTTACCTCGTGGTGCTTGCTCTAGAAACCTGCTCTCTCGGGCCTCGGATGCGAAGGGCTCTACGCGCTGAGCCCCGCGTCTTCGGCCTTCCCTTCCTGCCCTTGCACGACTCGTGCACGGGCCAGTGTGCCGTCCAGATACATCTGGCGGGTCTTCCGTCGCTGCGGCTTGCCGCTCGAAGTCCGCGGCAGCGTCCCTTGCGGGACGATGACCACCTCGTGGGTGGACAGCGAGAAATTCGAGTTGATCGCCTCGGCGATCGTCTTCTTGAGCGCTTCGGCGTCGGACTGGAACGCCTCGGCGGCGATCACGAGCTGCTCCTCGCCGTCGACGTCCACGCCGAACGCGACGACGTTCCCGCGGCGGACGCCGGGTAGCTCGCTGATGACCCACTCGAGATCGTTCGGATAGAAGTTGCGGCCGCGGATGATGATCATGTCCTTCAGACGGCCGCAGATGAAGAGCTCTCCGTCGACCGTGTAGCCGAGGTCGCCGGTGTACAGCCAGATCTTGCCGTCGGGCCCGGGCTTCCACGCCTCCGCGGTGAGCTCCGGCTCGCCGAAGTAGCCGGCCGTGATGCTCGGACCGCGCGTGATGATCTGCCCGACCTGACGGTCGCCGAGGCGGTTGCCGTTCTCGTCGACGATCGCGATCTCGTGCTCCGGGAACGGGCTCCCGCAGTTCACGAGCTCCTGCGAGCCCTCGGCGTCGGCGCTCGGCGCCGGAACGGCGCTGCCGCTCTCGAGGTCCTTCTTCATGATGACGTCCGAGCGGACGCCGGTGTCGTACGGGACGAAGGTGATCGCGAGCGTCGCCTCGGCCATGCCGTACGACGGGAGGAAGGCCTTCGGATCGAACTTGGCCGGCGCGAGCTTCGCCGCGAACTCGCGCAGCGTCTTCGCCTGGATCGGCTCCGCGCCGCAGCCCGCTCGACGCAGACACGACAGATCGAGCTCGGCGACGTCCTTGTCCTTCAGGCGCTTGGTGACGAGCCCGTACGCGAAGTTCGGCGCATACGTGATCGTGCCGCGGTGCTGGTGGATCTTGTCCAGCCAGAGGCGCGGGTTCCGGACGAACGACGCCGTCGGCATGAAGACGACGGGGATGTCCGTGAACAGCGTCCCGATCAAGAAGCCGATGAGGCCCATGTCGTGGAAGAGCGGGAGCCACGTCACGCCCTTGTCGAAGGACGAGTCCTTCGCGAGGCCGTGGATCATGAAGCTCTCGCTGTTCCAGGCGAGGTTCCGGTGCGTGACCATCACGCCCTTCGGGCGCGAGGTGCTGCCGGACGTGAACTGGAGGAACGCGAGGTCGGTCGGCTCGATCGTGACGTCGACCTTGCTGCCCGCGGGCGTGTCCTTCGCGAGCTCGTCGACGGTGACGAGGCCGCGGAGCTGTGGTGCGCGCGGGACGATCGGCTCGACGTACTGGCGCGTGGCCGGCGTCGTGAGGAGCAGCGACGCGCCGGAGGCGTTCACGATGTGCGCCACCGTGTCGTGGTAGCCCTCGATGTTCTTGAACGAGAGCTGCGGCGAGATCGGCACCGGCACGATGCCGCCCATGACCGCGCCCACGAACGAGAGCACGAACTCGTCGGGATCGGGCACGGCGATGGCCAGGCGGTCACCCTTCTTCAGGCCTCGCGCATACAGGTCGGCCGCGCGCCGCTCGGCCTCGATGCCGAGGTCGCGGAAGGAGCAGAAACGCTCGCTCCCGTCCTGGCGGACGAAGACGTAGCCACGGTCGGTCCGGTCCCGGAGCGCACGCACGGCCTCGACCAGCGTGGGCGGAACGAGCTTGGGGTCGCGGGGGTCGTGCATCATCAAATCGGCGCTCCGCATCGTCGATGGGCGCGCGCGTATTACTGCGGCGCTACCCCTCGCGCAAGGCGTCAAAGGCTGATCAGACGTTGCGTAATCTCCAGCGCATCGCGAAGCCGTTTACACACCGCACCAAGTGGTTCAACCATGCGATGAATAAAGGCAAACCGTCACCGAAACGGCCGGGGCACGTCGTTGCTACGACGAACCGCGACAAGGTATAAGCGACCCCGGGCGTCGGCCCCGAGCCGCACGCTTCGCTTCGGGCATCGGAGTCCTCGGACGCCGTCCAGCGGAGCTGGGCTCATCCGATTCGTTCATCGCAGTCAGAGGCAACGCGTGCGGGTTTTCATCACGGGGGTCGGCGTCGTCAGCTCGATCGGGCTCGGCAAAGATGCCTTCTTCCAGGCGCTCGCCGCGGGGAAGAGCGGGATCGGGCCGGTCGAGGCGTTCGACGTCTCGAACCTGGGTCGCACCAACGCCGGCGAGGTCAAAGACTTCCGCCCTCGGGACCACCTGACGGCGGCCGAGGCTCGACGCATGGGGCGCTGCTCGCAGATGGCGCTCGCCGCCGCGCGGATGGCCGTCGCGGACGCCGGGCTCGCCCCCTCGGTGCTCGAGAGCCCGCGGACGTCCGTCGTCCTCGGCACGACGATGGGCGAAGCCGACGTGCTGGCGGACCTCGATCACGCCTGGATCGCGAAGGGCGCCGCGGGCGTCCGGCGGGCGTGGATCCCGAAGTACGGCTCGACGCTCCTGCCCATCCACGTGGCGCGCGCGCTCGGCGCGCAGGGCGCGGTCCTCACCCTCCCCGCGGCGTGCGCCGCCGGCAACTACGCCATCGGCTTCGCCACGGATCTCATCCGCGCCGGCAAGGCCGACGTCATCATCACCGGCGCGGCGGAGATGCTGCAGGAGCTCCAGTTCTGCGGCTTCGTCCGCCTCGCGGCGATGGCGCCGACGCGGTGCCAGCCGTTCGACCTCAACCGTCAGGGGCTCATCCTCGGCGAGGGCGCGGGCATCCTCGTGCTCGAGTCGGAGGCGCACGCGGTCCGCCGCAACGCGCGCGTGCTCGCGGAGGTCGGCGGCCACGGCATGACGTGCGACGCGTATCACATCACCCGGCCGCACCCCGACGCCGCCGGCAGCAAGGCCGCGATGCGCCAGGCCATCGAGCGATCGGGCATCACGCCCGACGACATCGACTTCGTCAACGCGCACGGCACCGGGACGAAGCACAACGACAGCGCGGAGTCGAAGGTCATGCGCGACGTCTTCGGCGAGCGCAGAGTCCCGATCTCCAGCATGAAGAGCATGCTCGGCCACTGCATGGGCGCGGCGAGCGCGCTCGAGGCGATCGGCTGCGTGATGACGCTCGAGACGGGCATCTACCCGCCCACGATCAACTACGAGACGCCCGACCCGGAGTGCGACGTGGACGTCGTCGCGAACACGGCACGCAAGGGCAAGGCGGACATCGTGCTCAACAACTCCCTCGCGTTCGGTGGATACAACTCGGTGACGTGCCTCGCGCGCCCCGGCAAGCTCCCGCCGCCGTCCGAGGTTGCGAAGGCGAACGCGGCATGAACCCGAAGGCGATCACCGGGCTCGGGATCGCGTCGGCCCTCGGCACGGGTCGATCGACCCTCGAAGACGGGCTCAAGAACCCGGACGGGATCGCGCCGCCGGGGCCGATCCAGAGCTTCGACGCCTCGCGGTACGGCACGCCGCCGATCGTCGAGGTCCCCGGCTTCGACCCGACGAAGTACCTCGGCGACAAGGGCCTGCGCACGCTCGATCGGCTCACGAAGCTCCTCGTCGTCGCCGCGCGTCTGTCGCTGCACGACGCGGGACTCAAGCGCGACAACCAGTGGGCCGCGCTCGGACCCGACCGCGTCGGCGTGTGCTGCTCCAACGCGTACGGCAGCCTGGAGGCGATCACGGAGCTCGACCGCGTCGCCGTCCTCGAGGACGCGCGTTACATCAACCCGGCGAAGTTCCCGAACACGGTCTCGAACAGCGCGAGCGGCTACGTGAGCATCTGGGAGGATCTCCGCGCGCTGAACGTGAGCGTGTCGGACGGCAACTGCGGCGCGCTCGACGCCGTCGCGTGCGCCGACGTCTTCCTCGAGACGGGCCGCGCCGAGGCCATCCTCACGGGCGGCGGCGAGGCGATGAGCGAGGCGCTCTACCTCGCCTTCGACAAGCTCGGCGCGCTCGCCGCGAGCGATCCCTCCTCGCCACGCGCGCGCCTCGGCGAGGGCGCCGCCTTCCTGGTGCTCGAGCCGCTCGAGCGCGCGCGTGCGCGCGGCGCGAAGGTGCTCGCGACCATCGACGGCTACGGCACCGCGTTCATCGGTCCGAAGGACGACGCCACGCTCCTCTACGCCTCCTCCGAGGCGCTCGAGCGCGCGATCACGCAGGCGCTCGAGGACGCGCGCATCGGCGCATCCGACGTCGACCTCGTCGTCTCGGGCATCTCGGGCATCGCCCGCTACGACGACGAGGAGCGCGCCGCGATCACGAAGGTGCTGGGGGCGTCGCGCCCGATCGCCGCGCCGAAGCTCCTCTTCGGCGAGACGCTCGGCGCCGGCGCCGCGCTCGCCATGGCGGCGTCGCTCGCGTGGCTCGACGGCGTCGCGCCGTCGTGCATCGTCGCGGGCGAGAGACCCGCGAAGGTCGACACCGTGCTCGTCACGTCGGTCGGCTACTACGGCAACGCCTCCGCGCTCGTCATGCGCGGTCTGCGCTGATTGCTCGCGCTTGGGCTTCGACGTTCCGACGGCCAGGCCTTCCGAACCTGCACGCCTCCGCTCGCCTGCGAAGGTGCGTTCGCGTTCCGCCACGCTGGAACCGGACCGCGCGCTGTGCGAAAAGGCCCGGGACCATGAGCTGGATCGAAGAGAAGGCCCGGGCCGAGCTCGCCCGCGTGCGTGAGGCGAGGGAGAAGCAGGTCTACCCGTACTTCCGCGAGTTCGAGACGGGCGGGCTCCACACGACGATCGACGGCAAGCCCGTCATCAACTTCAGCTCGAACGACTACCTCGGCCTGACGAACCACCCGCGGGTGAAGGAGGCGGCGAAGCGCGCGATCGACAAGTACGCGTGCGGCCTCTCGAGCTCGCGCCCGCAGGCGACGACGAAGGAGCACGTGGAGCTCGAACGCCGGCTCGCGAAGTGGTTCGGGTTCGAGAGCTGCCTGATGTTCACGACCGGCTACCAGGCCATGGTCGGGACGATCATGGCGCTGGCCGACAAGGACACGACGCTCGTCCTCGACAGCTACAGCCACGCCTGCATCCTCGACGGGACCTTCCTCTCCGCCGGCATCCCCGGACGTGCGCCGGAGGTCCGCTTCTTCAACCACAACTCGGCGAAGAGCCTCGAGCGCATCCTGAAGACGCGCGAGCGCAAGAACGCGCTCGTCCTCGTCGAGGGCGTCTACTCGCTCGACGGCGACAAGGCGCACCTCGCCGAGTTCGTCGAGATCTGCGACCGTCACGAGGCCGTCCTCGTCGTCGACGACGCGCACGGCACCGGCACGCTGGGCGAGCGCGGCACGGGCATCCTCGAGGAGACGGGCCTCCTCGGTCGCGTGCCCATCCTCGTCTCGACGTTCTCGAAGACGTTCGGCGGCATCGGGGGCCTCCTCCTCGCGAAGGAGGAGATCGTCGATCTCGTGAAGCACAACGCGCGAAGCTTCCTCTTCAGCGCGTCGCTCCCCGTCCCCGTCGTCGCGGCGGCGTCGACGATCCTCGACATGATCGAGGCGGACGGCCCCGCGATGGTGCGCGAGCTCCACCAGAAGGCGGCCTACTTCCGGAGCAAGCTCCTCGAGGCCGGCTTCGAGCTCGGCACGAGCAACACGCACATCATGCCGGTCATGTGCCGCGAGGAGCGCAAGACGCTCTTCATGCACATCGCCCTCCTCGAGTGCGGCGTCTTGATGGTCCCCCTCACCTACCCGTCCGTGAAGCAGGGCGAGGAGCGCCTCCGCGTGAACATCACGCGCGGCCACACGCAGGAGGACATGGACAAGGCCCTCGAGCTGCTCAAGACGTACGGAGAGGCCTTCTTCGTCCTGTCGGGGGAGGAGATTGGGCCCATGGAGTGAGGCTCCAGGCTCCGGGCTCCAGGCTCCAGACGGGAGTCTTCAGACCGCCGACAAGAGCCTCCAGCCCCCCTTCTCCAGCAGGTCCTCGTCTCTCTTCTGCACTTCTGCACCTCGTGCGCCCTCCACCTCTGCGGCTCTGAGACGTGTCAGAAGCCGCTACGACGGGCGAGCGCACGCGTCCGAGCCGCAAGGCCGCCGCGGCATTGCGCGACGGCGTGCAGCCGCTCCAACTGGAGCCTGGAGCCTGGAGCCTCTGCCTCAGGCAGACGCGTTCGCGTCCCCCTGCTGCTCCTTCAGCTTCACGAGCGCCTTCGCGATGTCCTCGACGGTCGCGATGCCCGAGAGCACGTCGTTGGGGATCGTGACCTCGAAGCGATCTTCGACGTCAGCGACGAGCTCCATCACGCCCAAGCTGTCGAGCCCCAGATCGTTCTGGATGTGATCGTTTGGACGGATCGTTCGATTGGCGTCGACATGCTTCCTGAGGATCTCGGTCGTGATCTTGAGGGTCTCGTCGTATGTCGACATGGCAGGGCGAATCTACACCCACGCAGCGCGCTCTGCCACCGGCAGCGCGGCTGACGGCCGTGTCAGGCGCCGAAGGGTGCGCCGGTGGCACGCACGGGGTGGAACGGTGCGTCGAGGAGACGGGCCACCGCGGCGGGATCGGACGCGTCGAGGAGCGCACGGATCACCGCGACGCCGTCTGCCCCTGCGGCAGCGCACGCCGCAGCGCGTGACGCCTCGACGCCGCCGAGCGCGTAGACGAAAACCGCCGGCCGCGCCCCCGCTTCCCGAACGCACTCGTCGGCGAGAGCGCGCGCCGCGGCGAGGGCACTCGTGCCGCGAGGCGCTCCTTTTCCCGGCGTCTCGTAGATCGGGCTCACGAGGACGGCCGACGCGCCGGCGCGCGCCGCGAGCGAGACGTCTTCGTCCGTGTGCGCCGGCGTCGAGATCCACGCCCGATCGCCGAGCGCGGCCCGGGCCGTGGCCACCTCGCCGCCGGGCACGTGCGCGCCGTCGGCGCCCACGTCGACGACGACCCGCAGGGCCGCGCGCGTGGGGGCGTTGATCGTCAGCATCGCGCCAGCGTCCGCGGTCGCCCGGCGGAGAACCGCGGCGGCGCGTTCGAGCGCGTCGAGCGAGGCCGCCTTGTCGCGGAGCTGGACGCAGAGCCTCCCGGGCTCGAGCGCGCGACCGGCTCGTTCGACGACCGCCGAGACGTGATCGAGCGCCCAGCGCGGGTCGGTGATCAGGATCACGGTGGGCGCGCGGGGACCGAACGAGCGCGCGGCGCGATCATCGCTCACTTGTCGCTCGTCTCCGCGCCCTTCACCTCGGCAGGCTCCGCTGCCTTCGTCTCGGAGCCGCTTCCCTCCAGCTCCGCACGCGCGGCGAGCACGTGGCGGTTCGACGGGTAGTGCTCGACGAGGTAGCGCAGCGTCTCCCTCGCCGCCTGCTCGTTGCCCTTCTTGCGGAACTCTTGGGCGAGGTCCCAGAGCGCGTCGCCGGCGGTGTCCTCCCTGCGCAGCGCGGGATCGTTGCTGCTCCCGCACTGGAACGGCGCCGTGCCGGCGCCGAGGCTCACGGCGATCGCGACGAGGCTCGCAGCGACGAAACGGCTCACTCGATCAGTCCCTCGGTCGGGCTCGATGCGTTGGCGTACCGAGACTTCGGCATGCGCCCGGCGAGACGGGCGAGGCGGCCCGCGCGGACCGCGTCGCGCATGGCCATCGCCATCATGACCGGGTCCTTCGCGTGGGCGATCGCGGTGTTCATGAGCACGGCGTCGCAGCCGAGCTCCATCGCGACGGCGGCATCGCTCGCCGTGCCGACGCCGGCGTCGACGATGACCGGCACCTTCGCGTGCTCGAGGATGATGGACAGGTTGTGCGGGTTGCGGATCCCGAGGCCGCTGCCGATCGGCGCAGCGAGCGGCATGACCGCCGCGCAGCCCACGTCTTCGAGCTTCCGGCACACGATGGGATCGTCGATGCAGTACGGCAGGACGACGAAGCCCTCCTTCACGAGGATCTTCGCGGCCTCGAGCGTCTGCTCGTTGTCGGGATAGAGCGTCTTCGGGTCTCCGATGACCTCGAGCTTGACCATGCTCGCCATCCCGAGCTCGCGGGCGAGGCGCAGCGTGCGCACGGCCTCGTCGGCCGTGTAGCAGCCCGCGGTGTTGGGCAGGATCGTCCAGCTCTTCCTCTGGAGCAGCGCCATCAGCGAGCCGCTCGAGCGATCCGACAGGTCCACCCGGCGGAGGGCGACGGTCACGATCTCCGCGCCCGACGCGTCGATCGCGCGCTCCGTCTCCTCGATGCTCTTGTACTTGCCGGTCCCGACGATCAGGCGGCTCTGGAACCTCTTCCCTGCGATGACGAGCGGGTCGTCCATGCCCGCCGATTACCCCGCCTTGCGCGGAGCCACAAGTCGCGCGCTCGGCACGGGGCGGTGAACGCGAAGCGTTTGCGCGTGCGGCTCGCGGCTCGCGGCCGCGGCTCGCGGCGCTCGCCAGCGACGATGGAGCCAGAGCCAGCCGTGGGGCACGCTCCTCACGAACCGGTCGAGGGCGGCCGTCGCACGACGCGTCGTCTCGAGGATCCATGCGCGCGCGTCCCTCTCGTCCGGAGCGGGCGGATGGATCGCGTCGATGACGCGGACCAGGTGCCCTCCGTCGCCTGCCCGCTCGGCGGCGACGACGAGCACCGTCGCTCGCGAGCGCCACGCGAGCGTCGCCGGCGCACGGTCGACGAGCGCCGGGGCGCCGAGGAACGGGAGGGAGACGGCATGCTCCGCGCGGTCGGGCACCTGGTCGATCGGAGTCACGACGACGTCGCCCGCCGCGAGCGCCCGCCGAGCGGCGGAGAGCGCGCCGCGCGGCGCGACCGCCTCGACGCCGGCCTCGCGACGGAGGCGCGCGAGGAATCGATCCACGCCGCGGGCGTGCATCGGCTTGGCGACGACGAAGAGGCGCTTTCCGCGCCGGCCGAGCAGCCGTGCCGCGGCCGCGGCGGCGAGCTCCCAGTTGCCCGTGTGCGAAGCGAACACGACGACGGGGCCTCGGCGCGCGGCGTCGTCGAACGCTCGCGCTGCGCCGTCGTCGATGCGGACCTCGTCGATCGCGCGCTTTCTCCGCTCGCGACCTCCGCCTGCGAGCCAGAGCAGCTCGACGAGCCCGCGTCCGAGGTCGCGGTACATCCGATCCGCGATCGCGGAGGCATCGACGCCGAGCGCGCGAACGATCGCCTCCTCCACGATGGCGCGGCGGATCCGGAGGACCGAGCCTGCGAGCACGCCGAGCAGCACGCCGAATCGCTCCGCGGCGCGCCGAGGCAGGCGCGCGACGGCGAATGCGACGGCGTGCAAGAGGAAGTAGGTCACCTCGGAGACAGGGAGTCGTCGGGGAGACAGCGGTCAACAGGGAGACGGAGGGACAGGGAGCCCGCAGGAAATGCTTCGCTTTTCCTGCGGAGAAGGGAGTCTCCCTCCCGGGATGCAGCGCCTCGCGCAACTGCCGGGGCGGTTCGACCGGCGGACATCGATGCGGAGACGACTCGACTCGACGCACGCGGTGTCGCGTCTCCGGTGAGGAGTGCGACAGTGGCGAGCCGAAGGTGACGGGCTCGATCAGGGCATGAAACCCGCGGGGCGGCGGGCGCTGCCGCCCGCGCCTTCGACGGCGACGGCGAAGACGTCGGCGGCGACCATGGCCACCGTCTGCTTGCCGTTCCTCGCGTACACGAGATCGCCGTCGAACTTCACGGACTCCAGCTTCGCGAACGAGAGGCTCGCGCCATCGTGCGCGACATGGAACGTCACGCTCGAGCCGTCCGGGAGCGAGTAGCCCTCCTTGTCCAGCTTGGCTTGCCCGTTCTTGAGGATCGCCTCGATCTGTTCGCGCGTCATGGACCTACCTCGTTCGATCCCACGGAGCTGCGGGACGTCGCGCCGGCGCGTCTCCGCGTACGTACACGCCCATCTTTAGCTTGCGCCCGTGCGCCGCGAAAGGGAGATTTCGAGGGGATGAGGTTTCGCTTTCCCGGGGGCTCGCGCCCGTCCGCGAACGGGCACCTGGACGGGCGAGACCCGCGCGCGCCCCTCGGCGGGCCGCACCAGCAGAACGGGGCGAACGGCAGCGCGGTTCGTCAGCCGCTGCCGGACGAGATCGTCGTTTTGCAGGACGTGAGAAAGTCCTTCGGCGATCAGGAGGTCCTCAAAGGGATCAACCTGGTCGCACGCCGGCGAGAGACCACGGTCATCATCGGCGGCTCGGGCGCGGGCAAGACGACGCTGCTCCGCCTCATCGTCGCGCTCGAGCGCGCGACGAGCGGTCACATCTTCATCGACGGCGAAGACATCACGCGCCTGTCGGATCGAGAGCTCAACCGTGTCCGGAAGAAGTTCGGCATGGTCTACCAGTACGCGGCGCTGCTCGACTCGATCACCGTGTTCGACAACGTCGCGTTCCCGCTGGTCGAGCACACGAAGCTCTCGAAGAAGGAGATCCGGGAGCGCGTGATGAACAAGCTCGAGATCCTCGGGCTCGATCCGAAGGTCGTCGCGTCGAAGTACCCGTCCGAGCTGTCCGGCGGTATGCGCAAGCGCGTGGGCCTCGCGCGCGCCCTGATGCTCGAGCCGCCGATCCTCGTCTACGACGAGCCGACGAGCGGTCTCGACCCGCTCACGAGCCGCCTCGTCGACGACCTCATCGAGGAGATGCGGCAACGCTTCGGGGTCACGAGCATCGTCATCTCGCACGACATCGCGAGCTGCTTCCGCATCGCGCACCAGGCCGTGCTCCTCATCAAGGGACGCGTCGAGGCGTGCGGTCCGCCCGACGAGCTGCTCGCGGGCCCGAGCGAGATCGCGCGCGAGTTCATCCGCAACTCGGGCGTCGACGTCGCGAGCGTCGGCCGGGTCGCGCGCTGACCCGGCCGAGCGGTGGACGGTCCACCGTCCACGGACCTTCCGGAACGAGGCGACGCGACAACCGGAAAGTGGGGCCCGCCGCGTGCGCGGCGAGCACGGCGCGGTAAGCTTGACGAAGATGGACACGCTCCGTCCTCGCCCCTGGACGCCGCCCCCGCCGCCTCGGCCGGGTGTGGCGCCGGCGCCGAAGACGGAGGACAAGGCGGTGGCGTCGTTGGTGCTCGGGCTCTCGAGCCTGACGTGCTTCGGCGCGGTCGCCGGGCTCCCCGCGATGATCCTGGGCGCGCTCGCGCGCCGAGACATCGATCGGTCGCTCGGGACGCTCACCGGCCGGGGCCTCGCGGCGGGCGGGATCGTCTCGGGGCTCTTCGGCACGGGCATCGGCGTCGTCGTCTTCCTCTGGGCGTTCGGTGCGCTCTTCGCGCCGGCGCCGTCGGAGCCCCCGATCGTGGCCGCGGCGCCGCCCCGGGCGGTGACCGCCGAGCCGCCGCCCATCGCCGTGACGGCGTCGTCCGAGGTCCATGGCGCGGGGACCCGCTCGTACGGGACCTTCGAGGTCGTGGACCTCGATCTCTCGCGAGGGCTCCGCCCGCAGATCGCGGAGATCGTCCGGCGCTCGCGCGGACGCACCGTCGTGCTCCAGACCGTCGCGCGCTCGAGCTCGGCATGCGCGGCCGTGGCCGCGGCGCTCCCCGACGCGCAGATGCAACGCGCGCTCGCGAACGTCACGCTGATCCGCGTCGACATCGAAGAGTACGACCGCGAGCTCGAGTCGATGAAGATCGAGACGAAGACGGCCCCGTGGTTCTACAAGCTCGACGACGACGGCGAGCCGACCGACGCCATCAGCGCCGACGCGTGGGGAGCGAACATCGAGAACATGGCGTCGGCGCTGGGCAAGTTCGTGCGTCGAAACACGCCGAGCCGCCGATCGCGTGTGCGCTGAGGCCGCCTTCGAGGGGGGATTTGCGCCTCGCGCTTCCCGTGAAATTTCCCCGTGCTAGCGTCGGGCCGTGCGGCTCGCCTCCGTCAGCGTCGACCTCGACGAGATCCATCACTACCACGCGATCCACGGCCTGCCGGTCGAGGGCGCCGCGACGCTCGTCTACGACGTCGCGGTCGACCGGCTGACGGCGCTCGCGGACGCGGCGCGCATTCCGCTCACGTTCTTCGCGATCGGGCGCGACCTTTCGCGCGCAGGAGCGCAGGAGCGCATGCGGGCGGCGGCGAAGGCCGGGCACGAGATCGCGAACCACTCGCTCGACCATCGCTACGATCTCGTTCGGCTCGGGCGCGACGAGATCCGGCGTCAGATCGAAGGCGGCGCGGCGGCGATCGCGGACGCGTGCGGGGAGCGTCCGGTGGGCTTCCGCGCGCCCGGATACACGATCACCGACGAGGTGCTCGACGTCCTCGCCGAGCTCGGCGTCGAGTACGACGCCTCGGTGTTCCCCTGCCCTGCGTACTGGATGGCGAAGACGGCCGCGATCGGCCTCATCGCGATGCGTGGCCGGAAGAGCCGATCGATCGTCGACCAGCCCACGGTCCTGCTCGCGCCGACGCGCCCGTACCGCGTGGGGCGACCCTACTGGCGGCGAGGCAGCGGCATCCTCGAGATCCCCGTGCAGGTCACGCGCGGGCTGCGCCTGCCCTTCATCGGCACGTCGGTGACGCTCGCCGGCCCGTCACGCGCGCGCTGGCTCGCGAAGATGTGCGTGGGCGAGCCGCTCGTGAACCTCGAGCTGCACGGCATCGACGTGCTCGACACGACCGACGGCCTCGAAGCGCTCGAGCGTCACCAGCCCGACGTCCGCATCCCTCACGCGAGAAAGACGGAAGCGATCCTCGCAGCGATCGAGGAGCTGTCGAAGGCGGGCTACCGCTTCGTCACGATGCGCGAAGCCGCCGCCGCTTTCGCCTGACCGCTCGGTCCTCAGTCCTCGGTTCGTATCGCGACGCGAGGGTTGGACCTTCACGGAGTCGACGCGACGTCCCGCACCGTCGCATTCGGGAACGGGAACGGGAACGAGAACGGGGTGCTGGGAACTCCTGCGGGCTCCCTGTCTCCCTGTTGCCCCCTGTCTCCCCGCGTCCTCCCCGTCTCCTCAGTCCTTCAGACCGAGGCGCGTGCCGAGGAACGTGTACACGAGCGCATCGACGTACGCCCGCTGCTTGATGTCGGCGGCGCCGCCATGGCCGCCT
The DNA here is from genome assembly GCA_937949945.1 of uncultured Myxococcales bacterium. Lineage (GTDB taxonomy): Bacteria > Myxococcota_A > Polyangia > Polyangiales > Polyangiaceae > Labilithrix. The sequence continues at coordinate 17,803 of CALFEQ010000068.1, forward strand.
TCGATGTTCTCGTAGTAGAGCGGCTTGTGGCCGAGCGCCTCGAGCTTCGCGACCATCTTGCGCGCGTGGCCCGGGTGGACGCGGTCGTCCTTCGTCGAGGTCGTGTAGAAGACCGGCGGGTACGTCACGCCCTGCTTGATGTTGTGGAACGGCGAGAACTTCGACAGCGCCGCCCAGTCCTCCGGCTTGTCCGGATCGCCGTACTCGCTCATCCACGACGCGCCCGCGAGCAGCTTGTGGTACCGTCGCATGTCGGTCAGCGGCACCTTGCTCACGATCGCCCCGAAGAGATCCGGGCGCTGCGTGAGCATCACGCTCGTGAGCAGCCCGCCGTTGCTGCCGCCCATCACGCCGAGCTCCTTCGTCGTCGTGACGCCGCGTCGAACGAGATCCTCCGCGACCGCGATGAGGTCGTCGTAGGCGCGCTGGCGGTTGTGCTTCATCGCGGCCTCGTGCCAGGCCGGGCCGTACTCGCCGCCGCCGCGAAGGTTCGCGAGCACGTAGGTCCCGCCCTTCTCGAGCCACGCGGCGCCGACGGAGGCGCGGTAGCCGGGCATGAGCGAGATCTCGAAGCCGCCGTACGCCTCGATGACGGCGGGGCCCTTCCCGCCGCCCTTCTTGCCGACCTGGAAGTACGGGACCTTGGTCCCGTCCTTCGAGGTGGCGAAGTGCTGCGTGACCTCGAGGTCCGACGCCTCGAAGAACGACGGCAGCTTCTTGAGCGGCTCGCGCTTGCCCGTCGTCGTGCTCCAGAGCTCGAGCGTGCTCGGGACGGTGAAGTCCTCGAGCCAGAGCCACGCGTCGTCGGACTTGTCCTCGTCGACCGGCGAGACGCGGATCGATCCGACGGAGATCTCGAGCGGCTTGCCGACCCACGGCGCGTTCGCGTTCGCGCGCGAGAACACCGTGATCTTGTTCTTCACGTCGGACAGGACGTTGATGACGAGACGCGTCTTCGTGCCCGTCCAGGAGGCGAGCGAGGTGTTGCTCGTCGGCTCGAACAGGACCTGAAAGTCCCGCTTCCCGTCCATGAACGCCTTGAGCTTCGTGACGAGGAGGCTGCCCTTCTTGTAGGTGGTGCCGCCGACGGTCCAGTCGCTGCGCAGCCGGAGCAGGAGCTCGTCGTCCCAGAGCCCCGCGTCGGCGTCGTCCGGCTTGTCGATCTTCACGTACTTCCCGCTCGCGTCCTTCAAGAACAGCTCACGGTGCTCGAAGTCGATCGCGCGCTGGCACAGGTCGCGCTTCTTGCCGTGATCGAAGTCCCGGAAGCAGTCGGCGCGGATGTCGCTCTCCTTCACCTCGAAGATCGTCTGCGCCTCGGAGAGCGGCTTGCCCCGCTTCCACTCCTTGATCACGCGCGGGTAGCCGGAGCTCGTGCGCGAGCCGGGGCCGAAATCGGTGCCGACGTAGACCGTGTTCTCGTCCTTCCATTGGATCGAGTGCTTCGCCTCGGGCAGGACGAAGCCGTCCTTCACGAACTCCTTCTTCTCGGCGTCGAACTCGCGGACGATGTCGGCGTCACCGCCGCCCTTCGACAGGCGCACGAGGCACTTCCTGTACTGCGGGTAGAGGCACGTCGCGCCGTGGAAGACGTAGCTCTCGTTCTCGGCCTTGTTCAGGGCGTCGATGTCGAGCAGCGTCGTCCACTTCGGCTCGGCCTTCTTGTATTCTGCAAAGGTCGTCTCGCGCCAGATCCCGCGCGGGTGCTCGCCGTCGGTCCAGAAGTTCCGGATCTTGCCGTTCACGTACGACGGCGACGGGATCTTCTCCTTCGAGCTGTAGATGGCGAGGAGTCGCTCCTCGAGCGTCTTGAAGCGCGGATCCTTCGTGAGCTCCCCCTCGGAGACCGCGTTGTGGGCGCGGGCGAAGGCGAGCGCCTTCTCGCCCTGGATCTCCTCCAGCCAGAGGAAGCTGTCGTCGTCGACCGTCGCGGGAGCGGGCTGCGACGGCTCCGGCGCCGGTGGCGACGGAGGCGGGGGCGGCGCCTGCTCGAGAGGCAATGCGCCTCCGCACGCGACGAGGAACGGCAGACCCACGATGACGAGACGCACGCGCATTCGATCACTCCTCTCGGGCTCCCGACGAGCCCTTGGCCGATGACCAGAAGGGCCGGTACGCCCGCGGCGCCCGGCCCTTCGCGATGCTCCGGTCGGAGCCACCTACACTCGAGACGTCAGCCGGCGATCTGCTTGGCGACCTCGTCGGCGAGGTTCTCCTGCTTCTTCTCGATGCCCTCGCCGAGGCCGAAGCGCACGAACGCGTCGAGCGTCACCTCGCCGCCGAGCTTCTTGCCGAGCTCCTGACGGATCTTGTCGACGGAGCCGGCGCCCGGCTCCCAGACGTTGTCCTGCCCGAGGAGCGTGACCTCCGTGTACCACTTGGCGATCTTGCCCTCGATGATCTTCGGCCACGCCTGCTCGGGCTTGCCCTCCTCCTTGAGCTGCGCGGTGAAGATCTCCTTCTGCTTGTCGATGTCCGCCTGGGCGAGCTCGGCCTTGCTCACGACCAGCGGGTTCATCGCGGCGACCTGCATCGCGCAGTTCTCGACGAAGGTTCGGAAGTCCGCGTCGTCGCGCTTGTCGGCGGACGGCGGCTGCGCCGCGAGCAGGACGGCGAGCTTGCCGCCCATGTGGACGTAGGCGTGGACCACGCCGTTGCCCTTCGCCTCGAGCACGTCCCAGCGGCGGACGACGATGTTCTCGCCGATGCGGCCGACGAGCTCCTGACGGATCTCGTCGATCGTCTTCTCCGTGCCCGGGTACTTCTGGCTCGACAGGTCCTTGCCCTTCTCGAGCGAGCTCGCGACGGAGACGACGTCACTGACGAACTTCTTGAAGTCGTCACCACGCGCGACGAAGTCCGTCTGGCAGTTGACCTCGACGATCACGCCCTTCTTGCCGTCCGGGCTGACCCACGTGGCGACCTCGCCCTCGGTCGCGACCTTTCCGGCGCGCGCCGCGGCCTTGACGATCCCCTTCTTGAGGATGATCTCGACCGCCTTGTCGAGGTCGCCCTCGGCCTCGACCAGCGCGTTCTTGCAGTCGGTCATTCCGGCGGAGGTGCGCTCGCGGAGCTCCTTGATCAATGCGGGAGTAATGGCAGCCATCACAGTCTCTCGGGTAGGTCGCGCGAGCCTCGCTCGGGCGACGGGTTGGTCGTCACGGGCCAATGGCCCGATCGCGTCCCGACCACGCATTGCACGCGGTCGACCAGGACGCTGTGCGTCGATGAGGCGAACGCCTCGGTGGTGAGGCTCGGCCTGCGCCGAGCCTCGTCGTCGCGGCGGAGCTCTGCCTCCGCCCGTCAGCGCGGAGCGAGCTCCGCGGCTCGGTCAGCTCGTGGCCTCGGCCGGCTTCTCGGCGTCGGGCGCCTCGGACTGCTGCCGGCGCCGGCCGTACGAGACCTCGGCCACCGGGCCACGACCGCCGCCCTCGGCCTCGCGGGGCGCGAACTCCTTGCGGCGCTGCATCCCCTCGACGACCGCGTCGGCGATGCGCTGCGTGATGAGCTTGATCGAGCGGATCGCGTCGTCGTTGCCCGGGATCACGTAGTCGATGAGATCCGGATCGCAGTTCGTGTCCGTGATCGCGATGATCGGGATGCCGAGCTTCTTCGCCTCGCTGACCGCGATCGTCTCCATCGCCGGGTCGATGATGAAGACCGCCGACGGGAGCGAGCTCATGTTCTTGAGGCCGCCGAGGTACTTCTCGAAGCGCTCACGCTCCTTCTCGAGGCGCGAGACCTCCTTCTTCGGAAGCTGGAGGTACGTGCCGTCCTCCTTCATGCGCTCGAGCTGCCGCATGCGCTCGAGGCCCTGCTTGATCGTGCGGAAGTTCGTGAGCGTGCCGCCGAGCCAGCGGTTCACGACGTAGAACGAGCCGGAGCGCGTCGCCTCCTCCTGCACGATCTCCTGCGCCTGGCGCTTCGTGCCGACCATGAGGAGCGAGCCGCCGCGGGCGACGGTCTCCTGCACGAAGTGGAACGCACGCGCGAAGAGGCGGGCCGTCTGGTCGAGGTCGATGATGTGGATGCCGTTGCGCGCGCCGTAGATGTACGGCCGCATCTTCGGGTTCCAGCGCTTCGTCTGGTGCCCGAAGTGGACGCCCGCATCGAGCAGGGCGCGGAGGGGCAACGGGAAATCGTTCTTGAGCTGCGGAACTTCGGTCTGAGCCATGTGCGCTTTCGCCTTTCGGTTGGGCCTCCGCTCCCCACCGTGGCCAGCGAAGCGCTCGCGCTGCGAGCGATCTCCGCACCGGGCCGACGGCTTTGCGCCGGGGAGCGTGTGGAGTCGAGGTCGATTCCACGGACTTCGGGAGAAGCCCGTGAGGGGCAGGCATCGTACCCAGCGGCCCCTTGCCGTCAAGCTCTCCTGGTCCGGGGCTTGCTCGCCCCCGCCTTTCGGGGCATAGCTCAGCCTCTCGCCTGACGCGTCCTCAACCCTTCCGCCTTCGCACCGTCGAGGAGAATCCGTGAAGCTCGTCCGCTCCACATGTCCGCACGCGCTCCTCGCCGCGGGCGCGATGACCCTCGCCATCGCCGGGGCGACGGGGTGTCCCCCGCGGCGGATGCCCACGCTGCCGCCGCCCGAGTACGAGGAGCCTCCCCCGCCTTCGTGGCTGCGCGAGGCGGGAGCGCCGGGGCCCGAGCAGCCCGCGCCGGCCGAGGAGCCGTCGATGCCCGAGGCGCCCGCCCCCACGCCGCCGGCCGACGCACCGCCTGCGGACGCACCGCCCGCGGACGACGCCGGCGTGAGCTAGGACCGACGCTGCGACAGCCGACCCTCGCGCGGACGGAGGAGCGCGACGGCGCGGCGGGACGATGCTAGGGTCCGTCCGCGAGATGGACCGCGCGCAGATTCGTCACGTCGCCGAGCTCGCCGAGCTCGAGCTGACCGAGGCCGAGGAGGCTCGCCTCGCGGAGGAGATCGGCCGGATCGTCGCCTACGTCGCCGAGCTCTCCGCGATCGACACCTCGGACGTCCCGCCGACCGCGCTCGTGACCGCCGACGCGAGCGCGCCGCTCCGCAGCGACGAGCCGCGCCCGGGGCTCTCGCACGAAGAGGCGCTCGCAGGCGCCCCTCGCGCGGAGCACGGCGGCTTCGTCGTGCCGACGTTCGTGGAGTGACGCATGGCGCGCCCGAGCGAGAGCGAGACGGTCTGGCGGATCGCGGAGAGCGTCCGCAAGGGAGAACGGCGAGCGGTCGAGGTCGCGGAGGCGACGCTCTCTCGCATCGAGGAGCGCGACGGCCCGCTCCACGCGTTCCTCACGGTCTCGAAGGACGAGCTCATGGCGCAGGCGCGCGCCGTCGACGAGAAGCGCGCACGCGGCGAGGCGCTCGGGCCCCTCGCGGGCGTGCCCGTCGCCCTCAAGGACGCCATCTGCACGCGCGGGCTCGTCACGACGGCCGCGTCGAAGATCCTCGAGAAGTGGGTCCCGCCGTACGACGCCACCGTCGTCGCGAGGCTCCGCGCGGCCGACGCGCTCATCCCCGGCAAGACGAACCTCGACGAGTTCGCGATGGGCTCGTCGAACGAGACATCGGCCTTCGGACCGACGCGGAACCCGGTCGATCCGAAGCGGACGCCCGGCGGCTCGTCCGGAGGCAGCGCCGTCGCGGTGGCCGCGGGCATGTCGCCTGCTTCGCTCGGGAGCGACACCGGCGGATCCATCCGCCAGCCCGCCGCGTTCACGGGCGTCGTCGGGATCAAGCCGACGTACGGGCGCGTGTCGCGCTACGGGCTCATCGCGTTCGCGTCGAGCCTCGATCAGATCGGACCGTTCGCGAACGACGTGCGCGGCGCCGCGCGCGTCCTGTCCGTGATCGCCGGGCACGATCCGAACGACAGCACCTCGCTCACGACGCCGGTGCCGGACTTCGAGCAGGCGTGCGGCAAGAGCGTGCGCGGCTTGCGCCTCGGCGTGCCCGCCGAGTACTTCGGCCAAGGGCTCGATCCCGAGGTCGAGGCGAGCGTCCGCGCCGCGATCGGCGAGCTCGAGAAGGACGGCTGCGTCGTGCGGCCCGTGAGCCTGCCGCACACGAAGCACGCGGTGGCCACGTACTACGTCGTCGCGACGGCGGAGGCGTCGAGCAACCTCGCGCGCTACGACGGCGTCCGTTACGGGCTCCGCGTCGAGCGGCCCGCCACGAGCGCGAAGCAGGCCTCGGCGCTACGCGCGATGTACGGCGCGACGCGTGACGCGGGCTTCGGCCCCGAGGTGAAGCGACGCATCCTGCTCGGCACGTTCGTCCTCTCGGCCGGCTACTACGACGCGTACTACCTCAAGGCGCAGAAGGTCCGGACGCTCATCCGGCGCGACTTCGAGAAGGTCTTCGGCGAGGTCGACGCCATCGTGTGTCCGACCTACCCGACGCCGGCGTTCGAGCTCGGCGAGAAGACGAGCGACCCGCTCGCGATGTACCTCGGCGACGTCTACACGCTGCCCGCGAGCCTCGCGGGGCTTCCCGCGATCAGCGTGCCGTGCGCGCCGACGAAGGCCGGCCTGCCCGTCGGGCTGCAGATCATCGGCCGGCCGCTCGACGAGGCCACGATCCTGTCGCTCGCCACGGCCGTGGAGTCGAAGCACGCATGACGGACGGACGGAGCCCGGCCCGACTGGACGGCCCTCGATGAGCTTCACCGTCGAGGAGCTCGCGGAGGGGCACCTGCCGCTCCTGCACGCGTTGTTCGAGGCGTCCTCGAGCACGTGCTTCTGCCGCTACTGGCACTTCGAGGGCACGAAGAACGACTGGCTCGATCGCTGCGCGAACCGACCCGAGGAGAACGCGGCCGAGCTCGACGCGGCCGTCCGCGCGAAAGATCCGGCCGCGCGCGGCCTCGTCGCCCGCGACCCGGCCGCCGGCTCCGCGATCGTCGGATGGATGAAGCTCACCGCGCGCGTGCACGTGCCGAAGCTCCGCAACCTGCCCGTTTATCGAAGCGTCGACCTCGGCGACGAGGTCACCACCTTCAGCATCGGCTGCTTCCTCGTCCACCCGGAGGCGCGTGGGCGAGGCGTCGCCCGCGCCCTCGTCGAGGCCGCGCCCGCGTTCGTCCGGCGTTGGGGAGGCCGCGCGATCGAGGCTTACCCCCGGCGGTCGAGCGAGCCGCTCTACCCCGAGGAGGCCTGGCAGGGCCCGGAGAGCCTCTTCGTGCGGGCCGGCTTCGAGCTGGTGCTCGACCAGCCGGCCTACCCGGTCTACCGCCTGCTCCTCTGAGCTCCGTCCGATTGTCAAGCCTCTCCCCGGGCCGATCCGTGGCCGACCGCCGAGCAGGGGCCCCTCCCGTCGGCTCCGTGGCGAGACGGAGACCAGGCCGGGGGCGGCCGGGTGGTCCGCGGCGGGAAAATGGCGGGCCGACTATGTTTCTGCGTGACGAATTGCTCGGGTACACTGCATCTCGGTGGATTCGAGCTTGCCGGTGCTCGTGTCGCGATTGCCGGACCGACGCGCGCTTACGCGCCTCGTTCGGGCAGCGCTACGGCATGAAGTCGCGCAGGTGGAGCTCCAGCGAGCCCCGCAGCGGGCCGAGGCGCACACGCTCGATCTCCACGTCGCCGGCCAACCGCCCCTCGCGCTCTTGGCCGAGCCCGCCGGCGCTCCGCAGAACGGTCAGTTTCCGCTGCGCCTGCGCCCGCTCTACCGAGCGCAGGCAGCGCAGCTCTATGCGCTCCTCGAAGCCGAGAACGTCTCGCTCGACGACCCGCCCGACACGCCCGTGTCGGACACCGTGGCGGCGCCCCCGCCCGACGCCGCCGCTGCACAGTCCGCACGCGTGACGGGTGACGCGGCGCCGATCGCCCGCGCGATGTCCGGGGCCGCGCCGGCGCCGGTGGTTCAAGCCTCGCGACCGTCGATGCAAGCCCTGAAGTCGACGGCGCAGATGCCTCGGCGGAGCGTGCCTGCCTTCGAGGCGCAGATCGTCGCAGCAGCGCAGACCGGTGCTGCGCGCGAAGCGGTGCAGTCGGGCGGCGCGGTCGCGAAGTCCGGCAGGGTGCCCGTGCATGCGGGCGGCGAGCGGCCGGAGGGCGCTCGCCCGGCGGCCGATCCGGCGAGCCGGCAGCCCGGTCACGCAGCGAGCGCATCGCCTTCGGCCGCGGCCGATCCCCGCAAGACGGTCCCGAGCGCGACGTGGGGGCCGCTCGTGCAGGCCGCGCAGCTCGACCCGAGGCGCACGGTCCCGACCGCGGCGGCTCGGGCGGCGCCGGTCGCGGAGGCGCCGCAGCATCACGATCCGAAGCGCACCGTCCCGAGCGCGAGCTGGGACGTCCACGTCGGGCGCTCACCGGCTCCGCCGCCGGTGGAGGTCGTCACGCAGGACGAGCCGCCCCCTGCGAAGGACGGGCCCGATGCCGAAGACGACTCGCTCAGCGTCAGCGTCGTCTTCGACCTCGACGACATGAGCACGAGCACCGTCGACGAGATGGCGGCCGCACGTGCCGCGCTCGTGGCGGCCGAGCAGCAGGACGCACCGTCGACGGCGCCCGAGGAGCGGGCGATCGAGACCGCGCCGACGCAGGAGCAGCTCCCGGCCGACGTGGAAGAGCCGAGCCTCAGCGTCAGCGTCGTCTTCGAGCCGGACGACCTGCCTCCGCAGATGCTCGAGGGCGTGCCCTCCCCCATCGACGGCGCCCCCATCGACGCCGCGCCGACGGTGGCGCCGCCTGCCGACCTTCCTCCGAGCGAGGGCCAGCGCACGGTCGTCGACGTCGGCCTCGAGGCCGAGTCGGAGACGCCCGACTCCGCCGAGCCTGGCTCGGGGCAGACGGTCATCGACGCCAGCGGCTCGAGCGACGAGTCGTTCTTCGACGAAGCGCTGGCGAACTTCCCGGCGCCGCGGTTCGACGACGACGAGGTGCCCGAGGCGGGCGAGACGTCCGCCGCCCTCGGCGAAGGCGAGTTCGACGTGGACGTCGACGACGCGCTCGCCGGCGTGATCGAGGTCGGCCCGTTCGAGGACGACGACATGGTCGACGTGCCTCCCCCGCCGGAAGACGACGGCGCGCTCGGCCCCGAAGCCGGGGTGGCGCCGGCGACGTCGCTCGGCGCGGCGGAGGGCATGAGCCTGGATCGACGGCTCGCCCCGATCGAAGACGACGACAGCGACAACGACGCGACGCTCGTTCGGTTCCCGACCGCAGGGGCGTCGCCCTCGCCCGTCTCCGCCCGGGCGCCGAAGCCCGACGAGCCCATCGTGCGTCCGGAGGCGCGCGACCGGCAGGAGCTCACGCCGACGCAACAGACGGCGATCGGCACCGCGAAGAGCGCACGCGGCGCGCCGTCGGAGGAGTCGGACGATCCCGATCCGTCCGGCGACAAACCCACGATCGCGCGCGGCCTGGCGCTCGACGAAGAGGACACCGCCGCCCTCGCCCGGCCGCCGGTCGCTCCTCCGCCCCAGCCGGTCTCGTCGCGTGCGCACGGCAGCGACAGCCTCGTCGGACGGCGGATCGCCGAGGGCAAGTACATCATCGAGTCGCTCATCGGCAGCGGCGCGGCCGGCGCGGTCTATCGCGCGACGCATCGCGAGCTCCGCCGCACCGTCGCGATCAAGGTCCTGCACCCGCACTACCAGCAGGACCCGCAGTTCATGACGAGCTTCCGCGGCGAGGCGCTCGCGGCGAGCCAGCTCGATCACCCGAACGTCATGCGGGTCCTCGACTTCGGGCAGGAGCCGGACGGGCTCGTCTACATCGTCATGGAGTACCTCTCGGGGCGCACGCTCCAGAGCCTCCTCGACGAAGAGCGCCGGCTGCCGACGGACCGCGCCGTCGAGATCATGATCCAGGTCTGCGCGGCGCTCAGCGTCGCGCACGACCACGGCATCATCCACCGCGACATCAAGCCGGACAACATCATGCTCGTGCCGAGTCGCGACGACGAAGGCGCGACGTTCGAGCTGGTGAAGGTCTGTGACTTCGGCATCGCGGCGCTCCAGAACCCGCGCGCGGAGGACGCGGAGCTCGCGGCGACCGAGCACGTCATCGCCGGCACACCCGAGTACATGTCGCCGGAGCAAGCGCGGGGCGCCGAGGTCGACGCGCGCTCCGACGTCTACGCGTGCGGCATCTGCCTGTACGAGCTCGTCACGGGTCGCCCGCCCTTCATCGGGAACACCCCGGCCGAGATCCTCATCAAGCAGCTCGAGGAGCAGCCGAAGCCGCCTTCGCAGATCATCAAGGGCCTCGATCCGCTCCTCGAGGAGATCATCCTCCGCGCGATCCAGAAGGATCCCGAGAAGCGGCATCAGTCGGCGCGCGAGCTGCGCGTCGAGCTGAAGGAGCTCATCGACCCCGGCGAGGGCTACGACGACGACGACAAGGACGAGCTCAGCATCGTCGAGAACGTCCCGGTCCTCGACGACCCCGCTTCCGGGTTCCCGGGCTTCTTCATCGCCTTCTCGAGCGCGATCCTCCGCTTCGGCCGCTTCGAGCGCGGGCACCACGAGTACCCGCAGGCGATGAAGGAGCTGCAGCGATCGCTCCGCGTCGCGCTCCGCGGCCGCAGCGAGCTCACGTTCGCGCGGCGCGACGTCCAGAAGACCATCGGCTTCGTCGTCATGAGCGGCACCGCGGAGATCGTCGACCTCCGCCGCCTCCTCGGGTCGCAGCTCATGGGGAGCTTCGGCGAGCCCTTCATCCAAGCGCTCGTCGACAAGGGCATCGCCTCGTTCACCATCCGCGAAGGGATCCCCGAGACCGAGCTCTCCTACATCGTCGAGATGATGCACGGTCCTCTCTCGCACGAGGACCTGCGAAAGGAGCTCTTCTCGAAGCCCCTGAACCACCTGTCGATCCTCTTCGTCAGCGACGTCGTCGGACGCGACCGCAAGCTCGTCTGGAAGGTGGGGCTCTGCGCGTCGCGGCTCACCCGCGACCTCCGCGCGCTCGCGAACGTCCGCGGGCTCAGCCTGAAGAAGATGCGCGAGACCCGCGACGAGCTGATCGGCGGCGTGGCGCGCCTCCTCACCCGCGGCGACGAGGTGAAGCAGTTCATCTTCAACGCCGACCTCGTCGACGAGGCGGTCGCGAACTTGCGCGGCTTCTCGTCGTTCAGCGTGGCGCCGCTCATCATCCAGCGCGTGCTGCACGAGTCCTGCGCGGAGGCGGCGACGATCCTCATCAACGACTACGACACGGGCAACGGCGATCCCGAGCGCATCCAGGCATTCCTCCGCCTCTTCGCTCAGCGTCTCGTCACGGAGCGCTCGCCGAAGTCCGACGCGGCGGTCGCCGAGCTCTATCGCCGCAAGATCGTCTCCGAGGAGGAGATGCCTCGCGATCTCCAGGAGTCGATCCGCGCGCAAGCGCTGGCCGACGCCCTCGTGCGCGAGCCTTCGCAGTTCCTCCGCACGCTCGACCTCATCGGCGACCCGGCCGCCTACGCGAACGAGATGCAGACGCTCGAGGCGGCGATGGCGACGCTCGCGCGCCGCTCGGAGGCCGTCGCGCTGCTCGCCGTCATGATGACGCTCGCCCGTCACGCGAAGGGCTCGGGGGGCAAGCCGGGCCCGCGCGAGAACGCGGCGCTGCGCACGATGAAGACGATGCTCGACAAGCAGCGTCTGCTCCCCATCGCCACGACGCTGCTCGTCGGCCCGCCGCACCAGCGAGAAGCGGCGCGGCAGCTCATCCTCATCGCCGGGTCGGCCGGCGTCCAGGCGCTCTTCACGGCGCGCGAGTCGACGACCGATCCGTCGGCGCGCGCCGTCTTCGTGAACGTCCTCCGCGAGACCGGCCCCGCCGGCTGGACGCTGCTCTCGCAGGTGCTTCCGCAGATGGAGCTGCGCGACGACGCGGAGCTCGCCCTCGTCGAGGACCTCTTGCGCGCGATCCCGGACCGCGCCGACCCGGCCCTCGGCGAGACCGTCGCGAAGTTCCTCGCGCACCCGGTGCTCCGGCCCGTGGCGCTCTCGGCCATCGTCCCGCTCTGGGGCGAGCGCGCGAAGAAGCCGCTGGTCGAGGCCCTCGAGTACGCCGAGGAGCCGACGCGCATCGTGGCGTTGACCGAGCTGCGGCGCCTCGGAGCGATCGACGAGTACGTGTTCTCCGTCCTCGAGCGCTTCCTCACGATGAAGGGCAGCGCCGGCGAGGAGCTCCGTGCGGCCGCCGCCTCGGCCCTGGCCGACGTCCCCGCCCCGCTGCGCGCGCGCGCCATCCAGCTCCTGTCGAAGGCCGTCGAGGGCAAGCGCGGGTTCCTCGCGTCGCTCCGTGGCAGCAGCGACTCGGACGAGAGCGTCGTCGTGATGGAGGCGATGGGCGTCGCGCTGCTGAAGCTCGATCGCAACGAAGGCATCCGCGCCCTCAAGGGCCGCCTCTCGCGATCGGAGGGGCTCATGAAGGCGCGGCTGTCGGCCGTGCTGCAGATGGCGTCCTGACCGCTTGGGCGATCAGCGCACGCACTTGCCGTACGGGTCGACGCGGAGACGGTCGTCGCACTTGCGCGCACCGAACCGATCCGCGTTGTTCGGGTCCGTGTAGCAGGCCGTCTGGCCCTCGCCGCCGCACGCGATGCACTTCTGGCCCGGTCGGCTACGTGGGCGGTCGGCCCCCTCCCGTCGGCTGCATCGGCTCGGGTCGCGGGGGAGCGCAGGCCGCCGAGCAGCCCGCCAACGCCGTCGCCACGATGAACAGCGCCCCGCTCCTCCCTCGTCCGATACCTACACTGTAGGCACGAGACATACCGAGCCCCACCGTCCGTAACTGCTCGAATTTCGTAGTCCTCCTGGGAACGGAGCGGGCGGACCTGCGTGATTGCGGATCCACCAGCGGGCCTCGCGAGCCGTCCGTGGGGATCGGCGAGAAAGGGTCGGCGCAGCCGACGCGTATGATGCAAACGGTGATGGAAAGCTCCTCGGTACGCGAGAGGCTCGCCGAGCTGCGAAAGCTCGGCGCGCGGGTCGAAACGGCAGAAGGCGTGACGACGGAAGAGGACGTCCGACGTGCCGAAGAGCGGCTCGGATTCCGTCTGCCTGCCGAGTATCGCGCGTTCGTCCTCGATCTCGGCAAGGTCGCGATCGAGCTCGAACGAACGTGGTTCTTCTACGGCCTCGAGGAGGCGTTGGCGAAGACGGAGGAGTACCGCGCCGAGTTCGACCGCTTCCGCGACGACGTCGGTCCCGACGGTCCGTACTACCCGACGCGCTTCCTCGTGCTCCACGACGAAGGCGACTTCTCGAACACGGCAGCGGGGACGGTCTACGACGCCGACCTCGACGCGCTCCTCCGCACCGACGGCGGCCGATGGAACGATCGCGAGAAGGCCTTCGTCATGGGGTACTGGGACTACTTGCTCCAGGAGCTCGGCGAGATCCACGATCGAATCGCAGACCCGGACGACCCACTCGTCGCGGGCAGCGCTCGTGACCGCGCTCGGCGCGGCGAGCTCTGAGGTCGCGCGCCGAAGGCAGGGACGCCCCTCGGGACGACCGCGCGCTCAGACGCCGAGCGGACCGACGGACGTGAACGCCGTCCAGCGCTTCGACTTCAAGAGATCACACGACAGCGCGCAGAAGAGCGCGCGGTACGTCTCCTCGCGCGTCGCGAAGCGCCTCGACGCGCGCACGATGTCCGGGATCGACGTCGGCGCGGTGATGCTCTTGATGACGTGCTCCTCGGCGTCCGAGAAGCGGAACGCCTCGATGCGCACCGGGAGCGGGACGACCGGCTCGATGACGTCCTCGTCGAGCGGCGAGAGGATCGCCTCGAGCTCGCCGAGCGAATAGGCGTCGCGGACGCCGCGGAGCACGAGGTCGAACGGGTCGAAGCCGAGCGGGAACGTCTCCTCGTGCGAGCGCGCGCCGCGGACGAAGGCGACCTCGCCCTTCCGCCAGGTGAACACCTCGAGGAAGCGATCCTGCATCTGCTGGTGGATCGCGCGGAACAGCTCCACGGGCCTGAGGACGCCGAGGCCGACGAGCGCGTCGCCGAGCCGCCCGTTGTAACGAGGCAGCATCGCCAGGGCCATCTCGACCTCCATGCGGAGCACCTGCCCTTGCGCGACGAGGTGCTCGCCGAACAGCTCGCGCTTGTCGGTCGAGACGACGTACTCGGGCACGCCCTCGACGAGGTAGATTTTCTTCTTCTTCGCGCCGTCGCGGAAATAGAGCGCGCCGGTCTCGCGGCGGAGCGCGAGCTGGAAGAGGCGCGTCGGCAAGAGAACGCGATCGATCAGCGCCACTCCGTTCTGCGGGGTGAAGACGCCGTCGTCCCAACGGAGCGCCGGGCTCGAGACGAAGCGCGACAGCTCCGGGTAGCTCGCGGCGTCGCGGAACGGCGACGTCTCGCGCGAGATGAGCGCGCGGTGGTCGATCTGTCCCGTGACGAACAGCTCGACGAGGCGCGGGTAGCTGAGCGGCCCGAACGTCGGCCCGCCGGGCATCTTCGCGCGGTAGATGGCCGGCGAGACGTCGCGCGTCTCGCCCCCGCTCGGAGGCATGGCGGACGGCAGCGACGACGGCCGCGACGTCGATCTGCTCGACGACGACGTGGCGGAGAGGTTCGCGGTGGGGCGCGTGCCGGTCTCGCGCTCCGGCTCGTGCGTCGAAGGCGCGAGGCCGAGCCGCTCGATCCAGCTCGCGAGCTTGCCGGGTCCGACCTGGAGGCGCCGCCGGCGGAGCACCTCCTCGAGCGCCTCGGCGAACGCGGCCGCGCTCGGGTACCGGAGCGATCGATCGCGCGCCATCGCGCGGAAGAGGATCGGCTTGAGATCGTCGGGCACGCGGGAGCCCGCGCGATCGATCGCCGACAGATCGGCGTCGCGGATGCGCATGAGCACGTCGATCTCGCTCGGCCCCGAGAACAGCGGCCGGAGCATGACGAGCTCGGCGAGGACGATGGCGGTCGTGAACAGGTCGCTGCGCGCGTCGAGCTCCTTGCCGACGACCTGCTCGGGCGACATGTACCCGAGCTTGCCCTTGAGCTGCCCGGCGTCGGTCCGGCGCTCGATCTCCGCGGCGCGCGCGATGCCGAAGTCCGTGAGCTTCACCGCGCCCGACCGATCGATGAGCACGTTGCCCGGCGAGACGTCGCGATGCACGAGCGCGAGCGACCGGTTCTCGTCGTCGCGCGCGTTGTGCGCGTAGTCGAGGCCGCGCAGGATGCTGAGCGCGATGTAGATCGCCGCCTCGAGCGGCACGTCCTCGCCGCGGGCCGCCGCGGCGCGCACGAGACGCGCGGCCGTCGTGCCGTCGACGTACTCCATCGCCATGTACAGCTCGCCGTCGTGCTCGCCGAAGTCGAACACCTGGACGATGTTCGGGTGAGCCAGACGGGCGCAGACGCGGGCCTCGTCGATGAACATCGCGACGAAGTCCGGATCCTGCGCGAGCTGGGGCAGGATGCGTTTGACGGCGACGACCTTCTGGAAGCCGTGCGGGCCGGCGCGCCGCGCGAGGTACACCTCCGCCATCCCGCCCGTCGCGATCCGCTGAATCAGCTCGTACGGGCCGAGCATGAGCGGGGCCGGATGGATCGACGCGCTCATCGGCGGTAGAAGCGTACCCCATGGTCCCGCCCAAGCGTAGAGCGTCATTGGCCTCCGCCTCCGGCGAGGTCGGCTCGGCGGCGGACGGCGGCAAGCAGGACGGAGGCCTCGGCCTCGCGCGCCAACGGGGGGCGTCTGGCCGCCCGCTCGTCGGCCGTAGGCCCGAGACCAAGGTCGTCGCCGTCACGGGGGCCTCCTCGTTCCTCGGCGCGAACCTCATCGGCCTGCTCGAGGAGGACGCCCGCGTCGCGCGCATCGTCGCCATCGACGTCAAGCCGCCCGGGACGGCCCAGCAGAAGACGCGCTACTACGAGGTCGACTTCACCGCCGTGTCGGCCGAGGCACGCCTCTCGGAGATCCTGGCGGCCGAGCGCGTGGGCACCCTCGTCCACCTCGCCTTCACGTCCTCCCCCACCCACGCCGTCGCGTTCGCGCACGAGCTCGAGAGCGTGGGGACCCGGCACGTGCTCGTCGCCGCGCGTCACGCCGAGGTCCGCAAGGTCGTGATGTGGTCGCAGACGCTCCTCTACGGGGCGCATCCGTCGAACCCGAACTTCATCACCGAGCAGCACCCGCTGCGCGCAGGCTCCATCGACGGAGCCAACGAGCCGTGGTTCTCGGACAAGATCGAGGCGGAGGCGGAGGTCGCGCGGTTCGCCGACACCTCGCCTCACGCCATCGTCACCGTGCTCCGCACGGCGCCGATCCTCGGCCCGACCGTGAACAACTTCCTGACGCGGTACCTCTCGCGCCGCGTCGTGCCGGTCGCGATGGGCTTCGACCCGCTCGTGCAGTTCCTCCACGAGGTCGATGCCATCGCGGCCTTCAAGCTCGCGATCGACCGCGACCATCCCGGCATCTACAACATCGTCGGCGACGGGGTGTTGCCGCTGTCGACGGTGATCAAGCTGGCAGGCAGGCTCGCGATGCCGATCCCGCACCCGATCGCCCGACGCGTCGGCGCCGCGCTCTGGCTCGCGCAGATCGCCGAGGCGCCGCCGAGCTTCATCCGCTATCTGCGCTTCCTCTGCGTGGCGGACGGGACCAAGGCGCGCGAGCGGCTCGGCTTCCGTCCGGCCTACACGACGCGCGAGGCCGTCCTCGACTTCACGAACGCGCAACGCTTGCGCGACCTCAAGCTGCTCCGAGGCTGATCGAATGAGACCGAAGCGACCCGAGGCGAAGACAGCAGCGCAGCCGAAGCCGGCGCGCCGAGCCAACGTTCAGGCCGGCGAGCGTCCGGCACGGCGCCCGGAGGGCGGCGAGGCAAAGGGCAAGGACGCGCCCGAGACACAGCGCAGGAGGCGGCGACCGGCGCGGCGCGGGAGCGGGACGGCGCAGGGCGCGCGCGACGGCGCGCGGGCGGAGCAGGTGCGCGCGCAGCGCGGCTCCGCATCGGACGGCGCCGCTTCGCCGCGCATCGAGGGGCGCGAGGACGAGCTCCGACGCGCGGAAGGCGCCTCGGAGAGCTCCCCGCGTCGCGAGTACGAGCACGAGAACGAGCACGAGACCGAGCGGAGGACCGAGGTCATCGCGCAGATCCGCGAGCTCGAGGCGCAGCTCGACAGGCTGATCGACGAGGCGTCGCGGCGCGACCTCGCGGAGCTCGCGGGGGACGACGAGCCCGAGGTCGCCGCGAGCGCGCCGGCGCACGAGGAGGCGCCGCCGACCGAGCGCGACGAGGAGAAGCGCGAGGACGCATGGCGCGCACCGCGGCCGAGCACGCCGCAGGTCCGGCCGAGCGTGACGAGCGTGACGGAGGATCGGTCCTCGGCGTCGAGCGTGACGGGCGGCGAGACGACGGTCTTCGACACCGCGCGCGAGCTGCTCTCGACGGACTTCTACCTCCGCAAATGGGGTCGGCTCGCGATGCGCGGGCGGTCCGAGGAGGTCGACGACTTCGGCTTCGACCCGGTCTACGAGCAGAAGGCTCGCGGGATCCTCGAGTTCCTCTACACGCGCTACTTCCGCGTGCAGACCACGGGGATCGAGAACGTCCCCTCGCACGGGCGGTGCGTCCTCGTCGCCAACCACTCCGGGACGCTGCCGCTCGACGGCGTCATGCTGAAGACGGCGGTGAAGCTCGAGCACGCTTCGCCGCGCGACGTCCGGTGGCTGACCGAGGACTTCATCTATCACATGCCCTACCTCGGCTCGATGATGAACCGGCTCGGCGCGGTGCGTGCGTGCCAGGAGAACGCCGAGCGGCTGCTCGCGAAGGAGCAGCTCGTCGCGGTCTTCCCCGAGGGCGTGAAGGGCATCGGTAAGCTCTTCTCGGAGCGCTATCGCCTCCAGCGCTTCGGGCGCGGGGGCTTCATCAAGCTGTGCCTACGCACGCAGACGCCAATCGTGCCCGTCGCGATCGTCGGCGCCGAGGAGACGAACCCGCTCCTCTTCCGGGTGGAGTATCTGTCGAAGGCGCTGGGGCTCCCGTACATCCCGATCACGCCGACGTTCCCGGCGCTGGGGCCGCTCGGTCTCTTGCCCGCGCCGACGAAGTGGCAGATCCACTTCGGCGAGATGATCGACTTCAGCGGTCACGGACGCGAGGCCGCGGAGGACGAGCTGCTCGTCAACAAGCTCGCCGAGCGCGTGCGCTCCACGATCCAAGCGATGCTCGACCGCGCCGTCGGCGCGCGCAGGAGCGTGTTCTTCGGCTGATGAAGGCGTCCAAGGGCTCGCCGAGCGGCGTCCTCGTGATCGACAAGCCTCGTGGTCCCACGAGCCACGACGTCGTCGCGCGCGTGCGGCGTGCGCTCTCTACACGCCAGGTCGGGCACGCCGGGACGCTCGACCCGATGGCGACGGGCGTGCTCGTCGTCGCCGTCGGAGAAGCGACGAAGCTCGTGCCCTGGCTGACCGCGGCCGACAAGGAGTACGAGGCGACGATCCGCCTCGGCATCGAGACGGACACGCTCGACGCCGAGGGCAACGCGATCGGAGAAGCGCCCGTCCCGCCGGAGATCGAGAGCGCCGTCGCGGCGCTGGCGCGGGATCCGTCGTCGCCGCCGGCGCCGGCGCTCGAGGCGGCGCTCGAAGCCGAGCGCCGGCGGACGTCGCAGGTCCCGCCGGCCTTCTCGGCGATCCGCATCGACGGCGAGCGGGCCCACGAGCTCGCCCGCTCCGGACGTCTCGAGGGCGAGCTCCCTCCCCGCCCCGTCGAGGTGAAGGCGCTCGAGATCGTCGGCGCGCGCGCGGAGCCCGGCGCGATCGAGCTCGTCGTGCGCGTGGAGGCCAGCAAGGGCTACTTCGTCCGGTCGCTCGCGCGCGACCTCGCGCGCGGCCTCGGCACGGTCGGCCACCTGACGTCGCTCCGAAGGACGCGATCCGGCGCCTTCACGGCGGCCGAAGCGATCGCCCTCGAAGCCGCCTCGCGCGACGCGCTGATCCCGCTCGCGCGCGCCGCCGCCCGCGCGCTCCCGGTGACCGTGCTCGACGAAGCGGGCGTACGCGCGGTCTCGTACGGTCGGCGCGTCGCGCCGGAGCACATGCGCGACCCGCACCCGTGCCCGTCCGCTTGGTTGGATGCGTCGGAGCGGCTCGTCGCGATCGGCGAGCGCGCGCCGGACGGAACGGGACGCGTCCTCCGGGGATTCCTGGGGAATCAGGCAAATCGCGCCGAATGAGCAAATCGCGCTGGCGCGCGGCGACGTCCACCTTAGGCTGAAGCGCATGCTTCGCAGGCGCTTGCTTTTCGGCTCGCTCGTCCCCGCGGCCGTCGTCCTGACGGGCGCATGTGGCTCGACCGACGATACGGGTTCGCAGAACCTCGGGAGCTGCTCGACGGGCCCCGCCCATCCGGAGGGACAATGTCTTTCCCACGGAGGAGCCAGGTTCGGACGACGGATCGCTCCCCACGTGCATACCTCGTTGCGGCACGTCGGTCACGGGCGGTTCCTTCTCGATCGACGCGGTCCCGAGCGGAAGCTGCGAGGTGGAAGGTGCGCGCTGCACGCTCTCGCTCACGACGATGTGCGCTTGCACGGGCACGCCGGGCCGCGTCGACGGGATGCGGTGCGCTTGCACGGGCGGCGAGTGGCGATGCGCGATCACGACACCCGGCGGCGGTGTGTGCCCGCCGTGCAACGACGCCGGTCCGTAGCGCGCTCGCTCGCTACTTTCCGCCGGCCTTCGCCTTCGCGATCGCGATCTTCTTCTCGGCCGCCTTCGCGTGCGGGCCGTCGGGTTGGAGCTCGAGGACCTTCTGCCACTCGGCGATCGCCTCGGTCAGCTTGCCGGAGTCCGCGAGCGCGTTGCCGAGCGAGTAGCGAGCGAGCGCGTTGTTCGGCTCCTTGGCGACGGCGTCCTTGAACTCCGTCGTCGCGCCTGCGAGGTCCTTGAGACCGAGCTTGCACGCGCCGCGGTAGATGCGGAGCTCCGCGACGTCCTTGAGGCCGACCGCCTTGTCGAGCACGGCGACGCAGGTCTTGAAGTCCTTCAGCCCCTTGTACTCGAGCGCGATCGACGCGAGCACGCCCGGATCGTTCGAGGCGACCTTCTCCGCCTGCTCGAGCTTCTGGATCGCTTCGTTGTTCTTGCCGTGGCGCGCGAGGTGGCTCGCGTACGTCACCAGGTGGATGCCGTTGTTCGGCTCGAGCTTGATCGCCTCCTCGAACGCCTTGTTCGCGCCGGCGACGTCGTTCTTCCCCGAGAGCGCCATCCCGAGGTTCACTTGCAGCGCGGCGTTCCTCGGGTTCTTCGCGATTGCCTTCTGCATGAGCGAGGCGGCCTCGTCGTGCTTTCCGGTCTCGACGAGGATCGCGGCGAGGTTGATCGCCGACTCTTCCAGGTTGGGGTCGAGCTCGAGCGCCTTTCGGTAGTTCTTCTCCGCCTCTGCCTTCTCGCCGCTCTGGTCCTGCACGAGCGCGAGGTAGTGGAACGCGTCGGCCTGGTTCGGGTTCTTCTTGGTCGCGACCTCGAAGGCGGCCCTCGCGCCGTTGACGTCGCCCGCCTTCAGCGCGGCGATCCCCTTCCTCACGTCGTCGCTGCTCGACTGCGCGACGGGCCCTTCCATGCCGCGGGAGGGGCCGTCCGTCGGGGCGGCCGCCTCGGCGGCCTTCGTCGACGACGCGGGGCCGGTCGGATCCTCCGGCGGTTGGCTCGTCGCGCCGCCGCCACAAGCGGCGAGCGCTCCGATGAGGCCAGCGACACCCACGAACACGACGATCCGACGTTGCATCCTTCGCTCCTCGTCTGGGACAAGCGGTTTCCTCGAGAGGTCTTCCGGCTCTCCTGCGCGATCGGCCCTGTCATCCGGTCGGCGGCTCGGAGGCTACCCCGCCTCGCGCGGCTTCGAGCAACGCGTCGCGGATCTCCTTGAACCGCGGACCGGGCGCGACCTTGGAGCCGTCGAGCTCGTTCACGTAGAAGACGTCGGCGACCTTGTTCCCTTCGGTGTTGATCTTCGAGAGGGCGATCGAGAGGCCGAGGCCGTGGAGCGCCCGCGCGAGATCATACAGCAGCCCTGGCCGGTCCTTGGCGAAGACCTCGACGACGGTGTGGCGCGGTGACGCCCTCTCGTCGAAGACGACCTCGGAGATGACCGCGGGGCTCGGGCGCTCCCGCCACCGCGAGCTACGGCCGATGCGCTCGCGCAAGAGCTCCTCGGCGTCGACCTCGCCCGAGCACACGCGCTCGAGATCGCGGAGCAGGCGCGGCATCACCTGCGCGACGCCCTCGATGCCGTTGCGTGCGTCGCGGACCCAGAACAGGTCGACGGCCTCGATCTCCGCCTTCGCACGACCGGCGGGGTGGATCGTCCGGGAGTAGACCTGCGCGCCGAGCACCTCGAGCCGGCTCGCCGTGAGCGCGGCGGCGATGCGCGCGAGCAAGCCGGGCGCGTCCGCGGCGACGACGCAGATCTCGCCGACCTCGGGGTGTCGCGAAGGGGCGAGCGCCGCGCGGACAGGCGCACCGCTCGCCGCGCGCTCGAGGGCGACGCGCGCGTGGGCGCAGATCGCCTCGGGCGCGTTCGCGAGCAAGTAGCGATCGGGCATCGTCGCGAGGAAGGCGCCGAGCTCGGCCTTCTTGCCCGGCCAGCTCGCGAGGGCGGCGGCGCGGACACGCTCCGTGCGCGCGGCGTCGAACGCGTCGGACGTGCCCGCGAGGTATGCGTCCGCGGCGAAATACAGCTCGTCGAGCATGCGCGCCTTCCACGACGTCATGGCGGTCGGCGAGGTCGTCGAGATGTCCGCCACCGTGAGCAGGTACAGGTCGCGGAGCCCCTCGCGCCCGCGGACGAGCGAGCAGAAGTCGCTCACCGTGCGGGGATCGTCGAGGTCGCGTCGCGTGGCGACGTGGTACATCGCGAGGTGGTTCAGGACGAGCGAGCGGACCTCGGCGGCGTCGTCACCCGTCACGCCGAGGCGCGGCAGGATCGTGTCGCAGAGCTCGGCGCCGGTGACGGAGTGGTTCTTCCGCGAGCCGCTCGCGTCGGGATAGCCCTTGCCGACGTCGTGGAGCAACGTCGCCAAGAAGAGCGGCACCGGCCGCGCGATCTCGGCCGCGAGCCGGCTGGCGAGCGGCCTCTCGTGCCCGAGGTCGCCGCGGCAGATCGCGCGCAGGCAGTCGACGGCGGCCACGCTGTGAACGTCGACCGTGTACACGTGGTAGACGTCGTGGTGCACGCGGCCCGTGACCGGCATGAACTCGGGGATCATCGCGAGGAGCAGCCCCACCTCGTGGAGCTCGCCGATGACGGACCCTCGTTTCAGCGGCGCCTCCTGCACCGTGCAGAGGAGCTCGAGGAACAGCTTCGCCGCCTCGGGGGTCTCACGCAGCCGCTCCGCCCACGCCGGGTCGGCCGCGGCCCGTGCGATGACGTCGCGCGCGAAGGGCAGGACGGGCGCCTTCCTCCGAATACATGTATGATACACACGAAGCGCGAGCGCCGGATCGCTCGAGAGGAGCGACGGGTCGAGCGTGATCTGCCCGTCGAACGAGCGGACGCCCGCCCCGAGATCGACCTCGATCGGACGCCCGCGCCGCCTCGGCGGCTTGGCGCGGAGCAGGAGCGCCTCGCGCGAGCGGGAGACGACGCGCGCGTGACCGAAGTAGTCCTGCATGAACCGCTCGGCGGCTTCGGCGCGCGCCTCGGGGGGCACGCTCGAGCGTGACGTCTCCGCGTCGTCGGCCGCCGGCTCCGCGTTCGGCGGACGGCTGTCGCGCCGCGCGTACCCGAGCTCGATCGCGATGGCCTCCTGCTGGTCGAACGTGAGCCGGTCGCTCTTCCTACCGGCATGCGCGTGCAGCCGGTTGCGCACGCGCCAGAGGAACTCCTCCGCGCGCGCGATCTCCTGCGCCTCGCGCGGGACGATGACGCCGACGCGGACGAGCTCCGGCCAGATGTCGGCATCCGGACCGCCGGCCCGGTAGCGGGCGCGCGCGGCCCAACGCGCGACGTCGAGGTCGCGCAGGCCTCCCGCCCCCGACTTCACCTCCGGCTCGAGCAGGTAGACGGACTCGCCGAAGCGGGCATGCCGCTGCGCGACCTCCTCTTCCAGGCGCTCGACGAACCTGCCGAGCTGCCCCTCGCTGAACAGCCCGAGCCAGGCCCGGTCGACGAGCTCACGGACGAGCGCCGCGTCGCCGGCGATGAGGCGGAGATCGAGGAGCGACGTCGCCGTCGCGAGATCCGTCTGCGCCAGCTCGAGCGCTTCGCTCGCGGACGTCACCTGATGCCCGACGGACAGCCCCGCGTCCCAGAGTGGATAGAGGAGCGCGTCGGCGACCTTCGCCGCCGCGTCGTGGGCGCGCTGCCCAGAGCCGACGACGAGGCGCACGTCGACGTCCGAGCGAAGCGCGACCGCGCCGCGGCCGAAGCTTCCGACGGCGGCGAGCGCGATCGGCTCCTCGACACCCGTCTTCTTCAGCGCCTCGTCGAAGAGCCGCGCGCAGAGACCGTCGAGGAGCCGCGCGCGGCGTCGACCGAGGGCGATCCCATCCCGAATCCCCTCGCCTGCCGACCCGCCGGTCCGGGCCGCGAGCGACGATGCGGAAAGGTCCCGCACGAGCTCATCCGACCAGGCGCGCACCTCCGCGGCGACGTCCAGGGCCGTTTCCATGCTCGTCTCCGTGGGGTGCCGCACCGCGGCGTGAACCTAGCACTGGCTCTTCCCAATGGGGCGCCTTTCCCGTACGTTCGGGCGCACGGATGAAGTCGTATCGGGCGGTCGGCGTCGACGCCGTTCCCCGACGGGCTCGCGAGCGCTCGAAAGGCGCGACGCCGAGCGGCACGTAAGGAGCATCGAGTCATGTCGAAGAAGGTCATCATCCCGCTGGTTGCGGTTTTCACGGTCGGAATCGCTGCGGGCTCGCTCGGGTGCAAAGCGTCCCTGAACGCGAGCGCCGGTGCGTCCACCGAGCCCAAGGCAGCCCCTGCCCCCACGCCCGAGCCGCAGCCCGCCGCGCCGCCCGCCGTGGAGGCGCCGCCGCCGAAGCCCATCAAGGCCATCGGCAAGGCGAAGATCGAGAACAACGAGATCAAGATCCCGGGCAAGATCCACTTCGAGGTCAACAAGGCGACGATCAAGGAGGACGCGGAGACGAAGGAGATCCTCCAGACGGTCGCCGACGTGATGAAGGAGAACCCGCAGATCACGAAGCTGCGGGTGGAGGGTCACACGGACGACTCGGGCACCTCCGAGTACAACCACAAGCTCTCGCAGGACCGCGCCGAGGCCGTCATCGCTTGGCTCGTCAAGAACGGCGTCGACCAGTCGCGCCTCGAGGCCAAGGGCTGGGGCGAGGACCGGCCGATCGTGAAGAACGACACGAAGGAGAACAAGGAGATGAACCGTCGTGTCGAGTTCAAGATCTGGGAGCTCGACGGCAAGCCCACCGACGCCCAGAAGAACGACGCGAACTACACGCCGCCCCAATAGTCAGCGGCTGACCTGATGCGACGACGGCGCGTCCTCGCCAGGGCGCGCCGTCCGCGTTTTGTCGGTGCGCACGAGCGCGACGCCCCCGAGGGATGGATGAACGAACGCCCCCGACGGGGCCGAAGCTCCGTGGGGGCGCTCTTGGAACGGCGCGGCGTGCGCGCGAACGCTCAGGAGAAGTCCTGGCAGCTCCCGGTCTCGCTCGGGAACTGGCGCGCGCTGCACTTCTTGTCGGTGTTGCAGAGGCCGGTCGCGCACTCGCTGCTCGCGTCGCAGGCTTCGCCCGCTGCCTTCAGCTGCTCGCACCTGGTCGTGCAGCGGAGGTCCTCCATGCAGGGCGCGGAGACCGGATCGCACGCGTCGCCGAGCTTGTTCTTCTCGGTGCAGAACTTGTGCTCGCCGCGCTGCTGGCAATAAAGGCCCGCTTCGCAGACGTCTCCGGGGTTGTTGCAGGGCTCGTTGAGCTTCCTGTCGGTCTTCGTCGAGCAGACGCCTCGATCGCAGATGAGCGTCCCCTCGCACTCGAACTCCGACGAGCACGGCTCGCTCAGCTTCTTGGCGCCGGCGAAGACGCGCTCGCACGCCTCCCTCGCGGCCGCCTCCTTCACCGGATCGGGGACGCGATCCTTGTAGGCCTCGATCGTCTTCGCGATGCAGTCTTCGGCCATCTGCGGGGCGTACGTGCGTCCCTGCGAGAGGGCTTGCGATGCGAGGGATCGGCACACCGTCGCGCGCTTCGTCTGGCAGGCCTGGTCGGTGACGGCGCAGACCGGCCCGGCCACCTTGCACTCTTCTGCCGCCTTCGCGTCGCAGAGCGCGTCGGACGACGGGTACTTGTACTTCGGTTCGTCGTCTCCACACGCGATGAGCGCGATGCCGCCACCCAAAGCCAACAATCCAAGCGCCTTGCGAATCATGCGTCCTCCCGTGTCCTCCCGCGCCGAAAGTGCGCCGAGGCAGAGCTTTTCGGTTTTCTCCCAAGCCCGCCGCCACCGCAAGGTTTCGATGAACGCCGCCCGGCGCGCTCGAGCTCGCCCCTCGGCTCGCGGGCGCGCGCGTCCATTTCGAACCTCGGCCGGAGCATCGGGCGTTGGACGCAAGAGGTCATGCGGACCTTCACGTCCGCCGCGAGACGACCGGCCCGGTCAGGCGTCGAGCCCGCAAATCGCGCCCTGCCGCGCGGGGGTCGGAATGGAAGCTTGGCACGCTGACCCCGCTTTGGTATGCCGTGCCCGAGCTCCGAGGGCAGTGCCCACGGAAGACTCGCGAAGGTGGCGGAATTGGCAGACGCGCTGGATTCAGGTTCCAGTGGGGT
>CALFEQ010000069.1 GCA_937949945.1 uncultured Myxococcales bacterium
CTCGGGCGTCATACGACCGGGGCACGTGACACGGTAACGCACCGGTTGCCTGCTCTCCGGGACGCCATCCTTCCCGTTCGCGAGCACGCAGTGCGTGGCGTCTCTCTCGTAGACGAACGGCGCGTCGGGCGGTGCCGCGCGCTCGGAAGGGCACACCGCGGACGCCGAGGAGACCCAAACCGTGAGGCCCACCGCAATCGTCGTGACGAAGGCGCGTGCTTTCATGTGATCCCCAGAGCTGCCGAAGACCGTAGACGAGACCGTCGCAGGACGGATGCCCGGCGTGACGTCCGACGGATGTTACGCCGGCGTATTCAGCCCCGCCGCGCGGGCCTTCCAAGCATAGCGCTCGCGACGGGACGGGCTCGTCCCCCGAACGAAGGCAGCCGGCGGACGGGGCCATGCGCTCGCGGTCCGGCGGGTGTGGTCAGCGGTTCGGAGCGCCGTTCGGCAGCGTGGGAAATATTCGGCGCGACTCCTCTCTCGAGCGCTCGCACGCCGGATCTCCCGGCGGTGCGCGGCGCTCGCCTCCGGAGAGCTCGAGGCAGATCCAGCCGCCGTCCCACGCCTGCGCGACGAGCTTGCGATCGCCGTCGAAGATGCCCCACGTGTCGAGCGGGCAGGGGAACATGGCGGTGCAGTTCGTGACCGGGATGGGACGGCGTGGCGATGGATGTCGGAGGAGGCTCCTGCCGCCCATACGCGCCCGGTGAGGGCGTACGGCGGAGTTTTCCCAGAGACCCATCGCGTCGAGGATGGTCGGCAGGACGTCGAGGTGCGTCGTGAAGGTGGGCGCGTTCGCCGCGAGCGCAGCGGCCTCGTCGTCCTCGAGCACGCCGTTCGCGGCGATCCATGCAGGGACGTGGACCTGCTCGTCGTAGAGGTTCTGTCCGTGATGGATGGCGGCGTGCTCACCGAAGGCCTCTCCGTGATCGCTCGTGAAGACGACGAACGACGGCGCTTCCGACGCCGTGAACGCGCGCACCGCACGCGCGACCTCCTGGTCCTGCTCGAGGAGCGCGTTCTTGTACGCGTTCCGGAGCTCGGACAGCTTCGACCATCCGGCGACGTGCGTGAACGGCACGAAGCGCGCGCGCGCGCCTCCTCGAAGAAGTAGGGGGCGTGGGTGGAGTAGAGGTGCAGGACGACGACGAGCGGACGAGGGAGCTCGGGCAGATCGGCGACGAATCGGTCGACGATCATCCGATCGAGCGGACCTCGACGAGCTCCTTCTCCTCGTCGCTCTCGCGTCCGAGCAGATCCTCGACCGAGACCAGGCGATCGACCGCGGCGCGGATGTCCTTCGTCTCGAACACCTCCCGTGAGTGGGCGCTGTAGTAGGCGACGAACGGCCGGCGCCCGCGGCCGTCGCGCGCGGCGCGGGCGAAGTCGAAGAGCGTCGGCGCGCTCGCGATCTCCTCGCGCGCGGCCTCTTGCGACCGTCCCGTGATGAGCGCCGATACGGAGAGCGCCGTGTAGCTCGAGACCGCCCGGAAGCGGCACCGGAGCTCCCATGCCGGTTCAGGCCGCGTGTGCATGCGCCGCACGGCGCGCGTGCGGCTCGCGGCGTGCCTGCACGCATCGGTCGCAGCGCCCGCACGCCGGCGGGTCGGCCTCGCCGAAGTAGCGGCGGATGAACACGCTGCGGCACTCGCTCGTCCGTGCGTACGCCTCGATCGACGCGAGGCGATGCTCGTCTTCTCGGCGGAGCGTCTCGAAGCGCCGTGCGAGCTCGCTGCTCGCGGCGGCGAACTCCTCTTCGGACGAGGCGAGCATCCAGCGGTCTCGGCCTCGAGGCTCGAGCAGACCCGCCTCTTCGAGGGCGGCCAGCGCGGAGCGCGTCGCTGCCGGGGTGACCTGCGCGGCCAGCGCGAGCGCGCGCGTCTCGAGCGGACGGTCCTCGCGTGCCCAGGCGAGGATCGCGGAGGAGAGGCGCTCGAGCCCTTCGACCGAAGGGCGCCCGCGTGCCTCGAGGCGACGCTGGATCGAGAGGTCAGCCGGATCGAACAAGAGGATGTTCTGCGCAGGACGTCCGTCGCGACCCGCACGCCCGGCCTCCTGTACGTACTGCTCGAGCGATCCGGGCGTCTGATAGTGGACCACGTAGCGGATGTTGGGCTTGTCGATGCCCATGCCGAACGCGCTCGTCGCGATCATCACGAGTCGCCGTCGCGGGCTCATGTACCGGCGCTGCGCGCGCTCCTTCTCCGCTCGTGGCATCCGGCCGTGGTACGCGGCCATCGGTACGCGGACGGAGCGCAGAGCGGCGGCGAGACGGTCGACCATCTCGACCGTGGAGCAGTACACGATGCCGGGGCGGCGCAGCGAACGGATGAGGGAGGCGAGCCGTTCCACCTTCTGCGTGCCGCTGAGCGTCTCGACCGAGAAGAGGAGGTTCGGTCGATGGGGTGGAGCCGCGATCACTTCGGGGCTCCTCATGCCGAGCTGATCGACGATCGACTGCTGCACGCGTGGCGTCGCCGTGGCCGTGAGCGCCATCAGGCTTCGCGGCCGGAGCCGTGCGACGGCGTCGGGAATGCGGAGGTAGGCCGGGCGGAAATCGTGCCCCCACTCGGAGATGCAGTGGGCCTCGTCCACGGCGAGGAGCGCGACGCCGCTCTGCTCGAGCGCCAGCGCGAGCGGCTCGGAGCGCAGCGTCTCCGGCGTCGTCAGCACGACGCGAGGGCCGCCGCGCGCGATGGCCGCCAGCGCGTCGCGACGTGCCTCTGCGCCGACGGTCGAGTCGAGACGCACGACGGGCAGGTTCAGACGTCGCAGCTTCTTCTCCTGGTCCGCCATGAGCGCGAGGAGCGGTGAGACCACGACCGTTGGCTCGTCGAGGAGCATCGCGGAGAGCTGGTAGGCGAGCGATTTGCCCGAGCCGGTCGGTTGGACGAGCAGGACGTCCCGCCCCGCCGCGACGGCGGCCAAGGCGCGCTCCTGCTCCGGCCGCAGCTCCTGGATCCGGAACCGCTCCCGAGCGACGCGCCGCGCCTCGGAGAGCTCGAAGCGAGCAGCCCGGCGCGTGCGGCGGTGCTTCGAGCGTCGACGCATCGTAGCGTCCTCGTGCAATCCGACGGCCTGCGCCCGGCGACGGGCGGTCGCGACGGCGGGCGCATGGAGCGCGCAAGTCTTGCGCGCTCGATGCCGCGTTTGCCGGCGGGAGCACGGGTTTGCGTCCTCGAAGCTCGCGAGAACAGGTATGGACCTCGGCCGGTACGGCGTTCGCAGAAGGCTGCCGCGCCGGGGGACCCGAATGGATCAGCGACCGCGTATCTTGATCATCGACGACGAGCCCATGCTGCGACGGGCCCTCGTCCGCTCGCTCACCAGACGCTTCGACGTGA
Source organism: uncultured Myxococcales bacterium (assembly GCA_937949945.1). Taxonomy (GTDB): domain Bacteria; phylum Myxococcota_A; class Polyangia; order Polyangiales; family Polyangiaceae; genus Labilithrix. The sequence goes on from CALFEQ010000069.1 coordinate 3,348, forward strand.
CCGGAGTCGCGTCGTGCGAGGAGGCGCTCGACGTGATCTGCCGAGGAGCACGGTTCGACGCCATCCTTTGCGATCTGCAGCTGGAGGGCATGTCCGGCTGGCAGCTCTGCGCGGAGCTCGAGCGCAGGAACCTCGGCCAGGCGGAACGGATCGTCATGCACAGTGGCGTCCCGCGCGAGATGCTCGACGACGTCTTCGTCGACGTGGAGTGGCGCTACCTGCAGAAGCCGGCCAGCGTCGAGGACGTCTGCAAGGTGGTCGACGCGATGATCGAGACGTACGGCCGAGCGGCCTAGTCGCCGCGCGACGGCACTTCGATTGCTTCGTACTGCCGAGGCGCGGAGAGAACCCGTCCGCGCCGAAGAGCGCAGTGCAGCACGTGGACGAGCTCGGCGAGCGCGAGGTGCTGGCCTCTGCCATCCTCCGGCGGAGAGAGGACATCGAGCGCATCTGGACCGAGCGCGTGCGCGCGTCGTTCGGCGGGCGGGGCCTCCACCCGACGAACCTCCGCGGCTCGATGCCGGCGTACCTCGACATCCTCGCGGACGCGCTCCGTCAATCCGGCTCCGTGGGCAACGCGGGCGGTGCATCTTGGCACCGCGTCGCACGAAAGCATGCCGAGGAGCGCGTCCGGCTCGGGTTCGACATCGCTCAGCTCGTCGACGAGTTCATCGTCCTGCGTCAGGTCCTCTTCGACGTGCTCGGTGACGAGGGCGTCCTCACGGACCTCGGGCAGGCGGGCCGCATCGTCGACCTGATCGAAGGAGCGATCTCCGCCGCCGTCGTCAGCTACGTCCAGTTCCGCGACGACGCCGCGCGCCGTCGCGCGGCCGAGCACGTGACCTTCATCACGCACGAGCTCCGCAATCCGCTCACCGCGGTCTCGCTCGGCGTCGAGAAGCTGCGACGGACCCTCTCGCTCTCGCCGAGCGACGAGCGCACGTTCCAAGCGATCGAGCGGAACACGCGCCGGCTCGCCGAGCTCATCGAAGGGATCCTCGTCCTCGAGCGGCAGGGCGAGCGGAAACCGGACATCGTGCCGACGAGGCTGCAGGAGATCCTCGAAGGGCCCATGACGGCGGCGAAGCTCGTCGCGGACGCGAAGGGATTGAACCTCGAGGCGCGCTTCGATCCCGACCTCGTGGTCGAAGTGGATCGACCCATGACCATTTCCGCGTTCGACAACGTCCTGCAGAACGCGCTGAAGTACACCGATCGCGGTGACGTGCGCGTCGACGTCGAGGAGCGACCCGACGACGTCGTCGTGCACGTGCTCGACAACTGCCCCGGGATCTCGAAGGAGGAGCTCGACGCGATGTTCGAGCCTTTCTGGAGAGGACGGTCGGGCAAGCCCGGCGTCGGCGTCGGCCTCGCGATCGCTCGGCGCGCGATGGAGGCGCAGGGGGGGAGCATCACCGCCGAGCCACGCGAAGGGCCCGGCTGCCACTTCTCCCTCACCCTGCCGAAGCGGCGAAGGCGCTGAACACGGCGATTCGCCTCCTGGGCGCGGAACGCGCGGAATGCGTCGGGATGCCCGACCGTGGACTTGTTCGGCCGCTCGCGTCCTTCGCGCTATCCTTTCCATCGATCGAGGGGTCTCGTTGAGGTGTCGTCCCATGCGCTCGCTCGGGATCGTCGCGGTCGCCACGTGGGCGGCTCTCGCGGGGGCGTGCGCTCCCTCGCCGCCGATCACGATCGTCCGCATCGTCCGAGACGCGAAGGACGCGCGCGTCGACGAGGTGAAGGGCGATCACGTCCGCGTTCGTCACGTCTCTCCGAGCCTTTACGCGAGCCTCCGCACGGGCGCTTACGTCGTCCGCGGCATCGAGGACTGGCGTCGCATGTGGCGCCAGGCCGAGGAGGTGCCCGAGCTCCCCGACGACCTCGACACGTCGAAGGAGATGCTCCTCGTGCTGGCGAACCAGGACGAGACCGTCGCGAAGCTCTCGGTCAGGCGCGTCGTCGAGAGCGGCGGGTCCCTCGCCGTCTTCGTGCGGGAGACGACGCTCGGGGAGGGATGCGTGCGCCGATCCGACGATCCGTCCGCGCTCGATGCCGTGGTCACGCCTCGGATCGACAAGCCCCTCAAGATCTTCATCGAGGAGGTGGAAGGCGAGTCCTGCGGCTCTCCTCCCAAGGCCGAGATCGCGTGTCGCCTCGCGACGGCCGAGAGCTGGTCGTCGAAGATGACCGCGAAGTCGGGCGACGTCGTCGAGTGCAAGGCGTCGTCGACGCTCGAGGGCAAGTACGCGCTCGTCGATCAGATGCTGTCGCTCGTGGACGCGCCGCCCGGATCGAAGAGCAAGCTCTCCTTCTCGAAGCGCGGCATGACGAGCGCGACGCTCGCGCTCGACGCCTTCGGCACGTACGTGATCCGCGCAGAGGCGACCGACGAAGCAGGTCGAAAGGGGCAGGCGACGGCGCTCATCGACGTGGCGCCGAAGAAGACTCGCGACGTGCTGGTCCAGCTCTCGTGGGAGGATCGCGACGAGGGCGACCCGGAGGAGCCTCTGCCGCGCGTGCTCCTCCGCGTCGCGCAGAGCGGTCCGAAGGGTCAGCGCTGCTCCGCGGAGGTTCCGGTCCCCGGGCTCTGCGATGCGAAGACGCGCGGGCCGTACACGTACATGCGGATCCCGGCGAAGCGCCGCCAGAAGCTCGGCATGTCGCTCCTCTATCTCGACGAGCGACCGCAGGCGGGGCCGGCGCCGTGCGTGAACGTCTGGTTCAACGGCAAGAAGACCGCCTCGATCTGCGATCGCGACCACCGCCACGCAGAGGACCGATGGGAGATCGGCGTCGTCGACACGGCGAACGGGAAGGTCTCGCCTCCGGCGCCGGCGCCCGAGCAGAAGCCCAAGAAGCCCAAGGCGCCCGCGGCTCGTGCGGTCGCGAGCGCCGCGTCCACGGCTGCCGCTCGCGGCGCGGGCCACTGAGCATCGCCGCTCGCTCCCGAGCGGCTTTCTTGGCCTACCTACATTATCCTACCTACGATCGCGCGCTGGAGGATCCCATGCTCGAGCCGATGCGCGCCTCGTTCCGTCGTAACGTTCGCCTCGAATGCCAGGTGGTGCGGGAGATCGATTTTCGCCTCGTCGGCGATCTCGCGCTCGACCTCTCGACGAAGGGGATGCGCGTCCGCGTTCGACCCGGCGAGCGCGTGCTCACCGGCGAGGAGGTCTTCGTGTCCTTCAAGCCGCCGCGCACGAACCAGTGGTTCGACGCGCAAGGGGTCGTCGCGCGCGTCATCCACGGCCGCCGGCCGGGCGACTTCGGTCCGGCGTTGGGGATCGAGTTCTACAACCTGACCGAAGACGACGAGCTCTACCTCTTCGAGCACCTCCGAGGGCTCTCGGCGCCCGATCCGCAGCGTCCGCCGCGCCCGCTGGTGCCGCCCGCCGCGCCGCGCGTGCGCAAAATCGAGCTTCCAGCTCCGTCGAGCGATCGCATCGTCCACGCCGCCTGAGGCGTGATATGCGATCGACGTGATGGGATCGCCTGCGTTCGACGCTAGCGAGACGCCCGTCCCATCCGCCCGAACGCGCACGCGCGAGGAGCTCGCCGATTACCTGGTCGAGATCGGCGCCGTCCTCGCGTCCTACGGCTGTCCGACGTACCGCCTCGAGGACGTGATCCGTCTCATCGCGGACGTCGAGGGGCATCGCGCCGATCCGTTCGCGCTGCCGACGGGGCTCTTCCTGCGCGTGACGTCGAAGGACGGCAGCGGCCCGCAGGTGAACCGGATGGCGCGCGTCAGCGATCTTGGCGTCGACCTCGCGCGCCTCGTCCGCGTCGACGAGATCTTCAACGACGTCGTCGATCGGCGCATCACGATCGAAGAGGCGCGCGTGCGCATCCGCGAGTGCATGCGCCAGGCGCCGGAGTGGTCCGGACCGATGGTGTGGGCCGCGACGGTGGCGGTCTCGGGTGCGGCCGCGGTCTTCTTCCAGGGAGGCCTGCTCGACGTCCTCGTCGCCGCGATCGTCGGCGGCGTCATCGCCGGTGTCCGCATGGCCCTCGCGAGCAGCAGGAAGAAGGAGAGCTCCGACGCGAGCGTCGCCGCCATCACGTCGCGCCGCAACGCGCGGCGCCTGCTGAGCGACTTCCTCGGCGGTCTCGTCACGGCGTCGTGCGCGTGGCTCGCGCTCGGCGTGTGGCCTCAGGCGAGGCCGGAGGTCATCGTCCCGGCCGGCGCCATCTCGCTCTTTCCGGGGATGAGGTTCACGACCGGCGTTGCCGAGGTCGCGCAGAAGAACGTCGTCTCCGGGAGCGCGCGCCTCGTCGAGTCGGCCGTCACCCTCCTGCTCATCCTGTTCGGCGTCGCGCTCGTCGCCGGGCTCGAGGGCGTGACGGGGATCTCGCTCCCCGAGTGGATCGGCACGCGGCCGCTCGAGGGGCTGCCGCTCCCGTACCAGGCCGTCGCGCTCGTCGCCGCGGCGCTCGGGTTCGGCGCGCTCTTCCAGGTGCCGCGCCGATGGCTGTGGGCGACGCTGACGTCGAGCGCGACGGGGTGGGTCGTCGCGACCGTCGCCGTCCGCTACCGGCTCCCCGGGCACGTCACGGCGTTCTGCGCCGCGCTCGCGGTCTGCATCGTCGCCAACGCCCTCGCCCGCGCCACCAAGCGTCCGGCGCAGCTCTTCCAGCTCCCGGGGATGATGCTCCTCGTGCCCGGGAGCTTCGGGTTCCTCAGCCTGGGCGAGTTCCTCGAGAACGACGCGCTGAACGGCTTGCAGCGAGGCTTCTCGATGGCGCTCGTGGGCGCCGCGCTCGTCATCGGCGTCCTCGTCGCGAACGTCGTCGTGCCGTCGCGCAAGCTCCTCTGAGCTCCACACGCGACGCGCTCAGCGCTTCACGCAGTGGGGCTTCGGACGACGAACGCCTTTGGCGTCGGTGTAGAACGGGTTGTCGCAGTCGTTCGCTGGCCGCCCCGCGGCCTTTCCCTTCGTGGTGGGCGCCGGCGTTCGGGAGGGCGACGGCGTCGGGGAAGGAGACGGCGTCGGCGCGGCGCTCGCGCGCGAGACGCCGAGGACGATCGCCTCTTCCTCGCCTTCTTCCGGTACGGGAGCCTCCGCGGCGACGCCCTCGCCCTCGGCATGCATGAACCGGATCGCGAGCAGTACCGCGGCGACCACGACCACGAAGAGGATCCCGAGGGCCGCGAGCGCGAGGCGCGACCGGCCGTCCTTCTTCGCGACGGATACGGCGGGCTGCGCCGCGGGCACGACCGGCGCGACCGGCGCCGCGACGACCTCGCGCGGCGGATCGGGCTCGTCGACCGGCTCGGCTTGCAAGACGCGATCGCTCCGATCCGGCAGCTCGTGCGTGGTCGCGTCGCTCTCCGTCGCGGGCGGCGGCGGGTACTCCACGACCCCGCTCGTCTGCTCCACCGGAATCGACGGCGACACGGGCGGTCGCACGCGCAGCACGCCCGGCGGGATCGACGTCGACGTCTCGCTCTCGATGCGCTGCACGAGCTCCATGCGCCACGCGAGCGCTTCGCCCGCCGTGCGCTCCACCCATTCCCCGATGTCGCGAGGCGCCGCCGGCGGCACGACCTTCTCGAGCGCGACGGCGAGCTCGCGCGCCGTCGGCCAGCGTTTGTCGGGATCGCGATCGAGCCCGCGCATGACGATCGCGTCGAACGCGCGCCCCAGGTGGGGGGCGATCTCGCTCGGCGGTGGGACGACGTCGTTCATGATCGCGTAGACGAGGGAAGGGACGTCGTCCGCGTTGAAGAGCCGTGCGCCCGTGAGCGCCTCCCAGAGCACGACGCACGCGGAGTAGACGTCGGCGCGTCGATCGATCGGGCCCTTCGCGAGCTGCTCGGGCGACATGTACGCGACCTTGCCTTTGATCTGATCGGTGCGCGTCTCCTGCACGCGGTTGGTCGCCTTCGCGATCCCGAAGTCGAGCACGCGCGCGACGCCGTCGATCCCGACGTGGATGTTCTGTGGAGAGACGTCGCGATGGACGATTCCGAGCGGGACGCCACGCTCGCTCGTCGCCTCGTGCGCCGCGTGGAGGCCTTCGAGCGCCGCACACATGATCCCGACCACGTAGCGCGGGGGGATGCGCTCGCCGGCCTCGCGGCACTTGCGCATCAGCCGCGAGAGCGACTCGCCCGGGACGTACTCCATGACGAGGAAGAGCTCGTTGTCTTCCTTCACGACGTCGAGCGTAGGGACGACGTTCGGGTGGTGGACGCGCGCGGCGAGGCGGGCCTCCTCGAGGAACATCCGGACGAAGTCGGGATCCTTCGCCAGATGCGGGTGGAGCCGCTTGATCGCGACCGTACGCGCGAATCCGACGGTCCCGATGAGCCGTGCCAAGTGCACGGTGGCCATGCCGCCGGCGGCGATTTCGCCGAACAGCGCGTATCTCCCCAGGGTGCCGCGGTAATCCGCGCTGGATTGCTCCGCCACCGGTCTGGACCTTACCAGACGGGGTCTGAGGCCTCAAAGCAGCAGGGAGGCGCACCATCCCTTGCCGCACGGCCTCCGAGGGTCTACGTCCTCCGCGCCATGTCGCGGGACCAGAGCATGACGCCGGAAACGCCCGAGGTACGCCGCCATCGCGGCGCGCCGCAGGATTCGACGGGAGTCGCGGACCCGAAGAAGCGCAAGGCGGTCGCACGCTTCGCTTGGATCGTGCTCGGGTACAACCTCCTCGTCGTCCTCTGGGGCGCATTCGTGCGTGCGACGGGCTCGGGCGCCGGGTGCGGGCGTCACTGGCCGTTGTGCAACGGCGAGGTCATCCCGCGACCGCAGAGCATCGAGACCGTCATCGAAGCTTCCCATCGGGCGACGAGCGGCATCGCCCTCGTCGCGGTGCTCGTCCTCCTCGGCATGGCGTTCGCTCGTCTGCCGCGCGGCCATCGCGCGCGACGCGGCGCCGTGTACGCGACCGTCTTCATCTTCGCCGAGGCGCTCATCGGGGCCGGGCTCGTCCTCTTCGAGCTCGTGGCGCAGGACGCGTCGATGAAGCGCGGCCTCTCGATGATCCTCCACTTGTGCAACACGTTCCTCCTGCTCGCCGCGCTCGCGCTCACCGCGTGGTGGGCGACCACCGAGGAGGCCGCGCCGGCGAAGGACGAGCGGAAGCTCGTCGAGGAGGGCGCGGCGCGCCGATCGTCGATCGTCCGCGTCGTCCTCGCGTGCGCGCTCGGGAGCGTGCTCGTCCTAGGAGCGAGCGGCGCCGTCGCCGCGCTCGGCGACACGCTCTTCCCCGCGACGTCGCTCCGCGAGGGGATCGCGCAGGACTTCTCGCCGATGGCCCACGTCTTCCTCCGCCTGCGGCTGCTCCATCCCGTGATCGCGCTCGGCGCGGGCGTGCTCGTCCTCGGCGCGGCGGCCATCGTGCGCACGGCGGTGAGCTCGCCGCGCGCGCGTACGCTCTCCCGGTTCGTGACGATCCTCTTCGTAGTCCAGTTCGCCGGCGGGCTCGTGAACCTCATGTTGCTCGCGCCGGTCGGGATGCAGCTCTTCCACCTGCTCCTCGCGGACGTGACGTGGATCGCGCTCGTCCTCATGAGCTGGGAGGCGTGGGGCGTGCGCGCGGCCGTGCCCGCGGCGGCGCCCTCCCGGCCGGCGGTCGCTGCCTGAGATCAGCCCATCAGATCGAGGAACGGACCGGCGCCGACGAGCGAGGTGCCGCCGTCGACGAGCAGCGTGGCGCCCGTGATGTACGAGGCGGCCGGCGAGACGAGGAAGAGGACGTTCGCGGCGATCTCGTCGATCGTGCCGTAGCGGCCGAGCGGCACACGGCTCTTGAGCTTCTCGCCGGCGGTTCCGGGCGCGAGCCGGTTCATCCCCTCGGTCCCCTCGATGGGCCCCGGCGCGATCGCGACCACGCGGACGCCGAAGCGCCCCCACTCGAGCGCGAGATCGCGCGTGAGCTTCGCGATGCCCGCCTTTGCCGCGCCGGCGTGGCACTGGAGCGGCGTCGGTACGTCGGCCTGCGTTGCGGTGATGTTCACGATCGTCCCGCCGCGTTGCGAGAGGAAGGGGAACGCGGCGCGTGACGCGTTGAAGGTCCCGCAGAGATCGATGTCGACGACCGCGCGGAACCCGTTCGCGCTCAGCGTCGCCGCGGGCGAGAGGAAGTTCCCGGCCGCGCTGTTGACGAGGATGTCGAGCCCGCCGTTCTGCGCCGCCGCCGCGTTGATGGCGGCTTCGATCGCGGAGAAGTCCCGCACGTCGCACGGATGCGTCGTGGCCGTCCCGCCCGCTTCGGCGATCGCCGTGGCGGTCGCCTCGAGCTTCTGCGGGGTCCTGCCGACGAGCGCGACGCGCGCGCCGTGCCGCGCGAACAGGCGCGCGATGCCGGCGCCGATGCCGCTGCCTCCACCAGTGACGAGTGCGGACTTTCCGGCGAGGAGGTTCGGAGCGAAGACGTCGTCCATCGCCTCCTTCTACACCAACGCGTCCGGCAGGGGCGCGCTCATGCCGGAGCGGCGCCCATGAAGAAGAAGACGGTGATGCCGATGATGATGATCACCGAGAGAGCAATGAGGGAGGCGACGACGATCGCGATCGAAACCGCCGTCCGAGTGACGACCCGCGCGGCCAGCGCGTTTGCAGCATGGACCTGCGGCATCGGGGCCATCGGCGGCGGCATCCCCATCATGGGGGGCACCGGTCCTTGCATCATCGGCGTGCCGACGGGCTGACCCATGACGCCCATCGCGGCGCCCGTGGCATTCGCGGTCGCGTTGGCGACGAGGCCTTCATAGGCGTCGGGGATGCCGTTGCCGTTCCGATCGGCGAGGAGCTCCTTGATGACCGCCACCTGCTGCTGGGCTCGCGCGTGGTGAGCGAGCAGGGCGCCGCAGTACCGGCAATGCGTCCCCCGGAGGTCGTCCGTGGTGAAGGGCTTTCCGCAGTTCGTGCAGGCAACGGTCGGTACGGTCATCGAACCCCCCTTCGGACGAGGTGCTCCGACCTCGATGGTCGCGCTCAATGCGGAGCGCGTCCAGCGCGGATGTCTTCCTCGGCCACTTCGGCCAGCCCGGCGAGATCGGCGAGCGGCAGCGGATGGAACGGCGGTCTCGGCGTGAAGGGGAGCGAGGCGTCACCGCCGCGCTCGGCGAGGAGCTTCGCGCAGAGGGCGACGCAGCCTTTGCCCTGACACCAGCCGGTGCCGAAGCCCGTGTAACGCTTGAGCGATTCGATGTCGTCGTGCCCGCGTGCGATCGCCTCCTCGAGCTCGTGGAGCGTCACGTCCTCGCAGCGGCAGACCAACACCTTCGCCATGGCTCACGTCCCTTCGTACTCGCAGCGCGCGTCGCACGTCTCGAAGACGGTGACCCTCACGAGCGACGGGAGCTTGTCCTTCAGGCGATCCCAGATCCACTTCGCGAGGTTCTCGCTCGTCGGGTTCTCGAGGCCTTCGATCTCGTTGAGGTAGTGATGGTCGAGCCGCTCGTGGAGCGGCTGCCACGCATCGTGGACCACGCCGAAGTCGATGAACCATCCCGTCTTCGGATCGACCGGTCCAGCCACGGCGACCTCGATCTTGAACGAGTGGCCATGGAGGCGCTCGCACTTGTGCCCCTTCGGCACGTGCGGGAGGCGGTGGGCGGCTTCGAAGCGGAACTCGTGGACGAGGCGGACGTTCAAGGTGCCGACAAGCTTACGCCGTATCGGGGCGTCGTTCGCGTCGAGCTGTCAAATGACGTCCGGACCGCGTGATCGGCCCATCCGAACCGGGATGCGACGAACCCTGTCGAGCCCGCTTGCGAGCGCGGGCCACCTCGGGTAAATCGATGCGCCCGTTGTCGAGAGCTCGACAGGTTGTGTTCGGCTCTCCTCGGAAGTCCGTCATGTTCCTGCTGCTCTCGAAGAAGCCCCGCAAGACCGACCGTTCTCGCAGCAAGCGTTACCGCGCGAAGCTGAAGGCGAAGGAGCGCGGTCGTCTCAAGCGCGTGTATCAGGCGCACCGCCGCTGAGCGCAGGGCGTCGAGCCCGCGTGCCGTGGCGTGCTCGCTGGGGGTGCAGAGCGCCTAGGGAGGCGTGTGTTGCGCGCTCGCTCCCCCATGCGGGCCCGAGCGGGCTCGAGGCGGGTCAGGCCCGTCGTGCGAGTTCGCACGTTCCGGAGCACGCACGGGCGACGCTGCGCGTCATCCAGTGATGCAGCGCGCATGGCGCACGCCGCCATCCGAGCGCGACCGAAGTCGGGCTCGCGGCGATCGGACCCGAGCTTGGCTCAGCCGCCCTTCTTGAGCTCGGTAAGGACGAGCTTTGCGACGGCCTTGAGCGTGTCGAACACGCCGACGCCGGTGCGCGCGACAGCCTCGAAGTCGGGCACGTTCGTCGGGTTGAGCATCTGGCGCAGCTCCTCGACGCTCGCGACGTTCGGCAGGTCGCGCTTGTTGTACTGGACGACGTACGGGAGCTTGTCGAGCGAGTAGCCCTGCTCCGCGAGGTTCGTCCGGAGGTTCTCGACCGACTCGAGGTTCGCCTCGGTGCGCTCGATCTGCGAGTCGGCGACGAAGACGACGCCATCGACGCCCTTCAGGATGAGCTTGCGGGAGGCGTCGTAGAAGACCTGCCCGGGCACCGTGTAGAGGTGGAAGCGCGTCTTGAACCCGCGGATCTCACCGAGCGACAGCGGTAGGAAGTCGAAGAAGAGCGTACGCTCGGTCTCCGTCGCGAGGCTGATCATCTTGCCTTTCGCTTCGGGGTTCGTGCGCTCGTAGATGTACTGCAGGTTCGTCGTCTTCCCGCAGAGACCTGGACCGTAATAGACCAACTTACAGTTGATCTCCCGGGCCATGTAGTTGATGAAACTCATCTCTTCGACTCTCTCTGGGTCCCTGGGGGATTGGGTGCCCCGCGTGCTGGTGGTCGCTAGGGGCCGACGGCCCCTGGCGGGAGGCCGCCGTCAATCGTTGAACAGGTTGTCGATGTCCTCGTCCGTGATCTCGGCGAAGGGGGAGTCGGCCCCTGGCTCCTGCACCTTCTTCAGCAGCGCTTCGAAGATGTGGTTGAGCTCCTCGCTGGCCTTCTTCACGCGGAGCCGAACGAGACCGAGGCTCGAGCGTGAGTCGAAGATGACGACCAGGATGACCCGGTTGCCAACCAGCTGGATGTGGATGTTCGCCTTCTCGCCCTCGTGGAACTGAGTGGCGAACTCGTTCTCTTTTAGCAACTTCGCCATGCCGCCCGTAGCGGCGATGTTGCCGGCGGTCAGCGAGGCGAGGCTCGTCGTGTCGACGTTGTCGATGTCTCCGGCCGCTGCGATGAGCTGCCCGTTCTTGTCGACGATGAAGACGACCTTGGCGTTCGCGTCACGAACCAGACGGTCCACGACCGCCTGGATCTGATTGAACTCCTCCTCGTACATCACCATCTGGGGATTGATCATCCGAACCCTCCGCGAGCTCGCTCGCGCCGTCTTCGTCGTCGAATCGATGGATGGGGTTATCGTCCGGCCACCCCAAGAATTGCGTCAGATACGGGAGGCAGCTTTCGGTTCTATCCGATGGAGGCCACTTCCGACAAGTCCGCGGATAACGAGCCGATGCGTCTTCGGCCAAGGGAGGGCCTCTCGGGGCCCGGCGGCTGGCTCGAGCGGGGCTTCCGGGCCGCCCGACCCACCTCGGAAAGCCGCGAGGAAAGCCGGGGTGCCGGCCACGACGGTGTAGGACACGCCCCGAGGGCGCCCGTCCGAGGCGCTCATCCCGCCGTCCCGCCCTGGGCGAAGCCGAGGACCGCCTCGTAGAGGATGCGCAGGCCCCAGCGGAGGCCGTCGATCGGCACCCGCTCGTCGTGTCCGTGGTACATCGCCGAGAAGCTGATTTCGTGCGTCGGGTCGAAGCGGACCGGCGCGAACCCGTAGCAGATGGTCCCGAGCCGCGCGTACGCCTTCGCGTCGGTGAGCCCCGGGATGAGATAGGGCAGCGGGACGCCCGTCGGATCGTGCCGCGTCAGCGTCGCGGCGAGATGCTCGAAGAGCGGCGTCGTCGACGGCGCCTCGACCGCCGGAAGCGATCGGACGACCTCGAGCGAAGCGTCGTCGTCACCGAGCGCCTCTCGTAGCTCGTCGAGGAAGGACGCCTCCGTCCGTCCGGGGAGCGTGCGGCCGTCGATTTCGACCGACGCCCGGCCGGGGATGACGTTCACCTTCGATCCGGCGCGCACCACCGTCGGCGCAGCGGTGTTCGACAAGAGCGCGCCGAAGGATCGTCGCTGCGAGGGATCGCGGACGAGGTGATCGAGGATCAGCCCCGCGACCTGCGGCGTCGTCAGCCGGCGGAGGACCTGACGCTTCGGAGGCGGCAGCTCGCGCGCGATGCCCTCGATGAACGAGCGCACGACGGCGGTGGGGTGCATCGGGAGCCGGCGTCGTCCCAGCCGCTCGATCGCTCGCGCGAGGCGGATGACGGCGCTCTCCGGGTCGGGCATCGAGCCGTGCCCGGGCGTCCCGTGGAACGTCGCGCGTACCCAGCAGACGCCCTTCTCGGCGACCTGGATGGGATAGAAGGTCTTGCCGAAGAGGTGGAGCGAGAACGCGCCGATCTCGCCGAGCATGTATTCTGCACGTACCTCGTCCGCGTGCTCGTTCACGAGGTACATGCTCCCCAGCGAGCAGCCGGCCTCTTCGTCGGCGACGGCGGCGAAGATCACGTCGCGCTCGAGGCGCCCGCCCTCCTTCACGTGCCGCGCGAGGAGCGCCATCACGCACGCGCTCATCGCGGCCATGTGCTTCATGTCGATGGCGCCGCGTCCCCAGACGTAGCCGTCGTGGATCTCGGCGCCGAACGGATCGTGCCGCCAGCTTCCGGCGTCGGCCTCGACGACGTCGAGGTGCGCATTGAGCAGGAGCGGCGGCTTTTCGCCCGTCCCCTTCACGCGCGCGACGAGGTTCCCGCGTCCCTTCTTCTTCTCGAAGATCTTGGGCTCGACGCCGGCGGCACGCAGATGCTCGGCGATGCGCTCGGCGGCGACGGTCTCGTTCGCGTCCCCAGCATCGCCCGTCCCGCGGTTGACCGTCGGGATGCGGATGAGATCGCGGAGGAGCTCGATGCAGATCGAGCCCTCCGCCTTCCAATCGATCGACGTCTCGGCGCGCGCGTCGTCCGGCACTCCGCGAGGATAGCTTCCTCGCGGAGGCTTGGGGCGCCCGTCGAGCGGGGCTCGTCAGGTCGGCTTCTTCGCGCAGTGGAACATCCACCGGAACCCGAGCTCGTCTTCGACGATGCCGAAGACGGCGCCCCAGGGCTTGTACCCGAGCGGCTCGATCGTCTTTCCCGTCGCGGCCAGCACGTCGAAGCTGCGTCGGGCGTGCGCCTCGTCGTCGAAGTCCAGAGCGATGCTGACGGGCCCTGGGCTCGGCGTCCCGGGGACGTCGCCGGGACCGTCGCTCATGAGCACGACGCCGTTGCCCACGCGGAGCTCGGCGTGCATCACGCGCATCTTCATCGCGTCGGGGCAGCTACCCATCACGTCGCCGAACCGCTGGATGAGCTCGACGGTGGCGTCGAACGCTTTCGCGTAGAGGGCGAAGGCGCGCTCGGACTTGCCGTTCACGATGAGGTAGGGCGTGGCTGCTTTGATCGTCATGGTCGTTGCCTCCTTCGATCGCCGCGCGCGGCGGCAATGCACGCCCCATGGACTGGCGAAGCCCGACGAATTCATCGGTCGGGGACGAAAAAAGAGCGGCAGGGCTCCGACCCGCTCGCCGCGCCTCGACACCGCGGGGCGGCGGGCGGGGCCGTGTGCCATGATGGGGCCATCCGCGATGGGCTCGCTCGCGATCGAGGAGCTGTTCGACGTGCCTTCCGACGACATCGCCGCGCGATCGTCGGCGTGGACGTCGGTCCGGGCGGGCGGAGTCGACGCGAGGCTCCTCGTGGCCGTGCCGTCGACCGAGGCGATCGTGCTCGGTGCATTCCAGCGGCGGAGCGAGCTATCTGCTCTCGGACCGGAGGTCGCCGCGCTGCCCGTGTACCGTCGCGGCTCCGGCGGGGCCGCGGCGCGCGTCGGTCCGGGCACCGTCTGGGTCCGGCTCGCGCTCGCGCGGCCGGACGCGCTCGTCTCCTGCACGGCGGACAAGCTCCTCAACCGCCACGTCCGGCCGCTGCTCCGCGCGCTCGGGCGGGTGGCGAGCGTCCCCGTGCACTACTTCGGTCGCGATTGGATCAGCGCCGCGCATCGGCCGGTCGCGCTCGTCGCGTTCGCGCACGACGCGTCGAGCGGCGAAGCGTCGTTCGAGGCGCTCGTCGCCGTACGGACGCCGTTCGCGCTCCACGATCGCGCTTCGTTCATGGGAAAGCCGCCGGCGACGCTCGAGGAGATCGCAAGAAGGCCGATCGACGTCGTCGCCGTGGCTCGGGCGATCACGAGCGCTTACCGCGGGCTGACGACCGACGTGCGCGAGGATTCGGCGCCGGTCGCGCCGAGCCGAGCCGACGTCGTCGGCGAGGAGCCCGCGTGGGCCGCCGTCCGCGAGGAGGCCATCGGCATCGTCGCGTGCGGGCGTGACGACGCGGGGCGCCTTCGCGTGGGCGGCGAGCTCATGGCGTCGCGCGATGCGATCGCACGACTCGAAGATCGGCTCGCCGCCCTCGACGCCGATGCGAGCGCGGACGCGATCGGGCGCGCGGTGGACGAGGCGTTCACGACGCGAGGAGCGGTGCTCTTCGGAGTCCGCTCGCTCGCGTCGATCCGCGACGTCGTCCTGGCCGCGCTCTGAGCCGGCGGTCGCGCAGCCCGGGCGTCAGGTCGTCGGCCCGCTGATCGTGAGCGTGTAGGTCGTTCCCTCGGACGGGGCTCCGAACCACGTCACGTGCGGGTAGATGGTCGTCCCCGCGGGGAAGGCCATCTTGTCGGTCGTCTCGGCGACGTGCGTGCAGCTCTGGGCCGACGCCTCGACCGTGCAGCACGTGCTCGAGTCGCCGTTCAGGACGCAGGCGCAGCCCGTTTCCTTCGACTCGGGGCACCAGTTCACGTGCAGGTTGGGAGGCCCGTTCAACGTGACCTGGTACTTGCCCTCCGTGGGGACGGTGAACGCGAAGAAGTGCAGCGTCATGTTGGCGGGGAGCGGGGCGGTGAAGGGCTTGTTCACCTCGAGCGTGACGGGGGCGTTTGCGTCGGTGCTCGGCGGCGTTGCCTCCTCCCCGGAGTCCGCACCGGAATCCGCGTCCTGCCCGCTCGAGCCGCCGCTGGTACCGCCGCTGGTGCCGCCGCTGCTGGTGCCGCCGCTGCTGCTGGTGCCGCCGGAGCTCGTGCCGTTGGACGCGTCGGTGTCGTCGCCGTCGCAAGCGGCCGCGGCGAGAGCGATGGAGCCGATGACGAAGAGAGCCGTGACGAAGGAACGCATGGTGGACCTCAGGGATCGAGCGCGCTGCGCGGGACCTGCAGGACCCGCGCGGCATCGAAGAAGCGGTTTCGGTTCGGGAAGAAGGACGGGATCCTCTTCGCGTTGATCTGCGCGACGTAGACGTTCTGGAGCCTCGTCATCACGTCGGGGATCGCCTCGACGACCTCCGCGGGCACGAGCCTCACGACGTGATCGCCGGAGCCGTTCGTCGGCAGGGCGGCGACGTCCTTGCGGCAGGTGAAGCCGGCGTCGCCCGTGAGCTGGCCGAAGATCGCCACGGTACTGGCGGCGCCGGGCGGGACGTGGAGCGTCGTCTCGGCGCCCGCGGGCGGAGAGAGGACTTGATCGGGCGCGCGGAACGGCGCGGGCGCAGGCACCGTCTCCGTGTTGTCGAGCCACGAGAAGCGGACGGCATCGTCCGTCCCGAACACGGCGCCTTGCCCGAGGCCGCTCCACACGTAGCGCTGCTGCGTCGGATCGAACGTCGCCGTTCCCTTCTGCAGGCTCGTCTCGGCGACGAGCGCGTCGGCGCCCTTCTCGCTTCGGAAGTCGCTGATGCCTTCGTAGCGCTCGCAGTCGTTGCCGACGGGCGTGAACTTCGAGCGCATGTCCGCGGTGCGCTCGCCGAGGTTCGCGGCGACGCCTCCCGCGGCGAACACCCAAGCGGCGGCCTGTCGCGAGACCCGGATGAGCTCCCCGAGCCCGTTCGCGAACTCCTTCGGATCCGGAACCTCCTCGGGCGGCCCGCCGTCGGGCTGCGTGCATTCGACGGGTATGGTTTGCGTCAGGTTCGTGCTCCTCGCCGGGTCCAGCCACGTCACGGTCACGTTCGCCTTGGCGATCTGCGCGCACCGGATCGTGACGTTCGCGCGGGCGGGCGTGGTCGGCGTGGGAAGCTGGAAGGTGAGCGTCGCCCGTGCCGGCGCGATGCTCGACTCCATCGACACGCTGGAGAGGCTCGCGTTGCGCGCTCCGACGATGTCGAGATTCGCCGAATCGACCGTGACCTCGATCACGATCGGAGCGATCGCGCGGCAGTTGGAGCATTCTGCGTACGCCCTGATCTGGAACTCTTGCCCGAACTCCGCTCGAACGGACGTGGGAGACGCGCCGAACAGTTGGTCTGCCGAGTCCCACCCAGGGATGTTCTCGTTCTCCGAGCACGCAGCGAAGAGGAGCACCCCCACCCCGACCAGCCATCCCGCTTTGCGCATTTCCATCGACGCTAGCAACGGGGGGTTTGGGCGCGCATACCCCGAATGGGGTAGGAAGCGCGCGCCCCTGGAGCCTGGACCCCGGAGCCTGGAGCCTCTTCAAAACATCGCCTGAAGCACGCTCGAGTACATCACGATGTGCTTCGACGGCGGTGCGGCGCCGAATGGGTGGACGTTGTCGATCGCCCAGTCGATCTCGTTCATCCAGCGCAGGTTCGGCGAGATCTTCCACACGCCGAGGAACGCGTGCGTGTCGCGCGCGTTGTTGTCGATGGACGTGTCGGGCGTGTACATGTCGTAGCGGTAGCCGAGGACGACGCTCCGCCCGATGTCCTGCTCGAGGCGGACGTAGAGCCCACGCTCGTCGAGGTTCGCGACGGGGTCGGTGATGTTCGCCGGGATGCGCGGCACCGCGAACGGGTAGAAGACGCCCGCGTCCATGTTCTGCGCGAACGTCAGCTCGGCGTAGAGGCGCGTCTGGCCGAGGCGACGGACGATGTGCGGCTCGATCGCGACCTGGGAGTTGACCGCCCAGCGCGGGAACTCCTTGTACCGGAGGGCCTGGGCATCGACGACCTGACCACGGCCGTAGTACCCGCTGGCGCCGACCGTGACGAAGCCGACGTTGTACGTCGCGTAGACGACGAGGTCCTTCGACCGGTTGAGATCGGGCAGCGCGACGAACGCCCGCTCGCCGAGGCGCTGGCCGTTGACGACGGCGACGTCGACCACGAGGCGATCGTCGAGCGCGATCGTCTTCGCGTGGGCGCCGTAGTCGCGCTCGATCGGGAAGCAGTTCTGGATGAACCACGTGCGCTCGATGAACGGCCGGACGAGCGACGGCTCGAGCAGCTCCCTGCGGAACGGCGTGAAGAAGAGGCCTGCGGTGAACTCCGTGCGTACGTCGCGCGTCCAGCGGGCGATCCCGGTCGCCTCTGCGTTGCGGAGGATGGTGCCGATCCCCGGACCGACGCCTCCGGCCGGAAGGGCGTCGATCTGCAGGAACAAGCGCATCACGTCCGTCTCGTAGAACGTCCGCAGACGCGCGCGGCGGACACGGAAGAAGGTGCCGTTCGTCGTCGTCCCGTCGGCGCGCGCGATCGTGTCGTTGGCTCCGATGCCGGGCGGCAGAACGCCCTGCGCGTCCGCGTTCGGCGACGCCGCCGCGTTGAAGCTCTGGACGAGGAGCTGCGGCTGGATGAACGACTCGAGGGTCAGGTGCTTCAAGAACCTCAGGCGCTCTTGCAGCTTGCGCGCGTTCTGCTCTTCGTTCTGGACACGGCGCTCGAGTGCATCGAGCCGGGCGTCCTGCCGAGCCTCGACCGCGGCGTCCGATGTCACGACGACCGGAGGCGTGGCCGAAGGCTCGGTGGGCACGAGGTCCGTGCCCGAGGTCGACGTCGGAGGAAGGTCCCTGCTCGGCGGCGGCAGCGGCGGCGGATCGGCGGCCTTCGCGGGGTTCTGCCACGTGTCGTCGGACTGCTTGCCGTCCGCGGGCGGTACGGGCGCAGGCGTCTGCGCCGGCTCGGGTGCGGGCGTCGGTGTGGGCTCGGGCGCGGGCTGCGCCAACGCCACGGCGGATCGCAGGGTGCCTGCCACGACGAGCATGGCGGCGAAGCGCGGGCGGCTCCTCGGCATCGGGCGTCGCATTATGCCCGAGCCCATCGCTCGCGTGTCGAGGTCGATCGCGCATCGTCGGGCGTCGCAAATCGCCCGTGGGAAAAAGCAGCGGCGATCAACGCGCGCCGCTGCAGCGCTCCCAGATGCGCGCCTCCTTGAAGATGCGGACCAGCTCCGGATCGAGGTGCTGGTCGCGCACGCCGTAGTCGAGGATGTCGAGGGCGCGCTCGATCGGGACCGCCTTCTTGTAGGGTCGATCGCTGGCCGTGAGCGCGTCGAAGATGTCCGCGATGCTCATCATCTTCGACTGCACGGGGATCTCCTCGGCGCGGAGGCGGTTCGGGTAGCCGGTCCCGTTGAGCCGCTCGTGATGCGCCCCCGCGATCTTCGGCACGCGGCGGAACGCCTTTCCCCACGGGATGTTCGACAGGAACTTGTACGTGTGGACGACGTGGCTCGTGATCTCCTCGTACTCGGCCGGCGTGAGCGAGCCGCGTTTGACGCTCAACGCGACCGCGTCTTCGGGCTCGAGGAGGAATTTGAGCTCGCCGCGTAGGTCGTAATAGGTCTCCTTCGCGAGCGCCTCGATCTTGGCGAAGTCGCCCGCCGCGAGCACGGTGGGCTCGTTGGCGCTGAGGATCGTCTGCCAGGCGTCCTCGAGCTCCGCGCGCCGACGTTCGCACTCGCGATCGAGCGCCTCGAGCTCGCTCTTCGGGGCCCCGCGCTCGATCGCCGTGATCTTGCGCTTGAGGATGTCGGCCTCGATCGCCTTCGCGACGTAGTCGAAGCGTGCGCGGATCAAGTGGAGGCTCTCGTCGTAGAGCTTCTTCGCTTTGACGAGCACCTTCTCGCGGACGCCGATCTTGCCGAAGTCGTGGAGCAGGCTCGCGTACTCGAGCTCGCGCAGGTCTTCCGTCGAGAAATGCGCGTCCTTGTACGGGCCCGCCGTCTCGGCGTCGACGACCTTCGCGAGCTCCACCGTGAGATCCGCGACGCGGCGCGAGTGGCCGCTCGTCGTCGGGTCGCGCGACTCGATGGCCTCGACGCTGGCCTTCACGAAGCCCTCGAAGAGCCGGCGGATCTCGTCGTAGAGCATCGTGTTCTCGAGCGAGATGCCCGCCTGCGCGGCCACCATCCCGAGCAGCTCTTCGCTCCGCTCGTCGAACGGGACGACCTGCTGCTCGATGTCCTCGTTCGTGTAGAGCTTCTTCTCCGGGTCCTTCTTCTTGTTGATGAGCTGGATGACGCCGATCACCTCGTCGCGCTGCGAGACGAGGGGCACCGCCAGGATCGACTTCGTCCGGTAGCCGTTCTTCTCGTCGAAGCGGCGGTCGAAGGCGTACGGCGCGTCGGGCGGGATGTCGTAGGCGTCGGGGATGTTGATCGGCTTCTTCGCGAGCGCGGCGCTGCCGGCGATCGAACGGTTCGACAGCGGCATCACGAACTCGCGCGAGTCGTAGTGGACCGAGTCGTTCTGCGAGAGCTTGAAGCGCAGCATCGGGCCGCGGCTCAGGCTTCGCGGCCCTTCCTCCGAGTAGTCGACGTCGTCCTGTTGCTCGACGACGTAGATGCTGCCCGCATCGGCGCCCGTGACGAAGCGGCTCTTCTCGAGGATGACGCCGAGCAGCTTGTCGACGTCGCGCTCCGTCGTCATCGCGCGCGCGATGTTGATGAGCTCGCCGAGCTCGTAGCGATATCGGCGGAGCCACTTGCCGCGGCTCTCCGCGCGGCTCTTCGCCTCGAGCAGCTCGAAGGCGCGCATGGCGGCGAGGACCAGCTCGTCGATCGAGGCGTCCGCGCTGACGACGCTCGCGAGGCCGCGGTTCATCGCGACCTGGAGATCGAGCTCGGCGGGGTAGCCGAGCAGGACGAGCATCGCGGTCGAGTCGGCGAAGCGAGGCGTGAAGGGCTTGAGGAGGTCCCGGCCGCGGTCCCACACGGCCGCCGGTGCGACGACGACCATCAGCTCGTCGCGGGTCGCTGCGATGAGCAGCGGATGGGGACGCGTCACGACCTCGTTCGTCAGACGCTCGTCGCGCGTGAGCTCGACGAACAGCTTCGTCATGCGCGTGACGAGCGGCGTCGCGTTCACGTCACCGTCCCCGTTGGTGACCGCGCTGGCCTGCACCTCGGTCATGATGCTTCCCCGGTCCGTCGAACGTACCAGAAGGGTCGTGCGGCGCGATAGCGGCGGCGCCCGCCACGCCGCGTCCTGGCCGGCGGCGCACGCTCCCTTGGCGCCGAAGGGGCCGAGCGCTAGACGCCTGCCCATGCTCCCCGATCTGACGGCGATTCGCACCGAGTACGCTCGCGCTGGCCTCGACGAGCGCGACGTCGACCCCTCGCCCACGCGGCAGATCGCCAAGTGGCTCCGCGAGGCGATCGACGCCGGCCATCCCGAGCCGACGGCGATGACGCTGGCGACCGCCGCGTCGGACGGCGAGCCGTCGGCGCGCGTCGTGCTCCTCAGGGGGATCGACGACGCCGGCCTCGTCTTCTACACGAACTACGACAGCGAAAAGGGCAAGCAGCTCGCGGAGAACCCGCGCGCCTGCGCGAACCTTTTCTGGCCGCTCCTCGAGCGGCAGATCCGCGTGAACGGCGTGGTCGAGAAGGTCTCGCGAGAGGAGTCGGAGGCGTACTTCCGCGGCCGCCCGCGCGAGAGCCAGCTCGGCGCCTGGGCGTCACGGCAGAGCTCGGTCATCGCGGGCCGCGCCGAGCTCGAAGCCCGTCTCGAGGAGATGCGCGCCCGCTTCGGCGACGGCGAGGTCCCGTGCCCTCCGAACTGGGGCGGCTACCGCATCAAGCCGACGCGCGTGGAGCTGTGGCAGGGGCGGCCGAGCCGGTTGCACGATCGGGTGAGGTACGTCGCGATCGGGCCTCAGGCCTCGGGCCTCGGGCCTCAGCGGTGGCGGATCGAGAGGCTGTCGCCCTGATCAGGCTCCAGGCTCCAGGCTCCAGGGAGGGTTCATCGATAGGTTCCCGCACTCGGGTGTCCTCAGCCCTCCGCAGCAGAGACCCGCCGCTCTGCCTCGAGCTTGCGGGTAACGAGAGCCTTCGGGGCCTCGAGATGGGAAAAAAAGAAAGGCGCATGCCCTTCAAGGACACGCGCCATTCCCCCTCTCCCGAAACTTCGCCGGTGCTCAGGACCAACTGGAGCCTGGAGCCCGGAGCCTGGAGCCTCTTTCAGATTTCCCCCGGATTCGCGAGCTTGCGCGACCAGACGATCACGTCCTTCCGCTCGCGCCCCACGACCGTGTGGCCGAGGAGGAGGCCCGTGCGGCGGAAGCCGTTGAAGACGAACGCCGTCGCGAGCGAAAGGTCGTCGCTCGGTGCGAGCGAGAAGCAGCTCACGATGCCTTCGGCGAGGAGCTTGTCGCACATCGAGCGGAGCGCGGAGATCGTCGCGAGGCGCTCGTGGTCGGTCGTCGGCGCCGTGAGGAGCTCGAGGAAGGCGTTGCCGAAGCAGGCCTGCGACTCCGTCGAGGCGATGAGCTCGAAGCCTCCGCGCGCGGTGATCTGGAAGTAGCGGCGCTCGACGTCGCGACCGAAGGGCTCGAACGCGGTGAGCGCGCGCCCGGAGCGGAGCGCCTTCTCGAGCGTCTTGTGGATGTCCGCCTCCTTGACCTGCACGATCTTCGTCGGCGGGAGCTGGCGATCGAGCAGCGTCTTCACCTGCTTCTTCGCCTGCGCGAGCGTCTTCTCGGCGAGCTCGTGCGAGGGCGACGCCTTCGGCTCGACCTCCTCTTCCTCGTCGTCGTCGACGGTCTCGATCGTCCTGAGGTCGGTCTGCAGATCGGCGTCGTTGACGGACGATCCGAGGAGGAATGCGTCGCTCCTCTTGTAGAAGCCGGGGATGCTCGCCTCCTTGGTGAATCCGAGCTTCACCCAAGTCGAGACCTCGTCGCGCTCGACGAGGGTGTAGACCTTCTCGATCCCCTCACGCTTCGCGAGCTTCAGGACGAACGCGCGCTTCGCTTGGCTGGGGCCCGCGCGGAAGTCGATGACGCGCATCGTCTTCGTGCGACGATTCAGAAGCAGGCAGACCGAAACGGCATCGTTCTGCACGAACATCTCCTCGATGCCGTGCGCCTGCGTCTTCGAGACCCCCTTCGCGCCAGAGCTCCGCACGTCCGAACGGAGGCCCTTCTTCGCGTCGACACGTTCTCCCCAAGAAGCTCTTGCGACCATGAGCACCCACCCTGCGAGCGGTGGTCACCGCTCCGCATTTCTACAGTCGAGGCCCGTTATCACGGTGACGCTGCGACGAGAAGGGTCCTTTCCGAGATTGAAAAGTTTGGGCTCCAACTTTGAAAGGGCGCCAATGTCGGATTCGGGCTCCTCATGCGTCCGACCGAACGGTCTCGCCCGCGTTTGACTTGATGCGTCAAGAGCGACGCATCGAGTCGATCTCTCCGGGCGAGACCCCGAGGCGCTCGAGGGCATCGCGGAGGCGGTCGGCCTGGACGGAAACGAGGGTCGGCATTCCGCCCGAGAGCCCGAGGAGGTCGAGGAAGTTGATCCCGCTGTCGAAGGGCGCGGCGAGCGTCATCGTGTCCCCGTCCACGAGGACGGCCACCTTCGCCCGCTCCTGCCCGAGGAGCAAAAGCTGCGTCTTGTCGTAGCGCTTCTTCTTGGCCCCGTCGGTGGTCACGTCGAGGTAGGCGATCGACGACACGCCCTCGACTCTCGGTTTCGGGATGTCGATGCGCTCGTAGCCGCGCGCGAGCTCGTTCGTCACCTTCTCCACCGCCTCGAGCTCCGCGCCCGCGGCGTCGATCTCCGCCCACAGCGACTCGTCCGACAGGCCGCTCGCGAGGTGGCGAACGATGAGGCCGAGCAGGGCGGCGTCGCGAGGGCGCGCGCGGATCGCTCGATCGAAGCGGCGCGCCGTCGGGCTCGGCACGCCGATGCGCGTGTCGATGGCACGCGCGTCCTCGTCCGAGCCGGGGTACGGCTCGATGCCTTCGCGCATCCACTTCGCGGCGCTGCAGAGACCGTCGAAGTCGGTGTGGCACACGATGGTGTCCACCTTGCCGATGCGCGCGCACAGCTCGGGCGTGACCATCTCCGGGCAGGCGCCGTGCTCGGCCTTCGTCGCGAGCACGAACCGGGGATCGTTCTTGTAGCGTGCGTGCAGGGCGTGGTCGTGGTGGTCGACCCACGCCACGAGCCGCGGCCCGAGCCCCTCGATGAACGGCTTCGTGATCTTGTCGAAGCCGCCGCCGGAAGCCTCGGACGCGAAGGCGACGTCGAGCACGACCACGCGGCCCTTCACGGAGCTCGGCTTCGGAAGCTTCCTCGGGGTCGCGAACGCGAGCTCGGCGCTGATCATGGAAAAATCCCTTCTCTTCGAGTAGCACGGTTTCGCCGGTGGCCGATTCCTTACCGCTCGCGTTCGCTCGGCTCGGCGCCTCCGATGGCGACGGGCAAAGAGCTCCGCCGCTCGTCCCGGTGGTGGCGCAGGACCACGTCACGGGCGAGATCCGCATGCTCGCGTGGGCGTCCGCGGAGGCCGTCCGCGCGACGCTCGAGACCGGGCGGGCGACGTTCTTCAGCCGTTCGCGGCGCGAGCTCTGGGAGAAGGGCGCGACGAGCGGCAACGCGCTCGACGTCGTCTCCGTGCTCGTCGACTGCGACGCGGACGCCCTCGTCTACCTCGTCCGACCACGAGGCCCGACTTGCCACACGGGCAAGCCGAGCTGCTTCTTCCGCCGTCTCGGGCCGGACGGCGCGTTGTGCGAGGACGTCACCGCTTCGACGTTGCTCGAACGCCTCGACGCGGTCTTGCTCGCGAGGCGCGAGGCGACCGCCGAGAAGAGCTACGTCAAGAGCCTCTACGACGGAGGACCGGCGAAGATCGGCGCCAAGCTGCGCGAGGAGGCCGACGAGCTCGCGCGTGCGGTCGCGAGCGAGGACGAGACGCGCGTCGTCGCCGAGGCGGCGGACGTCCTCTTCCACGTGATGGTCGCGCTGCGGTCGCGAGGCGTGGGCATCGCCGACGTCTTGCGTGAGCTCGGCCGGAGGGAGGGCACCTCCGGCCACGACGAGAAACGCGCGCGCGGCGTCACGGGCTGACCGGGCTCGGAAAGGGCGACGGCGTCGCGCGAGCACCGAAGGGTCCGGTGCTCCGACGAGCGAGCGTTCGATCGGCGCTCGCGAGGCGATGGTACCGCGCTCCTTCGCGATCGGTGGTTTGACACGATTTCTCTTCGGAACCTATCCTCGAAGCCCGATGGCCCAAAAAGTCCTCGTGTTCGAGAGCGACGCCGTGTTCGCCGGCGAGCTCCGATCCGAGCTCCAGAAACTCGGTTGCAGTGTCCAGGTCGTCGACGACGGCAACACCGGGCTCCAGCAGGCTGCCATCACACGCCCGGACCTGATCTTGCTGTCGATCGAGCTGCCGCGCATGAACGGCTTCAGCGTCTGCAACAAGCTGAAGAAGGACCCGGCGCTCAAGGACGTCCCGCTCATCATCATGTCGAGCGAGTCGAGCGACGAGACGTTCGAGCAGCACCGCAAGCTTCGCACGCGCGCCGACGACTACGTCCACAAGCCCATCACCTTCCCGGATCTCCTCGCGCGCATCCAGCCGCTCGTGAAGCTGGGAGGCGGAGGCGGGGACGAGCTGGCCGGCGAGCCTCCGCCGAGCCTCGACATGTCGGGCCTCGAGGACGACGAGATCGTCATCGAGGAGATGACCTCGAGGCCGCCGCCGCGGATGTCGGAGCCTCCTCGTGTCTCGGACCGTCCGCCGATGGACACGCAGGAGCACACGAACGGGAGCGCCTCGCTCGACGCGGCGCTGACGCCCCAGAGCGTGCGTCGGAGCGAGCGGCCGGCGCCGGCTGTGTCGGCGCCGCCGGCGGACGACGGCAGGGCCGCGCAGCTCGAGGCCGCGCTGTCGGAGGCCGAGGGCCGTCTCCGCGAGCTCGAGGAGCGGCTCGCGCGCGCCGAAGAGGAAGCTCGGAAGGCGCGCGAGGCCGCCGAGGAGGCGGGCCGAGAGAAGGAGACGAGCGCGGAGGAGATCCAGCGGCTCACGCGCGAGAACGAGGAGCTGCGGACGCGCCTGTCGCAGGCGCCGAAGACGGGCGCCGTGTCGAGCCGCGAGTTCCTCGACCTCCGCGAGGCGCTCAACAAGAAGGACAAGGAGATCCTCTCCTTCCGCGAGGCGCTCGCGAAGAAGGACAAGGAGATCGTCGACATCCGCGAGAAGCAGCTCGCGCTCGAGCGCCTCAAGGCGGATCTCGACGACAAGGTCCTCGAGCAGGAGCGCACGATCGCCGATCAGAAGGAGAAGATCGAAGCGCTCCAGGCGGACAAGGAGCAGGCGAAGAAGGCGGGCGAAGACTTCAAGCGACGAGCGGCCCGCGCCGAGCAGGAGGCGGAGGCTCGAGCGAACGAGCTGGCCGCCGCGAAGGAGAAGCACGCGGAAGAGGTGCGTGCTCTCACGCAGAAGCACGACGAGGAGCTCGCCGCGCTCCGGCAGGAGCACGAGAACGCCCTGAAGGAGGCCGAGGAGCGCCGGACGAAGGAGCTCGAAGAGGCGCGTGCAGCCGCGGAGGAGGCGCAGCGCGTCGCCGTCGCCGAGCGCGAGTCGCAGGTGCGCGCCGAGCTCACCGGCGAGATGGAGGCGAAGATCGAGGAGCTCCGTCGCGCCCACCAGGAGGAGCTCGCCAAGACGCGCGCGGACCACGAGCAAGTGGTCGCGAACCTCGAGAAGAAGCACGAGGACGAGAAGGCCGAGACGCAGACCATCCACGAGAACGCGATGGCCGAGCTGCGCCAGCGCCTCGAGTCCGAACGCGACGCGAAGATCGCCGAGATCCAGGCGGA
>CALFEQ010000070.1 GCA_937949945.1 uncultured Myxococcales bacterium
GACACGCATCGAGCGAAGGCGCCCGGACCGCCGCATTGCTGTCCCGCCGGGCACGTTCCGCAGTTGAGGATGCCGCCACAGCCGTCGCCGGCTTGTCCGCACTCGATGTCGAGCTCCTCGCACGTCTTCGGCGTGCATCCGGTCGCGAGTTGAATCGGAACGCACTTCGATAGCGCGCCCGGTCCTCCGCACCGCATGCCCTCTCCGCACGTTCCGCATTCGATGATGCCGCCGCAGCCGTCGCCGGCGGGCCCGCATTCGATGCCTTGCTCTTCGCACGTGCGCGGTCGGCACGTGCCGCTGTTGCCCTGTCCTCCGTCGGGTCTCGGACCTCCGCCGAGGATCGGCGGCGGCGGTGAGCCTGCGTCGTCGTCGAGGACGCCTGGACCGAATGTTGATGCTCCTTCCGATCCGCAGGCCACGACGAGTGCAACTGCGGACAGGGTGATGCCGAACGCGCGAAGGGAACGCGACGCGGAGAAACCCATGTTGGCATCAGAGCCGACAAGCTCTAGTGAGTCAACGAGCCTCAGCAGAAACCGCAGGGAGGGCGATACTTTTCGCGGCTACCAGCCGGCCTTCGGCGCCCGTCGTCCGTGCAGTAGACGCGTGTGGGCGGATGCAGGTCGCCTCCGAGCGCCGGTCGCCGAGGGGGGCTTGCGCGATGCCCAACCCTCCGGAAAGACCGGAAGAACCACCCGCGCCGCGTGGTATGGTGCCGGCCCCGAATGACTTCTCCTTCGTCTCCTTCGTCGCCGCCTCGAAGGCCAGGGCTCGAGAGCAAGCGCTTCCTCATCGTGACCGGCAAGGGGGGAGTCGGGAAGACGACGGTATGCGCCGCCCAAGCGCTCGCTCTCGCGCAGAAGGGCAAGCGTGTGCTCGTCGCGATGTGCAACGCGAAGGAGCGGCTGTCGACGATGTTCGGGTCCGAGCTCGTCGGGCCGGAGATCAAGCCCGTCGCCCCGAACGTCTGGGCCGTCAACATGGAGCCGATGCTCGCGCTCGAAGAGTACGGCGCGATGGTGCTCCACTCGCGTGCACTCTACAAGCTCCTGTTCGACAACCGCTACGTGCGGACGTTCTTCCGCGCCGTCCCGGGGATGCAGGAGTGGGCGATGCTCGGAAAGGCGTGGTTCCACACCACGGAGGTGCTCGAGGACGGCACGAACCGCTTCGACGTCGTCATCCTCGACGCGCCCGCGACCGGTCACGGCCTCGACATGCTCCGCGTGCCGAAGGTGATCGTCGACGTCGTTCCGCCCGGCCTCTTGCGCCGCGACGCCGAGCGCGCGTGGCAGCTCTTCCAGGACGAGAGCACCTGCGCGGTCGTGCTCGTCACGCTGCCGGAGGAGATGCCCACGACGGAGACGATCGAGCTCGCGCGCGCCCTCACCGACGAGCTCAAGCTTCCCATCGGCAAGATCGTCGTCAACTGCGTGCTCCCCCCGCTCTTCTCGAACGAGGAGCGCGCGGCGCTCGAGAACGTGAGCATCCGCTCGATCGAGACGCCCTCGGACGCCGCGATCGCCGCCGGCCGCGGCCGCGCGCTCCGCGAGCGCGTCCAAGCCGTGAGCCTCAACCGCCTCTCGAAGGAGCTGCCGGTCCCGCCGTCCTTCTTGCCTCAGCTCTTCGAGGACGCCTCGCAGCCGAAGGCGATCAAGGAGCTCGCGAAGCGCCTCGCGTGAGCATGCTCACGCCGCCTCGCCCGGTTGCGTCGCCGAGCTCTCCGCCGCTTCCGCCTGGATCTTCTTCCGATCGCGGATCATGCGGAGCACGTTCATGATGTCGCCGATGCGGATCACGCCGGTGGCGAGCGCGAGGACGCCGTAGACGAGCGCATCGACGACGAGGCGCGCCGGGCCGAGGAAGGCCAGGAAGCGGTGGACGACGAGCACCACTCCGCAGATCGCGAGCGATTTGACGATCGCGGAGACGGCGCGGCGATCGAGCGTGCGCTTGCCGATGACGGCGAGGAAGACGAGGACGTTGACGAGCTCGCGCGCGGACAGCGCGATCGCGACGCCCATGGCCGCGCTGCCGGGACCGAGCGAGCGCGTGAGCGGCACGATCCCGAGGATGAACAGCGGCAAGAGCGCCATGCCGATCAGCGAGATGACCACGATCGTCCACGATCGCTTCATGATCATGAGCGCCAGCCACAAGAGCGCGTTCGCGTAGGCGAGGACGAACGTCGGCGCGAGCCACACGAGGCTGTGCGCGGCCGGGAGGAACTTCTCCTTCAGCACGAGCCGGATGACGAGCTCGGCGCTCAGCGCGAGCAGGAGGGTGAGCGGAATCGACACGACGCTCACGCCTTCCATCCCGCGGCGCACGAGGCGGAAGAACTCCGCCTCGTCGCGATGCATCGCGCGGCTCATCATCGGGACGAGCACACCCGTGAGGACGGGCATCATGAGCGCGGAGAGGCGCGCGATCTCGCGGGCGGCGCTGTACCAGCCGACCTCCTCCGAGCCCTCGGGGACGAGCTCGCGCAGGAGGACGACGTCGATGCTCGATCCCAGGTAGACCGCCGCGGACGCGATGAAGAAGGGCAGCGAGGCGCGGAGCACCTTCTTCGTCTCGGCGAGATCGACGCGGAGCTCGAGACCGACCGCGTCCCGCGTCGCGTGCCAGAGGAAGGCCGCCTTCAGCCCTTCGGACGCGAGCATCGGAAGAGGCAGCACCCAGAAGGGCGCGTGGAGCAGCACGGCGGCGAGCGTGCCGCCTCCCCACAGGATCTTCGCGACCACGTTCGCGATCGCGAGCCTGCCGACGGTGGCGGCGGCCTGCAGGATCTGCTGGAACGTGAGGTTCATCACCATGAAGAGCTGCGTGAGGCCGAACAGCGCGGCCGCGATGCGCTCGTCATGGTGTTTCCCCGCGAGGTGGAACCAGCCGTAGACGAAGAGCGGGACGACGAGGAGCGTCCGCAAGGCGAGGACGCCGCCGAAGAAGTCGCTCGTGTGCTTCGGGCGAACGGGGATCTCGCGCGAGATGTACGTGTCGACGCCGAGGTGGAGAAACACCGCGAGCGACGCGGCGTACTCCATGCCGTACTTGTAGAAGCCCCACGAGAGCGGCCCGAGGTACTTGGGCAGCTTGAAGGTGATGACGAGCGCGACGCCCCACGTGAGGAGGAGGGAGGTCGCGAGCTTCACCGCGTTCCGGAGGGCCGTGGCTCCTTCGCTGCGGGCGTGGTCGCTCGCGGAGCCCTGTACGGATGCACCGGTGCCGTCGCTCATCGAAGCACCCCTACGCTACTCGGTTCTCGAGCGATGGGTGGCGTCGTCGAAGGTGTCGCGCCGGGACGACACCCTGCGTAGGATGGATGAGCCGTCGCGTGGAGCGACGGGTCGCAGCTCGGTGAAAGGGGCGTTCGAATGAAGGACAAGATCCGCGAGATCCTTCGTCAACACGGGCGGCTCAGCAAGGACGTCGATACGCTCCCCGACGACGGCGACCTCTACGAGGCGGGCATGACCTCGCACGCGAGCGTCAACGTCATGCTCGCGCTCGAAGGCCAGTTCGACATCGAGTTCCCCGATCGGATGCTGAAGCGATCGGTCTTCCAGAGCATCGCCAGCATCAGCGCGGCGATCGAGGAGCTCACGTCCGGGGGAGGCTGACGGCCGCGAGGGGGGGAGCGTCGCGCTTCCACCGGCGAGGGTCGTGGTCGAGAGAGACGAACGAGAGAGAGAAAGGGGAGCGCGATGGAGCAAGGAGCCAACGCCGCCAGTGACGTCATCGCCCGTGCGCGCAAGGTGGCGCGCGAGGTGGCCGCGCCCGCCGCAGCCGAGGTGGATCGGGAGGCACGGTTCCCGAAGGAGGCGATCGAGGCGCAGCGCAAAGAGCGGCTCCTCGGCGCGTTCGTTCCCACGGAGCTCGGCGGCCTCGGCTGCGGAATGACGACGCTCGCGGCGATCTGCGAGGCGTTCGGGAGCGCATGCGGAGCCACGGGGCTCATCACGGCGATGCATCACATCCAGGTCGCGTGCATCGTCCGTCACGGCGGCGACTCTCCCTATTTCCGGAAGTACCTCCAGGAGCTCTGCGACAAGCAGCTCCTCATCGCGTCGGCGACGTCCGAGGTCGGCACCGGCGGCGACATCCGGAGCAGCGTCACTGCCGTCGAGCGCGACGGCGCGTCCTTCGTCCTCAACAAGGACGCGACGACGATCTCGTACGGCGAGTATGCGGACGACATCCTCGTCACCTCCAGGCGCGCGCCCGACGCGCCACCGAGCGATCAGGTGCTCACCCTCGTCCGGAAGGCCGACTACACGCTGACCAAGACGACGACCTGGGACACGCTCGGCATGCGCGGCACGTGCAGCCCTGGCTTCCGGCTCGAGTCGAAGGGCTCCGTCGATCAGATCCTCCCGCTGCCGTTCGGGGACATCGCGAGCCGGACGATGGTCCCGTTCTCGCACATCCTCTGGGCGGCGTGCTGGCTCGGGATCGCGACCGACGCCGTCTCGCGCGCCCGCCACTTCGTCCGCACGGAGGCGCGGAAGAAGCCCGGCACCGTCCCGCCGACGGCGATCCGCCTCGCGGAGGTCATCAACCTCCTCCAGCTCATGCGCAACAACGTGCACGACGCCGCCTCCGAGTGCGAGTCGCTCATGAAGAAGGCGGACGGCGCGACCGACGAGCTCTTGAGCATCGGCTTCGCGATCAAGATCAACAACCTCAAGATCGCGTCGTCGCAGCTCGTGCAGCAGATCGTGCAGGGATGCCTCGGGATCGTCGGCATCCAGGGCTACAAGAACGACACGCGCTACAGCATGGGGCGCCACCTGCGCGATGCGCTGTCCGCCTCGCT
The DNA here is from genome assembly GCA_937949945.1 of uncultured Myxococcales bacterium. GTDB lineage: Bacteria > Myxococcota_A > Polyangia > Polyangiales > Polyangiaceae > Labilithrix. The sequence goes on from CALFEQ010000070.1 coordinate 4,823, forward strand.
CATGATCGGCAACGATCGCATCTACGCGAGGAACGCGTCGCTCCTCCTCGTTCACAAGGACGACTGAGATGACGGCCGAGAGCGCGGAGAAGTCGTTCCTGGACGATCTGGTTCGGAGCCGCCTCCTCGTCGAGACGGGCGTGCCCGGCGTCTACGGGCGCGGCGCGGTCTTCGAGGACATCCTCGCGCGCTTCGACGCGCTCGTGAGCGCCACGGTCGCGAACGACGGCGCGGAAAAGCTCCACTTCCCGCCGATCCTCGCGAGAAAGAGCTTCGAGAAGAGCGGGTACTTGAAGTCGTTCCCGCATCTCGCCGGATCGGTCTTCGCCTTCCAGGGCAAGGACGCGGAGCACCAGCAGCTCCTCCAGAAGCTCGAGGCCGGCGAGGACTGGACGGCGTTCCTGAAAGCGACCGACGTCGTGCTCACGCCCGCGGGCTGCTACCCCGTCTACCCCTCGATGCGAGGGACGCTCCCCGAGGGCGGCAAGCTGATCGATCTCTGGGCCTACTGCTTCCGCCACGAGCCATCGGACGATCCCGCGCGCATGCAGATGTTCCGCATGCGCGAGCTGATCCGCCTCGCGGATCTGGAGTCGGTCAAGGCGTGGCGTCAGACCTGGATCGAGCGCGGGCTCGCGCTCCTCGAGGACATCGGGCTGCCTGCGTACGTCGCGCCGGCGAACGATCCGTTCTTCGGACGCGGCGGGCGCATGCTCGCCGCGGCCCAGCGCGAGCAGGAGCTGAAGTTCGAGATCGTCGTCCCGATCTGTTCGGCCGACAGGCCGACGGCGATCATGAGCTTCAACTACCACCAGGATCACTTCGCGAGCACGTTCGGCATCCAGACGGCCGACGGGAGCACGGCGCACACCGCCTGCCTCGGCTTCGGCATGGAGCGGATCGTCCTCGCCCTCCTCAAGACGCACGGCCTGCGGCCGGCCGAGTGGCCGTCGTCCGTGCGCGACAAGCTGTGGCCTTCGGCATGATCCGCGTCCTGCCGGCTCGTCCGTCCAGCCAGCATCCGCTCCACGATCCCGCGCGCGCCTGGCCGGAGACGAACTGCTACGTCGATCTGTGGATCGAGGTCCTGCACGCTCTGTCGCTCGATCCGGTCGCGTGCTTCGGCTTCACGCTGTCGACCGACTTCGAGGGCGATCAGTGGACCTTCTTCAAGCCGCCGCTCGGCGACCTCTACGATCTCTACGGCGTCGACGTGCAGGAGCTGACGATCTGGCGGCCGGTGCTCGATCACCTGCGCGAGCAGATCGCGCGCAAACGCCTCGTCCTCGTCGAGGTGGACTCGTTCCACCTGCCCGACACCCACGCGACGGACTACCGGAAGAACCACACGAAGACGACGATCGCCGTCGAGATGCTCGACGAGGAAAACGGGCGCGTCGGGTACTTCCACAACGCGGTCTACGGCGAGCTCGAAGGCGAGGATTACGAGGCGCTCTTCCTGAAGGGAGGCACCGACGTCGGCGCCGCGCGCGTGGGGCTGCCGCCCTATACGGAGCTCGTGAAGATCGATCGCGTCGTGAAGCGGTCGCGCGAGGAGCTCCTCGACCGGGCGAAGCGCATCGTGAAGCGCGAGCTCGAGCGGCGGCCGCGCAACAATCCCCTGACGGCGTTCCGCGAGCGCTTCCCGCGCGACGCGGAGTGGCTCGTCGAGCGCGACCTGGCGGCGTTCCACGCCTACGCGTTCGCGACACTGCGTCAGCTCGGCGCTTGCTTCGAGCTCGCGGGCGAGCACCTGCGCTGGATCGATCGCGACGACGAAGCGCACACGAGGGCGGCGGCGCACTTCGAGGAGATCTCGACCGGCGTGAAGGCGATGCTCTTCAAGGTCGCGCGCATGGTGAGCTCGCGGAAGAAGCCGAGCTTCGACGAGACGCTCGCGAACATGGAGTCGGCCTGGGCGGCGGGGATGGAGACCATCGCCGCTCGCTACGGGGTGTAGATGGCGCTCGTGCGTGGGGCGACGCTGCTCGAGCAGCTCCCGCTCGACGGGTGGGCCCTCGTCGAGGCCGCCGTCGAGCGCCCCGAGGACGTCCGCGGAGAGTGGATCGAGATCGACGGGCCGACCACGGTCGCGGCGGCGCTCCGCTCTCGCGGCCGCTGGGATTTCGACCGCCCGCGTCCTCTCGACGAGGAGACGTGGTGGTTCCGCTGCCGTCTGCCCGAGGTGCCGCGCGAGCCCGGCGTCCGGAACGTCCTCCGCATCGGCGGCCTGGCGACGCTCGCAGACGTCTTCCTCGACGGACGGCACGTCCTCCGCTCCGAGAACATGTTCCACGAGCACCGTCTCGACCTCGACGCGCTCCGTGCCTCGGAGGCGCGCGCGACGTCGGGCGGCCCGGAGCTCCTCCTCCGCTTCGCGCCGATCGCCCAGGCCCTCGCCGTGAAGCGCCCGCGACCGCGCTGGAAGACGCGGCTCGTCTCGCACCAGCAGCTCCGCTGGATCCGCACGTCGCTCGTCGGCCGCATGCCGGGATGGTCGCCGCCCGTGCCGCCCGTCGGACCGTGGAGGCCGATCGTGCTCGAGCGCTGGTCGCGGTTCGTCGTCGAGAGCGCCCGCGTTCGGACCAGCGTCGCCTCCGGCGACGGTGCCGTGCGCGTCGAGGTGCGTCTGGCGAGCGCCGGCGCCGCGCGGGTCGAGTCGGCGGCGCTCGTCGTCGGCGACGCGCGCGGCGCGCTCGACGTCGCGTCCGAGGACGGTCGCGTCGTTCTCTCGGGTGAGCTCGCGATCCCGGGCGTGCCTCTCTGGTGGCCGCACACGCACGGCGCGCCCGCTCGCCATCCCGCGCGCATCGTCCTCGTCTCGGACGGCAGGGAGGACGAGATCGATCTCGGCCCGATCGGCTTCCGCACGATTCGACTCGACACGTCGGACCGCGGATTTTCCCTCGAGGTCAACGGCGTCCCCGTCTTCTGCCGCGGCGCGTGCTGGACGACGACGGACGTCGCGCGCCTCGTGGGCACGCCCGAGCAGTATGCGAGCGTGCTCGGCCGCGTGCGCGACGCGGGCATGAACATGGTCCGCCTCTCGGGCACCATGTTCTACGAGGACCACGCCTTCTACGACGCGTGCGACGAGCTCGGGATCCTCGTCTGGCAGGACTTCGCGTTCGCCAACATGGACTACCCCGTCGCGGACGAGGCGTTCCGAGCGAGCGTGAGCCTCGAGGCGACGCAGCTCCTCGACCGCCTCCAGGCGCGGCCGTGCCTCGCGGTCCTCTGCGGCGGTAGCGAGGTCGAGCAGCAGGCCGCGATGTTCGGCGCGCCGCGCGAGATCTGGAGAGGGCCGCTCTTCGACGAGGTGCTGCCGTCCGCGTGCGAGGCGATCCGACCGGACGTGCCGTACTGGCCGAACAGCCCGAGCGGCGGCGCGCTCCCGTTCCACGTCGACGAGGGCGTCGGGCACTACTACGGCGTCGGCGCCTATCTGCGCCCGTTCGACGACGCGCGGCGTGCGCGCGTGCGCTTCGCCTCGGAGTGCCTCGCGTTCGCGAACGTGCCCGAGGACGATCTCTTTCCGTCCTTCCTCGGCGAGGGCGAGGCGCCCGTCGTCCACGCGCGCTGGAAACGGCGCACGCCCAAGGACCACGGCTCGGGTTGGGACTTCGAGGACGTGCGCGATCATTACGTGCGCCTCCTCTTCGGCGTCGACCCGATGCGCCTCCGCTACGAGGACATGGAGAGATATCTCGCGCTCGCGCGCGTCACGACCGGCGAAGTGATGGCGCGCGTGTTCGGCGAGTTCCGTCGCGCGGGATCGTCGTGCCGCGGCGCGCTCGTCTGGTTCCTCCAGGATCTCTGGCCGGGCGCGGGCTGGGGCATCCTCGACGCGCGCGGTCTGCCGAAGTCGCCCTACTGGTTCTTGCGGCGCGCGCTCCAGCCCGTGAGCCTCGCGATCACGGACGAAGGCGTGAACGGCCTCCACGTCCACGCCGTCAACGACCGCGCCGAGGACGTGCTCGGCACGCTCCGCGTCCGTCTCTATCGAGACGGCGAGGTGCCGACCGCGGGCGGAGAGCGCGAGGTCGTCGTGCCTGCGCGCTCCGCGATCGACGTCGCGGTCGACGGCCTGCTCGAGACCTTCGCCGACACGGCTCGCGCGTACCGCTTCGGCCCGCCGGGGCACGATCTCGTCGTCGCGACGCTCGTCGATCGCGCGTCGAACGCGACCCTCGCGGAGGCCGTGTGGCTCGTCGACTTCGGCTCGCCGCCGCCGTGCGCGGGCCTCGAGGCGACGCTCCATCGCGAGGGCGACGATCTCGCCGTGACCGTGAAGGCGAGGCGCTTCGCGCACGCCGTCACGATCACCGTGCCGAACCACGTCCCCGACGACAACTACTTCGACGTCCCGCCGGGCGGCGAGCGGAGGACGCTTCTCCGGCCGATCGCGCCGAGCAAGCGCCCTTTGTCGGGGACGCTGTCTGCGCTCAACCTGCGCACGCCGATCGCGCTCTCGATCGCGGACCGAGGAGGGGGACCGTGAGCGTCAAGGAGAGGTTCACGAGCGGGCCGATCGTCTTCGGGCAGCTCTTCGGCTGGTACCACGCGCCGACACGGCCGATGCGCAACGGCGGCGTCGTCCTCTGCAATCCCTTCGGCTACGAGGCGATGTGCCTCCACCGGTGCTATCGCATCCTCGCCGAGCGCATCGCGCGCGCAGGGATCCCCGCGCTGCGCTTCGACTACCACGGCACCGGTGACTCCGACGGCACCGATCACGATCCCGACCGGCTCGCGGCGTGGCTCGCCAGCATCGGCGCGGCCGTCGAGGAGCTGAGGCGCCGCGCCGGGATCTCCGAGGTCAGCCTCTTCGGTGTCCGTCTCGGCGCGACCCTCGCCGTGCTCTCCGCGATCGAGCGTCAGGACCTCGGAAGCCTCGTGCTCTGGACGCCGTACCTCACCGGCAGGGCGTTCCTCCGCGAGATGCGCATGATGCAGACCGCCGGCGCCGAGCAGGCCTTCGCGTCCGCTCAGGACAGAGGCGCCTCGCCTGCGGTGAGGAAGACCGAGTCGCTGGGGGAGGCGAGCGAGGAGGCGATCGGGTACTTGCTCACGGGCGCGACGGTCGCGGACCTGTCGAAGATCGATCTCCGCGCGCAGAAAGTCGCGCCGGCCAAGCGCGTGCTCTTGCTCGGGCGTGACGACCTGCCCGACGACGGGCGCTACGCGCGACATCTGGCGAGCGTCGGCGTCGACGTGACGGATCTCACGAGCGTCGGCGGCTACGCGGCGATGATGCAGGACGCGTATCTCTCGAAGGTCCCGGAGGAGGCCTTCCAGCGCATCGTCGAGTGGCTCGGCGGCGTGCACTCGGAGGTCGCGCAACGAGAGGACGCGGAGCCGGAGCGCGTCACGCTCCTCGACTTCACGCGCAAGGGCCCGACGCTCGCCGTCGAGAGCATCGGCCCGTCGGCGGAGGGGAGAGGCTCGGCCGAGTCCGACGGCGCCGCCAAGCCGAAGGCGCGCGAGGAGGCGTTCATGTTCGGGCCGACGGGCTCGCTCCTCGGCATCCTCTGCGAGCCCGCCGAGCGTACCGAGGCTCGCACGAGCGACGCCGTCATCTTCCTCAACGTCGGATCGAACCACCGCGTCGGCTCGAACCGCATGTACGTGAAGATGGCGCGCAGGCTCGCGACGCGTGGGATCACGTCGCTCCGCTTCGACGTGTCCGGCATCGGCGACAGCGTCTCGACGGCCGGCATCGAGAACCGCCTCTACGCGAAGGAGGCCGTGTTCGACGTCCAGGCCGCGATGGACGCGCTCGAGAACCTTCGCGAGGCGCGCCGCTTCTATCTCGTGGGCCTCTGCTCCGGCGCATACCTCGCGTTCCAGACCGCGCACGTCGAGCCGCGCGTGGCGGGGCAGATCCTCATCAACACGCAGACGTTCCGCTGGAGGGAAGGCGACTCGCTCGAGGTGTCGCTCCGCAAGAACTACCGCTCGACGCGTTACTACACGACGGAGATCTGGAACCCGCAGGTGTGGGGCCGCGTGCTTCGCGGCGAGGTGAACACGAAGGGCATCGCCGCCGAGCTCGCGACGCGGGCGCTCGATCGCGCGAAGCGGGGTGCGCTCGGGACGATCGCGCGCGTCCGCCACGGACGCCTCGAGATCGACGAGGTGGCCGCGCAGTTCAAGGACATCCTGCGGCGCGGAACGTCGACGCTCCTCGTGTTCGGTGCGAGCGACGGCGGCCTCGACAAGATGGAGGCGCACCTCGGTCCGGGCGCGAAGAAGCTCGCGAAGTTCCGGAACTTCGCGCTCGAGATCGTCGAGGGCACCGATCACACCTTCACGCCGCTCTGGTCGCAGGAGTGGCTCGAGAAGCTCGTGATCGACACCGTCGAGCGGTGGCGCCGCTCCCCCGAGCGCCCCGACCTGGCGAGCCATCCCTGAGCCGGCGGGGCGATCGTCACGCCGGGGGCTGGGCGGCAGCCCGGGTTTCGAGGCCGGCCGGCCTGAGAACGAAGAACATCAACTGATGGCGGGATCGCACATGCGTCGCGCCTTTCGCAGCCCCGGATCCTGCGGAAATTTCCACTGACGGTGCTGTCCGACCTAGACCTACCTTGTGGCACGGGGTATGTATGGGGCCGGTCGGAGATTCGCCATGAGCTTCCGAGACGTTCTTGTCGTCGCTTGCGTAGCTTCCTTCTCTTGTTTCGCCGTCGCCTGCACCGCGGACACCGAGGAGACGGGGACGAGCGAGAGCGAGATCGCCTACCAGTGCATGGCCATGCCCTCGTGCGAGCCGGGCGACGAGCCGCTCCAGCGCGGCGAGGAGTGTCCGGACGGTGCCCGCTGCTACGAGGCCACGAGGTGCGGCAAGTCCCTCACGTGCGTCGAAGCCTCGTCGTTGCCCGTGCGGTGCCTCGCGATGCCCGTCTGCGACGACGGCTTCGTCGAGGTCGAGTCCCCGAACGACTGCTGGGAGCGCTCCGAGTGCTTCAGCCGCTCGGTGTGCGGTTCGACGATCTGGTGCACGGGTCCGGTCGAGCCGTACGTGATGACCACGGCGGACTGATCGCGCATCACCGGCATCCGATCCGCGAGGTGCCGATCGCGACGTCGTCGAAGTAGATGTCGGCGCCCTTGTCGCCTTCGTTGAAGACGATGCCGAAGAGGAACTCGCTCCATCCGGCGAAGCCGGACGGAGCCGTGTCTTTGACCTCGTCGATGACCGGTGCCTCGTCGACGTACACGGTCTGGCGACCGGGGCTGCCCACCTCGACGACCCATTCGACGGAGTGCCAGACACCCGGCTCGAAGGTCTCTCGGGAGTACGTCAAGACCAGGTCCCACGTGTGCGCGCGCCAGTGGGGCGCCGCGATCCCCATCGACATGAACGTCCCGTCTCGCGCCAGCCGCATGAGGTCGGTCCAGACCTTCGGCACCTCGGCGCTGTAGACGTAGGCGCGTGCCGCGAAGGTCCCCGCCGAAAGAGGCCTCGGCAGGTCGTAGCTCACGCCGACTCCCGTTGGGTTCTCTGCATCGCCGACGACGGTGTGGAGGCTCAGCGCGCCGCTGTGGACGTTCCGCGTATCGAAGGACTGCTGGCCCGTCGGATACTCGAACGTGCGCGACCAGCGCTGGAAGTTCCCGTCCTCGAAGCCGTCGCAGAGCAGCGCGTTCGACGGGCAGGATGGTGGCGGGAGCGGGCCGTCACGCGCGGCGTCGCTGGTGCCGCCGCCACGCTCGTCCGCCGTGCCGCCGTCCGAGCCCGGCGCTCCGGAGCCGTCGACGCTCGTGGGGGACTCTTGCTTCGTGTCCGGCCCGCCCGCGAGGTCCTCGGTGTCGACGAGGATCGCGCAGCCGCTCACTCCGAGAGCAGCCAAGCCGGCTGCACGAAGAAATCCCCCCATCGAACCACGATGCTAGTCGAGCCGCTGGCGAGCGCGCGAGCGCGTTTCCGCCCACCCGCGCCGGGCTCGACCTCCGACCTTCACACCGATGTCGGCTCTCGGCCCCGAGGACCGAATCACTACCGTCGTGCCAACGCGACGAGCCGCTGCTTGATCGCCGAGGCGGCGCGCCGGACGCGCGACTGGTAGGGCGCGCGGAGGATGAACGATTTCTTCACGTATCTCGGGACCTCCCAGATGGTCTCGAGACCGGCCGGGAAGTAGGCGACGCTGCCCGGGACGAGGACGTGCGTCGTGGTGCCGTCGTGCACGCGGACCTCGCCCTCGAGGATGTGCACGATCTCGTCGCACCCGAAGATCCACGTGAAGGTCCCGGCGGTGCAGTCCCAGAGCCCCGCCGTGAGGAGCGAGTCCGGAGACTCGCTCAGCGTGACGGCGCGCGCGACCGGGGAGCCTTCCTTGATCCACGAAGGCTCGATCGGTTGGGGCGACAGATCGGTGCGCGCCGCCTCGAACGCGGTCGCCCTGAGCGCCTGAGCGGGCACCGTCCACTTGCTGACGCCGTTCGCTCGCTTGCTCGTTCCGTTCGACCGCAAGAACTTCAGCACCGGCGCACCTCCCCGATGGAACGTACACGAGCACGGCGACCGGGTGTTACTTGTCGAGCATGTCGAGCCCGCGAACGCCGCCGTCCGCTCGCGCGTCGCATGGCAGCTCGTCGCGCGTCCGCGTCGACGTGTGGCTCGCATCCGCAGCGAGCGCTCCTCGCGCCTCGCTCGACGTCTGGCTCGGCTGGCTCACGCCCGAGGAGCGCATCGCCCACGGGCGCTTCGCGACCGAGAGCCTTCGTCGCGAGTGGCTCGTCACCCGCGCGCTCTCTCGCTGGTCTCTCTCTCGATGGATCTACGGCGTCGACCCCGCCGCGTGGCGGTTCGAGCGGACCTCTGCGGGAAGACCCTTCGTCGTCGACCCGTGCGAAGCACCGGACTTCAACCTCACGAACGCGGACGGGCTCGTCGCCTGCGCGGTGAGCACGGCGCGCGTGGGCGTGGACGTGGAGCCCGTGGCTCGTGGCGAGGAGCTGCTCGAGAACGCCGAGCGTCTCTTCTCCGAGCGTGAGAACGCCGACCTGCGCGCTCTGCCGGCGCACCGCCGCGCGCGCCGTGCAGTAGAGCTCTGGACGCTGAAGGAGGCGTGGCTCAAGGCGATCGGCGACGGCATCGCGGTGCGATTGAGTCGTTTCAGCCTCGTGCCGGAGAGCGAAAAGGACGGCGCGGAGCGGTCGCGCTTTCGCGCGTGCGAGGCGGTGCTCGGAGAGGACCCGGCGGGCTGGCAGCTCGAGGTGACGCCCGTGGACGCGAACGGCTCGGCGGAGGGGTACGTGCTCGCCGTCGCGGTGCGGCGTGATCGCGACGCGTTCGTGGACGTTCGCACGAGCGAGGGGCTCGACGGCGCGGCGCCCCTCGGGGTGACGGGAATGTCGCGCGGCTGATAACCTCTCCCTCGCGCGCATGAACCGCCCCGGAGGGATTCCGCCGCAATTCTTCGACCCGCGCGCAGCGCTTCGCGAGCGCGTCCGGCAGCAGTTCGCCGGTTACGGGACGCTGCCCGGCACCCGCAACGAGGACGAGCACGAGGATCGTATCGACGAGCGCGCGATCCTCGCCGACGACTTCTTGAAGCCCACCCTCCGCATCATCGGGCTCGTCTTCGGCATGTCGCTCTTCGCGTACATCGCGACGAGCCCGACGTTCGACGCGCCCAACGTCTGGTCGAACACGTTCCGCTTCGACACCGCGCTCGTCGTGGTGTGGGGCCCGCTCCTCTACTACGCGATGGCGCGCCTCAAGCTCCATCGCTCGGTCCGCATCTACCTCGTCCTGTCGCTCTTCATCGAGCCGTTCAGCGAGACGATGTTCCGCGACCAAGGCGACGGCTATTGGGACACGGTCCTCTGGCCTTCGGCGGTCGCCTGGTACGGGACGATCAAGGAGTGGAGCGGTCTGCCCGGCGCGTCGCTGCCCATCTTCTTCTTCGTCACGCTCGGGCTCCTCTACCGAGCCATCTGGGGCAAGAAGAAGCCGCCCGAGTGGACGCCGCCGCCGAAGTTCGCACGCAACGTGCTCCTCGCGTTCCTCGTCGCGGTCTTCGCCATGAGCGCCTGGGGGCTCGTGCGCGGCGCTGCCGTCGAGAACGTGTTCCGGCAGATCGTGCACCTGATGCAGCTGCCGCTGATCGCGCTCGTCTTCCTCTACGCCTTCCGCATCCCGGAGGACCTGGGCGCGATCGGGACGATCTTCGTCACGGTGGCGCTCGTCCGGAGCGCGCTCGTCGTCTACGTGTACTTCGGCGTCTGCATGCCGCAGGGGATCACCGAGCGGCCGGGCCTGCCGGAGTGGTGCACCACGCACTCGGACTCGGTGCTCTTCGTGAGCGCGATCCTCATCGTGATCACGCACGCCTTCGAGCAGCGCTCGAAGCGGACGATCGTGCGCGCCGCCGTCGTGACGGCCTTCATCCTGTTCGCGATGGTGCTCAACAACCGCCGCCTCGCGTTCGTCAGCCTCTCGATCGCGCCTGCGGTGATCTACCTCGCTCTCAAGCCCAGCAAGCGCAAGCGCCGCGTCACGATGGCGCTCATCCTGGCGGTGCCGCTCGCCATCCTCTACGTGCTCGTCGGGTCCGAGATCAACTCGGCGTCGCCGCTCCTCAAGCCGGCGAAGCTCGTCATGTCCGTCCTCGATCAGAAGGACATGTCGAGCCTCTCGCGCGACATCGAGAACGAGAACCTCATCTACACGCTCAAGCAGGGCCCTCTCGTCTCGACCGGCTTCGGATTCGAGTACCAATACTCTCCCGACAATCCGCCCGTCGACCTGAGCGACGTGTTCGTGAACTACCGCCTCATCGCGCACAACGGCGTGCTCTGGCTCTGGTCGCTCGGCGGCGTGGTCGGGTTCACCGCGCTCTGGTTGATCTTCCCGATCAGCGGGACGCTCGCGATGCGCGCGTATCGAGGCGCGAAGACGGCGCTCGAACGAAGCGCCGCGCTGACGGCGCTCGGCAGCATGGCCATCTGCATCGTGCAGGTCTGGGGTGACCAAGGCATCAACGGCTACATGACGCCGGTCACGTTCGGCGTCGGCTACGCGGTCGCCACGCGCCTCGCGATGCGCGTCGGGTGATCGCTCACGAGGACGGCCGGGCCGTGCGATCGAGGACCTCCGCCGACTCGATCCGGTCGAGCCGGAACTGGCGCTCCTCGTTCTTGTCCAGATCGATCGCGTTGAGCCGCGTCTCGGTGCGGTCCATGAAGACCGAAGTGATGCGGATGTCGCGCGTGGTCCGCTCGTAGTTCGCGCTCCGGTACGTGATGCGGAGCGGCTGCTGCTCGAACCACGCGCGCTCGACGGCGGCGCGCACGGCGCGCGAGACGGGGAGCTGCGGGACGCCTGCGAACTGGAGCTCCTTGAGCCTGCCCGCGAGCTCTCGCTGCGCCGAGGCCGAGAGCGCGCCGCGGACCTTGTCGAGGGCGCGCTCGAGCGTCTCGGTGAACGGCATGAGGCGCATCTCGGTCGCGTAGCGGCCGAGCGCCACGAGCAGCGCCGCCTCCCTCGCCGTGAAGTTCACCGGCGGAAGCGTGTAGCTCTTGTCCAAGGCGTAGCCGCCGCCGCGCCCGCGCTCGGCTGCGAGGGGCAGCGACGCCGCCCGGAGCGTGTCGAGGTCGCGGTAGATCGTGCGCACCGTGACGCCGAAGCGCTCGGCGAGCGCCTCGGCCGTCACGCCGGTCCGCCGCGCGCGGAGATGCTCGGCCAGGGCGAAGAGTCGCTCGGTGCGCTTCATTCGGTCCTCCGTGCCGTGGGCGAGCGCGGCGAGGACGGACGGCCCTCTCGACCCGACGCTCGACCGGAATATGACGTCATCCTGACACTCCGTCGAGCGCTTCTTGACGGCGCCGCGCGGGCAGGGGATGTCTTGGGGCGTCGTCGAACGACCCTTCGACTTTCTCACCGCCCGCGATCGTGCGGGCGAGCACTTCGGCGAGGAGCCGCGTGGCGTTCACCTACCGTCACCCGCGTCCGGCAGTCACTTGCGACGTCGTCGTCTTCACGATGCGTGCGGACGACCTCGCCGTGCTGCTCATCAAGCGCAAGGAAGAGCCCTTCAAGGGCATGTGGGCGCTGCCGGGCGGCTTCGTCAACGAGAACGAGTCGCTCGAGCGCGCCGCGGCCCGCGAGCTCGCAGAAGAGACCGGCATCACGGGCGTTCGGCTCGAGCAGATCGGAGCCTTCGGTGATCCGGGGCGCGATCCGCGCGGCCACACGATCACGATCGCGTGGGTCACCTTCATCGTGGCCGAGGCGGCCATCACCGCCGGCGACGACGCCGCGGAGGCCGAGTGGCACTCCTTTCGGAAGCTCGCGCTCGACGCGCCTTCACCGCCCGTCCTCCGCGCACGCGGACGAGCGACGAAGCGCACGAGCGGCCGCGCGGGGAGCGATCGGGTGCAGCTCGCGTTCGATCACGGCAAGATCATCGCGCACGCGTACCGGCGGCTCTGCCAGCACCTCGACGATCCGCTCCGCGATCGGACGTTCGACCTGTTGCCGTCGCGCTTCACGCTCGCCGAGCTGCGTCACATCTACGAGGTCGTCCTCGGACGCAAGATCCCGCCGCGCTCGTTCAACAAGCGCCTGATCGAGCAGGGCCTCGTCGTCCCTGCCTCCAAGCGGCCGCCGGCGCGTCCGGCCGCGCAGCTCTATCGGTGGAACCGGCGCTGACCTCGCACGCGCGGGCGCGCGTCGGACGAGGCGCAGGCGATCGCCGCGGGGCGCGCCCGTGCGAGGCGCGCCCCACGGACGGAGCTCACTTCTTCTTGAGGTTCTCCGTGACGAAGTCCCAGTTCACGAGGTGGTTGAGGAAGGTCTCGATGTACTTGGGCCGGGCGTTCCGGTAATCGATGTAGTATGCATGCTCCCACACGTCGATCGTGAGGAGCGCCTTCTGCCCGTGCTTCATCGGCAGGTCGGCGTTCGCCGTCTTGGTGACGGAGAGCTTGCCGTCCTTCTCGACGAGCCAGGCCCAGCCCGAGCCGAACTGCGTCGCGGCGGCGTTCGAGAACTCCTCCTTGAACTTCTCGAAGGAGCCGAAGTCACGGTTGATCGCGGCGAGGAGGTCGCCCGTCGGCTGGCCACCGCCGTTCGGCTTCATGCAGTGCCAGTAGAAGGTGTGGTTCCAGACCTGCGCCGCGTTGTTGAACACGCCGGAGCCGATCTCGGCACCCATGATGACTTCCTCGAGGCTCTTGTTGGCCTCGGGCTTCCCCTCGAGCAGCTTGTTGAGGTTCGTCACGTAGGCCGCATGGTGCTTGCCGTGGTGGTACTCGAGCGTCTCGGCAGAGATGTGGGGAGCGAGCGCGTCCTTCGCGTACGGCAGATCGGGCAGCGTGAAGGCCATGAGATTGTCTCCTTGCGAGTACGACTATGGGGAGCAAGCACGTTACGCACCCCGCGTCCGGTTGAAAAGCCCCGGCGTGCGGCACGGGTGCGATCGCCGGACCGCGTGCCGCCCGCCTCGTTCGTCCAGGTCCGATGCTCGGGATCAGCGCACCGTGCCGAGGTCCGTGACCGAAAACGGTCGCATGGAGACGAACGGGCGGTCGTCGAAGGCGAGCGTCCCGCGGCCGTCGTGGCGGACGATGGACACCTTCCCGAACGCGAGCTCCGTGGGGCCGGTGCTCATCCGCTCGACCTCGACACGGAGCTCCGGCCTTCCGGCGAGCGACAAGCTCTCGGGGCCATAGCCCGTGCGGATGTCGGCCGCGGCGCCGGAGAGCTCGCCCTTCGTGTCGTAGACGAGGAGATCGAGATCGCTCTCGTCGCTCTCCCACGTGAGGACGACGCTGGTGGAGGGCTCGTGTCGTGCGGGCGCGCCGGCGCCGGCGGCGCGGCGCAAGACGGCCTCCTTGGCTTCGCCTTCCCGTCCGCGCGCGAGGGCGGAGGCGAGGAGCGCGACGTCCGACGCGAAGAGGTCGTTCGCGCCGGGGAAGCGGTCGGAGAAGGTCTGCCCGCGCGCCGCGAGCGCGACGTCGAAGGCCTCCTCGAGCCGGCCTGCGCGGGCGAGCGACCAGGCATAGAGGCGGTGCGACGACGGATGGTCCGGGCGCTCGTCGAGCGCTCGGCGATACGCCTCGATCGCGACGTCGAGCGCCGGCGGGTGTCGCCTCGAGAGCGCCTCGAGCCAGCCGCCCGCGGCGCGCAGGTGCTCCGGCCTTCCGGCGAGGTCGATGATCGATCCGTACGCGCGCGCCGCCTCGCGGGTGCGGTTCATCGCGTCGAGAGCGCGGCCGAGCGCGATCCACGCGAGCATGTCGTCCGGGGCGGACTTCGTCCATGCGTCCGCCGCGTCGAGCGCCTCGCTCGCCTTCTTCTGGTCGAGCAGCCGCACGATGTCCGCGAGCCGTCCGGTGAGCGGCGCGCGGCGCGCCCACGGCTTGTTGCGCAGCGGCTCCGGCATCCAGTCCTTCAGCCCTCGCGGCAGCGTGGCTTCCGTCGGCATCCCATCGTGGAAGAGGACGACGAAGCCGACGCGGCGGTTCTTCGCGCGCGCCTCGGGCGTGCGGCTCGGGTCGAGCGGGTCGGTCTTGCCGACTCCGTGCGCGACGAGCCGCCTCTCGTCGATGCCGCGCGCGACGAGCGCGGCCTTCACCGCGAGCGCCCGCCTCTTCGACAGCGCCTCGTTGGCGGCGGCGTCGCCGGGGTCGTCGGCGTGCCCGAACACGCCGACGAGCTCGATCTCGGGGTGGTGGCGCAGCGCCTCCGCGAGTTCGTCGAGGACCGGTGCCGCCTCCTTCGGTATCGCGGCCGAGCCCGGAGGGAAGTGAATCTGCTGGAGGATGTGGATCGACTGCTTCTCGATCAGGACGTGGCCCCGATCCGGACATCCGTCCGCGTCCTGGATCCCGTTGTACGTCTCGGGCTCGTTCGGGCACTTGTCGTCGACGTCGGGGATGCGATCCCCGTCCGAGTCGAGCGCCTCGTCCTCGCGCTGTTTCGCGTCGAGGAGCGGAGAGACGTTGCTCGGCCTCGGCGGGAGCACGCGGGAGCTCGACACGATCTCGACCCCACGCGGCCCGACGACGGGGATGTTCTGCGCGGCGTCGCGCGGGATGTCGAAGCGCGCATAGTCGTACTCGCTCTCGAGGACCAGCATCGCGGTCAGATCGGTGAGCACGCGGTGGCGCACGGAGAGCGCGACGATCTCGCGCTCGATCCGTTTGCGCTCCTCGGCGCTCGCCTTCGGGTCCCATCGCGCGATGTCGAGCTCGCGGATCTTCGCCTCGGCCACCGCGCGCTCGACGAGCGGCGCCGGCGCGACCTCCACGCGCTCGATCGCGCGCGGCGGACCGCCGTTCGTCGCGACGAGCAGCGGTCGATCTTCCGCGATCTCGACGAACGCGAGCGCCTCCGCCCCGGCTCCCCGCGCGAGCGAAGCGGGCCACGTGCGGATCGCGCCGGGCAGCTCCACGCTTCGCAGCGCCTTGGCGGGCGCCCGGAGCGCGTGCGCGGCGCGATCGGTCCCGAGCTCGGCGTCGACGACCGCCCCGTCCTCTTCGAGCCCGGACGCGACGAGCATCTCGAGCGTCCGCCCGTCGGCCTTGGCGCCGCCGACGCGAAGGGCGTCGAGGCGATGGATCCCCGCGCCGCGGAGCTTCGCCACCTCGGCGGCGAGCGCCGCGCCGCGCGGGCCGATCGTCGCCGCGCCGTCCGTCACGACGATGGCGCGCGAGGCGCCCGAGGTTCGCAGCCACTCGAGGCCGCGTGCAAGGTTCGAGGCGCCCGCCGCGCGCACCGCGGCGGCCTCCGCGAACGAGCCGACGGGCACGACCTCCTGATCGAAGCACGCGATCTTCACCGCGGCGGGCTTCAGCGCCTCGACGAGCCGGCGGGCGCGGTCGACGTCCCGAGCGAGCGCGCCCGCACGCGACGCGCTCGAGTCGACGAGCACCGCGACCGACCCGATCGGGCTCGGCGGCGAAGCGTTCGGCGCCGTCGCCGAGACGCGCGCGACGGCCCACCGGCCGCCGCGCACGGCGCTCGCGCTGCCCGGCTCGGGCCGATGAACGAAATCGCGGTCGGGCGTCCAAGCGTTCCGGTGCAGCACGAACGCCTTCTTCCGGCCCGGCACGAGGAGCTGGACGTCGAGCAGGTCGAGCTGCGGAAGGCCGACGAGCGGCAGGCGGTAGGGCTCCGACTCCCCCGCGAGCGTTTGCGTGTAGGAGACGACGATCTCTTTGTTCTCTCCCCCGAAGATGGGGAACACGCGACCGCGGAAGACGTTCCCCGAGTCACGCTCGAGGAGCGCAGGGTCCACCTTGCGATGCACGTACGCCTCGTACGTCGCGCGCGCCGCCTGCTTCTCGACGACCTCACCCTCCTGCCATGCGTTCCCCAGCCGCATCGCGAACCGGGTGACGGCGGCGCCGTCCGGCAGCGTGATCGCGAACGTCCCCTCGCGCGTGCGCGGCTCCGGGTTGGCGAAGACGAAGTGCAGCTCCGTGAACGCGAGCGGACCGTAGAGCACCGCGCGGGCCTGGACGGTCGAGAGCCGCAGGCCCGAGCCGTCGGATGCGGTGAGCTTCACGTCCGCGCGGTCGAGGGACGGCTCCGACGGGGTCGACTGCCAGTCGATCGAGACGTCGACCGTCTCCGCATCGAAGTCGGGCGCCTGCGGGGCAGGGGAGCGAGGCGCGCGCACGGCAGGCCGGGCGCATGCAACGACCGTGAGGACGACCAAGAAGAGCAAGAAGAGGCCAAGGGACTTGCGCATGCGGGCCGAGTTCGACGTGAGACGAGGCCCGACTATTCGAAGACAGCCGGAGGCTCGGGCCGCTCAGCGGTCCGGGCGCGACGCCCGGCGCTGCTTGTACTTCTGCCAGCACGGCGGGCAGCGCCAGAGCGCCTTGTTCGAGCCGTCCCGCTGGCGCTCGAAGACGAGGCGCCAGCCGAGCGTGCTCCTGAGCGTCTGCTCCTGATCGAGCTCGGGAGCGTCGCAGCCGCAGTCGACGCAGCGAGGGTCGGGTTGGGAGGTCGTTCGGGGGCGCTCAGCCACGCATCGCCTCGACGGGGCTCACTCGCGCGGCACGGACCGCCGGGAGGAATCCGCCGAACAGGCCCATGACCGCGGAAAGCACGAGGGCCGAGACGATGATCTCCGGCGTCGGCTCGAAGCCGAAGACGATCTCGGACCACGTGTTCATGTTGATCATCGTGATCTTCACGGCCTTCATCGCGATCGCCGCGATCGCGCCGAAGGCGCCGCCGGCGAGCGCGAGGACGAGAGACTCCAGCAGGAACGAGAAGAGGATGGAGGTCTTCGAGAACCCGAGCGCTCGAAGGGTGCCGATCTCGCGCGTCCTTCCGGCGACCTGGGCGTTCATCGTGATCGTCGCGCCGATCATCGCACCGATCGCGAAGAAGAACGCGATGATGCCGCCGAGGATCTTCAGCATGATCGCCGTCGCCTCGGACTGCTTCTCCACGTAGTCGGTCTCGCGCATCGCGAGGAGGCCGAGCTGGCGGTCTCCCTCCACGAGCGCCTTGAACGCGTCGAACTTGCTCGGGCTGTCGAGGCGCACGCGCACGCTCGAGACGGAGCCGGGCCTGCCGAACGCCTGCCGGACCGCGTGGACGTCCGCCCACACCTCCGACTCGTAGGACGAGCCCTCGTCGCTGAAGACGCCGACGACCTTCATCGGCCGGTTCTTCTTGAGCTCGAACGTCTCGCCGATCTGGAGCCCCTTGAACCGGCCCTTGATGGCGCGGCCGACGATGACCTCGTCGCTCCCCGGATTCGGCGCGCGTCCTTCGACGATCTTCACGGTCGGGCGGAACGCGAGCGCGTCCTCGGGCACACCGCGGACGGTGACGTTCGAGACGCCCGACGTGCCGAGCTTGTCGAGGTGGATGACGACGAGGACCTCGCCGACGCCGACGGGCTTCTTCGAGGCGCCCACCTGCTCTGCGTGGGCGAGCACGAGGTTGACGTGCTTGTCCTCGATGGAGCTGACCATCTCGGTGTCGGAGCCCTTGCGCATCACCACCACGACGTCGTGGCTGGCCGATCGACCGAGCGTCTTCGTGATCCCTTCGCCCAGCATGAGCGCGCACGCGAAGACGAAGACGACGAGCGCCAGACCGAAGGCCGCGGCCGCGGTGGTCCGCTTGCGGACGACCAGGTTTCGGACGTTGTACTTGATGGGTACCATCGGTGTCGCTCCGTCAGCCCACGCGCCGCAAGGCGTCCGTGACCGAGACGCGGCCGGCCTGGATGCTCGGGAGCAGCGAGGCGACGGCCGCGAGCCCGAGGGCGATCACGAACGCGAGCGCCGCCGTCGTCGGCTCGACACGGAAGTACGGGAACATCGCGCCCATGTTCTCCTCGATCGCGCGCCCGACGAAATGGTTGACGAACGGGTAGGCGATCCCGACGCCGACGGCGCCGGAGAGGATGCCGAGCGCGGCCGCTTCGGCGATGACGAAGAAGCGGACGTGCCACGGCTCGAACCCGATCGCGCGGAGCACGGCGTACTCCTTCGTCCGCTCGCGGACGCCCATCGCGATCGTGTTGCCGAGGATGAGGAGCATGATCCCGAGGATGATGATCGAGACGACGTCGAGCGCCGTCAGCAGCGCGGAGAAGCCCGCCATGAACGAGAGGTTCATGGCCCGCTCGCTCATCGTCGCCGTCTGCACGTCCCGCTCGTCGAACATGCGGTCGATCGCCTGGGCGATCTCGGCGCTTCGCGACGTGTCGGTGACGCGGATCGAGATGAAGCCGATCTGATCCTTCATCTCCGCGGGAGCCGAGTCGTTCAGGTAGTCCCAGTGGAAGATGAACTCGGAGTCGTCGACCGACTTGCGCGACGCTTTGTAGATGCCCGAGATGTTGAACTCCCAGTCGCCGGGGTAGATGGTCCCCTCGAGGACGATCTTGTCGCCGACCTTCCAGCCCATCTTCTTGGCGAGGACGTGCCCGACGATCGCGCCTTTCTTGTCGGCGAGCCAGCGCGCCTTGTCCTCGGGGCTGACGACCATCTCGTCCCAGACGTCGAAGAACGTGTTGCTCTCGACGGCGAGGCTCGCGAAGAACTCGTCCGGCGCCGTGGGGATCTTCGCGCCGAACCAGTTCATGAACGCCACCTGCTTGACGCCCGGGACGGCGCGGATGTCCTCCGCGTAGCGCTTCGGCAGCGGCATGATCATCGTCACCTTGTGGCGCGTCGCGAGGCGATCTTGCGCGGCGTACTCCGAGACCGCGTTCCAAGACCAGAGCACGGTCCGGAGCATGATGAACGCGATGAGCGCGACGGCCGCTCCCGCGATCGTGAAGATCGTCCGGAACCAGCTCCGCTTCAGGTTGCGGGCCGCGATCAGGAACAGCTTGATCACTCGAGCTTCCCCTTGTTGAGGTGCCGCGTGATGGTCGCGCGCTCCGCAGCCGCGGGGTCGTGCGTGACCATGAGGATGGTCTTCTTGAAGTCGGTGTTGAGCTTGGTCAACAACGCGAGGATGTCGTCGGCGCTCTTCCGATCGAGGTCGCCCGTCGGCTCGTCGCAGACGAGGATCGTCGGATCGGTGACGATCGCGCGCGCGATGGCGACGCGCTGCTCCTGACCACCCGAGAGCTGCCGCGGGTAGTGATCCATGCGGTCCTCGAGGCCTACGACGCGAAGCGCGGTCTGCGCGCGCTTGCGACGCTCGGCCGCCGGCAGCTTCGTGAGCAGGAGCGGCAGCTCCACGTTCTCGACCGCCGTCAGCACCGGCATCAGGTTGTAGGACTGGAAGATGAACCCGATGTGACGCGCGCGGAACTTCGCGAGCGCGCCGTCGCTCATCGAGCCGATGTCGTTGCCGGCGACGACGGCCTTGCCGCTCGTCGGCCTGTCGAGGCCGGCGATGAGGTTCAAGAGCGTCGACTTGCCGGAGCCGGACGGCCCCATCAGCGCCTCGAACGCGCCCTCCTCGATCGTGAGGTTGAGACCGTCGAGGACGGTCAGCGGCTCCTTGCCACGCACGTACGTCTTCGTGACGTTCACGAGCTCGATGATGGGCTTGCCCTTGGGAGGCGCGGCGCTCTTGCGATTCTGCTCGGGGGCTGTTGCCTCCGCCTTCCCTGCGTCGGGCGGGGCGTCGAGGTCGCTCGGAGTCATTCGGTCCTCGGTCGTCGTGTCGTCTGCGTTCTCGGGTCGATGGGGCGTCGTCCGGAGCGGAGCTCAGCACGCGAGCGCGCGGGCTCGGAGCGCGAGTCGCCGGGTCACCTTTCGGCTTCCTTGATGCGCTGGCCGTCGAAGGCGTCGCGCGGGGGCTTGAGGACGACCTTCGTGCCCTGCGGCGGGCCGTCGAGCAACTCGACCGCACCGGCGCCGACGGGGCCGCCCACCTTGACGGGGATCGAGTGCAGCTTTCCCTCGTTGATGGCGAAGACGACCTTCTGGCCGTCGCGCTCCACGATCGCATCGGCCGAGACGACCTTCTTCGGCGCCTCGTTCTTCTCCGCGTCGGTGATCGCCTTCGAGAGAAAGCTCACGCGCGCGCTCATGTCCGGGAGCACACCTTCGAGATCGTCGTTGCCGACGAACTTCACCTTGACCATCACGGTCGCCTTCGACCGGTTCACGCGCTGCCCGAGCTGCGCGGTCTCGCAGCGGTATCGCTTGTTCGGGTACGCATCGAGGATGACCTCGCACGGGCCGCCCACCTTGATGAGGTGGAGGCGCGGCTCGGGCACGTCGGCTTCGACCATGAGGCTGTTGAAGTCGACGATCTCCGCGATCACGCCGACGTTGCCGAACACGCCGCCGACGAACTCGCCGACGGTGGCCGGCTTGCTGACGATGCGGCCGGAGATCGGCGCGACGATGATGCGGTCCTTGAGCCCGACGCCCACGGCGCCGACGTCGGCCTGCGCGACCGTCGTCTCCGCCTCGGCGGTGCGGACCGCTTCCTTGAGGGCTGCCTCGCGCGCGAGCAGGTCGTCGAGCTTCGCGCGTCCGACCGCGCCGCTCGCCACGAGCGCGCGCTCACGCTCCACTTGCTGCGAGATCTCCGCGAGGTTCGCCTTCGCTGCTGCGATGCGGGCCTGGGCTGCCGTCACACGAGAAGCGGCCGCCGCGACCTGGCTGCGCTGATCGGCGTCCTCGAGCTGCGCGATGACGTCGCCCTCCTTGACCGTGTCGCCCTCCTTGACGTTCACCTTCGCGAGGCGGCCGGGCAGCTTGCTACCGACCTTCGAGGTGACCTGCGGCACGACGTACCCGGTGGCGGTGACGAGCACGTCGGCCTGGGAAGGCGAGATCATCGCGACCTCGGTCGTCCGCACCTCCTGCTTGAAGACCGCGCCCTCGACGCGCTGGTATCCGAAGTAGCCCGCCGCGCCGATGGCGCCCACGACGAGGCCGGGCACGATCAGCTTCCTGAACGGCGACGGCGTCGGAGGCGCGTCGCGGTTGATCCGAAGCGAGGCGAGGTCGCTGCTTAGCTGATCGGTCACGTCACCCCCCAAAGGCAGAGGAGGGAGCGGCTCCTAGCACGGTCCTTTCGCCACGCCCAACGGGAACGCATCGCTCCGAAACAACGGGGTCGAGCTCGAGCTGCGCCGGCTCGGGCCTCCGAGAGTGTGTCGCCTCGTCGCTTCGCGCAAGGTGGGGCGACGCAATGACCTCGTCTTTCCTGACAGACGCCCGTCCACGAGAGTGGTAGCGTGGCCACGCCGCAGGCCGGCCACCGTCATGAGGCACCGAACGCAACCCGCTCCGCTCGCCGTGCGCTCGTCTCGTCTGTTGCTCGTCGGCTTCCTCGCGGCTTGTGGATCGGACGGTGCCAAGCCGCCCGCCACACCGACGGCGCCCGTGACGTCGCCGTCGAGCCTCGAGATCTACTTTCCGCTCGAGGAAGGAAAGATTTACCACTACCACACGCGCGAGGGCTCCGAGACCGGGATGCTCGTGGCCAAGGTCCATCGATCGAGCCCTTCGCTCGGCGAGCTACGCATGTCGAACGCGACCAAGCGGTTCGCGTACACGCCGGAGGGCATCCGCTACGTCGACGGCGCTTGGATCCTCAAGGCGCCCGCGGAGGTCGGCAACGCGTGGCCCGGAGAGCACGGCGGCACGACGACGATCGTCGCGACGGACGTGTCCGTGGACGTCCCCGCGGGGCGCTACACGTCGTGTCTGCGAACGGTCGAGGAGGGTGGACGGCCGCCCGGCTCGCGCTACGAGCACACGTACTGCCCCGGCGTCGGGATGGTGCTCCTCGTCGTGACCGTCCCGGGCGCCGAGGCGCGCGCGGAGCTCGTGTCGTACGGAATGCCGGTCAAGATCGAGTAGAGCGCGCTCGACCGCGGCGAATGTTGTTAGATCGACGTCGGACCGAGGCGAAGCGTGCGGCAGATCCTCCACGTCGACATGGATGCATTCTTCGCCTCGGTCGAGCAGCGCGACGATCCGCGCCTGCGCGGCAAGCCGGTCGTGGTCGGTGGACCGAGCCGACGAGGCGTCGTCGCGGCCGCCTCCTACGAGGCGCGCGCGTTCGGCGTGCGCTCCGCGATGCCCATGGTCGAGGCGCTTCGCCGCTGCCCGCGGCTCGTCGTCGTGCCTCCGCGCGGCGAGCGCTACGCCGAGGTCAGCGCGCGCGTGTTCGAGATCTTCCATCGCTACACGCCGCTGGTCGAGGGGCTCTCGCTCGACGAGGCGTTCCTCGACGTCACCGCCAGCCAGAGCCTCTTCGGCGACGGGCCGACCATCGCACGCAGGATCAAGCAAGACATCCTCGACGCCACCGGCCTCACGTGCTCGGCAGGCGTCGCGCCGTGCAAGTTCGCCGCGAAGATCGCGAGCGACATGGACAAACCGAACGGCCTGACCGTCGTGGAAGGCGACGTCGCCGCGTTCCTCGCGCCGCTCCCCATCGAGAAGATGTGGGGCATCGGTCCGAAGACCGCGCCCACGCTCCGGCGCTTCGGGTACCGGACGATCGGGGATCTCGCTCGCGCCGATCCGGCGGCGCTCGCTCGCGCGCTCGGGAGCTGGGGGCCGGAGGTGCGCGAGCTCGCACGAGGGAACGATCCACGTGAGGTCGTCCCCGACCGTGAGGCGAAGTCGATCGGCGCCGAGTGCACCTACGACGTCGATCTCGACTCGCGCGAGGCGATCGCGCGGACGCTCCTCGCCCACGCGTCGCGCGTGGCGGAGCGGCTGACCGCGGAGGGGCTCGCGGCGCGCGCCGTCGTCGTCAAGATCAAGCTCGACGATTTCACGCTCCTCACGCGCCGCATGACTCTGCCGTCACCCGCGTGCGACACGAAGACGCTGTACGACGCGTGTCTCGAGCTCCTCGATCGCTTCCCGCTCGAGGGGGCTCGCGTCCGGCTCACGGGCGTCTCCGCCCAGGATCTGGGCCCGGTCGAGGGCGTGCAGGTGCCCTTGTTCCGCGACGAGGCCCGCGAGCGGCGGCGCGACGTCGAGCGCCTGCTGCTCGAGGCGAAACGGCGCTTCGGCACGCGGCCCATCACCTTCGCGAGCCTGCTCGAGGACGAGGCTCCGCGCGTCGCTCCCGAGGGCAACCTCGAGAGGGCGCCGACCCGCGCGGGGCGCGGAACAGAGCCGTGAGCGCGTCGCTCGTGCGCGGGCGATGTTCGCCTTTTCGGCGAGCGACATCAAGCTGGGCACGAGGGTGCTGTCCCGACTAGGATCGCGGGCGATGAAGCGTGGGGTCCTCCTCATGATCGCCCTCTCGTCGCTTCTCGCGGCGGCGTGCAAGCCCAAGGCGGGCGGAAGCTGCAAGATCGAGACGAAGGAGGTCTGCGTCGACGAGAAGAGCGCCCTCGCTTGCCACGACGGCAAGTGGGAGGAAATGAGCTGCAAGGGCCCCGAGGGCTGCTCGAAGGTGTCCGGCGAGGCCGTCTGCGATCAGTCCGTCGCGGAGGACGGAGACGTCTGCAACCTCGCCGACGACTACGTCTGCACGAGCGACAAGAAGGGGATGCTCCAGTGCATCAAGAACAAGTGGACGCTCGTGCAGACGTGCTTCGGCGAGCGCGCTTGTGTGATGGAGAAGAAGAAGGTCACCTGCGACAACAGCATCGCCAACGCGGGCGACGCTTGTCGCGAGGAGGACGACTACGCGTGCAGCCCCGACAAGAAGTCCGCCCTCGTGTGCCGGGGCGGCAAGTTCGTGCAGGCGGCCCTGTGCAAGGGACCGAAGGGGTGCCGCGTCACCGGCACGAAGGACCAGGGCTTCAAGGTCGAGTGCGACGATTCGATCGCGAACGTCGGGGACCCCTGCGAGAAGGACGAGCACTTCGCGTGCGCGGCGGACGAGCGCTCGATCCTCAAGTGCAAGAACAAGAAGTTCGAGACCGAGGAGAAGTGCCGGGGCAGGGAGCGCTGCCAGATTCGTGGCGGGACCGTGGGGTGTTTCTGAGAAAGAGGCTCCAGGTTCCAGGCTCCAGGGGCGCGCGCTTTGCGCGCGCATCCTCAGCGGCTGAGGACTGAGAGAGAGGCTCCAGGCTCCAGGCTC
>CALFEQ010000071.1 GCA_937949945.1 uncultured Myxococcales bacterium
CGCCGCTCCGCACGGGCCCGATGCCAACCCGCACCGGCTACCAGTTCCTACGCTCGCGCATCGCGATCACGAGCCATCACCCGCAGACCACGCGCGACCGCATCGCCGGGATCCTGACGGTGGACCGGACGCAGTACGTCTTCCTCGACACGCCCGGGCTGCACAAGCCGAAGAACCGCCTCGGACAGCGAATGAACGACGTGGCGAGCGGCACGGCGGCGGAGGCCGACGCGGTCATCTTCATCGTGGACGTCGAGCCGGACCCGGCGCCGCGCGTCCGAGAGGAAGACGAGCGGGCCTTTCGGTCGGTGCCGTCCGGCAAGCCGGTCGTCCTCGTCGTCAACAAGGTCGATCGCGTCAAGGAGAAGACCAAGCTCCTCGAGGTGCTCGCCGCGTACGCGAAGCTCTGCGACTTCGCGGCCGTCGTGCCGATCAGCGCGAAGAAGCGCGACGGCCTCGATCGGCTCCTGAAGGAGCTCGGCAAGCTCCTCCCCGAGGGCGAGCCGCTCTACCCCGAGGACGACATCTCGGACAAACCCGTTCGCTTCTTCGTCGCCGAGCTCGTGCGCGAGCAGATCCTCGCGCGGACGCGGCAGGAGGTCCCGCACGGCGTGGCCGTGACGGTCGACGCCTTCGAGGAGGGCAAGAAGCTCTCGCGCGTCGCTTTGACCGTGCACGTGGCGAAGGAGTCCCACAAGGGGATCATCATCGGCCAGGGCGGCAAGATGCTCGCGGCGATCGGCACCGCCGCGCGCGAGCGCGCCGAACGGCTGCTCGGGCAGCGGCTGCACCTCGACATCCGCGTGAAGGCGACGCCGGGTTGGTTCGACGACGCCGGCAAGCTGATCGAGCTCGGCTACGCCGACGAGGGGATGTCGCCGCCGAAGAAGAAGGACCCGTCCCGCGCGAGAGCAGGAGCTGCCCGATGACGAAGCACCACCCTTCCCGCAAGCCTCGCGCGTTGCCCGCCGGCTCCCACGGCTTGCCGCTCGTCGCGGTGGTCGGGCGGCCGAACGTCGGCAAGTCGACGCTCTTCAACCGCCTCGCTCGCCGCCGGCTCGCGATCGTGCACGACGAGCCCGGCGTCACGCGCGACCGCCACTACGCCGACACGTCCGCCTTCGGGCGCGACTACACGCTCATCGACACGGGCGGGTTCGACCCCGACGATCGCGACCCGATGAAGTCCGGCATCCGGAGGCACGTCGAGGCCGCGATCGAGGAGGCGGACGTCATCGTGTTCGTCAGCGACGCGACGGTGCCGCTCACGAGCGCCGACCGCCTCGCGGTGAAGCTCCTGCGCCGAACCGACAAACCGGTCATCTACGCGGCGAACAAAGCCGACTCGCCGAAGCTCGACGCCGACGCCTTCGAGCTCTACCGACTCGGCGTCGAGAAGGTCTACCCGATCAGCGCCCTCCACGGCCGCGGCGTCGGCGAGCTCGAGGCGGCGATCGTGGAGGCCCTGCCCGAGAAGGATGCCGCGCCGGACACCGGCGAGAAGATCCCGCGTGTCACGATCGCGGGCAAGCCGAACGCCGGCAAGTCGAGCCTCATGAACCGCATCCTCGGCGAGGACCGCATGCTCGTCGACGCGCGGCCCGGCACGACGCGGGACGCCATCGACGCGCTCGTCGAGCGCGACGGCAAGCGCTACGTCTTCGTCGACACGGCAGGCGTCCGCCGCAAGGGCAAGGTCACGAAGGCGGGAGACGCCATCGAAGCGGCGAGCGTCCACGCCGCCATCCAGGCGATGGAGCGCTCGAGCGTCGTCGTGCTGCTCGTCGACGCGAAGGAAGGCGTCGCCGAGCAGGACGCGAAGATCCTCGGGCTCGCCGCCGACCGCGGGCGCGGGATGGTCATCGCGCTCAACAAGATCGATCTGCTCACCAAGGCCCAGATCGAGAAGGCCGAGGAGGACGCGCGCGACAAGATCTCGTTCGCGCCCTTCGTGCCGATCGTCCACGTCAGCGCGAAGACGGGCCGCGGGCTCGGGTCCCTCTTCTCCGCGATCGACCGCGTCTCGGAGTCCTTCCACCAGCGGATCCCGACCGGAGAGCTGAATCGCTTCTTCGAGCAGGTCCTCGCCACGCGCCCCCCGCCGACGAGCGGCGGACGCGCGCCTCGCCTGTACTACATCACGCAGGCCGAGACCGCCCCGCCCGTGTTCGTCGTCATCGCGAGCTCGCCCGAGGCGGTGCACTTCTCCTATCAGCGGTTCGTCGTGAACCAGCTCCGAAAGCACTTCGGCTTCGAGGGCGTTCCGCTCCGCGTCGTCTACCGCGAGAAGCGCCGCGGGAAGAAGGCGACGGCCGACGCGGCGGGGTGAGGGGCGCGGCGATCCTGTAACCTACCACCCATGGACCCCCAATCCGTCTTCATCACCGGCGGCAGCGGCTACGTGGGCCGCAACCTCGTTCGCGCGTTCCGCGATCGCGGCTTCCGCGTCGCCGCCTTGGCGAGGAGCCAGCGCTCCATGGACGTCGTCGCCGAGCTGGGCGCCGAGCCCAAGCGCGGCGACCTGTTGGACGAGGCCGCTCTCGTCGAGGGCTGCCGGGGCTCTGCGCTCGTGGTTCACGCCGCCGCCGACACCAACCACGCGGAGGGCACGCCGGAGCAGGAGCGCATCAACGTCGAAGGCACGCGCAACGTGATGCGCGCCGCGCGCGCCGCGGGGGTGCCGCGCGCCATTCACATCAGCACCGAAGCCGTCCTGGCCGACGGCCGGCCGCTGCGCTCGGTGGACGAGTCCCATCCCATCCCCGAGAAGCACGCAGGCGGCTACTCGCGCACGAAGGCGGCCGCCGAGCGCGCGGCCCTCGAGGAGAACAAAGACGGCCTCGACGTCATCGTCCTTCGGCCGAGATTCGTGTGGGGCCGCGACGACACCACCGCCCTCCCCCAGCTCGTCGAGGCCGCGCGCAACGGCAAGCTGAAGTGGATCGACGGTGGCCGCTATCGGACGTCGACCACGCACGTCGCCAACCTCGCCGAAGGTGTCTTCGCCGCCGCCGAGCGCGGCCGCGGCGGCGAGGTCTACTTCGTGACCGACGGAGAGCCGGTCGAGTTTCGACACTTCATCACGAAGCTGCTCGAGACGCGCGGAGTCGCCGCGCCCGGCGGGTCCGTCCCACGGTTCGCGGTGCGCGCCGCGGTCGAGGTCGGCAGCCTGCTCTCCAAGCTCACGGGCGGCCGCTTGCGCCCGCCTCTGTCTCGGCAGGAGTACGCGACCCTCGCGCACGAGGTCACGCTCCGCGACGACAAGGCACGCCGCGAGCTCGGCTACCGGCCCGTGATCACCGTCGAGGAGGGGCTGCAAGAGCTCCGGCAGCCACCGTGGCTGCAAGAGTGAGCCCTCAGCGCCGGATCTCCCCGCAGCCGATCCGCTCGCCCGCGTTGCCGCTCGGCTGCGTGCCGTCGTCGGGCTTGGCGTGGACGATGATCGAGCGGCCGACGAAGGAGTGCGGATCGCCCAGGCGCAGGTTGGCGCGCGGGGCGACGATCTCGAGGCGGCCCTCGCCGTTCGGGCGGACGTCGATGTTGCCGAAGTCGCCGATGTGCCTCGGCGCCGTCGGCGGCAGCCCGTGCGGGTGGCCGTCGGGATCGAAGTGATCGCCCGCGCTCGAAGCGTCCGGAGCGCTGCAGTCGCCTTTCTCGTGGATGTGCACGCCGTGCTTGCCCGGCGATACGTCCGCGACCTCGACCACGACCTCGACCCCGCCCTCCGGCAGCTCGGTGAAGGCCGCTCGGCCCCTCAAGCTCGAGCCGCTCCTCGGCTCGATCGGGGTCTCGATCGTCGTGCGCGCCGGCTCGACGGGACCGTTGTCGTCGATCGGGGGAGACGGGCTCCCGGGCGGGACCGGCTCGGCGCGGCCGGCGAAGGTCACCGCGAGCACGAACGAGGCGATCGACACACGGACGAGCCGAAAAGGCATGTTCCTCTCTCCTGCGACTGCTCGCAGAAGCCTCGAAGCACCATCCGCGCCCGCACTCGACGCGAGGCCGGCCGCGCGTGATCGGCCGGCGGCGGTCGAGCCTGCCCGCGGTTCGAGCGGTCGCGTGCGAGCTCGTCACGGCGCGCGCGTCAACCCACGCGCACGCGAGCGCGTCGCTCCGATTCGCGCCTCGCGATCTCCGCCCAGTCGCCGGCGTGCGCGTCGATCGTGCGGCGCAGCTCTGCCTCGAGCTCCGCCTCGCCCGTGACCGTCGCGGGCCTCTGCCTCGGCTCTCGCGAGACCCGATGCCGGCCGAGGAGGATCTGCGCCTCCTCGACGGCCGACGTCACGAGCTGGCTCACGCGGTTGTCCTCCAGGAAATGGCCGAGACACGCCGCGAGGTCCGCGTGCACCACGGGGCGAGCGAGCTCACCCTCGATCCGTACCGGCAAGACGAGCTTCTGCGTGAGGACGCGCGGGACCGTCAGCACCTTGCTCGTACGCAGGTACTCCTCCTCGAGCGTGACCTCGATGCGCCCGTCGAGCACGCGCGCGCGCGACAGACCGACGTCGCCGCGGACGGTCGCGCCGTGGAGCTCGAGGTTCAGGTCGGCGAGCCCGATGCCCCAATCCGTCCCGACGACGAGCGCGGTGACCGGCGCGGCGGCGTCCTCGTTCGGAGGCCTCAGGCCGTACCTCGACAGCGACGCGCGGAGGAGATCGAGCGCCGGGAACCTCGCGTCGTCGAGCGTGACGATCCCGCCTGCGCGCAGGTCGCCTCCCGCGCCCCAGCGGAGAACGACGGAAGCCGAGAGGTGCCCGCGGACGTACGAGCCCGGCGCGCGGCCGCCGATGGGCGGCAGCTCGTGCACGACGACCCCGACGAGCGAGACGCGCGCTCGCGTGGTGCCCGCGAGATCGTGGTGCCCCGTCGAGACGATGCTCCGAGCCATCTTCGCCGTCCTGATCGCCGTCCTCGCGCTCGCCTCGCCGACGCGTGCCGGCGCGCAGCAAGCACGGAACCAGCGGCTCCCGTACACGCCCGTCGTGACCCCGAACGGCAGCACGCTGCCCTTCACGATGAAGGACGGCATAAAGGAGTTCCGCCTCGTCGCCGAGCCCGTGAAGCGCGAGTTCGCGCCGGGCATGGTCGTCAACGCGTGGGGCTACAACGGCTCGACGCCGGGGCCGACGATCGAGGCGGTCGAAGGCGATCGCGTCCGCATCTACGTGACGAACAAGCTGCCCGAGCGGACGAGCGTGCACTGGCACGGCATCAAGCTGCCGAACGGGATGGACGGCGTCGCCGGCCTCAACCAGCCGCACATCGAGCCCGGCGAGACGTACGTCTACGAGTTCACGCTGAATCAGCACGGCGTGCACATGTACCACCCGCACTCCGACGAGATGGTGCAGATCGCGA
>CALFEQ010000072.1 GCA_937949945.1 uncultured Myxococcales bacterium
CTCAGTCCTCAGTCCTCAGCGGAATTCTTGCCGTCTCAGGTTCACACGACCTCGGAGGCCTCGAGCTCGACAAGAGGGTTTCGTCCAAGTCTGCGTGCCCTGCGCACGCGCATCCTCAGACGCCGAGGACCGAGGTCTGAGGTCTGAGGACCATCGAGAAGGACCCAACTGGAGCCTGGAGCCTGGAGCCTCTTGTTCCCTTGCCACGAGGGCCGAGCGTGGTTACGAAAAGGCCTCCGGGTGCTGCAGAGGCGCCCGTCCCGCCGGAAAGAAGCCTTCACTCTGCGTCATCTCGCGTCCTTCGTTCGAGTCGCGATCCACGTACGTCGAATCTTCGGGCCTAGCGGAGCGGGTCGGCCCATCGAAGGTGGAGACGTTCCATGATCGACCCGACCGAAGAGCTGAAGACGCGCGCCGAGATCCTGCACAAGCGCATCGCCGCCGGCGATCCCGCCGCACGAGCGCGGCTGCGAGCGCTCGCCGAGCTTCGCAAGGCCGACGACGACGCGCTCGCCGCAGCGGCCGCCGCCGTCCAGCGCAAGCATTGCCTCGCGGTCGTCGCGCGCGAGGCGGGCTTTTCGAGCTGGGAGCACGCGCTCCGCGTGCTCCGCGGCGACGCCGGCGAGCACGACTTCGGGACGCTGCTCTACGACGACGGGACGAGCGCGACCTTGAACGGCTGGTACGTCGACTACGACGCGGCTCGCGCGGACCTTCTCGCCCGACGGCGTCGGGGCGAGGCGGCCTATCTCCTCGCGTACCGGCGGCACTTCTTCCTCACGGATCACGACTTCGTCGAGCGCCTCGGGCTCGATCCGAACGATCCGGACTGGGAGGCGATCGGCTTCGACTGGATCCGTCCCGCCGACGTGGCCGCGCGGACGCGGCTCTACGGAAAGCGGCTCGAGGCCATGCGGAAGCGCGCTTGAAACGAGGCGCGCTCGGCTGGAGCCGAGCGCGCCTTCGTGCGCGCGAAGCGGATCGAAGCAGCTCAGCCCGAGCCGTAGAGCGACTCGGCGATCTTGAACGTGAGCGACTCGAGGTCCTGGTACTGCGCGCGGAGGCTCGCGAGATCGCCCTGGTTGTCGAGGAGCTCGCGGAGGCGTTTGCAGCTCTCGCGCGTGCGCTCGATCATCTCGCCGTCGACGAGGTCCTGGTAGCCCTCGAGCGCGGCCTCCGTCGTGTAGAGGAGCGTCTCGGCCTGGTTGCGGACCTCGGCGAGCTCCTTGCGGATGGCGTCCGCCGCCTGGTGGCGCTCGCCCTCCGCGATGATGCGCTCGATCTCTTCCTTGGACAGGCCGCTCGTCGGCTGGATGTTCATCTGCTGCGAGCGGCCGGAACCGAGGTCCTTGGCGTCGATGCTCACGACGCCGTTCGCGTCGATGCGGAACGTCACCTGGATTTTCGGGACGCCGCGCGGCGCGGGCGGAATGCCCGTGAGCTCGAAGCGAGCGAGGCTGCGGTTGTCCGCCGCCATCGGGCGCTCGCCCTGGAGCACGTGGATCGGCACGAAGCTCTGGTTGTCGACGCTGGTCGTGAAGATCTCGCTCCGCTCCGTCGGGATCGTCGTGTTGCGGGGAATGAGCACCGTGAACACGCCGCCGCCGGTCTCGACGCCGAGCGAGAGCGGCGTGACGTCGAGGAGGAGCATCTCGACGGGCGGATCGTCCGTGAGCGCGGCGCCCTGGAGCGCGGCGCCCGCGGCGACGACCTCGTCGGGGTTCACGCCCTTGTTCGGCTCCTTGCCGAAGAACTCTTTGACGGCCTTCTGGACCGCCGGCATGCGCGTCATGCCGCCGACCAGGATGACGGAGTTGATGTCCTGCGGCGTGAGCTTCGCGTCCGCGAGGCACTTGCGGCACGGCTCGAGGCTGCGCTCGATGAGGTCGCCGACGAGCAGCTCGAGCTCCGCGCGCGTCATCGTCTTCTGCACGTGGAGCGGCTCGCCCTTCGAGTTCGTCGCGATGAACGGCAGGTTGATCTCCGTCTCGAGCGACGACGACAGCTCGTGCTTCGCCTTCTCCGCGGCCTCCTTCAGGCGCTGGAGCGCCATCCGGTCCTTCTTCAGGTCGACGCCGTGCTCCTTCTGGAAGGACTCGGCGATGGCGTCGACGATGCGGAGGTCGAAGTCCTCGCCGCCGAGGTACGTGTCGCCGTTCGTCGCGCGAACGCTGAACACGCCCTCCTGGATCTCGAGGATCGAGATATCGAAGGTGCCTCCGCCGAGGTCGTAGACGGCGATGCGCTCGTTCGACCTCTTGTCGAGGCCGTACGCGATCGCGGCGGCCGTCGGCTCGTTGATGATCCTGCGGACCTCGAGCCCCGCGATCTTCCCGGCGTCGCGCGTCGCCTGGCGCTGCGCGTCGTCGAAGTACGCGGGGACGGTGATGACCGCTTCCGTGACGGGCTCGCCGAGGTACGCCTCCGCGATCTCCTTCATGCGGGTGAGGACCATCGCGCTCACCTCGGGAGGCGACATGTCCTTGCCCGCGACGGACACCCAGGCGTCGCCGTTGGGCGCCTCGATCACTTTGTAGGGGCTTCGCTGGAGCTGCCTCTGCACCTCCGGGTCGCGGAACTTCCTCCCGATGAGGCGCTTGACGGCGTAGAGGGTGTTCTGCGCGTTGGTGACGGCCTGGCGCTTCGCAGGCTGTCCGACGAGGCGCTCACCGTTCGCGGTGAACGCGACGATCGACGGCGTCGTCCGCGCACCCTCGGAGTTCGGAATGATTCGTACGTCGACCTTGCCGGTTGGGTTCGTCTCGACGATCGCGACACACGAGTTGGTCGTCCCCAGGTCGATTCCGATGACCTTCGCCATTTCCCCTCACTCGGACGCGGCGCCGCCGTCCCCGGCGGGGGCCTCGCCGTCCGAACCTTCGCTCTTCTTCGACTTGGGCTTCGCCACGACGACCATCGCCGCGCGAACGAGGCGGTCGCCATGCATGTAGCCGGGCTGCACCTCCGCGACGACCGTGCCCGGCGGGTGCTCGTCCGTCTCCACCTGCTGGAGCGCCTCGTGATAGGTCGGGTCGAACTGCGCGCCGACGGACTGGACCCTCGTGATCCCGCTGCGCGCCAGCGTGTCGTTGTACTGGCGGAGGACCATCGTGAGCCCCTCCGCGACCGCCTTCACGTCGGTCGCTCGCTGCGCGCTCTGGATCGCGCGCTCGAGGTTGTCGAACACGGGGAGCAGCTCCTTGAGCAGCTCCTCCTTGCCCGCCTTGCGCGTGTCTTCCAGCTCCCGGCGGGTGCGCTTGCGGAAGTTGTCGAAGTCGGCCGCGGTGCGGAGCCACTGCTCCTTCATGCGTGCGGCCTCGGCCTTCGCCTCCTCGAGAGGATCCGGAGCGGGCTTCTCGCCCTCGGCCGCAGCCGCAGCCTCCGTCTTCGTCGAAGCAGGACCTGAAGCAGTCGGGGCGGAACCCGAAGCAGGTGCAGCTTCGCCGTTCGCTTCGGTCTTCTCGCTCGGCGGCTTCTTCTCTTCGGTCTCCACGGACATGTCGGCCTGTTCCTTGGTCCCGACTATACCTGAACTTCAGACGCCGAAACTAGGCCATCCCACACGACAAACCGCGTTTCGATGCGTCGCTCCCCCGAAGCGAGCGACCCGCCTCGTCGGGACCTCGTAGCTCTTCGCCTCTGGCGGCGCGCACCCGGGGGGGCTAAGCGGGTTGGCGATGCAAGACGCGCACGAGGCGCAATCGCTGGAGCCAGCGGCCGAGCTCAATGCTCCTCAGGCGGAGGCCGTCGCCCACGTCGCGGGACCGCTGCTCGTGTTCGCTGGCGCGGGGAGCGGCAAGACGCGCGTGATCACCTATCGCATCGCGAACCTCGTCGCGCGCGAGCGTGTCGCGCCGTGGCGAATCCTCGCGGTCACGTTCACCAACAAGGCCGCGGGCGAGATGCGCGCGCGCCTCGAGCGTCCGGACCTGCTCGGCCCGATCGCTCGCGACATCTGGGTCGGCACGTTCCACGCGACCTGCGCGAAGTTCTTGCGCCTCTTCCCCGAGGCGATCGAACGCGACCGGAGCTTCGTCATCTACGACAGCACGGACCAGAAGGCCGTCGTCACCCGCGTGCTCCGGGACATGAACGTCGACGACCGGCGGTACACGCCGAAGGCCGTGCTGGCGCGCATCCTCAAGGAGAAGCAGGAGGGGCGCGGGCCGGACGAGATGAGCCTCGACAGCTATCTCGACGACGTCGTCCAGAAGGCCTACGTGCGCTACGAGGAGGCCCTCCGCGCCGCCAACGCGCTCGATTTCGAGGACCTCATCCTGTCCGTCGTGCGCATCCTCGAGGCTCCCGCGGACGGCTCGGTGAGCCCGGACGTGATCCGTGCGCGCGAGGCGCTCGAGAAGAAGTTCGATCACATCCTCGTCGACGAGTTCCAGGACACGAACCAGATCCAGTATCGGCTGCTGAAGCGTCTGGCCGCGCGCACGAGGAACCTCTGCGTCGTCGGCGACGACGATCAGTCGATCTACCGCTGGCGAGGCGCCGACGTCCGGAACATCCGTCACTTCCGCCGCGACTGGCCGGACACGAAGGTCGTCAAGCTCGAGCAGAACTACCGCTCCACCAAGCGGATCGTGGCCTCGGCGCTCGCGGTCATCGCGCCGTCGCCGACCCGCGAGCCGAAGGACCTCTGGACCGAGAACGAAGACGGCTCGCCGATCCGCGTCATCGCGTGCGCCGACGAGCGTGACGAGGCGGCGTGCGTCGTCCGCGCGATCCGCGACGCGCGCGAGGCGGGGATCAGCGCGAGCCAGATCGCCGTCTTCTACCGCGTGCACGCCCAGTCGCGCGTCCTCGAGGAGGCGCTCCGTGCGGTCGACATGCCGTACCAGATCGTGGGCGGCACGAAGTTCTACGAACGCGCCGAGATCAAGGACGCGCTCGCGTACCTGCGCGTGCTCGTGAACCCGAAGAGCGACGTCGACCTGCTGCGCATCATCAACACGCCGCCGCGCGGCATCGGCAACACGACGGTCGAGCGTCTCTCGAACTACGCGTCCACGCAGCGCATCTCGCTCTTCGAGGCGCTCGGTAGGCTCGAGGACTTCAGCGAGGACCTGGGCCCGACGGCGCGCAAGCGCCTCGGCCAGTTCCGAGAGCTCGTCACGCTCCTCATGGAGGAGACGAAGGGCCGCACGGCGGCCGAGGTCCTCCGCATCGTCCTCGCGAAGACCGGCTACAAGAAGGCGCTCGAGGACGAGAACACCGCGGAGGCGGAGGGCCGCCTCGAGAACCTCGCCGAGCTCGAGGGCTCGATGAGCGACTACGAGGTCGAGGCGGAGGCGCGGGGCGAGACGCCGACCTTGGAAGGCTTCCTCGAGCGGGTCTCGCTCGTCAGCGACACGGACTCCATCGCGGACGTCGAGAAGGTCACGCTGATGACCGTCCACGGCGCGAAGGGCCTCGAGTTCGACCTCGTGCTGCTCACCGGCATGGAGGAGGACATGTTCCCCTACCGGAGCCAGGAGCCGCGGAGCGTCGAAGAGATGGAGGAGGAGCGGAGGCTCGCGTACGTCGCGATCACGCGCGCACGCCAACATCTCGTCGTGACCCACGCGCGTCAGCGACAGATCTTCGGGACGACACGGCTCGGCATTCAGAGCCGCTTCATCGGCGATCTTCCGCCCGACGCGGTCGAGCACCTCGAGACCGCCGCGGCGCGCGCCGTCGGCCAGGCGGGCCGGTGGATCGATCGCGACGGGACCGCTCCGACGTCGTGGCGCTCGCGACCGAGCTCGGCGGCGGGCGGCTGGCGGCATCCGCAAGCCATGCGCGGGGACGATCCGTGGTCGCCTCCGCCGAGCCGTCGGCATCGGCCCGAGGCTCGCCCCGCGCGCGAGCCCGGCGAGCGCTACGTGGAGTACGACGAGGCGATCGACATGCCGGAAGGCATCGAGATCCGCCGCGGAAGCACGGTCTTCCACGAGCGTTTCGGCCGCGGCGAGGTGATGAAGATCGTCACCACGGGCGAGCCCGCGGTCGTCGCGTTCTTCGAGGGATGGGGCGAGAAGAAGGTGCTCGCGCGCTTCCTCAAGCTCGGTTGAGAGCGTACCAAAACGCCACAGCGCGTCCTGCGACGCGGATTTCGTTGCTCGCGCGTGCGCCTTCGCATGCCGCGCCGAGACACATTCGTGCTAGGTTGGCCACCCCGCCGGTGCGGCATCCGAGAAGACCATGTCGACCGCCCTCCCGACCCTCGAGTTCATCCTTCGGAACTACAAGCACTTCAACGCACGCGCGACGCGCGACGCGACCCTCGCATACTTCCGCCACATCGAAGCGGGCGGTCGTATGTTCTGGGCCATCGCGGGCGCGATGTCGTCGGCGCAGCTCGGGATCACTCTCGCGCCAGCGATCCGCGCGGGCTTGATCCACGGGCTCTCGGTGACGGGTGCGAACATCGAAGAGTCGCTCTACCGCCTCGTCGCGCAGAACAGCTACAAGGAGTGCCCCGACTATCGGTACCTCTCGAAGAAGGACGAGACGCGGCTGGCGAACGACCGCCTGCGCCGAGTGACCGATACGTGCATTCCGGACGACGCGTTCCGCGCGGTCGAGAAGCTGATCGTGCCGATGTGGAAGCGTGCGTCGGAGAAGAAGGAGCGCCGCTTCTGGCACGAGTACTTCTACGAGCTCGTCCAGGCGGTCCCGCCGAGCTCCTACGAAGGCAAGCCGGAGGAGTGCTGGCTGCTCGCAGCCGCGCAGGCGAACCTCCCCATCGTCGTCCCCGGCTACGAAGACTCGACGTGCGGCAACGTCTTCGCCGCGTGCGTGAAGCGCGGCGAGTGCGACGCGACCGTCATGAAGTCGGGCGTCGAGTACATGGCCGCCTTCTTCGACCAGTACCGTGAGCTCTCCTCCGGCGCGGGGATCGGCTTCTTCCAGATCGGCGGCGGCATCGCCGGCGACTTCCCGATCTGCGTCGTGCCGGCGATCAAGTACGACCTCGAGCAGCCCGTGAAGCCGTGGGCGTACTTCTGCCAGATCTCCGACTCGACGACGTCGTACGGCTCCTACTCGGGCGCGACGCCGAACGAGAAGATCACCTGGGACAAGCTGACCGAGGACACGCCGATGTTCGTCATCGAGTCGGACGCCACCATCGTGGCCCCGCTCATGCTGACGGCGCTCCTCGAGTGCAAGGCGAATCCGAAGGAGGCGAAGGAGCTCATCGCTCGCTACTCGTGACGTCATTCGTGACGTCGGGGGCTCCGGGCTTCCTGACCGGAGGCTCCAGGCTCCAGGCTCCAGGCTCCAGGGAAGGGTTCCAGGACACGACGCAGGTCGCGGTCTCCGCGTCGCTCGCCGAAGAGCGCGATGACGGCGGCCTGTTCGCGATCAGTCCTCAGTCCTCAGTCCTCAGTCCTCAGCGTCTGAGGATGCGCGCGCGAAGCGCGCGCCAGAGTCCCATCTGGAGACTGGGAGTTACAGTCTGGAGTCTTTCCGGGCCCCGGCGTCCGAGGAAGCGCGCGCCCAGAGTTCCATCTGGAG
>CALFEQ010000073.1 GCA_937949945.1 uncultured Myxococcales bacterium
CTGAGGTCTGAGGACTGCGGCGGCGCTCAGCGCCGCCGCGCGCGGGCATGCTCCTCGCAACGGCCCCACCCCGAACCCACCTGCGAAGGGCCATCCACCATGCTCTACTGGGCCGCCGTCTTCTTCGTCATCGCCCTCGTCGCTGCCATCCTCGGCTTCGGCGGGATCGCCTCGAGCGCCGCCGGGATCGCGAAGATCCTGTTCTTCGTCTTCCTCGTGCTCGGCGCGCTCTCGCTGATCTTCGGGCGTCGCGCGCCCGCTACGTGATCCTCGAGCGCTCGACTCCATGCTCCTCTCCGCCGTCGTCACGAAGGACGAGCTCGTCGCCCTCATCGATGCCATCACACCGCTGCGCATCGCCATCGACGAGCGCCGCGGTCGCGCCGTGACGCTCGGCCGCCCTCGGTTCGTGACGCTCGTGCCCGGTCACGGCTTGCGCGTGCGAGGCGACGCGCGGATCGCGTGGGACGTCGCGGGCGTGGGCATCACGATCAAGCTGCCGACGTGGCAGATGATGCTCGTGCCGCGGATCGCCGCTCGCGGTCGTGCGCGTGTGCTCGCGTTCGACCCAATCGTGGAGGCGCTCGAGATGAAGCTCGTGCCCGGGTTCCTCGACGAGAAGATCGCGGACGTCCTGCGCGACGGCATCGCCCAGAACCGGCGCAAGCTCGCCTGGGACTTCTCGCGCACCCTCTCGAAGCGGCTCCCGCTGCCCGCGCGAATCGGGCCGGCGCGGCTGTTCGAGATCGCCGCGATCGATGGGGACGTGACGGTCACCGACAGCGAGGTGCGCCTGACCGTGAAGCTCGAGGCTCGCGTCGAGAAGCCGGAGCCCGCGAGGCGGGAGGAGGGCGTCCCGCACGCCGCCGGGATCGCGACACGAGCCGTGGCGCGCTGAGGGCCGCCTCCGGACGCTCCCCCTGGTGAGCCGGAGCGAGGATGCGGTAGATCGAGCACATGAATTACCCGCCTCCGGCGCCGCAGGCGCAAGCGTTCGCCGAACCCGTCGTCGTGTGCATGGGCCGAGCGCTCGTCGCGTTCGATCACGCGAGCGGCGCGATCCGGTGGCACTTCGTCGCGGAGGCGGCCATCCAGCGGATGTTCCGCGTCGGCAACCGTGTGCTCGCGACGTGCGGGGAGTCGGTCGTGTGCGTCGACCTCGCGACCGGACGACACGTCGGGACGGTGACGCTGGGCTTCACCCCCGACGCCGGCCTCGTGTGCGGGACCGATCTCGTGCTCGCGGACGGGACGACCTCCGGCGCCGAGAAGCCCTGCGTCGCGTGCGTCTCTTCCGACGGCACGATCCGCTGGCGCGCGACCACCGCGACGGAGACGGCGCCCCAGCCCGGCGGGTTCGGGACGCCGCCCGCCGGCAAAGCTCCCGCGGAGAACGTCCTCCGTACCTACGGCGCGGACGGAGTGAAGCGATCGGAGATCCGCTACGCGCGCTCGGGGTACCGGGCGGGCATCCTCTTCGCCAACGCGGTCGCGCAGCCGGACCGGAGCTGACGGAGCGCGCTCGGAGTCAGTCCTCGTCGCACGAGCGCCGAGCGACGGCCCCGAGCTTCTCGGCGTGGACGCGCGTGAGCTGCGCGCCGAAGAAGATGACGACGCTCGACATGTAGATGTACGTCGCGAGCGCCAGCACGCCGCCCGCGACTCCGTATGCCGAGTAGCTCGCGAGGTTCGAGAGGTACGAAGCGAACAGCTCGCGAAGCGCGGTGAGAAGCACGGACGTGAGGACGGCGCCGCCCACGACGGCGCGGATGGGCGGTCGCGTGCGCGGGACGAGGTGGAAGGCGGCGGTGAAGAGCGCGGCGAGAATGACGATCGTGAGCACGAGCGTCGCGGCGCGGACGATCCCCGGCCAGAACGCCAGATCGATCTCCGATCGCGCGCGCGCCACGAAGGCGGTCAAGAGCGAGCTCGCGACGAGCGAGACGAGCAGCGTGAGCCCGAGCGCGGCCACGATCGCGAAGCCGACGAGCCGCTCGCGC
Organism: uncultured Myxococcales bacterium; assembly: GCA_937949945.1. Classification (GTDB taxonomy): domain Bacteria; phylum Myxococcota_A; class Polyangia; order Polyangiales; family Polyangiaceae; genus Labilithrix. The sequence continues at coordinate 2,001 of CALFEQ010000073.1, forward strand.
ACGAACTGGCGGAGCGACTCGACGACGCCGTTCGTGTTCTCGCGCGGCACGCCCCAGATGCGGTTCATGGACGCGTCGAACTCCACGAACGCACCGCTCGCGCTGAACAGGAGCGTGACGAGCCCGACGCTCGCCGACAGGCCGCGCACGCCTCGGCTCTGTTGCAGCGCTCCCAGCGATCGGTCGAGGACCTCGTGGACGGGCGTGCCCTCGCTCGCGATCGCGTCGAGGAGTCGCGCTCGAGCTGCGTCGCTGTCGCCGAGGACGAAACCGACGATGGTTATCGCGAGCAGGAGCAGCGGGAAGATGGAGAAGGTCAGGTAGTAGGAGAAGGCGGCGACGAGCCGGAACCCCTCGTTGTCCGAGAAACGTCCGGCGGCTTCGACGAAGAGCTCGCCGAGGAAGCGGACGTGGTCGCGCAGGCGGCCGAAGCTCCGCCGCGCATGCTCGACCGTCGAACTGCTCGGCTCGATCACTGCGGTGCTCGCTGCAACGCGTGTTCCGTACGCTCGACGAGAGCGTCGCGATTACCTAGCTTCCGGCGCGATGTCGCGCTTCAGGGTCATGACGTACAACGTCCACCGCTGCATCGGGCGCGGCGGCGTGGACTCGATCGACGACATCACGGAGGTCTGCGCGGAGGCCGACCCCGATCTCATCGCGCTCCAGGAGCTCGACGCACCGGAGACGGACGACGCCGAAGGCGCGCACCACGCGCGCGATCTCGCGAGCGCCCTCGGGATGACGCTCCTCTTCTGCCGTACGTTCCGGCGTGGCGTCGGATACTACGGACACGCCCTGTTGAGCCGCGCGCCGCTCGAGCTCGTGCGCGTCACGACCTTCGCGGACTACCGGGGCAGGGGACACTCCGAGCCACGCGGCGCGATATGGGCGCGAACCCGCTTCGGCGAGCACACCGTCGACGTCGTGAGCACCCACCTCGGCGTCGCTCGGCCCGAGCGCCAACACCAATCACGCGAGCTCGTCGGCAGCTCGTGGCTCGGCAGCCCCGACATGGGGCGCTTCCGGATCCTGTGCGGCGACCTCAACGCCATTCCGAACGCGACGACGTACCGCCGAATCGCGCGACGACTGCGCGACGCGCAGCGCCACCTCGCAGGACACCGCCCGAAGCCGACCTTTCCGAGCGTGCTCCCGTTCTTGCGGCTCGATCACGTCTTCGTCTCGGACGAGCTCCGCGTACGTGGCGTGCACGTGCCCATGGACGCGCGCGCCCGCCGCGCCTCGGACCACTTGCCGCTGATCGTCGATCTGGAGCTGCCGACCTGACGCCGATTCCGTTCAGGTCGGAACCTTCGAAGGCTCCTCCGTCCCGCGGGGCTTCTCGGTCCCTTCCTCTTCTTCTTCGCGCTCGACGTTCTGCCCGAGCTCCTGCAGGAACTGACGCGACGCACGCGCGATTTGGCTGCGCACGGTGTCGCTGAAGAGGGCACCGGCAGCGGCGAGCATGATCAGCCTCGAGAGCCTGGACCCGATGAGGATCCCGATGCCGAGGCCGAGGACACCCGTGGCCACGGGGAGGAGATACGGTCGCTCGTGGAACGCCATCTCGGCGCGGTCACGGAGGTCCTCGACGAGGTCGCGCGCGTGCTCGATCCGCTCCTTGAGCGCCATCCCGGCCTCGTCGATCTTCTGCTCGGCCCGGTCCGCCGCCTTGTTTGCCGCCTCGGTGATCCCGTTCTTCGCCTCTGTCGTCTCCATCGGGGAACTCCTTCGGTGCGGCCAAGGAAGCGCCTCGAACGTCAGCGGCCGCGGCGAGCGTCCGTGCAAGCTCCAGGCCTGCGCGGCCATGAGACGAACCGATGCAGAAAGGGCGAGACGCGACGTCGAGCGCAGAGGTGCGGTCCGCTCGACGCTGCCTTCTGCCTCACGGGTGCATTGCTACCCCGAGCGTCCCGTGCTCGCGCGCGTCCGACGTCCGTCCTCGTGGGGAGCGTCGTCGCTGCGCCTCGAAAGCTCCGCCGTGGAGTAGAGTCGCGCCCGTGAGGACGACCCCAGCGTGCGCGCGGCTCGCCATCGCGCTTCTGCTCTCGTCGCCGGCCGTTCGCGCGCAGCCCGCGACCGAGCCCGCAGGGGCCGAGCCTCCGCCGCCGCCCGTCGAGGACGTCGTCATTCGCGGCGAACGCTCCGCGGCCGGCGCGGCTCCGTCCGACTCGCTCGCGCGCACCGAGGTTCGCCAGCTCCCCGGCGCCTTCGGTGATCCGTTCCGCGCCGTCGAGGCGATGCCCGGCATGACGCCCGTGCTCACCGGGCTGCCCTACTTCTACGTCCGCGGCGCGCCGCCAGGGAACGTCGGTTACGTCTTCGACGGCGTGCGGGTCCCGTACCTGTTCCACTTCGCGCTCGGCCCTGCGGTCGTCCATCCCGCGCTCATCGCGAAGACGGACCTCTACCGCGGCGGATATCCGGCCGCCCTCGGGCGTTGGGCCGGCGGCGTCGTCGAAGCGACCGCGATGCCTCCGGCCGAGCGGCTGCACGGCGAGGCCCAGCTCAGGGTGTTCGATGCCGGAGCGCTGGTCGAGGCGCCGTTCGCGGAGGGGCGCGGCTCCGCCCTCGCGGCGGCCCGGTACAGCTACACGGCCGCCCTCTTCTCCCTGCTCTCGTCGGACGTGACGCTCGACTACCGCGACTATCAGATGCGTGTCGCCTGGTCGTTGAGCGATCGCGACACGATCTCGCTCCTCGGCTTCGGCGCGTACGATTTCGCCTCGCAGCGCCAGACGATCGATCCGAGCACACGCCCCGTGGGCCTCGATCCCCGCGGGACGTCGCCGTACACGGTCGACCGCGTCCTCTTCGCCTCGGAGTTCCACCGCGCCGATCTGCGCTGGGATCGGACCCTGCCGCGCGGGGGTCGGCTCCGTGCGGCGGCGACGTTCGGCTTCGACCGCACGCGCGTGGAGGCGCGCCGCGCCGGATCCGACGTGATGACGGCGGCACGCCTCGAGATCGTCCAGCCGCTCTCCCCCGAGGTGACGGTCCGCGGCGGCGCCGACGTCGTCCTCGATCATTACGGCGGTGACGCGCTCGGGCCGTTCGCGGACGACGACGACGTGGTCCGCCGACAGCGCGCCATCTTCGTCGATCGCCTCGACTTCGCGACGGGCGCACGCGTCGACGCCGTCCTCGCGCTGCTCCCGCGGACGGAGGTCGTGCCGGGCATCCGGTTCGACGTCTACGGATCGCAGGACGCACGGGCGTTCGCCGTCGATCCACGGCTCGCCGCACGCTTCTCGGTGACGGATCGCGTGCGCATCGTGCATGCGTACGGCCTCGCGAGCCAGCCGCCGTCGTTGCCGATCACCCTGCCCGGGATCACGATCGCGGGACTCCGCGGCGGCCTGCAGCGCGCGGTGCAGACGAGCGCCGGCGTCGAGGCGGATCTGCCGGAGGACTTCACGGCGAGCGTCGGCGTCTTCCACAACGCGTTCTACGGCCTCAATGACGCGCTCGGCAATGCGCGCATCGAGATCATCGACGTCGAGCGCAGCGACTCGCTGCTCGACAAGAGCCGCGGCTCGGCCTACGGGCTCGAGTTCGGGATCCGCCGGAAGCTCACGCGCCGTGTCGCAGGCATCCTCTCGTACACGCTCTCGCGCTCGATGCGCACCGTCGGGGGGCGCAGGTTCGTCTCGTCGTACGACCGCCCTCACGTCCTCAACGCCGCCGTCTCGGTCGATCTCGGGAGGGGATGGCGCGCGGGAGCGAGATACGTCGGCTACAGCGGCATCCCGATGAGCCCCGCGACCCCGGCGTTCCCCGAGCAGATCGTCGGCGTGCCTCCGGAGCGTACGCCCGCGTTCCACCGCCTCGACGCACGGCTCGAGAAGCGGTGGCGCATCGGCGAGACGGGCTGGATCGCGGTCGTCCTCGAAGGCTTGAACACGACGCTGTCGCGCGAGGTGACCGGGTACGAGTGCGGGACCGAGCTGCGCCTCCCCGACCGGCCCGTGACCACGCCGACCTGTACGGAGCGCGTCATCGGCCCCGTGAGCGTCCCGAGCCTCGGTGTGGAGGGAGGGTCCTGATGAAGACTCGATCCATGCGCGCCGCGTGCTTCTTCGTCTCGCTCGTCGGAGCGCCCGCGTGCGTGCCTCCGGACGAGGCGGAGGAGACGGGCTCCATCGAGTTCACGTTCGAGGCGAGCGCGCGCACGCGCGAGGGCATCAGCTTCGACGACACGGAGGAGCGGATCGCCGTCGACTTCGAGCGCGTCGTGCTCGGCTTCAAGACGATGACGATCGGCAAGATCGGCGAGCCGGACCTCTGCGCCTACCGCGGCCGCGGCGCCGCCTCCGACGTCGTCTTCGATCCGCGCAAGGGCCTCGTGCAGTCGTTCAACGGCATCCAGCCCGCGGACTGTCCGGACGTCGGGATCATCTTCGGTCCGCCGGGCGCGCGGACGACCCTCGGCGAAGGCGTGTCGTCGTCGGATCTCGTCGAGCTCGCGACGGGACGCCCCGCCCACGCGATCGTCGAAGCCACCGCGACGTGGATGCTCCAGTCGTCGGCGGGCACGCGACCGCGAACGCTCGCGATCAAGCTGCGCTTCGACAGCGAGCGCACCGCGACGCGGTTCGCGGGATGCCGCGCCGCCGCGCGTGGCGTGCGCGTCCTGCCCAACGCACGCGACGCGGTCACCGTCCGCTTCGCGGCGGAGAACCTGTTCCGCGATGCGATCTCGACGAGCGCCGACCTCCGCGTCCGTCCCTTCTTCGAAGCGGACGAGTCGGGCGATCGCGACGGCGTCGTGACGATGGCCGAGCTCGACGACTACCCGCTCTCGAGGATCTTCTACGGCTTCTATCAGCTCCCGGACGGCACGCGCCGCGGCTCGCTCGGCGACTTCGTGCGAGCGCTGTTCCGCTTCACCATCCAGTTCCGCACGGAAGAGGGGATCTGCGTCGGGAACGAGCCGGGCAGCGGCGAAGAAGGGTAGGTCAGGGCTTCTGCGCGGGGGCCGAGGCGTCGGGCTTCGCCGTGGGCGCGCTCGTGCCGACGATGTGGAACTCGACGCGGCGGTTGTTCTGCCGCCCTTGCTCGGTGTCGTTCGTGTCGATGGGGCGGCGGGAGCCGTGCCCCTTCGCCTCGAACCGGTTCTTGTCGAGACCGTAGCTCGTCAGCCACTTGATCACGGCCTGCGCGCGCTCGAGGCTGAGCCGGTCGTTCACGTGCGCGGGGCCGCGATCGTCCGTGTGGCCTTCGACGCGGACCTTCGTGATCTCCGGATGGTCCTTGAGCGTCGTCGCCACGGCGAGCAGCGTCGGGTCGCTGTCGCGGAGGATCTCGGCGCTGCCGCTCCTGAACTTCACCTGCTCGACGATCTTGATCTGGTTGTCCTCGATGCGCGCGAGGGGGCAGCCGTTGTGCTTCGGATCCGGATCGGCCGGGCCGGGGGCGTCGGGGCAGGCGTCCTCGTCGTCGGCGACGCCGTCGCCGTCGCGGTCGGGCGGGCAGCCGTTCTTGAGGGGATCGGAGTCCGCCACGCCGGCGACGTCCGGGCACGCGTCCTTGTCGTCGGGCACACCGTCGCGATCGCGATCGGGGGGGCAGCCGTTCTTGGCCGGATCGTCGCTCCGCGGCCCGGGCACGTCGGGGCATGCGTCGAGCGTGTCGTGGACGCCGTCGCCGTCGCGATCGGGCGGGCAGCCGTTCTTCGATCGATCGTCGCTCCGCTGGCCCGCGACGTCCGGGCACGCGTCCTCGGCGTCGAGGATCCCGTCGCCGTCGCGGTCCGCCGGGGGCGGCGGCGCCTCCGCCGGGCAGCCGTTGGTGCGCGGATCGTTCGTCCGGACGCCGGGGATCGTCGGGCAGGCGTCCTCGCCGTTGCGGATCCCGTCTCGGTCGTCGTCCTCGACGACGCCGGGCGTCCACTCGAGGCTCAAGAACGCGCGGAGCGCCGGCGTACCCCAGCCGCGGCCGATGCCCGTCCCCACGCCGCCGCCGAAGCGGACCTCGGAGAGGGTGTAGTGCGCCCCGAGGATCCACTCGGCGGGAGTGCCGCGGCGCTTGAGGAAGGAGCGCTTGTCGACGATCGTGCTCGCGAAGACCTCCGGCCCGACGACGAGCTTGCCGTCTGCGACGCGCAAGCCCGCGGCGGCGCTTCCGACGATCTCGCTGCCGAGCGGGTTGCGCTCGAATCGCTCGTCGAGCGGGCGATACGCGAACCCGAGGCGTGCCGCCCAGGTGAAGACGAAGATGTCTCCCGAGAGGCTCGCGCGCGGCGTGACGCGGAAGGTCCCGTCGCTCGTGTACTCGTCACGCGATCCGGTCGGGAAGTACGCGGCGACGCCGAGCGCGCCCGTGATCGGGTCGCGGTGACGGCCGAAGACGCGCACGTCGGTCGTCAGCCTGAGATCGCCGAGGGAGCTCTCGGGCGGGAAATAGCTCTTCCCGCGCACGGTGACGGCGTCGCCGGTCTGGTAGGCGGCGATCGGCAGGCTGAACGCCGCCCGCACGCGGTCCCAGAGCACCACCGACGCGCCGGGATGGATGAAGAGCTGATGCTCGACGAGCGTGGCCCGCTCGACCCGGTTGGCGTCGTAGACGACGAGGGGCTTGTACGCCCACGCTCCGACGACGCCGACGGCGGGTCGCAGGTGGCCTCGAAGATCGAGCGAGTCGTTCACGAACCACTCGCTGCCGCGATCCGCCGGGTCGAAGCGATCGAGCGCGAAGCCTTTCTGCTCTTGGGCGGCGACGATCGACGAGAAGAAGAGCGAACCAGTGACGAGCGCGAGAGGGGGGACGAACCGCATGGCTCTCCTGACAGCGGACGGCTCCACGGGGCGGATCGTCCGACGACAAAAGCGTATCGACCGGCCGGCTACTTGGCCCAACGCGCGACGAGCATCGAGATCACTTCGATAAGACCGTGCGGCGGCACACGCCGTTCACGCCTTTCGGGGCATCGGTCCGACGAGGTGAGGCCCGCGCGTCGAGCCCTCGTCCCGTAGGCGGAGGGCGAGATCGATGCGCAGGGCGGCGTTGATGAGCCCGAGGTGGCTGAACGCCTGCGGGAAGTTGCCGAGGAGAGTCTGGTCGCTCGGGTCGATCTCCTCCGCGAGGAGGCCGACGTGGTTCGACGCCTCCGCGTGGGCGACGAACACCTCACGGGCCTCGTCCAACCGCCCGAGGAGCGCGAGCGACTCCGCGAGCCAGAAGCCGCACAGGATGAAGGCGCCCTCCGGTCCGCCGACGCCGTCCTCGTCGCGGTAGCGGTGGAGGAACGGGCCCGTGCCGAGCTCTTTCCAGACCCAGTCGACGGTCGCCGCGAGGCGCGGATCGTCGTCGGGCAAGAAACCCTGCGTGGACAGGAGCAACAGCGCGGCGTCGGGGCGGTCTTCCCCGTACACGCTCACGAAGTGGCGCTTCTTCGAGTCCATCCCGTTGACGCAGATGTCCGCGTGGATCAGGCGCGCGCATTCGGCCCATCGCTTGGCGAGATCCTGCCTCCCGAACACCACGGCGAGGTGCGAGCCGCGGTCCATCGCGAGCCAGTTCATCAGCTTCGAGTGCACGTTGTGACGCACGCCGTGGCGAGGCTCCCAGATGCCGTGGTCCGGGAGCTTCCACTGCTCCTCCGCCCTCGAGATGATGTTCGCGAGCTTGCGCCACGCGCTCAGCGTGAGCGTGCCGCCGAACCGCTCGAAGAGGTGGGCGCTGTCGACGATCGCGCCGGTCGTGTCGAGCTGCGTCTGGTGCTTGGCGCCGTTCCCGATGCGCACGGGGCGCGACCCGAGGCACCCTTCGAGGTGGGACAGCTCCTCTTCTTCGGGCACGGGCTTGCCGTCGACCGTGTACATCAGCTCGAGGCCGACGTCCGCGTCCACGGTGTCGCGGATGAAGTGGTAGAAGTCGCGGGCCTCTGCGCCGTACCCGATCAGGTTCGCGGCGCGGATCGTCATCGCCGCATCGCGCGCCCACGTGAAGCGGTAGTCCCAGTTGCGCGGTCCGCCGGGCCACTCGGGCAGCGACGTCGTCGGCGCCGCGACGACCGCTCCGGTCGGGCCGTAGATGAGGAGCTTGAGCGCGAGGGCCGAGCGGAGCACGTGATGGCGCCACGGTCCGTCGTACGTGAGCTTCGACGACCACTCGCGCCACCGGCGGCGCGTGACGCGCAGGTGCTCGTACGGCCGGTGGCTCGCCGCGGGCTCGATGCCCTGACCGTCCCACGCGAGAACGCACCACAGGTGCTCGCCCGGGCGGAGTGTCATCGTCGCACGAATCCCGCCGTCGGGCAGTTGGACGAAGTCGAGCGGTCGCGAGAGCGACAGGGCGAGCCGCTCCCGCTTCTTGCCCTCCGCCATCGCGCCCGCTTCCGTGACGTGGATGCGCGGCACGTCGCGCGCGTAGTCGAAACGCGGATCGAAGACGATCTCGAGCGGCGCGGAGCCGGAGGGGCAATCGATGCGCCGGTGGATCTCGTGGATCGCCGCGCGCGGATCGTCGCTCCACGGCATGAAGTCCACGACGCGCAGCGCGCCTCCGTCGAACGTGAAGAGCGTCTCGAGGACGTTCGTGTCCGAGTCGTAGCGCTGGAGGCTCTCGAACGGACGGCGCACCGGGCGTACGGCCATCGCTCCGCCGCGCTTCGCGTCGAGCACGCGCGCGAAGACGCTCGGGCTGTCGAAGCGAGGCATGCACAGCCAATCGATGGCGCCGTCGACGGCGACGAGCGCCGCCGTCTGGCCGTTTCCGATCATCGCCCGTGCCGCGATGGGCAGCTTCGCCGGATCGTCTCCTTCACGGAAGACGAACGGGGTCCCGAGCCGCCGCGCGATGGTGACGAGGTCCATGGTCACAGTGTTTCAGATGCGGCGCACGATGGCCCGATCTTTCGAGGGGCCAGGGACCTCGGAACGACGAATGGAACGGCGAAGGAGCCTTCCGGCCTCCTCGTTGCTTCCGTGTCGAGCGGCGCCTTCGCGTGCGTCAGAGCGCGAACTTGTAACGCGTCGTGTCGCCTGCCACGACGTTCACCGTCGCGCCGTGCGTCTTGCCGTCCGGCGTCGTGCACGTGACCCTGTGCGGGCCCGCGGGGAGCTCGAGGCCCGCGACGGGAGTGGCTCCGCGCGCGACGCCGTCGACGGTGACGTTGCACCACCCGTTCGATGCGCCGACGTTCAGCTTCCCGGTTCCGGCGGGCGCGGCGACGGCGGCCGCGGCGACGACGGGACGTGGCGCCGGAGCCCGTCCGGCTTGCGTCGTCGCCTTCTCGAGCGTGACGACGAGGTGCTTCGTCTCGAGCGGTGCCCCGGTGAACGTGACCGACGTCTCCGACCACCCGGGGGCGGACACGGTGAGCGTGTGCGCGACGCCGGGCGTCACGCCCTCGATGCGGGGACCGGAGACCGGCGTGCCGTCGATCGCGAACGTGACGCCGGAGACGCCGTCGGGCTCGACCTTCACGTCGACGACGACCGAGGCCTTCTTCAGGCCGAGCGAGAGATCGTGGGGCCTCCCTTCCTCGAGCGTGATGCGCTGCCGGGACTGCTCGAAGCCGTCCATCGTCAGCTTCACGTCGAGGGGAACCCCGACGGGCAGCTTCTCGATCGTCGCGGGCGTGACCTCCGGGCGGAGGTCGCCGTTGATCCAGATGGAAGCGCCCGGAGGGTCGCTCTTCACGACGAGGGTGCCTCTCGCGGTCGAGGAGCCGATGGTCGCGCTCGTCTGCGCTTCGCCCTTCGACACGAGCCAGCCGATCGTCCCGATGCCGGCGCCCACGACGACCACGGCGCCGGCCGCGATCGCGACCACGCGCGCCGGGCTCCGGCGAAGCCGGCTCGCGCTGACGTCCGTGACGGTGCGCGCGGCGGCCGGCGTGCTGTGCGTTCCCTGCCGCTGGCTCGTCGCGGCGACGTCCGCTTCACCCGCCTGTTGGAGCTCGATGAAATCGGCGAGCTGCTTGCCGTGGAGGAGCGCCTGACTGTGCCGGGCGAGCTTCTCCTCGAACAGCGAGCTCATGAAGTGGCCGAGCGCGAGGCTCGAGACCGCGATCTGGTTCCGGCGGACGAACGACTCGAGGTCGGCCAGCATCTCGCGCGCGCTCTGGTAGCGGAGCGACGGATCCTTCGCGAGCGCCCGCATCACGATCTCTTCGAGCTCGATCGGGTAGTCCGAGATGATCTCGCTCGGACGCGGGTACTCGCGCTCGCAGATCAGCTTCAGCGTCTCGTACTCGCTCTGCCCCTTGAACAGGCGCCGACCCGTCGTGAGCTCGAAGAGGAGGATGCCGGTCGCGAAGAGATCGCTCCGCGCGTCGATCGGCTCGCCGCGCGCCTGCTCCGGAGACATGTACGGGACCTTGCCTTTCAGCTTCCCGCTCTTCGTCTGCTCGGAGACTCCGCGTGCGTCGCTCTTCGCGACCCCGAAATCGACGATCTTCACGTCGCCGGTGAAGGTGACGACGACGTTCTGGGGCGAGATGTCCCGATGGACGATGCCGAGGGGCGTCCCGTCGAGGTCGCGCTTGTCGTGCGCGTACGCGAGCCCGGCGCAGATGCCCATCACGATGGCGATCGCGTGCTCGAGGGGGAACTCCAGGACCCCCTTCTGTCTCATCTGGCGGACGACGGAGCGCAGGTCCTCGCCGTGGACGTGCTCCATCGCGATGAAGTACTGCCCGTCGGCCTGGCCGACGTCGAAGACCTGGACGATGTTCGGATGCGAGAGCGTCGCGGCGATGCGGCCCTCGTGGAGGAGCATCTCGATGAACGCGCGATCCTGGTTCATCGACGGCAGGATGCGCTTGATGACGAGGAGCTTCTCGAAGCCGGCGACGCTCTTCTGGATCGCGAGGAAGAGCTCGGCCATTCCTCCCCGCGCGAGCCGGCGGATCAGGGTGTACTTGCCGAAACGTGCCGGCAAGCCGGCCGTCTCGTCGTCCTGGCCGCTCCCCGATACTCCGTGGTCGCGAACCACCCCGCCCCCGTCGGGTCCGACCGCCGGCGGCGGTGGGGGCAAGGGCTCCCGTGACATCCTGGGCAAATACCTAGTCTGGGGAGAAAGGTCGGTCAAACCGTGAGACTCGCTCGTGGGCGACGTCCCGGGTAAGGTGGTGTATCCCTTCCGTCGCACGATGACGCTGTCAGGTCTCCGTTGCCGCCGAGGGGTGCTCGTCGCCGCGCCCGTTGTCGGTCTGCTCGCGGCGCTCGCGATCCCGAGCCGCGCGCACGCGGCGAGGCCGATCGTGAAAGGGCCGTGGGTGCAGCGGGTCACTTCGAGCTCGGCCGTGGTCCGCGTCGAGGTCGATCCCCCCGCGCCGGTCACCGTCGAGCTCGGCCTGTTCGGGGGCAGCGACGCGGACCGCCGCGTCTTCGAGAGCGCGGAGCCGAAGTCGCTCCACGCGATCACGCTCACGGACCTGACGCCCGGGACGCGCTACTCGTATTCCGTCCGCGTGGGCTCGTCGTCGAAGCTCGCGGCCTTCATCACGGCCCCTCGCGACGACAGCGACACGCCCTTCCGCTTCCTCGTCTACGGCGACAACCGCTCCGACGACGCGGCGCATGCGGCCGTCGTCCGTGCGATGGTGCCGGTCGCGTCCGAGTTCATCGTCCACACGGGCGACTTCGTCGAGAACGGCGCGTCGACTGCCCAATGGCAGAAGTTCTTCGAGATCGAGGCTCCGCTCCTGACCACGCGGTGCCTCTTCTCGTGTGTCGGCAACCACGAGCTCACGGACGGCGCAGGCATCCAGTACGCACGCTACTTCGGTCCGACCGATCCGCCGACCGGAGAGCCGACGGCGAAGAAGCCCGAGCACCTGAACGGCACCTTCCGCTGGGGCAACACGCGCTTCTTCCTCCTCAACGGGATGGTGAGCTTCGACGGCACCCCGGACCGGGCGTGGCTCGAGAACGCGCTTTCGGCGGCCGACGCGGAGCCGGGCCTCCGCTGGCGCATCGTCGTCGTCCACCACGGACCGTGGTCGAGCGGCCCGCACGGCAACAACAAGCGCCTGCACGACGCGGGGATCCCCGCGCTGTTCAAGGCGCACAAGGTCGACATGGTCATCTCGGGCCACGACCACATCTACGAACGCGGTTGGGCCGACGGCATCGGGTACATCGTGTCCGGCGGCGGAGGCGCTCCGGTCTACAAGGTCAAAGCCCCGATCCCGGAGTCGAGGAAGGTCGAGCCCGTACGCCACTTCGTCGAGGTCGCCGTGAGCCGCGTGTCGCTCCAGGTCATCGCCCAGCGCTCGGACGGCTCGACGATCGAGCGCTGCTCGCTCGTGAAAGACATCGGCTGGGACTGCGACGAGGGCGCGAACGCCGAGGTGTCGTCGTCCGCGGTGTCCGGACGCTCGGCGAGCGGGCCCGTGGACGTCGCGCCGACGTCGACCTCGCGGTGCTCTTGCGACGCGGTCGGCCGGCGCGGGACGTTCCCCGGCGTGGAGCTCGTCGCGCTGGCGGCGGGTGTGCTCGTGGCCGCGCTACGGCGCCGAACGGCCTCGGTCTGAGGACGGGCGAGACGCGGCTGTTGGCAACGACCAGCGCTGGCCCGATACTCGGAGCATGCACGTCTCGAGACGCGCCGCCGCGGTCCTCCTGGCCTTCGTGGCGGTGTCCTGCACGACGTACCGGGATCAGCTCGCGCGCGGGCAGCGCGCGTTCGAGCTCAACGAGCACGATCGCACGCTCGCCATACTTCGGGATCTCGAGCCCGACGTCAGGCGCCTCACGCTGCCCGAGCAGGCCCAGTACGCGTACCTCCGCGGGATGACGGACTATCGCATCGGCTACAAGGCCGACGCGCGCCACTGGCTCGCGATCGCCAAAGCGCACGAAGAGCTGTCGCCCGGGCTGTTGCCGGCGGAGTGGAAGGTTCGGACGAACGAGGCCCTCGAAGAGCTCAACGAGGTCGTCTACACCGCGGGCGCGAGCGCGCTGCCGACGGCGCGTACGGATGGTGAGTTCCAGCTCGGCTCGGAGCCGAAGGGGCGGAGCTCTTCGTCCGATTCGAAGGGTTCGGAGCGTGATGGCGGCGAGACGAGCTCGCCGGAGAAGGACGACGCGATCGAGCCCGCTCCTTGACGTGCGGGGTTCTCCTCGTGCCCTGCTCGGCGAGCCCGTCGCCGAGCGCGTGCTACTTCGACACGGCCTCGAGTCGATCCTTCAGCGTCAGGCGCAGCTTCTTGAGCTTCGCGGAGAGCATCCGCTCGGAGGGTGTCGGACGCGGCCGGTGATCGAGCTTCTTGATCTGCGCCTCCACCGCGCGCGCCTGAGCTTCGAGATCACGGGCACTGAGACGTGACAGGTTCATGAGTCCTCCGTAACCACGCACGAGCTACGACGCGCATGGACGGAGGGCATTCTCCGTCGTCTCGCCCCCCGTCCTTCGCGCGTTCGCACGAAGCGCCTACGTCCTAACACCCTGGTTCATTCCCGCCAGAGTCAGGCCCGTCTCTTCACCGTCGCTACCGTCGCTACCCGTCGCTCGACGTCGCGTCGAAGTCTGCGACGTCTCCGCACGTTCTCGCTCCGACGAACGATGGGGCTGAACGGCTGCGGGCACGACGGAACCATCTCGCTTTCGCGTGGTCCTATCCTGTGATGAACATGCGCCGGCTCCTTCCGATCCTGGTCCTCGCCCTCGGCTCACCGCTCGTCGCCTGCGGCGGTGCATCGCAGGGGGAGCCGAAGGCTCCGCCACGCACGATCGATGCTTCGAACCAGATCATCGGCACGCGCGTGGAAGGCACGGCGAAGGAGCTCCAGGCGCGAGGCGAGCACGCGATCCTCGCGCAGAACTGGCGCGAGGCCGTCGACGCGTTCGAGGCGCTGCTCGCGGGCGATCCCGAGGCCGCGAAGAACCCGCGGATCATCTACGACCTCGCGCTCGCCTACGAGAGCCTCGGCGAGTACGAGAAGGCGCGCGAGCGCTACCGCGAGGTCTCGCGGCGGTTCCCCGACGATCCGAACGCGCGCAGCGCGATCGCGCGCGAGGTCTCGCTCGACGCGTATCTCGAGGACTGGGCGGCGCTCGGAGAGGTCGGCGAACGGATCCTCGCGCAGAAGGACGTGGAGGTCGCCGACAAGATGCTCGGGCTCGGTGCGCGCGGCCTCGCGCGGATCATCGCCGGCGACGAGACGGGCGCGTCGCGCGACGTCAACGACGGGCTCGACCTCGTCGAGGAGACGCGCTTCGGCGCGACGGGGCAGCTCCCCGTCGCCGCCGCGATGCTGAAGTTCGCGCAGGGCGAGATCCGCAAGGCGCGCTCCGAGAAGATCTCACTCAACCCTCCGCCGCCCGACTTCGTGCAGAAGCTCGAGATGCGCTGCCAGCTCCTTCTCGACGCGCAGTCGTCGTACGCGGACGCGATCCGTTCGGTCGATCCGCACTGGGCGGCGATGAGCGGCTATCGCGTCGGCGAGATGTACCGCACGCTGCACCAGCACCTCATGATGATCCCTCCGCCGGAGAAGGCGAAGACGGAGAGCGACAGACAGCTCTTCTACGGGATCATGCACGTGCGCTACCGCGCGCTCCTCGAGAAGGGCATCGAGATGATGAAGCGCACGCTCGCGCTCGGTGAGCGCACGGGTGTGGCCTCCGCGTGGATGAAGCGCGCCGAGTCCGCGAAGCAAGAGATGGAGCGCGCGCTCGAGGAGGAGAAGGAGACGATCAAGCGCTTCCCGTTCTCCGAGGAGACGCTCGAGAAGACCCTCGAGCTCATGAAGAAGAAAGCAGCCGAGGAGGCAGCGAAAGCGACGGCCAAGAAGCCGTGACGGTCGCGCGTGGAGCTCGACCGTCTATACTGAGATCATGCGCCGTCTGCTGGTCGCCGCCACGCTCGGGATCGTCGCTGCGTGCGGGACGGTCCTCGACATCGAGGACCACGGTGAGGACGGTCCGGGTGGCGGGCCGGTACCCGTCACGGAAGACGGAGGGACGGCCGGCGACGATGCTGCCATCGACGTCGTCGGGCCGCTCGTGGACGACGGCAGCGAAGAGCGCGAGGCGGGCGACGGGGGAGGACGAGGGCGGAAGGGAAAGTGGGCGTGCGGCCCGCCGCGCGTGCCCGGCACCTTCGCCGAGAGACCCGCCTGCGAGAATCACCGAAAGGATGCAGGATGCAGGGACGGGCTGCCTCCGAGCGGCGAGACTTGCGAAGTGAGTGAGCCGCAACGGGTCTACTGCTCGACCTGCACGTCGACCTTCGACGAGCTGAGCTACGCGGCGACCACCTGTACGTGTCGGAGCTCGGACGACGACGACGACGACGACGACTGAGAACGTGGGCGCTGTCGCGCCCGAGGCCGGTGTCGCCGTCGACGCGCGCGCTGTCCTGCTCCGCCGCATCGCAGAGCCGCGGGCGATCCCTCCCGAGCGCGCACCTGAGAGCCCCCGCTTGACTCCCGGTCGCGTCAGTGCGAACGAGCGGCGGCCTTTGCTCCTTTGCTCGCCGGCTCGCGCCGGGCGAGCAACAAAGCTATGTCTTCCTTGGCTCTTGACTTGCTTGCGCGGCACTCGTCCATGGGCTAACGTCCGCGCCCCGTCGGATCGGGCCGGGGGGTCCTCCCGGTGCCGAGTCGATCGGTCGCGCTGGCGTAGCTCAATCGGTAGAGCACCGGTTTTGTAAACCGGCAGTTAGGGGTTCAAGTCCCCTCGCTAGCTCGGAGGACGACGCGTAGGCCTCCTGCTTGAGTTAGCTTTCACGAACAATCCCGGAGGGTTGCCCGAGTGGCCAAAGGGAGCAGACTGTAAATCTGCCGGCTATGCCTACGTTGGTTCGAATCCAACACCCTCCACCGGATCGGCAGCCGTCGATCCTCTTCCCCTTCTTCCTCTGACTTCCTTCTCACCCCAGCACTTCCACCAACGAACGAGGATCTCGGAACACCTGCGGGAGTAGCTCAGTTGGTAGAGCGTCAGCCTTCCAAGCTGAACGTCGCCGGTTCGAACCCGGTCTCCCGCTCGAGAAAGGACTTCAGGACAGAGCAAGACCAAGCTGAACCGAAGTGGACGGAGTCCACGGAGTGGACGAAGTCCAGTGAGGTCCACGGAGGGACGGCGAAGCCGGCCCGAAGTGCACGTCGCCGGTTCGAACCCGGTCTCCCGCTCGAGAAAGGACTTCAGGACAGAGCA
>CALFEQ010000074.1 GCA_937949945.1 uncultured Myxococcales bacterium
GGATCCTGGTGATCGGCCTCGTAGTTCTTCATGAGGTCGGTCCACTCGGCGTTCAGGCGAATCATGGGGTCGTTCCTCCGGCGTGTCGGTGAAAGTGCTCGGGCGAATGATGCGAGGTATTGCTCGCATTCGCTACTCGCGTTCCACTCGAAGCCGGATGGCGAAGGCAAAGCGCGCAGTCCCGCGGAAATTGCCGGTCCAGCAGCGCTCGATGGCGATGGTCGAGACCCTGCTCGAGGCGGCGGCTCGCGTTTTCGTGAAGGAGGGCTACGCGAAGGCGACGACCAACCGAATCGCCGCCGCCGCCGGCGTGAGCGTCGGCTCGCTCTATCAGTACTTCCCGAACAAGGACGCCATCGCCGTCGAGCTCCTGCGCCGTTACCGCGAGGGCCTCGTCTCCCTGGTCGCCGGCCGCCTCGAGCGGGTCGATCGCGCGACCTTCCCGGCCGTCGTCCGCGAGCTGCTCGGCGATCTGCTCCGCGCCGAGGGCATCAACCCGGCCCTGCACCGCGTCCTCATCGAGCAGGTCCTCCGGACGAGCGCGCGGCGCGAGATGCTCGGCTTCGAGGAGCGGCTCGAGGCGGTCGTCGCCGATGCGCTGCGCGCGTCCGAGGTGGAGGGCGTCGATCACGAGATGGTCGCGTTCGTCCTCGTGCGCGCGGTGCTCGCCGTCGTGCAGAGCGCGGTGGTCGACCGGCCGCAGATCGACAGGGCCGCGCTGGGCGACGAGCTCACGCGGCTCGTCGTGGGGTACGTGGGCCTCGACGTCGCGCGCGGGCGCGCCTCGCCGCGTGCGCGCTGACGCGTGCGCTCACGCTCTCTCGGTCCTGCGAGCCAGGATGGCGCGCGTCTCCTCCGTGACGTCCTCGACGCAGGCGTCGACGTGCTGCTTCCGCGTCCGGAAGCTGAGCACGCAGACGCGCGCGAGGAAGCGTCCCTCGGTCGTGCAGCCCGTGAGGTAGACGCGGCCGCGCCGGGCGACGCGATCGAGCAGCTCGCGCGTCGCCGCGTTCTCGTCCTCGCGCGTCGCGCCGGGCCAGGTGAGGTGGAAGGCGAAGAGCGAGAGCTGCGGGGGCGCGACCATGACGACGCCGGGCACCGCCGCGATCCGCTCGGCGGCGGAGCAGGCGAGGGCGCGCTTCTCGGCGATCGCCGCGCGGATGCGTGCTGCGCCGAACGTCTTCACCGTGAGCCAGACGCGGAGCCCGAGGAAGCCGCGCGACAGCTCGGGCCCGTAGTGGCTCGGATCGTACGCGTCGTCGTGGATCGTGTCGGGGAGGTAGTCGGCCGTCGTCGCGTGCACCGCGCGGAGCGCGGACCCGTCGCGGACGAGCAGCGCGCCCGTGCCGTAAGGAAGGAAGAGCCCCTTGTGCGGATCGAGCGTGAGCGAGTCGGCGCGCGACAGGCCGGGGAGCAGCGGCCGCAGCTCCGGGCACGCGTGGAAGAACGCGCCGTACGCGCCGTCGACGTGGTGCCAGAGCCCCTCGCGGGCGCAGAGGTCGGCGATGCTCTCGAGCGGATCGACCGCGCCCGTGTTCGTCGTGCCGGCGGCGGAGACGACCATGAACGGCAAGAGCCCGGCGCGCCGGTCCTCCGCGATCGCCTCCTCGAGCGCATCGACGCGAAGCCGGAACGACGTGTCGACGGGCAGCGAGCGGACGCGGTCCGCCAGGATGCCCGCGAGGCGCGCCGACTTCTTCACGGAGTGGTGCGCCTGCGTCGACGTGTAGAGGACGCCGCGCCGGATGTCCGGCCCGAGCAGCCGCTCGCGCGCGCAGAGGATGGCGTTGAAGTTCGCCATCGAGCCGCCCGTCGTGAACACGCCGCGCGTCGTCTCCGGGAAGCACATCCAGTCGCGCAGCCAATCGAGCGCGTTCGCCTCGAGCTGCACGAGCGCCGGCGCGGCGAAGCGCGTGCCGGTGTAGCGGTTCGTCGTGTCGGCGATGAAGTCGGCGATCGCCGCCGGGAAGACGCCGCCGCCGGGGACGTACGCGAGGTAGCCGGGGCCGTTCGTCGTCAGGGCGCGCGGGACCCACTCCTCGAAGTAGGTGTCGAGGATGGGCTCGATCGGGGAGGGGGATTCCGGGGCGGGCTCGCGCAGGGATTGCGTGTAGGCGCCGACGTCGGTGTCGCCGGCGGCGTGCTGTTCGTCGACGTGCGCGAGGTGCTCGAGGACGCGCCGGAGGGCGGCGTTCGTCATCGCGCGCATCTCGTCCGTCGAGAGCTCGAGGTTTGCCGGGTCGCGCTCGGTCGGTGACACGGGCGAGGCATAGCGCAGGCGGGCGCGCGGCGGACCATTTTCCAGCCACACGGCGTCAGCTCCGACGCCGCCGTCGCGCGAGCTCCTTGGCGTACCGCGCGAGCGACTCCGCCTGCGCCGGATCGATCTGTCCCTTGAACGACGGCATCACCGAGCCGGGCTTGGTGGCTTGTGGATCGAGGATCCATGCCGCGACGTCGGCGTCGGGCTTGTCGATCGCTCCCATGAGCTTGTCGCGGTACGGACCGTTCTCGCCGTGGCAGGCCGCGCAGCCGAGGTTGGCGAAGAGGACCTCCGGCGGATCGCCGGGGTGCGCCTTCTCGACCGGGTGCCCGCCCGGGCGGTTCTGGCGGTGCACCTTCGGCCGCGACTTCAAGAACGCGTAGAGCGCCTCGACGTCGGTGCGGTCGAGCCGCGAGAAGAGCGGCATCGGCTTGCGCACGACGTGACCGGAAGGGTTCACGCCGCGCGTGACGGCGCGCTCGAAGTCCTCGAGGGACCAACGCCCGATGCCCGTCTCTTCGTCGAACGTGATGTTCTTCGTGTAGATCTTCGTGCCCGTGGGATCGGTGAGCTCGAAGCCGCCCGCGAAGGCGTTCGGGTCGTTCATCTTGTCGGAGCCGAATCCCTCGGTGTGGCAGCCGACGCAGTCGAGCACCTGCGCCATGTAGCCTCCGTACTCGACCGTCGGCGCCTTCTCCGGGACGGGGATGTGCTTCGCCGGCTTGTCGTCGGCGCTGACCTTCGCGACGTACGTGAGGATGAACGCGCCGGTCATCGAGATCTCGCTGCGCGGCTGAGCCTCTCCACCCGGCTGGAACGGCGGCGGGTTCGAGCGCATGTACCCGAGGATCGCCGCGATGTCCGCGTCGCCGATGTGCCCGAACGTGCTCATCACGGGAGAGAGCCTCCCGTCCGGCAGCACGCCCGTGCGCAGGACGCGAGCGATCTGCCCGTCCGTGCGGCGATGCACGCCGGTCTCGGGGTGCGCGAGGTTCGCGGACCAGAAGGTGCCGAGGAAGGCCGGCACCTCGTCGAGCCGCTTTCCGGTCGCGCGCCCGTCGGGGCCGCCGTGGCACTCCATGCAGATCGTCTGGAACAGCATCTCGCCGCGCGCGATGCCCTCGGGCGTCGTGTCGGCGACGATCGCCGGCTCCGGGACGTGCGCGTAGTCGCCATTGACCACCGCGCGCGCCCGCGCCGCGAGCGCGCCCACGCCGACGACGCCGAGCGCCGCGATCCCGGCCATGACCTCGACCAGCCGCCGGGTCCGCCGCGGCGACTTGCCCGCGGGTTGCGACCTCGGCGTCTCTTCTTCTCTTGCTCTGCGAGCCATGGGGCCTCCTGCTCGCTGCAGTGACGCGAGGCGGAGGCCCGTTACACGCGCTCTGCTAAGGCGAGACGTACTCGGCGAGCAGCCGGCGCTCGGACTCGTCCTCGCTCCAGCCCCAGAGCCGGCTGACGGCTTTGACCGAGGCCGAGACGCGCGCGAGCTCGGCCTCGCAGCACAAGAAGAGGGCGCCGTCGTCGGGGTCGAAGGCGATGTCGGGAATCTTCTTGAGGAGGCGCCCGTCGAGCGTGAATACCTCGAGGTCGCAGCGCCGGATCCCCGTCAGATCGATCGAAACCTTCGTGACGAAAATGTCGAAGTCTCCGGAGAGGTCCGGCGGGGTCGGGTTCGCGAGATCGATGTCGAAGATCCGGACGCGTCGCCCGCTCGCGACGAGTTCCTCGACCTCGCGGGCCGTTCGCCACAGGTCGAGCGTGCCGC
>CALFEQ010000075.1 GCA_937949945.1 uncultured Myxococcales bacterium
GAGGCCTTCCGTCGAGTGGACCGCGTCTATTGCAACCTCGACGGATTCGTCATCGGGGAGATCAACGAGACGTTCTGGGGGCTACGCCTGTTCGAGATCGCCGTCGAAACGGGGATCGATCACTACGTGTGGGGGAGCCTCGACTACCTGCAGAAGAAGAGCGGGTACGCCAAGAAGTACCGATGCGGGCACTACGACGCGAAAGGACGCGTCGCCGAGTTCATCCTCGCGCAGAGGCCCGCGTCGATGGCCGTGTCGGTCCTGACCTCGGGCCCGTACATGGAGATGCTCTACGACGGAATGTTCGCTCCCGTCACACTGCCTGACGGAACGCTCGTGTTCGCGCACCCGATCGGCGAGGGTCGAGTGCCCATGATCCACCTCGACGACCTCGGGAGGTACGCCCGCTGGATCTTCGATCATCGCGAGGAGGCCAACGGCATGAACCTCGAGATCGCGACCGAGCACGTCGGCTGGCGCTCGCTCGTCGCGTGCGTCGAGAAGGTCACGGGCAAGAGAGCCGTCTTCAAAGACCTCGACGAGGCCGAGTACTTCGCGAGCTCCGGCATCAGCCCGACGACGCCGGCGGCGTGGGCCGCGCCCGGCGCGCAGGTGCCCCGAGGCCAAACGTTCTGGGAGAACTTCTCCGGTTGGTGGTCGGCGTGGCGCGACGACGTCGTCACACGCGACTACGCGTTGCTCGATCGCATCCTCCCGGATCGCGTGCGGACCCTGGAGGAGTGGATGAGAAAGACCGGGTACGACGGCAAGTACCGGCCCGTCCTCAAAGACCGAGAAGACTTGCGGGCGGCAGGCTCCTGAGCCAGCTCTGGTCCGAACGCGAGCTCGAACAAGGAGCCACGGCCCACGATGCCCCGAAACATCCGCTTCCTCTTCGACTACGTCTCGCCCTACGCCTATCTCGCTTCGACGCAGATCCGTGCGCTGGCCGCCCGGCGAGGGGTCGAGGTCGAGGCCGTGCCTGTGCTCTTCGCGGCGATGCTGGCTTCCACGGGGTCGCGCGGTCCCGCCGAGATCCCCGTGCGGCGCGAGTACATGATCCACGACGTGACGCGGCTCGCACGCGCGCTGAACGTCGAGATCGCGCCTCCGGCGACGCACCCCTTCAACTCGCTCGTCGCGCTCAGGGTGACCCACGCCGTGGAAGGAGAGGAGCGCTGGCGGCTCGTCCACGCGATCTTCCGCGCTGCGTGGGTAGAGGCGCGGCGCGTGGACGAGCCGGACGTCGTCGCGGCGATCGCCGTCGAGGCGGGGCTCGACGGCGCGGCCCTCGTGGAGCGCGCCGGACAGGACGAGCTGAAGGCCAAGCTCCGGTCGGCGACCGACGAGGCCATCGGACAGGGCGCGTTCGGCGTGCCGACGATGCTCGTCGACGACCAGCTCTTCTGGGGCGTCGACTCGCTTCACTTGCTGGAGCGCCATCTCGCGGGCGAAGACGTCCCGGACCGAGCCGAGCTCGCGCGCTGGCGCGCCGTCGAGCCATCGACGATCCGGCGCATGGGCCGGTAGCCGTCCCACCGGAGGACGTCGAAACCACTCGTCCGACTCCCGAGGCTGCCGGTGTATCGTGGTACGGCAGCGATGATCGCCGACGAGCTCACGAGCGACGCCGTGACCGCATCTTTCCGGTTGCTCCAGCGGCGGCGTGGGCACCGCTTCTCGGTCGATGACCTCGCGACGGCGTGGGAAGCCGTGCGCGCCGCGCCCGACGCGGAGAGCTTCCTCGATCTCGGCTGCGGAATCGGCTCGGTCCTCTTGATGGTGGCGTGGCGACTGCCCGCCGCGCGCGGCTTCGGGATCGAGGCGCAGGACGTCAGCTTCGAGCTGGCGAAGCGGAACGTTCATGAAAACGGGCTCGCCGGACGCGTGACGCTCATCCATGGCGACCTCCGCGAGGTGACGCGCGATTGGCCGCACGGGTCGTGCACGCTCGTCACGGGCACCCCGCCGTATCTCCCGCTGGGCACGGCTTCGCCGTCGCCGGATCCGCAGCGCGCCGCGGCGCGCCTCGAGCTTCGCGGCGGAGTCGAGGACTACCTCGCCGCGGCGGCGCGCGTGCTCTCGCCCGAAGGCGTCGTCGTCGTGTGCGCCGACGGCCGCCACCCGGAGCGCGTGCTTCGGGGCGCGGCGGCCGCGGACCTCGTGCCCGTGCGGCGCGTCGACGTCGTTCCGAGGGCCGGGAGATCGACGCTCTTCTCCGTCTGGACGTGTGCGCGCACTTCACGCGGAGCGCTCGATCACGTCGAGGTCGTCATGCGCGACGAGCGAGGGGAACGCACCGAAGCGAGTCGCGCGATGAGGGCGACCTTCGGTCTCGCTACGGGACCTCGTACTGGACGCTGAGCCTCGGCCGGTTCTGGCTGCTTTCGTGTTCCATGGAATAGAGGAAGACGCGATCGAACGAATTGTCGCCGTCGGTCTTCTTCTCGAGTCGAACGCGGAGCTTCGCACCGGGCAGCGGGCTCATCGAGACGGTGCTCACGAGTCGTCCCGATCCGATCACGAAGGAGACCCAGGCGCGGTTCGAGTTCACGTCGAGCCGCCCGGGCACGTCGACACGAAGGCCCCCGTCGTCACCATCCTCTCCGGTCCGAGCGGGGCGACGAACGACATCGCGGGGGCTTTCACCTTCTCCGTGAGCGAGGCCACGACGAACCAGTGCCGCATCGGCAACGGCTCGTTCTCCGCCTGCGCGACGTCCTTCGCCTACGGGTCGCTCGGTGACGGTACGTTCACCTTCGAGGTCCGGGCCGTCGACGCAGCCGGGAACGTCGGCACGGTGAGTCGCTCCTATCCGAACTCCCCCGTCCGGGGGTTCGCTTCGTGCGAGACGGTACTCACGTTCACGGCGCCCACCACGGTGGGGAACTGCATCTTCGCGGTGACCGCGACCGACCCCGCCGGCAACTCGGCAACCGCGACGAAGCAGTTCTCCACGTACATGCTGTACTGAGGCAGTCGCAGCGAGAGCCGACGAAAAGAAAAGCGCCGCAGCGGGCTCGGGGGGGAAGCCTCGCCGTCGGCGCGACCTCACTCGATGCGTGTGCCGTGCCATCACGCAAGCCCGCGAGATCCCGTGGAGGCACGCGCCACGGTCGTGCATCGGTGAACGATCGGCCGAACAGGATTGCAACGCGCGGGCGCCGACACCGTGTATGACGGGCCACCGGCATCTGACACATCGATCAGAGGTCCGACGGCGCCGAGCGCGCTCGAGGCTCGGATTTCTGGCGTGAGGCCCTCGGTACATCCATTGCTGAGCTCGCGACCATGACGTTTGCTTCACTACTTGAACTTCCTTCCCGCGCCGCCGCGGCGGTCGTCCTCGCCTCCGTGCTCTCGGTCGCCGGCTGCGCTGACTCCAGCGACGCATCGTCTTCGGGCCATTCGAGCTCGGGCTCGGGCGACATCGAGGCAGTGGACAGGGCCTGCCACGCCTACGAGCCCGGCGAGCGCGGCGGCGGTGCGGACTTCAGCTCGTTCCTCACGCGCGAGCAGCTCGAGGACCTCGACCTCCGCATCCAGTATCCGGACGCGCCGATCGCGGCGATCGACGCGTACTCCGTCTACGTCCCGCAGGCGCAGCTCCTCCGCACGACATTCACCGGGCTCGTGAAGGTGAATCGGACGGAGCCTTCGACCGCTCTCCGCTTCAACGACTTCCCGCTGAAGGGGCTCGGCGCCTCGAGCTTCGCGGTCACCATGGACTCGGCCGCGGTGACGCCGTCGCGTGTGACGTGCACCGGCGAGGGACAGACGCCGATCAGCGTCGTGTTCCTCGTCGACGTGACCGGATCGATGAGCCCCGTCATCGCGGCGGTCCGCGACTCGCTCCTCGACTTCGTCCAGAGCGCGACGAGCCTGGGGCTCGACGGCAAGATCGGGGTCGTCACGTTCCAGGACGCCGTCGGCGTGAACATTCCTTTCGAGGACTGCAGCGGCGTGAGCGGCCCGATCCCCGAGCGCTCTCCGTTCTTCCCGCCCGTCAGCTTGAAGGACGCCGCCGGTGTCGCGCGCCTGCGAGACTTCATCGCGAAGCTGCACGCCGACGACGGGGGCGACGCTCCGGAGAACCTCGCCGCTGCCATCGACTTCGCGGCCAACAACGTCATCGGCAAGACCAAGGACGGCCGGCCGAACGTGATCGGCGACGGGATCGAGGACCCGCCGTACACGTCCGCGTGGCCGGCGCACGAGCTCGACGGGCTCACCGTGCTCATCCCGATCACGGACTCGACCTTCCACGAGAGCGGCTCGCGCTCCTCGTACCTCCGCGCCCCGTGGCGCCCGCGGCCGATCGACGAGATCGTCACGGCCCTCGGGAACAAGATCGTCTCCACGATCGACCCGGCGCTCGTCGACGCCGCGCAGGGACCCGGTCCGCTGCCCGAGGAGGTCGACGCCGACTTCTGGGCGCAGGCGACGGGCGGCTTCGGCGTGGACCGTCATCGCACGAACGTCTTCGGTCTGCCCCAGACGTTCTCGTTGTTCGACCTCGAGCTGCTCGTCCTCGGGCGCGGGCTCCTCGAGATCCCGCTCGCCCCCGCGCTCGCGGCGACCTGCGTCCTCGAGATGCCGGCCACCTCGGCGCCGAGCGAGGTCGTCGTCGACGTGACGCACCCCGAGGGCAGCGTCCGCTACGTGATGAAGCCCACGATCGCGACACACTGACCTCACCGCGAGCGCATCGCGACCCTCACGGCGGCGAGGAAGCACGGCGCGACGAGCACGGCGTTGAGCGTGCCGTGGACGGAGACCATGCCGCGAATGCCGGCGACGTCGATGGCCGGCGGCATCGAGAGCTCGTTCTGCCAGGCGAGCACCATCGTGAAGACGAGGCCTGCGAACGCGATGCATCCGAGCGCGAACGCGGGACGGCTCGTGGACCACACGCTTCGCAAGAACGTGAGCTGCCCGGCCGCCAGCGCGAGGGAGAGGCCGAGGACGCCGATCGGCTTCAGCCAGCGGAGCTGGTGGATCCCGAACGCGATCGCGAGGAACGATACGAGGCACACCAGCACCGAGGCCAGGTAGACGCGCTGGCGAGGCCCGCTCTTCTGAGCGAGGATCGCCAGCGCGCCGACCACGATCCAGCCGAGCACGTTCCCGTGGAGCGCAGCGTAGTAGCTGAAGGCGGTGTCGTATCCGAGGATGCGGAGGTCGTTCGTGCCTCCGACCAGCCACACCGCTGCGATGTTGCTGAAGAGGAAAGGCACGCATGCGGCGAGCACCTCGGGGGAACGCAGTGACGTCGCGCCGTCTCGGGTCGCACGCTCTCGGAGGAAGAGCGCGAAGCTCGCGGCGCAGAAGAGGAGCCATGCCACGCCGAGGATCGGTACGTCCGCGAAGACGGCGATCGCCGTGCACGCGAGCGCACCGACGTGCGCCCCGACGCGAAGCAGGGACGGTTCGGCGAAGAAGAAGCGATGCGTACCGAGCGGCCCCATGGCCATGGCCAGGAGCAAGAGAACGCGGAGCAGGCCGAGCTCGGACATCGCGCGAGCACCTCTTGCCAAGGATAGTGAAAAGAAGGAAGGGAGCGGGAGGGCTGCGCATTCGGATTCGGCTCAGCCCGCACGCTCGAGAGCTCAGCAGCCGCAGGTCCCGAGCTGACACGTCTCGAGCGCGAAGCCGCCGACCGCGATCTTCGGCGTCGGAGCAGGGACCAAGAACCCGCACGTCCTCGGCGACAACACGGTCGACGGTCCGTAGCCGTTCCTGACGAACAACCCGCCTGCGATCGTGACCGCGACGAACAAACCTGCAAGGGACGGTTCCCCGCGTCGTCTTCCGAGACTTCATGGGAGCAGCCATCGACGAGGACTACCGGCGCCTCGAGTGGTGGACGGACAGGGCGACGCGTACGCCCGGTGATCCGAAGCCGGTCGTGACGTATCCCGCAGGCGCATTCGTCGTCCACGAGGGGGTCCTCTACGAAGCGCTCGTCGAGAACGCAGAGAAGCGCCCGAACGAGCATCCCGACGTCTGGAAGGCGCTGCCTGCTCCGTCCGACGACGTCCGCCTCGCAGCCGGCTCGCCACATTCCGGCCTGGGCATCCGCTGGCCGCCGCCGAACTCGCGCTCGCCGAGCCGCGCCTCGGCCGACGCGCGACGAGCGCCGCACGGCCGATTCGTTACGGTACGCTGCGCGGATGGCACCTCCGATACCGAAGCTTCCGCCCGGGGCCGCCTTGACGGTTTTCATGACGGCGATGGGAAACGCTCACGCCGTGCCCGTCCTCGTGAGGCTGGGCGTGTTCGACCGTCTCGCGGAGCGGCCGCGGAGCGTCGAAGAGCTCGCGGAGGCGACCGGCACCGACGCGGCGGCGCTCGCGCGCGTGATGGCGCTGTGCAGGTGTCTGAACCTCGTGTCCGAGTCGGGAGGGACGCTCCGACTCACCGAGCTCGGGGGGATGCTCGTTCGTGGCGGCGACGCGCCGAGCTTCGGCGACGGAGCCGCTCTGCGAGGCGCGCCGGCGTACCACGAGCGCTGGGCGAGCCTGGAGTCGGTGCTCCGCGGCGGTCCGCGCAGCGCAGCGGACGTCGACCTCTACGCGCTCGAACGTGCGCGCGTCGCCGAGGCGCATCGCGCGGCGCTGGCGGACTACGCGGCGGGCTTCGGTCGCTCCGAGCGGTACGTCGACGTCGAGAGCGGCGATCCCGGGTTCCTCGCCGCGATCCTGAAGATGTCGGGTCGCTCGGAGGGGGTCTACGTCGGGAAGGCCGACGAGCTCGCGCGCGCGAAGGCGGTCCTCTCGGCCGCCGGCGTCGCGCATCGATGCGAGCTCGTGCTCCCCGAGGCCGAGCTGCCTGCCGGCGACGCGTACTTGCTCTCGCATCGGCTCGAGGCGCTCGGCGACGACGATGCGGTCGCGCTCCTCTCCCGAGCTCGGCGTGCGATGAATCGGCACGGCCGCGTGCTCGTCATCGGCCACGTTCTGCAGGGAGCGCACGGTCGATTGGAGCCGCTCGGCGCGATGATCGATCTCGAGATGCTCCTCCTCACTCCGGCCGGAAAGGTGCGGAGCGACGAGGAGCTCCGCGTGTTGTGCGAGCGTGCGTCGCTCGAGCCGAGACGCACGATCCTCGCAGGGCAGGCGACGCGCGTCGTCGAGGCGGCCGCGGCCCCGCTCGGGTGAACGGAGCACGAAAGGACGAAGCGTGAACCCCGACGGCGACGCGATGCTGCTGCTCCGGGAGATCGCGCGCTATCCGGACGATCTCGTGCTGCGTGAGATGTGGGCCGGGCTCGTGGAACGTCGCGGCGATCATGCACGTGCACGTCTCGTGCGCGAGCAGCTCGCGCGCCGCGCGGAGCAGGCCTCGACGCCGGAGTACCGAGCCTTCGTGAGCGCCGTCGAGAAGGAGCTGCTGGCGGCGCACCCGGAGTGGAGCGAGGAGCTGGCCGGGCTCGGGGTCTCCAGAGCGACGCTGTCCGGCGGGTTCGTGGAGAGCATCGTGATCGACGCGGCGACGATGCTCGCGAACGGCTCGGAGATCCTCGATCGCGCACCGATCCGGCGCGTCCGGCTCACCGGCGACGTCGCGCTCGTGCCGCGGATCGTTCGCGAGGGCCTGCTCGCGCGCGTCTGCTGGCTCGACCTCACGGGCCTCCGGGTCGACGCCGAGCTGCTCGCGAGCCTCGCGACGGCGAGCGAGCTCCGCGCGCTCGGCCTCGCGGCCTCACACGTCACCGACGCGCTCGTCGAGACCATTTGGGCTTCTTTCCCGCGCCTCCTCGTCTGCGAGCTCGAACGCAACCCGTGCTCCGATCTCGTCACGCAGGAGCTCTCGTGGCAGGAGTCGTCCAGGTACGAGTGGGTCCCGACCGAGCGTGCCTGCGCGCTCGAGGCGAAGTACGGTAGGCGATCCTGGATCTACGGCTCGAGCTGGCCGGGGAGCGATCGGGTCGATCTCGAGCAGCTCCTCGCGCAGATCGCGAACGGCTGGTGACCGCGACGGCTGCACTTGCAGCTGCCCGAGCGCTTCGAGCTGCAGGCGGCTGCTCGCCCTCGGCGATCGCATAGCTCTCGCCGCGGCTCGAGGCCGGAACGGCGCCCACCATCACGGTGCGCCAGCTCCTCACGCACACGAGCGGGCTCGGCTACGCGTTCACGGAGGCGGAGGACGGCCCGTACCATCGCAACGTGCTCGCCGTACGAAAGGACGGCACGCCATCGGCCCCCGAATCGATCGCGAAGTTGGCGGGCACGGCGCGTGGCCTCGCTGCCGATGACGACGGCGTCTACTGGACCGACATCAACGGCGGCACCGTCCGCGCCGCGCTGAGGCGCTGAATCACGTCGCCCGCAAGTAGATCACCCTGGGCGGTGGACGCCTCAGGATCGCCGTTCGTCCAATCTCGCGAGTCCGGTTTCTCCGCGGTGCCGAGGGGTGGGGTACGGATCATCCCAGGGCGAATTTCGACTTTCGCTAGACGACGAGTTGCCGACGCTCCGCGTGGAGCTACATGTCGTGCGTGCGGCGTCTGTTGGGGTTGATCGGTTCGTCGATTCTCGCCGTTCTCTCTGCCCCCGCGTGCTCGGACCCGAGCGACGACGACGCGGCCGACGCGGAGTCGGAGCTCTCCACGGGGTACGTGACGGCGAAGGTCGAAGCCGCCCTCCAGGTTCGGAACCCGAGCGAGCGCGGGAAGACCTGGTCGATCACGACGGGCAACGTGCTCGAAGGCGGCTGGCTGTTGCAGGTCCCCTCGATTCACACGTGGGGACAACCGGCGATCTCGGCGCCGCGAGGCAGCGGCGCTCGCGATCCCGACTTCGGGCTCTCGGCGTGCGTCACGAACGAGGACTGTTCGGACGGCAGCACCTGCCAGGCGCTCGAGGCGACCCGCACGTCGCCCGGCGGGGCCAAGAAGAACCTCTGCGTCGGACACTCCGACTACGTCCTCGATTCGATCTACGGCGTCATGACGCGCGCGACGCGAACGCTCGACGTCACGACGCTCACCGCTCCGACCGGCCGCTTCTTGGCCACGATGCGCAACGCGCTCACGACGCTCTCGAACAAGAGCCAGGAGATCCGCGTTCGCGTGCTCATCGCCGAGTTCCCCGGTGCTCCGGCCGATCCCGCAGGGCTCCTCGCGCAGCTCACGCGCGACGTCCCGCCGAGCTCGCCCCTCCGCGTGTCGGTCGGCGTGCATCGCCGGACTCCCGTGAGCTGGAACCACTCGAAGATCATCGCCGTCGACGGTCGCGAGGCCATCGTCGGAGGAATGAACCTCTGGGACGATCACTACCTCGGCGACAACCCCGTCCGCGACGTGTCCATCCACGTGAAGGGACCGGCCGCGGCGGACGCGCAGATCTTCGTCAACCAGATCTGGCCGGTCGCGTGTCGGAGCGGGAAGGTCGAAGGGAACAAGGACGATCGCTGCCCGGCACCGTTCGAGCCGGGCATGGATCTCACCGGCGGCAACGTGCGCATCGTCGCGGTCGGGCGTACGGGAGAAGGCGGCGTGGGTCGCAACCGGAACCCGTCCGACACGGCGCTCATCGCGATGATGGACGCGGCACGAAGCTCGATCCGGATCTCGCAGCAAGACCTCGGCTCGGTCCGCATCGCCGGGACCGGTGCCTTCCCGGACGACGTCCTCGACGCCTTCACCCGCGCAGCGCGTCGCGGCGTCGACGTCACCGTCACGCTGTCCAACGAAGGCGCGTTCGGAGGAAACGGGATGACGACCGCCGACTCGTACGCGAACGGCTGGTCGCTGGAGGACGCGTGGAACGCCCTCGTCCGACGCGCCGACGAGGTGTGGCCGGGCCATCGCCAGCACCTCTGCGACCACGTTCACTTCCAGTCCTTGCGCTCGAGCCCGGCGGCGACCTGGCCGAACGGCAGGCCGCTCGCCAATCACGCGAAGGTCGTCATCGTCGACGATCAGGCTCATTACGTCGGCTCGCAGAACCTCTACTCGGCCGATCTCGCGGAGTTCGGCTTCATCGTCGACGATCGCACGGCGACGCAGCGGTTCATCGCCGACTACTGGGACCGTCTCGACGAGCACTCGCGGACGACGCGCTTCCGCGGCCCGCACTGCCGCTGATCGAGGCGGCTCGATCACTCCGAGCTGCGACGGTACTTCACCGAGCCCTCGGTGACCTCGTCCTTCTCCGCGTGAGGTACTCACCGCGATCGCGCGCGCCCAGCTCCCGTGACGAGCACGATACTCCGAGCCGAGCCCGTTCCATCGCGCATTCGAGGGTCGAAAGGCAGAGCTCCGGCGCGCGTCCCTTAGGACGTGCTGACTTCGTCCCGCGAGACGGGCATACTGGGCGGATTATGCGACGAATCACGGCCGGAGCGGCTCTAGGCTCGTTGTTCGTGCTCGGAGCCTTCGCGTGCGGCGACGATCCCGCGCGTGAGCCGGGGCCGGCACCGACACCGAACGCGATCGATGACGGCGGCGCGCCCGACGGTACGGCGCCTCCCGCCAAGGGGAGAGCGCTCGTCATCACGCCACCCGAGACCCCCGTCGTCTCGAACCTCTGCGCAGCGTTCACGCTGAGCATGACCGAGGACGGCGTGGCGGCGCCGTTTCCGTCGTCCGGCGCGGTGACGATCACGAGCGATGCTTCGACGAAGATCTTCGCGACGGAGTCGGACTGCGCGGGGGGCCGAGCGTCGCGCCGGCGGGCAGTGTCGAGGTCACCGCAGGCGAGACGACGAAGTCGTTCTTCCTTCGCACGGCGACCGAGGGTCGGGTCACGCTGACCGCGAGCGCCTCGTTTGCCTCGGGCGAGCTCACGTTCGAGCCGCAGGTCTTCTTGGGGCTCGGTCAGCCGGATCCTCGAACGGTCCGGCAACGTGCACGAGGGACGTTCGCGCCCGCGGGGATCGCGTTCCACGGTGGTCGCATGCTCCTCGGCGAAAACGGTTTCAGACGGATCCGCATCTGGGACCCGGTCCCGAGCAAGGCCGACGATCCCGAGTCGGCCGTCATCGGTGACCCGAATGCGAGCTCCGATACGACCAGCCGAACCCTCGACGACGCCCGCCGACCGACCAGGATTACCGCGCTCTGGACCGACGGGACGAGGCTCGTCGTCGCGGACGAGAGGGCCCATCGCGTCCTCGTGTGGACCAAGTTCCCCACCGGCGGAGAGCCGCCGAGCTTCGCGCTCGGGCAGCCTGCGGGGCCGGAGAACCTGACCGCAGGGATCCCGAACAACGGCGGTGTCTCGGGATCGTCGATGAACTTTCCTTTCGGTGTCGTGAGCGACGGCACGCGTCTGTTCGTCAGCGACGGGTTCAACCATCGCATCCTCGTGTGGAACACGTTCCCGACGTCCGGAGGGGAGCCGGCCTCGTTCGCCATCGGCCAACCTCCCGGCCCCGACAACCTGTCCTCGAACACGCCGAATGCCGGGGGTGTCTCCGGTACGAGTCTCCACACGCCAGGTGATCTCCTCCTGGTGGGGTCGAAGCTCGTCGTCGCCGACGCCGGCAACAACCGCGTCCTCGTATTCGATCCCATCCCGACGGCCGCAGGACAGTCGGCGAGCTTTGCCCTCGGCCAGCCGGCGGGCGCGGCGAACCTGACGACGAACGGCTTGGGTGCGTCCGCGACGTCGATGTTCTTGCCTCTCGCCGTCGCGAGCGATGGCACGAGGCTGCTCGTGGCGGACACCGGGAACGCGCGCGTGCTCGTTTGGTCCACGTTCCCCACGGCCGGTGGGGCTCCCGCGAGCTTCGCGCTCGGCCAGCCCGCCGGAGCGGAGAACCTCACGTCGTCGACGCCCGACAACGGCGGGGTGCACGGCGCGAGCTTGAACCTCCCGCTCGGCGTCGGGACGGACGGGACGAAGGTCGTCGTGTCCGACGCAGTGAGGAATCGCTTCCTCGTGTGGAACGCGTTCCCGACGAGCGGCGGCGAGGCGGCCAGCTTCGCGATCGG
This sequence comes from uncultured Myxococcales bacterium, assembly GCA_937949945.1. Lineage (GTDB taxonomy): Bacteria > Myxococcota_A > Polyangia > Polyangiales > Polyangiaceae > Labilithrix. The sequence continues at coordinate 11,942 of CALFEQ010000075.1, forward strand.
ACAGCCGGCCGGGCCGAACAACCTCACGTCGAGCAGTCCCGAGAACGTCGGCGTCGACGGAACGACGTTCCGGCCCTTGGGAGCGCCCGCGACCGACGGCGCCCACTTCTACGTGAGCGACGTGTCGAATCACCGGGTGCTCGGTTGGAACTGGGTTCCGACGTCGCCGATGGAGCCCGCGTCGTTCGCGCTCGGTCAACCGCCGGGGCCGAACAATCTCGCGAGCTCGGGCCCGAACCATGGCGGTCCGAGCGGAGGGGCCATGAACTACCCCGCGGGTCCGCTGATCGCGGGCGGGAAGCTCTTCGTTCCCGATTTCGGGAACCACCGCGTCCTCGTCTGGAACACGCTCCCGACCGGCGCCGAGCCCGCGTCGTTCGCGCTCGGACAGCCCGCAGGGCCGAACAACCTGACGTCGGTCTCGCCGAACGAGGGAGGGATCGGACCGAGCACGATGTTCAACCCGATCGCCGTCGCGACGGACGGGACGCGACTCTTCGTCTCCGACTACTCGAATCACCGCGTCCTCGTGTGGAACACGATCCCGCAATCGGGAGGTCAGCCTGCGGATTATGCGCTCGGGCAGCCTCCTGGATCGGAGAACCTCACGTCGGGAGCCGCCAACCATCCGACGCTCTCGGGCGCGAGCATGAACCAGCCGGTGGGCATTCGGGTCGTCGGGGGACGACTTCATGTCGCGGACTCGGGCAACCACCGCGTCTTGGTGTGGAACACCATCCCGACGACGGGCGGAGCATCGGCCGATTTCGCGCTCGGGCAGCCGGCAGGCGCAGCCAATCTCACGACGAACGTGGCAACGATCGAGAGCGCGTCGGCGTCGACGATCCTCTTGCCGGGTGACGTCGACGGTGATGCAACGAGCCTCTACGTCGTCGACAAAGGCAACAATCGCGTCCTCGTGTGGTCGCCCCTGCCATCCGCGGGAGGTGCCGCCGCGACGAGCGTCATCGGCCAGCCGAGCTTCGCGGGCCTGGCCCGAAATGGCGGAGGCCCCGTCGGAAACGCCACCCTGTGCGCGCCCAGCGGACTTCGCGTCGAGCCGACGCGCGTGTTCATCGCGGACGACTCGAACTTCCGCGTGACGGTCGTGCCACGCTGATTCCGCGCGTGCCCGAGAGTAGGAGAGGGCCGCGCGTTCGCTGAGGACGCCTTTGTCGGTGGGAGCGCCTTCCGGCGTCATGTCGGCGGGCTTCACGTTGCATCCGTTCGAGGCGCAAGCGTCGACTTCGAGGACGTAGAGATGACGCTGCTCGTCGACGACCTGCGTCCGCCGTTTTCGCTCGCAGGCTACCGCGTCTTCGTGAAGGAAGCACTCGCCGCCGCCTGACTGCGATGGACGCAAACGACGATGCCCCCGGCCTCGCAAGAGGCTCGGGGCGTTTCGCGCTTTCCATGTGGCCGCTTCAGCTTGGCTGGAGCAGCGGACGGATCTTGCGGATCGCCGGTCCGCTCTCGATCTCTGCCATCCGGAGCTCGTACGTCTTCTGGAGGTTCAGCCAGAAGTCGGCAGTCGTTCCCAGCGCGGCCGCGAGACGGAGCGCCGTGTCAGCGGTGACGCTGCGACGACCAGCGACGATCTCGCTGATTCGATTCGCCGGGACGTCGATCGCAGCTGCGAGTCGGTTGGCGCTCAGATCGAGCGGGCGGAGGAACTCCTCCATCAGGACCTCCCCCGGGTGGATCGGTCGCATCGCATTCTTCGGCTTCATGACGACATCCTTTGCTGGGTTCGCACCTCTCACGGCGTTGGGCGGAAGGGGGCGACTCAGTCGTGGTAGTCGACGCATTCGACGTCTGCTGGACCGTTCTCCGTCCAGACGAAGCACAAGCGGAACTGATCGTTCACTCGGATCGAGTGCTGCCCAGCACGATCCCCGCCGAGGGCTTCCAGGCGGTTGCCCGGAGGCACGCGGAGATCAGTCAGCTTTGCCGCAGCGTCGAGCATGGCAAGCTTCCGCTCCAGCACCGCGCGGATGTTCGCGAAGCGAGCGCAGCTGCGCCCCTCGAAAACCGCCTGAGTGTCCCGGCAGCGGAAGGAGATGATCCCCAACCCGCTTCTGAATCTAACACCTGTACGTGATACGTCAAACGTACACGTGTGCGTGTGGTGCTAGGACGCTGCGAGCCAGCCAACCGCTGCCGTACGTAACCGCTCGGCCAGCTCATCGCGAACGAGGCGTGATGATTCGCCGCACGCGTATGGTCGTCAGCCCCGGAGCATCGCCAGGAGATCCGTCACGCCCGGATCGTGTCCGGCCTGCACGAGGAGCGTCGTCACCTGGCCGCGATGGTGCGTCTGGTGGTTGAAGAAGTGGGCAACGGCGTGCCAGAGGGGGAACTCGTTCACGACGCCGTGCCGGAGATATCGCAGCGTCCCGGCGAGCTTCTCCTCCGTGAGCGTCGCGACGTACGCGTCGATCGCGTCGTCCGTCTTCGCGCGCTCGCGGCGAAGCTCGTCGAAGTCGGCGTAGAGCTCCTGATCGAGCGTCCGGATCCCGCCCGGGCCCAGCTCGCCCTCCTTCAGCTCGACGCCAGTGAAGCGTGCGAGCCACACGCGGTCGGCGAGGAGGACGTGATTCAGCGTGCGGTGGATCGATCCGAAGAAAGCGCCGCGGTCCTTCTTGCGCTCCTCGTCGGTGAGCTTCTCCGCGATCGCGTAGAGCTTCTCGTTCATCCACCGGTTGTAGCGAGCCATCACTCGGGCGTGTTCGGGCGTCATGTCGATGGGCGGAGACTGCGATTGCCTCGGCCTTGTTGGAGACCAAGCGTGACGAGCGCGTGTTTCGAGGTCACGGTCGAAAGCCGCGGAACTGGAGATCCAGCGCCGAGCGGAGCATCGGATCGAGGGCCGCCTCGAGTGGCACGAGCCCGCTGAGCCAGGCGAGCAGCGCCATGAAATAGAGGCCGAAGATGTTTCGCGCGCAGGCGAGCGGGTCGAGGTCGCGTGCCACCTCGCCGCGCGTCTGTGCGTCGGTGACGAGGGAGCCGATGCGCGCGAGGAACGTTGCCGTGAGGCCGTTCACGCGCTCCGCGTTCGGGCCGTTCGCGCCCGGCAGTAGGCGCACGAAGGCGGCCCCGACCTTCGGATGCTCGCCGTACATGCGGAAGATGCGCGCGAACACGTGCATGAGCCGGTCGACGAGGGGACCGTCCGGCAACGTCGCGAAGGCCTCGTTCACGGCGCCATCGAGGCGGTCGTACATCACCATGAAGAGCAGGTCGGCCTTGTCGCTCGCGTGCAAGAAGACGGTGCCGGTCGCCACGCCGGCACGTCGCGCGATCGCCTGCGTCGTCGTCTCCTCGAAGCCGACGGTCGAGAACAGCTCCCAAGCGGCGACGCGGATCTGCTCGCGGGTACCCGCCCGCTGAGCCGCGCGGCTCGTCGCTGCCTTCGCCGCGGTCCGCGGCCCAGGCCGTTTCCCTCGAGGAGGGCGCGCCATCGATGCGTTCCATTCTATGACTGTGCTCAGTCTATGTCACTCGTTTGGCACTTGTCTGCTTCAACTGCCGTCCCCACATACTGAGCGTAGTCAGTGAACGCGCTCATCGAGCGCAGTCGGTGAAGGAAAGGCAGGGCGAGATGCGGGTCGAGTACGAGGACACGATGACGATGCGGGAGGCGCGCCGGGCCTACTTCCAGGCCAACGGGTTCGGCGAGACGGGCGGGTATGACGATCCCTGGGTCGACTTCAAGCTCGGTCCCATCCCGATGCCGTTCCCGAACACCAAGGCACGCGTCGCCGCGGTCCGCTACCACGACCTGCATCACATCCTGACCGGCTACGACACGGACTTCGCCGGAGAGCTGGAGATCTCCGCGTGGGAGCTCGCGGCCGGATGCAAGGGTTACGGGGCGGCTTGGGCCCTGAATCTCGGTGGGACGGCGGCCGGTCTGCTCCGCGCGCCGGGTCGTGTGTTCGCCGCGTTCGTGCGGGGCCGGCGCCACCGGACGACCTACGGCGAGGAGCTCGACGCGCTGCTCGATCTGACCGTCGCCGAAGCGCGACGACGGTTCACGCCCCCGATCGCGACCAAGGTCACGCTGGCGGACGTCGGCCTCTTCGCGCTGACGGTGGCCGTCGGCTTCGTGGTGGCGGCATTGCTCCTCGCGCTCGTGATCCCGCTCGTCCCGTTCGGCCTGTTCAATCACGCGATGCGGCGCCGTGCGGAGGCGCGTGCCCGGACGACGTGAGGCACGGAGCGACGATGCTTCGGCGGCTTTGCGCGGTGTGAGCCGCGACGATCCACGAAACGGAACGCCGCGATCGAGCATCCCACGTGGGATGCTCCACGACGAAGCGGCTCGCCTGCTCGCCGACGCTGCGGCGCGCGCGGCGCGGTATCTCGAGGGCCTCGACGAGCGTCCGGTCGCGCCGACGGCAGCGGCGCTCGATGCGCTCTCCGAGCTCGACGTCCCGTTGCCCGCCGGCCCGTCGGACCCGGCCGAGACCCTCGCGCTGCTCGATCGTGTCGGCTCTCCGGCGACGGTCGCGAGCGCCGGGGGCCGCTACTTCGGGTTCGTCAACGGCGCGTGCCTGCCGGCCTCGCTCGCGGCGCACGTGCTCGCGAGCGCCTGGGATCAGAACGTCGCGCTCGCGGTCATGTCTCCGATCGCGGCGCGCCTTCGTGAGATCGTCTCGCGATGGCTCGTCGACCTGCTCGGGCTTCCGGCCGGCGCCGAGGCCATGTTCGTCGGGGGGGCGACCATCGCGAACCTCTGCGGGCTGGCCGCCGGTCGCGATCACGTGCTCGCGCGCGTCGGTTGGGACGTCGCGAACGACGGGCTCATCGGAGCTCCGCCCGTCACCGTCGTCGTCGGGGCGAGCGCGCACTCGACGATCGCGAAGTCGCTCGCCATCATCGGCCTCGGACGCAAGCGCGTCGTCGTCGCGCCCGCGGACGAGCAAGGCCGCATCATCCCGTCCGAGCTGCCGAAGGTCGAAGGGCCGGTCATCCTCTGCGCGCAGGCGGGCGAGGTGAACACCGGCGCGTTCGATCCGTTCGACGCGCTCGTGGACTGGGCGCGCGAGCGCGACGCCTGGGTGCACGTGGACGGGGCGTTCGGCATGTGGGCCGCCGCCTCGGCCGTCCCTGCGCGGCGGCGGCTCACCGAGGGCATGGGGCGAGCCGACTCGTGGGCGACGGACGGGCACAAGTGGCTCAACGTCCCGTACGACTGCGGCATCGTCATGCTGCGCGACGCGTCTCGGCTCCGGCCGACGATGTCCGCGGTCGCCGGCTACCTCCCGTCCGGCGGCGTGCTCGAGCCGTTGCACCACACGCCGCAGTCCTCGCAGCGCGCGCGCGTGGTCGACGTCTGGGCTGCGCTGCGGACGCTCGGTCGCTCGGGCGTCGCCGAGCTCGTCGATCGCACGAGCGATCACGCCGTCCGCTTCGCCGAAGGGCTCCGCGCCGCGGGCCACGAGGTGCTGAACGAGGTCGTCATCAACCAGGTGCTCGTCCGGTTCGGCGACGACGACGACATCACCGATCGCGTCATCGATCGCGTCCAGCGCTCCGGCGAGTGCTGGTGCGGCCCGACGACGTGGCGAGGCCGGCGCGCGATGCGCATCAGCGTCTCGAGCTGGGCGACGACGAACGAAGACGTCTCGCGAAGCCTCCGCGCCATCCTCGACGCGGCCGCCCTCGAGCTCGGCCGCGCGTGAGGATCAGGCGGCGGCTCGGAAGGACGGCCGCGCGCCCAGCGCACGGGGCGCGCGCGCGAGGCGGCGGAAGCGGCCCGGCGCGACGCCGAACATGCGCTTGAACGCCTTCGCGAACGCGAACTCGGTCGCGTAGCCGATCTCGGACGCGATCGCGGCGAGCCCGAGGTCCGTCTCGACGAGCCGCTCCTGCGCGATGCGGAGCCGATGTTCCGTGAGCCAGCGGGCAGGACCGACGCCGAGCTCGCGCGTGAAGCGGCGCGCGAACGCGGCGCGCGACAGACCGGCGACCCTCGCGAGCGCCGCCACCGTCCAGCGCCGCGACGGGCCCGCCTTCATCGCGGCGATCGCTCGCGCGACGTACGGATCGCGGGTCTCGCCGTCTCTCCCGCTGCGGCCGTCGTCGTTCGCAGCGGTGCCACGCTCGAGCGCTTCGGGAAGGATCGGAGGCCGTTCGGTCATCGTGCTCAGCATGACGCGCCCGCGGCGCGAGGTCCATCGCCCGACGAAGATCGAGACGATCGGACATGTCGCGAGCGCCCGTCGTGAGAGATCGAGACGGGTGGACATGAACGAGCGCGTCCCGGACATGGCGCACGCTCGCCGACCGACGCATCGTGGTCGTGATGCCGCGAGGAGCCGAGGATCCCAGGACGACCACCGACGACCGCGCCTTCGTCGATCGCGCCGCCGACGCGCTGTTCGCGGCGCGGACCGTGCTCGTCTACGGCGAGGTCGATACACGCCTCGCCCGCGTGGTCTCGGCGCAGCTCCTCGCGCTCGCCTCGGCCGGAGACGCGCCCATTCGGATGATCGTCCACTCGCAGGGCGGGCACGTCGAGGCGGGCGACACGATCCACGACATGGTGCGCGCGATCGCGCCACGCGTGATCATGATCGGCACCGGCTGGGTCGCGAGCGCCGGCGCCCTGATCTACGCGGCGGCGGAGAAGGAGGATCGCTACGCCCTCCCGAACACGCGCTTCTTGCTCCACCAGCCGCTCGGAGGCACGGGCGGCCGCGCGTCCGACATCGAGATCGAGGCGACGCAGATCGTCCAGATGCGCGAGCGGCTCAACCGCATCTTCGCGCGCGCCACGGGGCAACCGTACGAGAAGATCGTGAGCGACACCGAGCGCAACTTCTGGATGAACGCGAAGGAGGCGTGCGCCTACGGCCTCGTGCATCGAATCGTCGAGCGGCTGGCGGACGTCCCGGATCCGTCGAAGGGCTGAGCCGCTCCTCGCGTCGAGCGCGCGCTCTACGCGCCATGCTTTGATCACGCCATTTGCGCGAGCAGGTGTCGGCACGAGACGTGCGCTCGGTCGCTGCGCTCCCGATCCTGCGTCCCTTTGGCCGAGGCGGGGCGTTCTTCATCTCCGCCCATGCGGCCAGGCGGACGGGGTGGCGCAAGCCGCGAGAAGGTCTCGTCCGCGCCTTGGCTCGAGCATGGAACGAGAGCTGCGAGCTCGTTGCACATGGAGGGGACACGACACCTTCGAGCGGGTCGACTCGTTCCGGCGCTCGTTGCCCTCTGGGCGATCGCAGGCACCGAGGCGTGCCACCGGCGCGGCAACGAGAGCGCGCCGGACGGCGCGTCGAGAGACGCTCCGGCGTCGAGGCCCGAAGCGCCGGAGACGGCGGGACCGACCTCCGCGCTCCCGGCGGACGACGATGCTCCGGAGCGCGAGGCTCCGATCGTCGAGCCGGCCGAGCTCGATGCGGCCGACGTGGACGTGACGTCGCTCGTTCGGGTCGCGGACGAGCGGAGGCCGATCTCGCCGCTCATCTACGGCATGAACTCGATGCGCGCCGAGCGCGAGGACCCTCGCGCGATGGCGGGCGTGACGTTCGTGCGCCGGGGCGGCGATCGGTGCAACACCTACAACTGGGAGACGAACGTCTCGACCGGATCGATCGAGACGGGGGTCACGAGCGACCTGTTCCTCGCGTCGGACCTCGAAAACCCGAGCGCACCGGGCGAGCTCGATCGCGTCCTCATCGCGCGAAACCGCGCCGCCGGCCGCGGCACGATGATCCCGTTCGTGCTGAACGACTACGTCGCGGGGCCCACCGCGACCGAGATCCCGTACACGACGCCGGGCTGGGACATCGACTTCTACTTCCGTCGGGTCGAGCTCGTGAAGCCGACGCCGTTCGCGGCCACGCCCGATCTCTCCGACGGCGTCGTGTACACGGACGAGCACCTCCACTTCTTGCAGACGCGGTTCGCGGAAGACATCTTCGCGCCGGGGCCGCTCCAGGTCATGGTCGGCACGGACAACGAGCCCGACCTCTACGACTACAACTTCCCGATGCTCCAGCGCGGCACCGGCGCCCCGCTCTTCGCCTCGAACGGTGTGCAGATCGGGCGCCGCGTCACCGGCACCGAGTTCACGGCGAGGTTCATCAAGTTCGCCAAGCGCGTGAAGGAGCTCGCGCCGACGGCCCCCATCGTCGGTCCGGATCACTACCACTACGACGGCTGGACCACGTGGCAGGACTCGATGCACGAGTACAGCGACGACGGGCGCTGGTTCATGGACGACTTCCTCGAGGCCGTGCGTGCCGCGAGCGAGGCGGCAGGCAAACGGCTCCTCGATACGTGGGACTTCCACTGGTACCCGCAGCGCGTGTTCCGGGGCACGTTCACGTGGGCGCTCGATCATGATCGACGGCCCATGACCGACGAGGAGATCGAGGCGGTCCTGCAGGGCCCGCGGAGCTACTGGGACCCGGAGTACGACGAGCATTCCTGGGTCACCGACGATCATCTGCACGGTCCTGCGTACATCGTGAAGCGGCTGCAGGAACGCATCGCGGCGGGCTATCCCGGGACCGAGATCGGCGTCACCGAGTACTTCCCGGGCGGATGTGGGCACGTTTCGAGCGGCCTCGCGACGGCGGACACGCTCGGTGTCTTCGGGCGCTTGGGCGTCCACATCGCCGCGATGTGGCCCCACACTTGCGACCTCCGCTACGCGTTCGGAGCATTCGAGCTCATGCGCAATGCGGACGGGCAGGGGCGCGCGTTCGCGGGCACGAGCGTCCGTGTCGACCATCCGGAGAAGGCGGAGTCGAGCGTCTGGGCGGCGAGCGACGGCGCCGATCGGGTCACCGTGCTCGTCGTGAACAAGACGAGAGCGCCTCGTCGCTTCGGCCTCCGCATCGCCGGCGCGCATCTGCTCGAGGAGGTCACCGTCTTCCGCATCGACGCCGACCACCCGAGCCCGATCGTCGCTGCACGGGAGAAGCTGTCGCGCACGAACGCCTACGTGCACGCGTTGCCCGCGCTGAGCGCCGCGGTCTTCGACTTTCGGGCGCGCTGACGCCCTGCACGCGGCGAGCCGTCGCGTCGAACGACCTCGAGCCGGCTCCGATGCAGGCGCCTTCGTCTCCTGCAGTGGACACTCGAGCACTGGAGAGGACGCCTCGGCGCGAAGGACGATCGCCTTTCTCGCGCGTCAGGGAGCAGCGCGACGAGCTCTGGGAGCACGAAGGAGACACCCTCATCGTCGCCTTCCGGACGAGCGTGCCGAACGTCTTCCGGTACCTGTGGCGCCTGGCTTGGACCCGCTAGTTCACCGGCACGCTGCAGATGACGGAGCAATCCGAGCAGTAGTTCGTCCTGCCGCCGCGATCGAGGCACGCGTCCGTGACCGGGTCGGCGATCGCGGGGCACGCCATGCCGGAGGGGAGCGGACGGCACCGCGTGAAGCCGGAGAAGTCGTATCCCGAGATCGCGTTGCCGCCACCGCCGCCACCGCCGCCGCCTGCGTCGAGCGAGTCCGACTGCTCGAACGCGAGCGTGCACGGCCCGCCGATGAAGCCGAAGAGGCCGATCTCGCGGACGGTCGCGCCGGCGCCGCCGTTGACCGAGTAGTACGACGCCACGATGCCGCCGGGCTCGACCTGCGGACCGCGAACGAGCACCGCGTGGATCGGGAGCCGCTGGCCGGTATGGAGCGAGGTCCCGAAGAGAGACATCTGCGTGATCTGCGCGTTGCAGGCGGCCGGCCAGGACATCCGCAGGAAGCGTCCGCGAACGGGGCGAAGCGTCAGGTGCGGCGTCTGGAGCGTGTTGATGTAGCCGGCCGACGGGACGTTGACGTTGAGGATGTTCTGCCAGCTCGTGATCGCCTGCTCGGAAGACTCGGCGGCGTCCGCCTCGTCGTCGGTGGGCGCCGCGCAGCCGACCGCGGCGAAGGTGACGAGGGAGAGAGCGGCAGCAGCGAAGAACGAAGAAGCCTTCATGTTCACCCTTGCACGTGTTGCAGAAGCCACATGTAAACGGTCGTGTTTCCAAGTAGCACCCGTCCACGGGCGTGCAAGGAAAAGTGGGAACATGTGTGTTTTTATGCCGCGACGACGAAAGAATGCGGGGAACGAGCATCGGCGCTCGTTCCCCGATTCCCGGTTGCCTGCGGCTCGCTGGCAGCAATCGAACGACGAAGCGGTTTGGCGTGGGAACGCACGCCGACTCACGCCCGTCGACGACGGACGAGGGCGAGCACACATCCGAAGGCGAGGGCGATCGTGCCGAGGTCGGCCGCGCCGGTGCCCGACGCGTTGCAGCCGCCTTCGTCCGGGGACGGAGAGCCGTCGTCGACTGCCGGCGCCGTGGGCGCGTCGTCCGAGCCTTCGCCCGATGCCGACGGCGGTGCGTTCGGGGCTGCAGGAGAGGCGCCCGCGTCCGGCGAAGACGCGTCGGCTTCGGACCCGCCCGGCTCCGGCACGCTGCCGTCGCTCCCGGCGTCGGCCTCGTCCTCCGGCGGCTCGGGCGGGCCGGCGATGACGAGCGTGAACGACTCCGTGACGGGCGGGTCGACGCCGTTGCTCGCCTGGACCGTGATCGGGAAAGAGCCTTGCTCGGTCGGCGTTCCGGAGAGCACGCCCGCCGGCGAGAGCGTGAGCCCCGCGGGCAAGCCGGTCGGCCGGAACGTGACGAGCGGCGTGCCGCTCGCGGTGAACGTGTGCACGTAGCTCGTGCCGATCGTGCCGGGGGGCGGCGGCGGGCTCGTGAACGCGGGCGGTCCGGCCTGGACGCTCGGCCCGAAGTAGACGTCGTCGACGTACGCGGTGAGCGGCCCGGGGGCGGAGGCGGGGTTGTTGACGTTCAGGTAGAGGCGTGCGGACTTGGCGCCGTCGGGCGCGACCTCGCCGAGCGAGCGAAGCCCCTGCCAAGTCTCCGTCTCCGTCATGTTCGCGTACGCCGAGTTGCCAATGCCGAGCTGGCTGCCGGTGCAGTTCGCGCTCGCATACCAAGAGACGAAGAGACCGACGCCGCCCGTGGTGGCCTGGCCGTCCGGCAAAAAGACGCGCAGCGCGAGGTCGTAGCTCTCACCGGCGGTGATGTCCGTGACGCACCGGATGGCGCCCGAGTTGAGCCCCACCTTCGTGTTCGTGATCGAGAGCGAGCCCGAGATGGCGACGTTGGACGCGTCGTTCGCGCTCCACTCGGTCGTGATGTCGGCGAACGGCGAGAAGCCGTTCGCGTTCTCGTCGAAGTGCGGATTGTCGAAGAGGTTCGCAGCGAGCGCCTCGGCGGGCACGAGGATGCTCGTGACGAGGGTGGTGAGGGCGAGGCTGTAGGACCGGAGCTTCGAGGGCAGCGTCTTCATGTTCGTCGACCGCCCTCGAGCAGCGGGCGTGCCAGGCGAAAGTTTCGTGATTTCGATGCGTAATGCTACTGTTCGGCGTGCGCGCACGCGGCTCGGTTCCAGCTCCCGTTCGTGACGCCCCGCGTCTGGCGCGAGCCACCTTGATGCGGTCGGCGCGCGCGGGACGAATTCGAGCAACTCGGCGGCGCGGCGGCCGATGTGCCCGTCATGACGGAACGCTGCACGAGCGCGGGTGCTCGCCCGCGTGCGTACTCCATCGAAGAACGCTCCTGCGAGCCGACCGCCGAGCAGGTCGCGGCGCAGCAGCTCCACCGCGAGCAGGCAGCCGAGCGCGAGGCGGAGGCTCGCCGGAACGAGTACTACGAGAACGGAGGCGACGAGGGCGGGATGTGTTGGCGCGCGACCTCCGATGCTCGAAGCTGGTCGCCGATGCTCGCGGACGATCCCGCACTGAAGGACTCGCGCAGGACTGCGGCCATCGACAGGCCCATCGAGAAAGACCCGTACGGCAACGCGATCATCGGCGCGATCGCCGGCGGAATGGTGCGGGGCGTCGGCGCCGCGGCGGCGGAGGCGCTCGCTCCGAGCGCGGGAGTGAAGCCGATCGTCCAGCACATCGCGACGGAGACGGCGAAGGGCGTCGTGAAAGGCGTCGCGAAGGAGGCGGTGAAGTCGACGCTGTCGGTCGGACCGGAGGAGGAGGTGCCGAAGCCCGACGGCGGAGACGTCGCACGACCCGACGCGACGACCCCGCCGGGTCGGAGTGGCGCGAACGCGACGTGCGAGCCGATCCGCGAGCCGAATCAATCCCTCGCGCCGACGTATTCGCCGCTGGTGATTCGAGGCTGAATGCTGCTGGACCTCGTCTTCGACGCAGCTCTTCGCATGGTGGCGGCGCTCGTCGGCGGCCGTGTCGAAAAGGCGTTTCGCGAGCCACCCGTCGCGCCGCCCGATCCTCGACGCCTGCACGCCGCGCGGGGGGCGTACCAGCGATGGGCCGAGCGGCGAGGCCTGCGGCGAGACGACGGCGAGCGTGGCTTCCGCGGAATGCTCGGGCGTCACTCGGTCGTCGTCCGTCCGGGGCTCGATGGGAGCGCGCCCATCGGCGTGGAGGTCGAGATCGCGATTGCGCACGGAGCCTCGCGGCAAGTGCTCCTCACGCCTTCGAACCGAGGCGAAGGCCCGCTCGAGAGCGCGCTCGCGACGTGCTTCGACGATCACGAGCTCGAGAGCGCGCTCCGCTCCATCGCCGTCACTTCGAGCGGCCTGCGCCTCCGCTTCGCCGCGTTGAGTCTGCCGGCTGTCGTCGAACTCGGCGTGACACGTGCGATCGAGGCGATCGCGGAGAGCGCGACGAAGAGCATGGGGGCGGGGCCTTATCGTTGACCGGGCGCCGACCTCTCACTCCGTCGGCGACGGACGAGGGCGAGCACACATCCGAGGGCGATGGCGATCGCGCCGAGGCCGGGCGCGCCGGTGCCCGACGCGTTGCAGCCGCCTTCCTCCGCGGACGGAGAGCCGTCGTCGTCTGCCGACGCCGTGGGCGCGTCGTCCGAGCCTTCGCCCGATGCCGACGGCGGTGCGTTCGGGGCTGCAGGAGAGGCGCCCGCGTCCGGCGAAGACGCGTCGGCTTCGGACCCGCCCGGCTCCGGCACGCTGCCGTCGCTCCCGGCGTCGGCCTCGTCCTCCGGCGGCTCGGGCGGGCCGGCGATGACGAGCGTGAACGACTCCGTGACGGGCGGGTCGACGCCGTTGCTCGCCTGGACCGTGATCGGGAAAGAGCCTTGCTCGGTCGGCGTTCCGGAGAGCACGCCCGCCGGCGAGAGCGTGAGCCCCGCGGGCAAGCCGGTCGGCCGGAACGTGACGAGCGGCGTGCCGCTCGCGGTGAACGTGTGCACGTAGCTCGTGCCGATCGTGCCGGGGGGCGGCGGCGGGCTCGTGAACGCGGGCGGTCCGGCCTGGACGCTCGGCCCGAAGTAGACGTCGTCGACGTACGCGGTGAGCGGCCCGGGGGCGGAGGCGGGGTTGTTGACGTTCAGGTAGAGGCGTGCGGACTTGGCGCCGTCGGGCGCGACCTCGCCGAGCGAGCGAAGCCCCTGCCAAGTCTCCGTCTCCGTCATGTTCGCGTACGCCGAGTTGCCAATGCCGAGCTGGCTGCCGGTGCAGTTCGCGCTCGCATACCAAGAGACGAAGAGACCGACGCCGCCCGTGGTGGCCTGGCCGTCCGGCAAAAAGACGCGCAGCGCGAGGTCGTAGCTCTCACCGGCGGTGATGTCCGTGACGCACCGGATGGCGCCCGAGTTGAGCCCCACCTTCGTGTTCGTGATCGAGAGCGAGCCCGAGATGGCGACGTTGGACGCGTCGTTCGCGCTCCACTCGGTCGTGATGTCGGCGAACGGCGAGAAGCCGTTCGCGTTCTCGTCGAAGTGCGGATTGTCGAAGAGGTTCGCAGCGAGCGCCTCGGCGGGCACGAGGATGCTCGTGACGAGGGTGGTGAGGGCGAGGCTGGAGGATCGGAGCTTCGAGGACTGGGCCTTCATGTTCGTTGCCCATCCCCGGAGCAGCGGATGTGCCAGGCGAATGGTGCGTGATTTCGCTGTGTTGCATCCGCCGTTCGGCGTGCGCGCACGGCAAGGCAGCGTGCGCGCACACGCCTCGGGCGGATCGTCGAGGGCGCTCCCCCGTCAGCGGTCAGGGGAGCTCACGCGCGTCCTCCGAGCGCCTTCTCGATCCGCTCGTCACGGAAGTGATGGGTGAACCACGACGGGTAGTAGCCGGCGTGAGGGCTCGCTTCGTCGAGCCTCTGGACGGCCTCGGGCGTGAGCCGGAGCCGAACGGCGCCGAGGTTGTCCTCGAGCTGGGCTGTACTCGTGGCGCCGACGAGGACCGTGCTGACGCCGCGCTTCGCGAGGAGCCAGGCGAGCGCGACCTGCGCGACGGACGCCTCGTGCGCTCGTGCCACTTCCTTCATGACCTCGACGAGGGCGAACCCTCGCTCCTTGTCGAAGGGAAGGAGGTCGAACCCCGAGAGCCGGTTCTCCGGCGCGGTGAGATTCTCTCGCGTGTACTTGCCGGAGAGGAAGCCGCCGGCGAGCGGGCTCCAGATCATCGTCCCGATCCCGGCATCCTCGGCGAACGGCAGGACCTCGTGCTCGATGTCGCGTCCGACGAGCGAGTAGTACATCTGCGCGCCGACGAAGCGCGCCCATCCGTGCCGCTCCTGGATGCCGACCGCCTTCGCTGCTTGCCAGGCCGCCCAGTTCGAGAAGCCCACGTACCGCACCGAGCCGCGGCGGACGAGGTCGTCGAGCGCTTGCAGCGTCTCCTCGATCGGCGTGTGCGGATCGAAGCGATGCACGATGTAGAGATCGATGTAATCGGTCCCGAGGCGACGCAAACTCCCTTCGCACGACGACAGGATGTGCCCGCGCGAGAGGCTGGTCTTGCCGAGGGACGGGCCGGGGCGCAAGCCGACCTTCGTCGACACGATGACGTCCTTCCGTTTCGTGCCGAGGATCTTTCCGAGCATGATCTCGGACTGACCGTCGGCGTACACGTCCGCCGTGTCGAAGAAGTTGATGCCCGCGTCGAGCGCGCGGCCGACGAGCTCCGCGGCGCCCTTGTCGTCCACCTTGTAGACGGACGGGACGTCTCCGGTGCCGAAGGTCATCGCGCCGAAAGCGAGGCGCGAGACGACGAGCCCGGTGTTTCCGAAGCGTGTGTAGAGCATCGTGGACTCCTTCCCTGAAGAGCGCGTCCGTCGCGCTCGCGGAAGCGAACATGCGCTCCGGTCGTTTGGAAGAGAAGCTGCGGTATTTGCATGGGCTTTGAAGTATTTCTTCACAATGAGGCTCGACCAGCTCAACGGGGTCCTGGCGTTCATGACCGTCGCCGAGAAGCGCGGGTTCTCGGCCGCGGCGCGGGCGCTCGGCGTATCGCCATCGGCCCTCAGCCAATCGGTGCGTGCGCTGGAGACGCGCGTCGGGACCACCCTCCTCGTGCGCACGACGCGCACCGTCGCGCTGACCGAAGCTGGCGAGCAGCTGCTTCGTCGCTGCGGGCCGGGTCTGCGCGAAGCCATCGCGGCGCTGGAGGAGGTCGGGAAGACCGCGGGGCAGGTCGTCGGCCGCATCCGACTCACCGTGCCGCGCATCGCGCTGCCGTTCCTCGAGCCGATCATCGCTCGTCTACACGGCGAGCACCCCAAGCTCACGCTCGAGGTCGGCGTGGACGACAGCTTCGTGGACCTCGTCGCGGAGCGCTACGACGCGGGCATCCGGCTCGTCGAGTCCACCGACAAGGACATGGTGGTCGTGCGCATCGCCCCGGCGTTCCGGTTCGCCGTCGTCGGGACGCCGGCATACTTTGCCGAACGCGGTCGACCGAGACACCCGCGCGACCTTCTTCGCCACGATTGCATCGGGTTCCGCGGCGCATCGACGGGAGCTCTCTACGTCTGGGAGTTCGAGCGACGCGGACGCGACCTCAAGGTGCCGGTGACCGGCCCGGTGGAGACGAACGATGCCGCGTTCATGATGCGCGCCGCGCTGCTCGGCCTCGGGCTCGCCTACGTCCCCGACTTCGTCGTGCGCGACGCGATCCGTGCGAAGGCGCTCGAGTCCGTCCTGGACGAGTACATGCCGGCGGCGCCCGGCCTCTTCCTCTATTTCCCGGAGCGCGCGAAGGAGCAGCCGAAGATCCAGGCGCTCCTCGCGGCCGTCCGCGCGTGCAAGAGGAAGTGATCGCGCGGCGGCATGGCCCCCGCGATCAAGCGCGCTCGTGCATCGCCCGGAGGTACCGCGCGAGCAGCGCGGACAGGCGCGCGCGCTCGGAGGCGTCGACGAGATCGCGCACGAGCACGACCCAGCCCGCGCGGCAGGCGGCATACGCGAAGATCCACGCGCCGATCCTCGTGCGTGCGTCGTCGCCGGATGCGCGGCCGTAGCCTTCGAGGAGCCGAGCGCGCAGCGCGCCGTCGAGGTCCCACTCGACGATCGCGCCCGCGAGGTCCCATGCGATGTCCGTCGGGCCGGGGAAGAAGTGATCGTCGCCGTGCGCGACGGCGTCCGTCTTGAGCAGCTCGCCCGCGCTCGTACGGACCCACTCGTGCGGCGCCATGCGAGCATCGGCGACGACGGGGCGCTCGACGGCGAGCTCGATCGTCGCGGCGGGATCTCCTCCGAGGATCACCGCCGCGTTCTTGCGGACGACGGGCACGAGATCGGTCGGCTCGTCTGCGCGGAACAGCGATGCGCGGCGCGCGCAGTAGCGGGCGAGGAGGTCGACGATCTCCGGGCTGCGATCGCGCGCGGAGAGCGGGCGACCATCCCACGGATACGACCACCATCCGTCGCCTTCGTCCCGCGCGGCGTGGATCCATCGCTCGGCCGCGAGCGCGCGGGCGCGATCGAGCGCGGACGACGCCCGGAGGCCGAGGCCCTCGTACTTGAACAGCCGTCCGCCGGAGAGCACCTTGCGTCGCTCGGCGTTCGGGAACGTCGCGGGCCATTCCGCCTCGCGCGCGTAGCACGACCGACGCCACGCGCCGGCGGAGAGGTCGCGGCCGTCCGGTGCGTGGACCGGCTCGTCCGCCACGATCGTGCGGAACGCGCGCCACCGGCTCGCCGCGCGCGGGGCGCGCAGCGCATCCACGTCGACGGCGTGGCTGCACATCAGGACGACGCGGCTCGCCGGGACGCCCGCACGGACGAACGCCTCGGCGACGGCGAGGAACGTCGACCCACTGAGGCCCGGGCCTTCGTCGACGACGAGGACGGTGGCGCCGGGCGGAGGCGCGAACACGGACGAGAGGTGGCGATCGTTCGGAGGTCCATCCGGGCGCACCGTCGTGCGTTGCGCGTGAACGCCGCGAGCGAGGAGCGCCGCGCGCGCGACCGCCGAGAGCGTCGTCCCGATCGAGCGGACGCCGACGACGAGCATGTCGCGCACGTCTCCGAGCTCCGACGTCGCGCGGGCGTACGCCTCCGGGTGCAGCGCGTACCAAGCGAAGCCCTCCGGCGTGGAGACGTGGAGGTCGCCTCCGCCCGCCCGCGCGATCCGCTCCACGTCGGCGATCGCGGCGTCGAGCGGCGCGTCACCGCCGAGCACGATCGCCGCGAGCGCGTCGGTCACGCGCGCGCTCGTCGTCGTCTCGGGATCGCCCGCATCCGCGAGCGCCGCTTCGAGCTCTCCGGCGACGACGAGCGCGGCGACCGCCTCGCGACGCCGTTCGTCGCGCTCGCTCCGGTGCACGCGCGCGAGGCGCCGCCCGAGCTCGGCGAGCACCGCTCCCCGCGATTCACGGCGTCGGCCGTCGCGGTAGACCCAGGGCTCGGTCATTCGGGCCGGTTCAGTCGTAATACTCGGTCCCGAGGTGCGTGATGGGCTCCTCGCCCATGAGCCAGCGCAGCGTGTTCTTCAGCTTCTTGAGCTGGACGAACAGATCGTGCTCCGGATCGAGCCCGGGCGCGGTCATCGGGCACTTGAAGTAGAACGACAGCCACTCCTGGATGCCGTAGAGCCCGGCGCGCTTCGCGAAGTCGAGGAAGAGCGCGAGGTCGAGGACGATCGGCGCGGCGAGGATCGAGTCCCGGCAGAGGAAATCGATCTTCATCTGCATCGGGTATCCGAGCCAACCGAACAGATCGATGTTGTCCCATCCCTCCTTCGCGTCGCCGCGCGGCGGGTAGTACTCGATCCGAACCTTGTGGAAGAGGTCGCGGTAGAGCGCGGGGTGCAGATCGGGCCGGAAGATCGTCTCGAGGGCGCCGAGCTTCGAGACCTCCTTCGACTTGAAGGAGCCCGGATCGTCGAGCACCTCGCCGTCGCGGTTGCCGAGGATGTTCGTGGAGAACCAGCCGCGCACGCCGAGCATCCGGGCCTTGAGCGCGGGCGCGATCACGGTCTTCATGAGCGTCTGGCCGGTCTTGAAGTCCTTGCCGGCGATCGGCACCTCGTGCTTCCGCGCGAGCTCCCATGCGGCCGGGAAGTCGACGGTGAGGTTCGGGGCGCCGTTCGCGAACGGGACGCCCTCCTTGATGCAGGCCCACGCGTAGATCTGCGAGCTCGCGATCGAGGCGTCGTTCTTCAGGAGGCCGCGCTCGAAGGCCTCGACGGACCGATGCACCTCGGTCGGCTCGAGGTAGACCTCGGTCGAGGCACACCAGACGGCGACGGCGCGCTGGCAGTCGTTCTGTCTCATGTGGCGCCGGATGTCCTCGCGGACCTGCTCGACGAGATCCGCCTTCGTCGGCGCGCGCTTCACGTGGGTGCCGTGCAGGCGGCGGACGTATGCCGGATCGAATACGGCGGGCATCGGGCGGATCGATCGCAGCTCGTGCTCGACGAGGTCGAGGTGCTCGCGCGCGAGGACGTCGGCCTGCAGGGCCGACTCGTACGCGTCGTCGCGGAAGATGTCCCAGCCACCGAACACGAGGTCGCTCATCTTCGCGAGCGGGACGAAGTCGGCGATGCGAGGCGAACGGCCTTCCGTCCGAGGGCCCAGCCGGATCGTCCCCATCTGCGTCAGCGATCCGATGGGCTCGGCGAGCCCGCGGCGGGCGAGCATGACCCCGGCGATCGCCGTCGTGGCGACGGCTCCGAGCCCGGGCAGGAGGACGGCCAGTGGGCCGTGAGCTGGGCGGATGGTGGTCGGCTTCTTCACGGTGACCTCTGCTCTCGCGCGGCGAAAATGCCGCGGAAGGTCTCACGCGGCGGACGCGCCGCGACGCGGGATCGATCGGACGAGGCGGACGAGCTCGTCGGCTCGACGGTCCGCCCCGTGCTCGTCGAGGGCTCTCTCTCGAGCGCGGCGCGCGATGGTCGCGAGCGCGCTCGGCTCGAGGAAGAGGGCGCGCAGCACTTCGGCGGTGGAGCCGGCGACGATGATCTCGCGGTCCGGCTCGAAGAACGTCTCGAGCCCCTCCCATTCGTCGCTCACGATCGGCACGCCGCAGGCGGCGGCCTCGAAGAGGCGCGCGGACGGGCAGTAGCCGGCGCGCTTCATCGCCGCGCGCGTGAGGTTCAACGTGCAGCGCGACGAGCAGTAGAACGGCGGGTGATCGGCCGGTGCGACGTGCGGGACCATCGTGACGTTCGCCGGCGCCGACATCGTGTCGGGGTACATCGGACCGCCGAGGAGGAACGACCGCGAGGGGAGCCGCCGCGCGACGTCGAGGAAGAGCCGCTCGACGCCGGCTTGTCGATCGGCCGCGTACGTTCCGAGGTAGGAGAGGTCGCAGGCCCACTCGGGCCGCGGCTCGACGGGATGGTGCGTCACCGGATCGACGCACCCGTAGAGGGGCGCGACGTGGCGGGCGCCGAGGCGATGCCTGAGCGCGTGGAGCGCCGGGCCGCCCGTGAAGCTCAGGACGAGATCGAATTGCGCGAGCGCCGTGGGCGACGTCGACGGCAGCCACGGGACGTCCTGCCCCCGCTCGAGCAGCTCGAACGTCACGGGGGTGTCGAGGTCGTAGAAGACGCGGAGCGCGTCGCTCGAGAGGACGAGCTCGGAAGCGTCGGGCGCGTCGGCCTGGTACGAGGTGACGATCGCGGCGTCGGCCGCCTCGACCGCCGCGCGAGCGCGCGGCAGCACCTCCGCCCAGCTCGGGTAGACGACGATCTCGTAGCCTTCGCCTCGCGGCATGTCGCGGTGGGCCGCGTAGAACGGGGTGTCGCGCTCGAAGAACACGACCTCGTGGCCCTTGCGTGCGAGGGAGCGCAGCACGCCGCGCCAGAGCGTCGCGTGCCCGTTCCCCCAAGCGGAGCTGACCGAGAGACCGAAGACGACGAGTCGCATCGCGGTCAGGCGGCTATCGCGCGCTGGAACAGTGCGCGTACGTCGGGGCGGAGGCGGACGTGCGCGAGCTTCTTGCGCGCGCCGTCGCCCATGCGGCCGAGCGTGTAGACGAGCTTTCGGCGCGTCTGCTCGGGGCCGAAGTAGTCGAGGTACCCCGAGCTGTTGAGCGACATGAACGACAGCGCGTCGGCGTCGTTCAACAGATCGATCTCGGGGTCGCGGCCGCGCCGCTCGTGGAGGGTGATGATCTCGCGGACGCGCTCGGCGATGACGGGCGTCACGCCCGCCGCCTGCAAGATTTCGTACGCCCAGACACCTCCGCGGGCCGCGTGCGCGTCCTTGAAGGCCTGGTAGTCGTTCGCCTGGTGCTCGACGCGCACGTCCGCCTCGCTCTCGAGGCGCTCGACGTCGTGGAGCAGAGCGGCGAGCTGCGCGGTGATGCTCGCGGTGGCGTCGATGCGGAGCATCCACTGCCACGTATCGAGCGCGTGATCGAGGTCGGCTCTGACGAGCGGCTTGCTCACGTCGTGCATCGCCCGGTGCGCGCGGAGCACGGCAGCGAAGATCGGGGTGCGCGAGCTCCCGTTCCGCCGCTCGATGAAGCGCTGGTAGCGCGTCAACGCCTCGATCGCGACCAGCTCGACGTGGCGATCGCCCCGCACCATGAGCCCGTCGCCGCGCGAGCGCGCGACGGCCTCGTCGAAGGGCTCGAAGGACTTCGACGTGCGCCAGGCGTCGGCGTCGATGACGGCGTCGTCGACGCGTATGGCGTGCCCCAGCTCGATCTTGACGGTGGGGAACTCGGCGGCGAGGGTGCTGGTGTCGACGGCGGACGCGCTCGTTACGAGGCGCACGCGCGTGATGGGGGGCCGTGTCATGTCGTACCTCCTCGGGTGCTCGGTCAGCAGTAGCGGCGGACCATGCGCGTGCAGAACTCGGCGAACTCTTCGATGTGACGCGGGGGCGACGTGTGATCGTCGCGGATGCCACGCGAGCCCGGCGTGAAGCAGAAGGTGACGGTCACGTCGAAGCGCTCGAGCGCCTTCATCTGGCGATCGAACCAGGCCTGCGCGTTGGGGCGATGGCTGTCGGCCCACGAGAGCCCGGTGCGTAGCTTCTTCACGCCGAGGCGCTCGAGCCAGAGCACGGCGTCCTCGAGGCGGGGATCGTCGTAGTGGAACCACTGGCAGATGCCGAACGCCGGCGTGTAGTCGGCGAAATGGCGGAGCGCGCGCTTCGGCTTCCCGTTCTCGCGCAGGAGCCCCATGTAGAAGTGGCGGTAGTACGACGAGCCTTCGGCCTCGCGGTGCCGCGTCGTCGCCGGCCAGGCGCGCGGGAGGTCGTAGAGGCTGTACCAGTGGATCCGCGGCACGCGGTGCATGAGCAGCTCGGCGGTGCGCCGGAGACCGAGCTCTTGGACCTCCTCGGAGCCGAACGAGGAGATGCCCACCTCGGTGACCCAGATCGGCTTGTCGGTGACGGCGCGGATCTCCGCGAGCTTGTCGGGCCACTCGTGGATCTGCCAGTGGTTCCAGTCGAACGGGAAGCCGTGGACGCCGACGACGTCGACGGCGTCGAGCACGCCCTGACTCGACATGTTGAGGACGAAGTCGGGATCGATCGGCGAGATGCCGCCGAGGACCCGCGTGAGCGCCGGGCGCTCGCGGCGGATCTCCGCGCCCGCGAGCTTCACCATGTCGGCGAAGATCTTCCAGCCGACGTCGATGTCGAAGTCCCAGTGGGACTTGTTGTTCGGCTCGTTCCAGAGCATCACGGCTTCGACGGTCATCGGCGCACCTCGGTGGGCGTGCAGAGGTAAACCTCGGGTTCGGGGTTCGAGAGGATGGTGAAGCCCGCGCTGCGGAGCATCGCCTCGACGCATGCGCGGTTCGGAATCCACCAGTTCGTCGGATCGTGCGCGTAGTCGTGCTCGATGAAGTGGAGCTTCGGGAAGCTCGGGTCGTCGAAGATCCCGTGCTCCTCGAACGGGTAGTCCTCTTCGAGCGGCGTCACGCCCGAGGAGCCGCGCTGCATGCTCTGGAAGACCATCTTGTCCTTGACGACGTGGTCGTGGACGAGGTCGAGCGCGAGCAGCGGGTGACGGAGGTGATAGAGGACGCCGAGGAAGAGGACGAGGTCGAACTTCTCGTGGAGCTGCGCGACGTCGTAGACGCTCATCCGACGGAGCTCGATGTCCACGCCGAGGACACGCGCCGCGAAGCGCGCCTGCGCGAGATAGTGCTCGTCGGTGTCGATGCCGAGCACGCGGTCCGCCCCGCGGCGCTTCATCTCGATGCTGTAGAAGCCTCCGTTGCACCCGATGTCGAGCACGGTCTTGCCGCGCAGGTCGGCGGGGATCGCGTGGGCGAAGCGCGCGAACTTCGTCCGCGGGTAGTCGCCGAGAAAGTGGTCCGGCGCCGTCTGCACGCCGCCGAGGTCCATGTTGTGGAACCACGGCCCGAGCTGCTCGACCTTGCGGGCGATGAGGTCGCGGCTGATGGTCATGCGACACCTCCCGCGCGTTCGATCGCGCGACCGTTCGCGATCCGAGCGACCGGTCCCTTGCCTTGCTCGGCCATCGCCTCGAGCAGGCGGATCGCCTCGCGGTAGCCGCCGACGGTGCCAGTGTCGACGTACGAGAGCCCCTCGCGGATCGCCTTTGCCCGGCCGCCACGCGCGAGCCACGCGTTCACGAGCGTGCCCACGTACGCGTCGCGCGGCTGCCGCTCGAGCCAGAGGCGATGGAGCTCGCGGAGCACGCGGCCCCGAATCTTGAAGGCGCCCCAGACCCAGCGCGTCGCGATCTCGGGCTGCTTCACGCGGACCTCGGAGACGCGTCCCGCTTCGTCGCTCACGACGGCGTCGAACAGCTCCGGATGCGCGACGGGGAAGCAGAGGAACGAGAGGTCGTCGTCGCCGAGGCGACCGAGGCCGTCGGCGGGGAACCAGACGGTGTCCGGCAAGCCGACGAGGACGTGCTCGTCGTCGTCGACGAGCGGCAGCGCGCGGAAGATGGCGTCGCACAGACCCTCGGCGCGCGGCTGGACGACGTAGCAGATGGGCGTCTCCGCCGTGCCCGCGCCGTAGTACTCGACGATGTCGCTCTTGCCGGGCGAGATGACGAAGCAGATCTTCGTGGCGCCGCCGAGGACCATGCGCTCGACGAGGTACTCGCTTACGGCGCGCGGTCGCTCGACCTCGCCGTCGTGGACGCTGCCGACGGGCAAGAGCTCCTTGCTGAAGGCGAGCGGTTGGATGCGGCTGCCCGTGCCGGCGGCAGGTACGATCCCCCACATCGCGGACCTCATCGAACGGCGCCCACGCGCAGGCGCGTCGCGGACGCGTCGCTCGGGGGGATGAGCTTGGGAGAGGACGCGGCCGGCCGTCGCCGGCGCCCGACGCGCTCGAAGTAGGTGATCGTCTTCTTCAGCCCTTCGCGGAGCGGCACTCTGGGCGAGAAGCCGAGCACCTTCCTCGCGAGGTCGATCACCGGCCGGCGCATCTTCGGATCGTCGGTCGGCAGCGGCCCGTGGACGATGTCGAGCCTCTTGTTCGTGAGCTCGAGGACGAGGCGCGCGAGCTCGAGGACCGTGAACTCGTGCGGATTGCCGAGGTTCACGGGGCCGGTGAACGACGGATGTTCCATCAAGAGCGTGAGGCCCTCGACGAGGTCGTCGACGTAACAGAAGCTCCGCGTCTGCGACCCGTCGCCGTAGACCGTGAGCGGCTCGTCGTTCAGCGCCTGGCAGACGAGGTTCGAGACGATGCGGCCGTCGTCCGGATCCATGCGCGGGCCGTAGGTGTTGAAGATCCTCGCGATACGGACCTCGACGCCGTGGCTGCGCGCAAAGTCCATCGTGAGCGACTCCGCGCAGCGCTTGCCTTCGTCGTAGCAGGCGCGGGGACCGATCGGGTTCACGGATCCGCGGTAGCTCTCGGGCTGCGGATGAACCTCCGGATCACCGTACACCTCGCTCGTGGACGCGAGCAGGACGCGGGCCCCGCACTGCTTGCCGAGCTTCAGCGCATGGAGCGTCCCGAGGACGCTCGTCAGCGTCGTCTTGACGGGATCGGCCTGGTAGTGCGGCGGGCTCGCCGGGCAGGCGAGGTTGTAGATGCGGTCGACGGGCACGTAGAACGGCTCCACGACGTCGTGCTCGACGAAGGTGAACCGAGGGTGGTTCCGGAGGTGCGCGATGTTCTCGAGCGATCCCGTCTGGAGGTTGTCCATCGCGATCACCTCGTCGCCGTCGCCGACGAGCCGATCGCAGAGGTGCGAGCCCAAGAATCCCGCTCCGCCCATCACGAGGACACGGTGCTTGCTCATCGTTCACCCTCTCGGTTCGTCAGCGTTCCCATGCGGTGCGCGCGCTTTTTCGCGCCGAGCCGGCGGCGGCGTTCCGTCGGGCGTGGCGCTCGAAGAGCTCCCGCGTGTACCGCTCGAGCGTCTCCGCGCGGTGCATCGACGTGTGCTCGGCGAGGACCCGCCGGCGAGCGCGTTCGCCGATCGCGATGCGCTCCTCCTCGGGCAGCGCGCGAAGGAAGCGCTCCACGTCCTCGCTCGTCTCGGCGATGAGGATCTCGCGGCCGGGGACGAAGAGCTCTTCGAGCCCGGGCCACGGATCGCTCACGATGGCGGTGCCGCACGCGGCGGCTTCGAAGAGACGCACGCTCGGTGACCAACCGGCGGCGACCATCGCCGCGCGCGTCACGTTGAGCGTGAAGCGTTGGCTGCCGTAGAACGCGCGATGATCGCCGGGCGCGAGGTGCGTCACGCGCTCGACGTTCGGCGGCCATGCGATGCGCGCCGGGTACATCGGACCGGCGACGACGAAGCGCCCTTCGGGCGAGCGGCGCGCGGGGGTCAAGAGCAGCCGATCGAGCGTGGGCTGACGATCGGCGCTGTACGTCCCGAGGTAGCCGAGGTCCCATGCCGGGAGGCGCTCCTCGGGGTAGTGCACCTCCGGGTCGACGGAGCAGTAGAGCGCTCGGGCGCACGGCGAGCCGAGGCGCTCTTCGAGGACCCGAAGCGTCGGCCCGCCCGTGAACGACAGGTACATCGCGTAGCGCGCGACCTGATCGCGGGTGAGGTAGTCGGCCTCGCCTCTCGCGAGCTTCTCGAGCGTGACGGGCGTGTCGATGTCGTAGAAGACGGTGCGGCCGGGCGCGAGCTCGAGGGCCCAGTCGCCGACGCGATCGCCGTCGGGGACGTAGGAGCCGACGACGACGAGGTCGGCCTCGCCGACCTCCCGCGCGAAGCGATCGAACAGCTCCTCGAGCGAGCCGTACAGGTGCGTGCGCGCGTACGGCGGGCTCGGCAGATCGCGGTTCTCTGCGTAGAACGGCAGATCGCGCTCGAGGAACGTGACCTCGTGGCCGCGCGCCGCGAGGTGCTTGAGCAGCGCGCGGTAGGTCGTGGCGTGGCCGTTGCCCCACGAAGACGTGATCGACAGGCCGAGGAACACGTACTTGAAGCTCACGGCGACACCTCGACGGGGTCGATGTCCGCTTGCAGGAGGAGCGCCTCGACCTGACGGGCGCGGCGCGCGTACGTGTGCTCGGCGAGGACCCGCTGGCGCGCCGCTTCACCGATCTCGAAGGCTCGCGTCGCGGAGAGGTCGCGCACCCAGCGCGCCACGTCCTCGCCGCTCTGCGCGACGAGCACCTCGCGGCCCGGCTCGAGGAACAGCTCGATCCCCTCCCACGCGTCGGTGATGATGCACGCGCCGGCGCCCGCCGCCTCGAAGACGCGCGTCGCGGGGGAGTAGCCGTACGCCGCCATGCTGTCGCGCGCGACGTTGAGCACGGCGCGCGCGCTCGCGTTGAGGACGTTGTGGTCGGCGGTGTAGACGTGGCCGATCGCCTTCACGTTGCGCGGGAGAGCGTCCTGGTCCCAGCCGTTGCCGCCGAGCAGGAACGTGCGGTCCGGGAGCGCGCGCGCGGGGCGGAGGAAGAACTCCTCCACCCGTGCCTCGCGATCCGGCAGGCGGTTGGCGAGCAGCGTCAGATCGGACGCCCAACGCTCCGAGGGCTCGACGGGGTGATGCGTGTCGGGATCGAGCGCGTTGTAGACGGGCGCGCAGAGCCTCGCGCCGAAGCTCTCGTAGCCGCGCACGACGGGCGGTCCGCCGCCGTAGGTGAGGATGACGTCGTATCGAGGGACGAGCGCGCGGAACGGATCGCCCGGGTTGTGCCGCATCCGGTCGAGCGTGGCCGGCGCATCGACGTCCCAGAACACGGCGAGCGAGCCGGGCCTCCGCGTCGCGACGACCTCGCGCTCGAGGAGCGGATCCCAGACGCCGACGCCGCTCGCCTTCACGACGACGTCGGCGCGCCGCGCGCGCTCGAGCACGCGGTAGACCGCGTCCTCGCTGGTCCCCGAGTAGACGACGACCTCGGCCCACGGTGGGTCGTCGATGTCCCGGTGCTTCTGCCGGTCGTAGGCGTCCGGCTCGTAGAAGGTGATGCGGTGACCGCGGGCCGCGAGCGCGCGGATGATCCCGCGGTAGTACGTCGCCGCTCCGTTCCAGTAGGCCGAGACGAGGCTCGAGCCGAAGAAGGCGATGTCGAGACGTTTCCTCATGTGCGCGATCCCTCCGCTCCGCTCCCACGCCTGCCGCGCGGCCTGTCGGGCTCGCGCACGCCGAGCTCCTCCGCGATCGCGCACAGCTCCTCGACGCGATGCGCGCACGTGTGGCGCCGGAGGATCGTCTCGCGGCCGTGCCGCGCGAGCGCGCGTCGCGCCTCTCCGTCGCCGAGCAACGTGCGCATGTGGGCCCGCATCTCGGCGCCGTTGCGGGCCACGAGGAAGTCCTCTCCGACGGAGAAGAGCCCCTCGTCGTCGTGGAAGGGGCCCGTGATGAGCGGCACGCCGCACGCGAGGGCCTCGAACACGCGGATGGTCGGGATGCCCCGTAGCCGCGACACGTACGGGCGTCGCGGGACGTGCACCGTCATCGTGTATTGTGCAAATATGTCCGGTACGCGGAAGTTCGGGATCCATCCGCCGAACTCGATGCCTCGCCTCGCGAGCTCCGCGAGGGCGTGGTCCGGGTACCGGACGCCGAAGATCTTCGCGATGAGCCCGAGGTCGCTCACCGGATCGAGCAGGAGCTCACGGAGCTCGGCGGACCGCTCCTCGTCTCCCCAGTTCCCGACCCAGACGACGTCGCCGCGTCGCGGGATCTCGAGGGACGGCGGGCGGAAGACGCGCACGTCGGCCGCCTCGTGCCAGACCCAGGTCCGCCGCGACCAGCCGAGGCGCTCGTAGACCTCTTTCACCGCGGCGCCGAAGGCGAGCACGCCGTCGTAGCCGGAGAGGTCGTATGCGCTCATCGCGCGCGGATCGGTGACGGACCGGTGGTGCGTGTCGTGGAAGAGCAGTCGGAAGCTGCCGCCGCGGGCGCGGCGCGCGCCGATGCGGCCGACGAGGTCGGGATCGCTCCACTCGTGGACGAGGACGAGGTCGGCGCCGTCGAGCGCCTCGTCGAGATCGAGCGAGTCCTTGTCGTAGCGTCGCGGCCGGACGGCCGGGTAGACCTTCGTGGCCAGCTCGAGCGCGGCAGGACCGTGATCGCGGACGAGGTTCGTCACGCTCCACGCGTCGCGCGGCTCGTACACGGTCACGCGGTGACCGAGCGCGACGAGCTCGGTGACGACCCCACGGAGGAAGTGCGCGTTGCCGTGGTTCCAGTCCGAGAGCAGCGAGTGACAGAAGAGGACTACGCGCATGCTCGCCTCCTGCTCCAGGCGGTCCGGTACGCGTCGAGGATGCCGGCGGCCATCCTCGACGCGGTGTAGAGAGCGGCGCGCTCACGTGCGCGCCGCGAGAGCTCGGCCCTCCGCTCCGGCGAACGCACCAAGGCCGTGATCGCCTCGGCGATGTCGAACTCGTCGGTGGGGTCGACGTAGACGGCGGCGTCGCCCCAGATCTCGCGCTGGCTCGGGATGTCTCCGAGCACGAGCGCCGCGCCGCGCTGCGCCGCCTCGAGCGCCGAGAGGCCGAACGGCTCGTAGAGCGCGGGGAGCGCGAAGATCGCCGCGCGCTCCATCACGGCGTCGAGCTCGTCGCGTCCGAGCCAACCGAGCGACTCGACGCCTGCGTGAGCGTGCGAGTCCCAGCCCGCCACCTTCACGGGCCAAGGGACGTGGGCCGCGGCGCGCGCGAGGGTCTCGATGTTCTTCGCGCGGTCCCAGACGCGGCCGCACGAGAGGACGAACGGCTCCTTCTCTCGCTCGACGCCCGCACCGGTCGGAGGCGGCGCCCCGTTGTGGACGACGGTGACGTCGCGGATCGGCCCATAGTGGCGCTCGAGGCACGTACGCATCGAGCGGGAGACGGCGACGACGGCATCGGCGCCCTGCAGGCCCGCGCGAACGATACGTCGATACGGCTCGTAGCGCGCCGGCGCGTCCTCGCGCAGGACGGCGCGCCACCAGGAGAGGACGCACGAGTGCGCCACGACGAGGACCGGCGCCTGGAAGTCGAGCACGCCGTGCGCGTACCCGTTGAGGTGAACGACGTCCGGACGGAGGTCGCGCTCGAGCGCGAGGAGCCACTTGCCCGCTTCCTCGACCTCGTCCCACGGATCGTCCATCCACTCGAGCGCGAAGTCGCCCTCGTGCAGAACGAGCCCCGGGACGGCGAGCGCACGCGCGCGCTGAGCGTGGCGTGCGGGCGGCCCCATCGTCGCCACGTGGACGGTGATCCCTGCCTTCGCGAGCTCGGACGCGAGCGTCACGACGTACGTGAAGACGCCGCCGACCGTGTCGGCCGTCATGAGGACGGTCCGGAGCTCAGGCATGGCCCCTCTCCAGCTCGGGGAGGGGCCTGGGCGAAGAGTCCTGGATGTCGCTGAACGACTCGAACTGCGCGAGGTAGTGGGCGTGCGCGCGCTCCCACGCGAAGTCGTCGCAGGCGCCGAATCGGAGCGTGTACTCGGGCGACCCGGGGTAGGGGAAGAGCGGTACGGGATCGTTCGCCCAGACGCCGTGGTTGCGGAGGTGATCGCGCCAGGCCGCCACGTCGTTCGGGTCGTCGGCGGCGGAGTCGATGAGGTTCGCCTGGACGAACGGGACGTACTTCTTTGCGACGATGAACAGCTCGGTGAGCTGCTCGGTGCTCAGCTTGCACTTCTTCGCCAGCAGCGAGCGGCCTCGCTCCGTGATGCTCTCCATCCCGCCCTCGATCGACACGCATCCGGCACGACCGAGGAGCTCGAGCGACGAAGGCGTCCAGTTGTCGATGCGGAGCTGGACGCCGAAGAGGACGTCTCGCTCGCAGAGCGCCTCGAGGAGATCCTTGTCCGGGAGGAAGATCTCGTCGATGAAGTAGACGTAGCGAACACCGTTCGCGATGAGGCCGTCGAGCTCGTCCAGGGTCGTCTCGAGCGGCCGCTTGCGGAAGCCGTCGCGGAAGTTGTCCTTCGCGCAGAAGGTGCAGTGGTACGGGCAGCCGCGCGAGGCCTCGATCTCGGCGGCGGGCCCCTCCGGCGTGGTCTCGAACCTGTGGTGGTGATGGAGATGACGCGCGATCGCGGCCTGCGGCCAGCGCAGCGCCGGCAACGTCTTCATGTCCGTGGCGTTCTTCTCGCCGCAGCCGACGACCCGCCCGCCGTCGAGCCGCGCCGTGGAGGGCACCTCCGACCAGCGCTCGCGCGGCGTGCTCGCGAGCCGGCGCAGGACGTCCTCGCACTCGCCGACGACGGCGACGTCGACGAGCAGCTTCTTGAGGACCGCGCCCGGCGTCGTCGAGGCGTGCGGGCCGACGGCGATCGTGACGCCCGCGACGCTCCGAATCGCCGACATCGTCTGCATCGGGACGCGCAGCTCCGGCGGGGGGCACCGCCAGAAGAGGTAGCTCGGCGCGGTCGTGATCGCCGTCAACTCGGGCCGGAAGGTGGCGAGCGCGGCGCGGATCGCCGCGTCGTCGAAGCCGCCCGTCGCCCCGCCTCCGGGCCGCCCGAGCGCAGGAGCGCCCGTCCTCCACACGAAGCCGAGCTGCGCATCGACGAGCAGCACGTCGTGGCCGTCCTCTTCGAGGAGGGCCTTCGCGTAGCCGAATTCGAGCGGCAGGTGCGGCTCACGGCACCCGAAGTAGATGCTCCCGTGGAACGTCCAGGGCGGATTGACGAGCGCGACCTTCATGGAGCCCTCACGTCGCCGACGCCTCGGCCGGAGCGGCCTTCCGAGGCCGGTTCTCCGGCTGGCGACCGAGCCACTCGGCGAGGCGACTCATCCCCTCGGCCTTCGGCGTGCGCGGCACCCAACCGGTCGCCTGCGTGAACGCCCGGGTGTCGCTCACGTACCAGCGCTGATCGGCGCGGCGCCAATCGGCGTACGACAAACGCAGCTCCCTGCGCGCGTGGCGCGCGACGTCCTCGGACAGCTCGAGGAGGCTCACGGCGTTGTCCGGGCCGCCGCCGATGTTGAACGCGCGCCCGGCGAGCTTCTCGATCCCGGCGCGGGCCCTCTCGATCGCGTCGACGAGGTCGTCGACGTAGAGTATGTCGCGGACCTGCTTGCCGTCGCCGTAGATCGTGATGGGCTCGCCGCGCATCGCTCGGATGAGGAAGTGCGCGACCCAGCCCTGGTCCTCGTTGCCGAACTGGCGAGGACCGTAGATGCAGGACATCCGCAAGACGACCGTACGGAGCCCGTACGTGCGCGCCCAGTCGAGGACGTACTGATCGGCGGTCCCTTTGCTGCATCCGTACGGGCTGTGGAACGAGAGCGGCCGCGACTCGGAGAGGCCGGACTCTGCGATCGTGCGGTCGGCAGGGACCCAGCGCGAGCCTTCGAGCTTCAGGTCGAGATCCTCGAGCGCGCCGTAGACCTTGTTCGTCGACGTGAAGACGAGGCTCGGCGGCTTCGGCATCGCGCGCATGGCCTCGAGGAGCTGGAGCGTGCCGGTGGCGTTGACCTCGAAGTCGGCGATCGGATCGTCGATGCTCGTCGTCACCGCGACCTGGGCGGCGAAGTGATGGACGTGGTCGACGCCCTTCAGCGCTCCGCGCACCGCCTCGCGGTGCCGTATGTCGGCGACGATGAGCTCGAGCTTGCCGGGGTGGCTCTCCTCGAGCCATCGGATGTTCTTCTCGACGCCGGGGCGCGCGAGGTTGTCGAGTACTCGGACCTTCTCGCCGGCGGCGAGGAGGCGGTGGACGACGTTCGCGCCGATGAACCCGGCGCCTCCGGTGACGAGGACGGTCATAGCGTCAACCCCCGCGCTTCGAGCTCCTCTCTCGCTCGTGCGAAGTGATCGATCGCGACCTGTCCCTCGAGCCAGCGCGCGAGCTCTTCGAGGCCCTGCTCGAAGCGGACCTCCGGGCGATACCCGAGGACGCGCTCCGCGAGCGAGACGTCGGCGAAGCAGTGGCGCACGTCGCCCATGCGGTAGCGGCCCGTCACCTCGGGGCCGAGCCGTGGCCTTCCGACGGCGAGCGCCATCTTCTCGGCGACCTCGAGGATCGTGCGAGGCTGTCCGCTGCCGATGTTGAGCACCATGCCGGCCGCGGCGTCCGACTCGAGGGCGAGGCAGCAGGCGCGGGCGACGTCATGCACGCTGACGAAGTCGCGCTGCTGATGGCCGTCCTCGAACACGAGCGGCCTGCTGCCGTTGAGCAGGCGCGCCGCGAAGATGGCGAGCACGCCCGTGTACGGGTTCGAGAGCGCCTGCCGCGTCCCGTACACGTTGAAGAAGCGGAGCGCGACCGTCGGGATGTCGTACGCGCGTCCGACGAGGAGGCACATGCGCTCCTGGTCGTATTTCGAGAGCGCGTAGATCGACTCGAGCGAGACCGCCTTCGTCTCCGGCGTCGGCACGGGGACGAGGGGCCGCCCGTCGTCGCCCTTCACCTCCCACTCGCCGCGCCGGAGCTGCTCGAGCGATCGCCCGCGGGCCTCTCGCACGTTGCCCATCGCGTCGCGGTACAGGCCTTCCCCATATACGCTCATGCTCGACGCGACGACCAGGCGCTTGACCGGCTTGGCGATGAGCCGCTCGAGAAGGACGGCCGTGCCGACGTCGTTGACCGACGTGTAGTGCTCGACGTCGTACATGCTCTGGCCGACGCCGACCGCCGCGGCGAAATGGAAGACGGCGTCGATGCCAAAGAGCGCTTGCTCCATGACCGCGGCGTTGCGCACGTCTCCGACGACGAGCTCGACCTCCTTCGCGAGGTACTCCGGCCGGCGGGGGACCTCGCCGTGCACCTGCGGGGTGAGGTCGTCGAGAGCGCGGACCCGGTAGCCGCGCGCGAGCAGGGCGTCGGCGAGATGCGAGCCGATGAAGCCTGCTCCTCCCGTGATCAGGACATTTCGGATCGAAGATGACATGAGTCCTCGCGCGGCGGGGATGAGGGGATGGAGGCGTGGTCGGGCGCACGGCGGGCGTCCCACGCATGGGTGGGGCGCCGATGTCGTGCATCGCGTCGCAGGAGGGACGCCGGAGACGCCGCCGCCGGCCGAAGCGGCCGACGCGTGCTGCTGCATGCAGCTCGCGAGCTGCACCGAGGGCTCGGTACCTCGCCGAGCCGTACCGTCGTCGACGGCGCGCGGGCGTGTGCAGTCGGCATGCCCGGCGCCTGTGGAAAAGGAACTTACCTTCGCCAGACGAGCTTGCGTCGCGCTGTGAACGGGCGTGAAGGTCGTCGTGGCGGACAAGCTCGCCACGCTGCGTAGAGCTCTGTGCGGAGCCGCTCGCATTCCGGCCGCAAGCAGGCGCCGGATCGGCGCGAATCGTCCGCGCGGCTCCATCGTGCGATCCGCTCCGTCACGTGCCGGCGTGACGGAAGGACGGATCGGGCGCGTGCGATCGACGCGACGGCTCGGCTAGACTGCGCCGGAGATGTCTCCTGCGATCCGAGGTGCGAGCGATCGCGATTATTGGGATCGCCACGCCAAGAACTACGACCGCTCGATGCTGCTGCTCGGTGGCCCGATTCCGCGGATGGCGGCGCTGGCCGCGGATGCCGTTCGTGGCCGCGGGCGCGTGCTGGAGGTCGCCGCGGGCACGGGGCTCGTCACCACGTCGCTCGCGCGCGCCGCGCAGGAGGTCGTCGCGACCGACTACTCGCATGCCATGGTCGCGGCGCTCGAATCGCGCGTGAAGGCCGAAGGGCTCGGGAACGTCCGGTGCGAGCAGGCGGACCTGTACGAGCTCCGTTTCGAGCCTCGGTCGTTCGATGCGGTGGTGGCGACGAACGTGCTCCACCTCGTGCCGGACCTCGAGTCCGCGCTCGCGGCGCTCGTACGCGTGCTGAAGCCCGGCGGGCCCCTCGTCGTGCCGACCTACTGTCATGCCGAGACGACGCTCTCGCGCGCGGTGTCCCGGCTGCTCGGCCTCACGGGCTTCCCCGGGCGTCGTCGCTTCACGGTGGAGACGCTCCGTAGCGCGGTCGAGGCGGCGAGGGTCCAGTTGACGCGGGTGGAGACGCTGCCCGGGGTCCTCCCCATCGGGTACGTCGAGGGCACCGTTCCGCCCTGATCACGAGCGGATGGCCGCCGCCGGGACGGCCCCGTACGATTTCGAGCAACTTCGCCCACGGGCGGCCGATAGCCGGGCATGTCCGGAATCGATGCCGTGGGACGAAGCAACAGGGCCGGCAACGCGAGCGAGCTCGTCGAGGAGAAGCGCGCATCGGTGGACCCCGCCGCCGAGCGGAGGGCCGCCGAGGCCGCAGCCGAGCGCCGACGCAACGGTTGGTTCGGAGGCACGGGAGGCGAGGCGCGCTCGTCCGTTTGCGGTCGACCCGTCCTCGCCACCGGCGCCGCCGCTGCCGGGGCGGGCAAGAGCATGGAAGCCATCGCCGGCGAGGTCCTCGGCCTGCGCGCGGAGAGGCAAGCGACGACGGACCCGCTGAAGGCACGCGCGCTCGACGAGAAGATCCACGCGCTGTCGTGCCGGTGGTGCGAGCTCGCGCGAGCGCGAGGCATGAAGCCGCCGACCGACTCGTTCGATCCGTCGCGCGCGTCGGACGCCGAGCTCGCGTCCGCGCTGCTCTGGACCGAGGTCGGGAACACCTATCCTCCGAGCGCTCTGGTCGACGGTGGCGCGCGCTTCCGGCAGGAGCTGCACCTCGCGTCGATCGTGCGATCGCCGGTCCTGCTCGACCAGGCGATCGCGAAGGGGATGAAGAACGACCCGGCGCTCCTCGGGGCCATGTACAAGGAGCTTCGTCGGCTCGGAGACGACCGGCCTTGCCTGGCGACCGACACGCTCGAGTCGTTGGCGGCGCGTCGCGCCGAAATCCTCTGGAAGCGGAAAGCCGAAGGACTCGCCGAGCAGCAGAAGCAGAAGGTGATCGGGCTCGACGGCCGAATCGGCACCCCCGAGCAGGTGGCGGCCTACGAGCTCGAGCAAGGGCTCATCGCCGCGAACCCCGGCTCCTTCCTCGGGACCATCGGCGCCGGCATCTCCGCGGCCCTCGGCGGCAGCATCGAGGACCGGAGGAAAGCCGGCCAGGCGGGCAACGCCGCCGACGGTCTCGTCGGCTTCCTGCAGCCGCCGCTCGATCCGGAGAAGGCGCCGCCGCCGATTCACCTGAACCCGCGCCCGCGGACGGAGATCCACGCCCGATGACCACGCTCATGAAGACGCAGCCGATCGATCCCCATCTTCGTACCGAGGACCTCCACGAGGCGACGCCCCGCCTGGGCGCCTACCGCGTCAGCGGCGACCTCGAGGTCCGATGCAAGGAGCTCGAGCAGGAGCTGATGGAGCTCCGCGCCCAGTACCGTGAAGCCGACCTCGCGCGCTGGCGCGCGCTGAGGAGCGCCCGCGAGTACAAAGCGCGCGTACAGGCGAAGATGGTCGTGTCGTCGGCGGGGCTCGGCGCCGCGATCGCCAGCGTGGTGGCGCTGGCGCTCTACCTGTTCGGCGTCGTCACCATCCCGTGGTGCCTGCTGGCGATCGTCGCCTCCGGACCCCTCGTCCGTGTCGTCCAGGACGTGCGGAAGGCCGGCATCGACGACAACTTCCCGGACGCGCCGCCGCCGCGGATGATCTACGGAGGAAGGTGATCTCGTCGTCGGCGTGAGCCGTCACGCCGCGACGAGGCCCCGCGTCTGCCGGGCGACGAGCTGGGCGTAGAGACCGCGTGCGCGGAGGAGCTCGTCGTGGGAGCCGATCTCGACGATCTCGCCGCGCTGCATGACGACGATGCGGTCGGCCTCCGTCACCGTGGAGAGGCGGTGGGCGATGATGAACGTCGTGCGGCCCGCGCGGAGGCGCTGGAGGGCTTCGCGGACGGCGTCTTCGCTCTCGGCGTCGAGGGCGCTCGTCGCCTCGTCGAGGATGAGGATGGGAGCGTCCTTGAGCAGCGCGCGCGCGATGGCGATGCGCTGGCGCTCGCCGCCGGAGAGCTTGGCGCCGCGCTCGCCCACGCGCGTGTCGTAGCCGTGCTCGAGCGCCATGATGAAGTCGTGCGCGTTCGCGGCGCGCGCGGCGGCTTCGACCTCGCGCTGCGAGGCGCCGGGGCGGCCGAAGAGGATGTTGTCGCGTACGGTGTCGTCGAACAGGACGCCGTCCTGGAGCACGACGCCGATGCGCTTGCGCAGTGAGCGCTGCTTGAAGGTACGGATGTCCTGCCCGTCGATGAGGATGCGTCCGCTCGTCGGATCGTAGAGGCGCTGGAGGAGGGCGAGCAGCGTGCTCTTGCCGGCGCCGCTCGGTCCCACGAGCGCGATCGTCTCGCCCTGGCGCACGTGGAGATCGATGTCGCGGAGGATCGGCTTGCCCTCCCGATAGGCGAAGCTGACGCGCTCGAACGTCACCGTGCCGTGCACGCGGGAGAGCTCGCGCGCGTCCTCGGCGTCGGGGAGGCCATCGCGCGCGTGGAGGATGTCCGTCACGACCTCGGCGGAGACGGTCCCTTTCCGGATCGTCTGGTACATGCCCGTGAGCGCCTGCACGGGCTGGAAGACGCCGCCGACGTAGCCGAGGAAGGCGACGAGCGTGCCGAGCGTGATCTCGTTCCGGACGACGAGGAGCGCGCCGGCACCGATCGCGACCACGCGCGCGAGGCCCATCACGGCGTTCTTCGCGAGCGTCGTGCGCGCGTCCGTCGCGACGCCGCGGAGGACGCGTTCGTTGGCCTCGCGGACGCCGTGGAGGAAGCGGCTCTTCTCGTCGTCCTCCTTCACGAAGCTCTTCACGACGGCGATGCCGCTCAAGACCTCGTTGAGCCTCGCGAACAGGCGCGTCCACCTCCCCATGAGCTCGCGCTCGCGCTCCATCTGCTCCTTCGACGCGCGCGCGCCGAGGATGGCCGGGAGCGGGGCGAAGACGGCGACGACGACGGCGAGGCGCCAGTCGAGGTGGAACATGAGCGCCGCCGACGAGACCAGATAGACGAGCGCCGGGACGAGGTGGAAGGCGACGTCCGTGAACGCCGTCATCACGCCGGTGATGCCGCGCTCCACCCGCGTCATCACGGCGCCGACGCTCTCGCCGCGGTGGTGCGAGAGCGGCAGCGTGTGCAGTCGGTCGATGGTCGCCTCGAGCAGGTCGAAGTTGGCGGCGAGGCGGACGCGCCAAAGGGAGTGATCGAGCAGCGCCGCGAGCGCCTCGCGTGCCAGGAGCGCCGCCGCGAGCCCCAAGAGCGGCACGGCGATCACGAGCAGGGAGGAGCCAGGGGCGCCGGCGACCGCGTCGAAGATCCGCTTGTAGAGGAGCGGCTCGCATGCGGAGAGGAGCGCCGTCGCGAAGGCGATCGCGAGGGCGCACGCGAGGCGGTGCCGGTGAGGCCCGAAGAACGATGCGATGACGGCGATGGGCAACGGCGAGCGACGAACGCGTTGCAAGGCGCGGGGACTTTGCCACCGCATCGCGCGATCGTCGTGTCCTTCTTGCGGCGGAGCTGGACGCGGGCGACGGGTCGTGAGGGCGCTCGCGCTGCACGCGCGGAGAGCGCGTGCGGTCGAGCTCGCGTGTAACATCGAAGGATGCTTCGCCGCGTGCTCGTAGCGATGGTCGTGCTCGGCATGACGGTCGTGTCCTGCCGTCAGGAGCAGGTGAACGGTCCGTGCGGCGGGCTCCTCGACGGCGTGTGCTCGAGCTCGATGATGTGCGTGACCGTGGGCGGGACGACGGACAAGGTGAGGAGCATCTGCGTGAAGCGCTGTGAGGCGTCGACCCTCGATTGCCCCCCGCCCGGCTGCTGCCCGTCGGGGTCGTCGTGCTGCCCGGTCGATCTCGTCTCGAAGCGCGTCGCGACGTCCGACCAGAGCGGGATCGACTGGTTCTGCATCCCCGACGCGTAGAGCGCCGAGAAGCCTCGCGCCGGCGCGGCGCTGATCGCGCGGTCTTGCCACGACTTTTCCGTGCTGGTTGACGCCCTGCCGCGAGGAGACGACGCTGGCACGGCCCCATGCCTCGCAACGTCGTCTTCGTAGCGCCCTTTCCGACCGACCCCACGCTGCGCTTCCTCCGTGCCGTCTCGAAGCTCGACGACGTGCGCTTGCTCGGCGTCGTCCACACGCCGCCCTCGGGGGACGACGCGCGCCTGTTCCACGATTACGTGCGGGTCACGCAGCCGCTCGAGGTGCAGGACACGATCGACGGCGTCGAGGTCCTGCGGCGGCGTCACGGCGAGCCCTACCGCATCATCGGCATCCTCGAGGCGATGATGGTGCAGCTCGCGCAAGCCCGCGAGCACTTCGGCGTGAAGGGGACGCCGGTGAAGACGGCGACGCTCTTCCGCGACAAGTCGATGATGAAGGACGCCCTCCGCGCGGCGGGGCTGCCGGTGGCGCGTCACAAGCTGATCGAGTCCGAGGCGGACGCGCGCGCGTTCGCGGAGGAGGTCGGCTTCCCGATCGTCCTCAAGCCGCCGGCGGGGATGGGCGCGCGCTCGACGTTCCGCGTGAGCTCCACGAGCGAGCTCGCCGACGCGCTCGCCGGGATGCGCATCGGGCCCGGCTCGCCGGTGCTCGCCGAGGAGATGCTGCAGGGGAAGGAGCACACGCTCGAGACGATCACCATCGGCGGGGTGCCACGCACGTTCTCCTTCGCGCGCTACTACCCCGGCTGCCTCGAGGTGCTCGAGAACCCGTGGATCCAGTGGGCGTGCATCCTCCCGCGCGAGCTCGACACGCCGCTCTACGCGAAGGCCAAGGAGCTCGGCATCGCGGCCATCCGCGCGCTCGGCCTCGAGGACGGGATGACGCACATGGAGTGGTACGAGAAGCCCGACGGCTCGATCGTGATCGGCGAGATCGCGCAGCGTCCGCCGGGGCCGCAGCTCTGTCACATGACGGGCGTCGTCCACGACATCGACATCTATCGCGCGTGGGCGCGCGCCGTGGTCGACGGCGAGCTCGACGCTCCGTGGGAGCGCAAGTACGCCGCGGGCACGGCGTTCATCCGCGGCATGGGGCGCGGCCGCGTCGCCGCGATCACCGGCGTGCGCGAGACGCACGCGGCGGTCGCGCCGTGGCTCGTCGAAGCGAAGCTCCCGGACATCGGCGCGCCCAAGGGCGCGAGCTACGAGGGCGACGGCTACGTCATGGTCCGTCACGAGAGCACCGAGAAGGTCAAGGAGCTCATCAAGACGATCGTCGAGACGATCAAGATCCACTACGCGTGAGCGCGACGCGTGGGCACCGCCTCGCGCGGGCCGCGCCGATGTGCAAGACATAGAGGCATGCACCTCTCCCGACGCCAGGCTCTCGCGGGCGTGCTCGCCGGGGTCGTCTTCGTGCCGAGTTTCGCTCGGGCGGAGAACGGCGCGCCGGCGCGGGTGGTGCTCGGTCGGTTCACGACGACGTATCCGTTCGACAAAGAGCACAAAGCGCGCGCCTTCAACGTCGAGCTCGCGGCGGGCGCGATCGACGGCGTGGTGATCCCTGGGGGCGGCGTCTTCTCGTTCAACGAGGCCGTCGGCGAGCGCACCGCGGCGTTCGGCTACGAGAAGGCGGTCGTGATCCGCGACGGGATGATCGCCGAGGGCTCGGGCGGCGGTGCGTGCCAGGTGGCCTCGACGCTCCACGCAGCGGCGCTGCTCGCCGGGCTCGAGATCGTGCGTCGCGCGGCGCATTCGCGTCCGAGCGCGTACATCCGGATGGGCCTCGACGCGACCGTGTCGCTCGGCGGCCCCGGCCCCGAGATCGACCTCCGGATCAAGAACCCGACGCCCAGGCCGGTGACGATCCACGCCCGCGCCGGCCGTGGCTCGCTCGAGGTCTGGATCGACGCCCCTTCGGGCGAGCGTCCCAGCGTCACGGTGACGAGCGAGATCGTCGAGCGGATCCCGTTCGAGCGCGTGGTCCAGCGGGACAAGCGCGCCCGAGACGGCGTCGTGGTCGTGAAGGCGTTCGGGATCCCCGGCTACCGCGTGCGCCGTACGCGCGAGGTCCGGAGCGCCGACGGAACCGTTCGGCGCGACGTACGCATCGACGTGTACTCGCCGGTGACCGAGATCGTGCAGGTCTCGCCCGCGTTCGACGAAGCGCGCGTGCCCGAACGGCTCGCGCTGCTGGACTCCGACGAAGCACGCGGAAAGCCGAGCTCGCCGGACGACCCGCTCGTCGTCGTCGAGCCGTCCGCCGTCCGCCCGGTGCTCGTGCAGCTCCGGCCGTCGAAGGTGGTGACGATCGACAACGGCGCGCGCTGAGCGCGGCGAGCCGATGCGCGCGCCGGGCTCGGGCCCGACGCGCGTCGTTTCACTGCTTCGGACGCACCGCGAGCGTCGTCGCGGCCGTGCGGCCGAAGACCTCCGGCTCGTACATCGCCTCGATGCGCGTCGGCGGCATGACGAACGTGCCGATCGACGTCGCGCGCGCGAGGTAGCGCACGCGGTACATGCCCGGCTCGATCGCGTCGAAGGCCGTGATCACGCGATCGTCGCGCACCTCGCGCCGCGACTTCGCGGTGCGGAAGGTCGTGCCGAGCCACGTCGCCTTCGGGTCGAGCTTCTTCGCCTCCGCGTCGCGGTGCGCCTGCGAGGTCGTGTCGAGGTCGTAGTCGAGGGCCTCGAGGCCGGCCGGGAGCGGATCGTCGAGGATGATGTGCTCGCGCGGCTCCGCCGATTCGAAGAGGAGGTCGACGATGACGAGGTCTCCGGCGGTCACCGCGTCGGCGGAGCGCTTGGGGACGACCGGCAGGGCGTCGGCGACGGCGGTGGCCGGGACCGAGCGGACGTACTTCGTGACGAAGAGCCCCTCGTCGCGAGGCTTCGCCGGCAGGTTGGCCGTCGCGTACGCGAGCTTCGCCGACCAGAACGCGGTGCCGCCGCCGCGTGCCTCGAACGTCAGCGTCGGGCCTCGCGCGAGGAGGGTGTCCGCGGACACGAAGACCTTGTCCTCGCGAAGCGTGTTCGCGGGGAACTTGCTCGAGAGGAGCTCCTTGCCGCCGAGTGAGGTGGTCACCTCGAGCGCGCCCTGACCGGCCTCTTGCAGACGCCGGTAGTCCGCGAGCGCGAGGAGGGCCCACGCGTCTTCCTGCGTCGTGCGCCAGGCGCCGTTCGGTTGGCGCATCGCGAGGAGACGCCGTGCGAGGCGGGCCGCGAGCGGATGCTTCGGGTTCACGGCGAGCAGCGCGCGCAGGACCATCGCTTGCGTCCGCGCCGGCGACTCGAGCATCGCACCGTAGCGATCGGTCTCCGCCTCGTCGACGTCGATGCCGTTCGGGCCGACGCGCAGGCGAGACTCGATCTCTTGCGCGAACGACTTGATCTGGGCCTCGCTCATCCGGGCCTTCGCCATCGCGTGGAGGAGGGCGGCCTGCGCGAACAGCCGCTGGCCGCCGCGCGCGTCGTAGAGCAGGTTGATGGCTCCGGGGTTCGGCGCGCCGAGCGTCGCGAGCGTGTCCGCGATGAGCGCCGCGCTCGCGTAGTCGATCTTCCTCGCCGTCTCCGCCCTCTCGCGCGCCTCGGCCGGCGTGAGGTCGGTGTCGGTGGAATCGGTCGCTTCTTGCACGGGCTTTGCCAGCCGTCGCGTGGCCCCATTGAGCGCCGCGACGAGGTACATGCGGCCCACTTCGAGCACGTCCTTCGGGACGTAGCGGTTCTTCTCCGCCGCGCCCGCGAGGGCGAGCATCACGTAGGCGCTGAGCCACGGCTCCGACGGGGTCTTGTCCCAGAAGCCGAAGCCGCCGTCGTAGTTCTGGCGTCTGACGAGGGCCCCGACGCTCGCGTCGATCGCACCGTTGATGTCCTTCGACACGAGGGCGTTGCTCGCCTTCACGAGGTCGGTCATCGCGACGAGCGGCAAGAGCTTGCTCGTGATCTGCTCGGTGCACCCGTACGGGTAGTCCATCAAGTGGTCGATCGTCATCCCGAGCCCGACGAGCGCGCTCGACGCGACGCGGACGTCGAGGCCGCCGTAGTCGGGCCGGATCGCGGAGAGATCGCCGAGCGCGACCGCGGCGTCGCCCGTCGTCTCGCCGTAGACGACGCTCGACTCGACGCTCACGGGCAGCTCGACGCGGCGCTTCACCTCGACCCTGTCCGCGTCGGCGCCGGAGCGTGCCTCGAACGTCAGCAACGCGTCGCCCGGTGCGGTGGCCTTCACCGGGAAGCGCACCTCCATCTGACCGCCGCGCGGCATCGTGACGGTGCGCGTGTTCGGTCCCACGATCGCGAGGCCCTTGGCGTCGAGCTTCACGTTCACCTGCATCGAGCCGGCGGGCGTCTTCTCGTCCGCCTTGGACGAGAGGACGACGCTCGCCTCGAGCGAGTCGC
Organism: uncultured Myxococcales bacterium; assembly: GCA_937949945.1. Classification (GTDB taxonomy): domain Bacteria; phylum Myxococcota_A; class Polyangia; order Polyangiales; family Polyangiaceae; genus Labilithrix. The sequence goes on from CALFEQ010000075.1 coordinate 53,724, forward strand.
CGACGCGGAGGAGGCGCGGGAGCGCGGGACGCGCCATCAAGCGGCGGTAGGTCGTGAGCTTCGACTCGCCCGAGCCGAAGCGATCGTCGGCCGCCGCGGCGACCGCCATGATGCGGAAGGTCGTCAGGTTGTCGGGCAGCTTGAAGGTGAAGCGAGCGCGTCCCGACTTGTCCGTCTTGCGGCCGGCCTCGAAGTACGCGGTCGTGCGGAAGTCCGCGCGCGTGAGGCCCGAGCCGTCGCCGCCGTCGTCGCCCTTGTCGTAGGCGTCACGGGCGCTCGAGAGCTGGTACTCGAAACCGAGCGAGGGGAGGCGCTCACCCGCCTTCATCGGCAGGATGCGCGCCAGCTTCTCGCGGTTGTCGATCGTGAACGTCCGCAGCTCCCGCCGCCGGACGAACGCCGGGAGCGGGTCGGGCGTCTTGTAGCTCGTGAGCGCGAGGACGCCTTCGTCGACGACGTAGAACGTCAGCGCGGTCTCGACGGGCTTGCCGGTGCGGTCCTTGACGAGGACGTCGGCCTCGACCGTGTTCCCGGGCTGGTACTCGGCCTTCGGCGTCGTGATCGTGACGTCGAGACGTCGTGCGTCCTGGTTCACCGCGAGCTCGGTCCAGCCGAAGCGGAAGTCGGGGCCGCCGAGATCGGGCCCCGTGGCGGGCGGCGCCTGTACGCGCCCGCGGATCGCGACGACGCTCACGTACGCGTTCGGGTACATCTCCGGGCGCACCGGCACCTCGACGATCGGGAGCGGTCCCTGGATCGGGACCACGTTCCGCCAGAGGACGCCGTTGCGCTCGACGGTGACGAGGGCGTGGCCCTCCTTGAACGGGCTCTGCAGCGCGACCTTCGCCGTCTCGCCGACCTCGTACGCCTTCTTGTTCGGCTCGAGCTTGATCGCGTGGCGGTTGTCCGCCGGCCACGCGGGCGCCGCCGTCGGGCTGTCCTCGGTGCCGTAGACGAACGTGCTCGCGCGCACGGTGTTGCGCCGCGCGTCGCTCGCGGTGGCGCGCAGGATGAAGTAGCCGGCGCGCGGAACCCTGAGGTCGCAGGTCCCCGTGGTGGCCGTCGTCGTGGCGTCGCACTGAGCGACCACGGTGTCCTGCGCCTTGCTCGAGCGCTGCGTGCGCCCGTCGGGCTGCTCGCCGACGATCGACGTCCAGCGCCGCTCGACGAGCTCCACCTTCACCTTCACGCCCGGCTTCCGGACGCCGTTCGGATCCACGGCGGCGACCTCCGCGCGAAGCGGAGCGCCGACCGCGACGAAGCGATCCTTCGGCATCCGGAGCGCGACGTAGAACTCGCCCGGGTGGACCAGCACGCTCGTGCGCGCGGAGACCGTGTTGCGCGAGAGATCCTGCACCTCGGCGTCGAAGAGGACGCGCTCGGGCCTGCGCTGATCGTCGAAGGAGAGCGGGACCTTGCGCTCGAAGCGCCCGCGCGCGTCGAGCTCGCCGTCTTGGCTGTCGATCTGATCGGCGGAGGGCGGCTCGTCGGGGTAGTCGTCGGTGAAGGAGTCGTCCGTGACGGTGAAGCCCGTGACGTTCGGCGGCGTGAACGGGACCTCCTGGCGCGACACCGTCGTCGTGACCGCGGCGCCCTGCATGGGCGCGCCGTAGAGGTAGTCGCCCTGGACCGAGAAGGTCGCGGTGTCGCCGCGCACGTAGAACGGCTTGTCCGCCTCGACGGCGACCTTGAACTCGTTGGGCTTGTACTCGAGGACGCGGATCTCGTGGCGGAAGACGCCCGGCTGCGTCGTGTTCGACTTGCCGCCGGGCAAGGCGGTCGCCACGATCGCGGCGGTTCCGATCGGCGCCGTCTTCGGGATCGGCACGTCGAGCGAGAACGTCCCGAAGTCGTCGCACTTCGCGCGTCCGTCGAAGATGGGCTCCTCGTTGCGGTCCATGAGCTGGACGCGAAGCTCGCGGCCTGCCACGGTCCGCGTGCCGCCGCCCTCGACGACGCGCACGATCCCCGCGACCTTCGCGGTCTCGCCGGGGCGGAAGACCCCGCGGTCCGCGAACAGCATGCCGGCCCAGCGGCCCTCCTTCGAGAGGAGCTGGAAGCCGGAGACGAGGCGCGTCTCGACGTCGGACTTCTGGATCTTGGAGATCGTCCAGTCGTCCCCGGAGCGCACGACGATGGCGGCGTCGTCGCGCACGCGAGCCGCCATGCCGTCGTCGTCGCTCGGCGTCGTCGCCTCCCTCGCGATCGGATCGAACTTGTCGATCGGGACGATGACGAGGCCCTGGGAGTCCGTCGTCCCTTCGAAGACGTCGAGCGGTGTGCCGTCCTTCACGGTCCGGATCGCGACCGTCGCTCCGCTCACGGGCTTGCCCGTCGACAGCCGCGTCACCCAGACCAGGCTGCCGAACGGGCTCATCTTCGCGGTCACGCCGAGGTCCGTCACCGTGACGAACGACTCGGTCCTCCCGTACGACGAGGTCGTCGCGCCCGGCGGGGTGAGCAGGACGAGCGCAGGACCGAGGCCCTTCCGAGACGCGAGCGCCGCGTCGAGATCGATGAAGTCGACGACGCGCGTGTTCTGCGGCGCCTGGACCGTCTTCCACGTCGGAACCAGGCCGTTCCGCATCAGGAAGTCGGTCGTGTCTCCGCGCGCGAGCGTCCACGTGGTCGCCTGCGCCTCCGTCAGCGGCGCCGCGAGCGTGGCGTACGTCGGTATGTTGACGGCGCCGACGGGGATCTTGTGGTCGCCTCTCGCCTCGAGCACCTGCCCGACGAGGCCGAGGTCGAGCAGGTAGGGCAGCCGCTCTCGTCGCGGGCGCGAGTCGAGGTAGGTCGCGACGGGCGGGCGCGCGGGCTGGGGCTGGGGCTGGGGCGCGACGGCGGCGGGGGGCGCGCCCGCTGCTCGGACGAGCGGAGCCTCGACGACGATGTCGAAGCTGACGTCTTTGTCGAGCTTCTGACCGTAGATGTCGCGCATCCCGGCGGTCAGCGTGACGGTGTAGCGCTCGCCGAGCTTGGGCTCGACGCCGAGCCAGTGCTCGATGGAAGGATCGATGCGCTTGGGCGCCGTCTGCGTCCCCGGCTTCGGCGCCGGGCGCAGGGGCAGCTTGCCGAGGCGGACGTGGGCCTTGAGCTCGTCGGGCGTGACGGGGTTCGACAGGACGACCTTCACGTCGCCCTTCTGCCGGCAGCGTCCCTTCGGCTCGATGCGCGGGCAGTAGAAGTCGACGAAGCGGAGCGGTCCGTGCGTCCGCATCGTCTTGGTGAACGTCTCCGCCATCGGTCGCGGTCCGCCCGTGCCGCGGAGCGACTTGTCGATCGTGAGCTCGATTTGCCGATCGAGCGGCAGCGGCTTCTCGGGCTCGAGCACGACGACGTACGATTCGGGGACGCGCGGCGAGGACGGCGTCGACTCGCGCGAGGCGACGACGCGGATGATCTCGCCGGGATCGCCGTCGGCGGCGAAGGCGCGGAGCTTCGCAGCGGCCTGCACGGCGCTCGGCTCGACGCTCTGATCGAACTCGACGCGGAACGCCGCGTCGCGAGGCATCGAGCGCTCGGTGACGCCCGGCGGTCCGAGCACCTTGACGGACACGACGGACGGGCCGTCGGTCGAGAACTCGTGGACGTAAGGCTGGCCCAGCGAGGAGCCGTCGAGCGCCGTGACCTCGGGCGGCACCGTGACGACGAAGTCGTTGCCGCCGGGCAGCTCCTCGTCCGGGCTGAAGAGCAGGCCGCGCGTCCCCGTCCATCGCCACGACCCCTTCACGGGGGCGCCGGACTTCGTCTTGATGGTGACGGCGGGCACGCGCTCGTCGTCGGCCATCTCGACGGAGCGCACGCCGCGCGAGAACATCACCGTCACGCCGGACTTGCGGTCGGCGACCCGTCCCTTGGGCGCCGCGTACACGACCGCGAACGGACCGCGCGTGCGTCCCGCCGGTGCGTCCGGCGAGGACGGCGCGAGCGTCACGGTCGGCGAGACCGGTCCGCGGAAGCACGAGGCGAGGACGAGGAGAGCGACTACACCGAAGCGAGCGTGACGCCGTTCGAGGTTCATGGGCGTTTCGGACGAGGGCGAAAAACCTTTACGAAGGGCGGACCGTGCCCATCGTGGCTGCGCGAGCGTATAGGCAACCCGCGAGCGCTACAACGCGTCTCGAGACCGACCTCTTCACGGGGCCGTGCGATTTTCCGTCCGAACCGCCGCGCCCTCCGGTGGCGAGCGACCTCAGCGCACGACGATGTGGACGGGCGCGCTCTCGTGCTCCCCGAGCCGCGCCGTGATCGTGTGCTGCCCCGGAGCGAGCTGCCAGGTCCGTGTGTTCGACAGAGGCACGCCGTCGACGCGCACCTCGACGGCGCTGCTGTCGGGCTCGACGTGGATCTCGAGGAGCTGGAGCTCGGGCGCGCGCTCGGGATCGATCACGAAGCGGGCGCCCTCGAACGGGTAGGTGATGCGGAGCGACGACGGGTCGACCGGCGCCGTCTCGTCGGGGGCCGGACAGAACGGCGAGCTCCGCTCGGGGACGAGCGAGCGACCGGTGCGTTCGGCCCACTCGCGGTACGTCGCGCTCCAGCGCTCGAGGACGCGCTCTTGGGTGAGCGAGCTCGGACAATCCGGGCCAGCGCGGAGGCCGTTGCGGACGTCGATGCGCACCCGCTCGTGGACGGAGCACGACGGCGCGTGGTCGGTGTCGCCCTCGGGCAGCCACTCGTGGACGCGGTGCGTGCAGGCGTCGGTCGGGATCTCGCCGGAGACCGCGCAGACCGCGGTGCGTGCGAGACCGAGGCGGGCGCCCTCGTCGCGCGAGAGCGAGAGCGCGCGGCGATGGGCCGGTGGCCGCGAGCTCGTGGCGGCGAGCATGACGCTCCGGAAGATCGGCCCGGCGCCGGTGATGCCGCTGACGTCGGCCATCGGCGAGCCGTCGAAGTTGCCGACCCACACGGCGACCGTGACCTCGCGCGTGAAGCCGACGGCGACGTTGTCGCGGTAGCCCTTCGACGTGCCCGTCTTCGCGGCGACGTCGAAGTCGAACTCGAGGACGTTCTGATCGCCGAACGCCGCCATCCGTGCGTTCTTGTCGCTCAGGATGTCGGTCACCATCGCGGCGACGCGCTCGTCGAGGACGCGCGTCGTGTCGCCGGGCGGAAGCTCGATCTCCCCGGGGCCGTCGGCCGCGCCGGCGGTGGTCCTGACGACGCGGGTGACGAACCGCGCCGGCCGTTTCACGCCCCCGCGCGCGAGCGCCGCGTACGCGTTCGCGAGCTCGAGGAGCGTGACCTCGCCGTCGCCGAGCGCGAGCGCGGGGCCGTAGTGCTCGGCGTCTTCGGTGAGCGAGTCGAAGCCGAGCGCGCGGAGCCGATCGAGCACGCGCTCCGTCCCGAGCTGGTGGATCGTGTAGACGGCGGGGATGTTGAGCGAGTTGCCGAGCGCCTCGCGCAGCCGGACGGGGCCGCGCTGCTTGCCGTCGTAGTCGTGCGGGACGTAGTCGCCGCCGCCCGGCAGCGGGATGTGGAGCTCGACGTCGGGCAGGAGCGTCGCGCCGGTCCAGCCGAAGGCCGTCATGGCCTCGGCATAGACGAACGGCTTGAGCGACGAGCCCGGCTGGCGGAGCGCGAGGACGCCGTCGTTCTGGCCGAGCGCTCGCTCGCTGAAGAAGTCGGGCGAGCCGACGTACGCGAGGACGTCTCCCGTCGCGTTCTCGATCACGACCACGGCCGCCGCGGTGACGTGCTTCTCGACGAGCGTGGCGAGCGTCTGGACGACGGCGCCTTCGGCCGCGCGCTGGATGTCGGGATCGATCGTCGTGTGGAGCTCGGCGATCGCTCCGCGATCGCGCAGCGCCTCTTCGAGCCCCGGCTGCCGGCGCACGAGCGCGCCTCCGACGAGGCCGCGCACGAAGTGCGGCGCTCCGAACGAGGGCTTGTCGACGTTGGGGGCGATCGGCTCGGCGACGGCCTGGTCGCGCGTGGCCGCGTCGATCATCCCGGCTTCGGCCATGCGCTCGAGCACGCGATCGCGCCTGCGCTTCGCGAGATCGGGCCGCTTCGTGACGCGATAGAGCGACGGCCCGCGCGGCAGGCCTGCGATGAGCGCGGCCTCCGCGATCGACAGCGACTCGGGCGGCTTGCCGAGATAGGCCCGGCTCGCGGCGGCGTAGCCGCGGAGGTTCGGGCCGTAGATGACGCGGTTCAGGTACTCCTCGAGGATCCGGTCCTTCGAGAGCGAGGCCTCGATGCGGAGGGCGAGGGCGGCCTCCTTCATCTTGCCCCACAGGGTTCGCTCGTGCGGACGCAGCGTGCGCGCGAGCTGCATCGTGATCGTCGACGCGCCGGACACGATCCGGCGGTGCGTGACGTTGGCCAATGCCGCGCGGCCGACGGCGACGACGTCGACGCCGAAGTGCGAATGGAACCGGCGGTCCTCCGCGGCGAGGACGGCGTCGCGGACGTGCTTCGGGAACGCGTCGAGCGGGAGCGGCCGGGCACGCGCGCCGTCGTCCGCGCGCACCTCGCGGAGCGGGCGGCCGTCACGCGCGAGCACGCGGAGCGAAGGGGCCGCGGGCTCGCGGAGCTCGGCGGGCAGCGGCGTCAGGAGCGCCATGATCGCGACGAGAACGAACGGTGCGGCGAGGATGGCCGCGACGACGCGGAGGAGACGACGCCGCGCCTTCCACGCGCGCTCGAACGAGAGCGCCGCCCGCAGGCGCTCGAGCCACGGCACGCTCGCCGCGAGCTCGATCCATCGCGCGAGCCTCGACCGGACGGAACGCGGCAAGAGGCGCGTGAGCCGCTTCCGAGTCTTCGTCCTGAGCGTCGAGGGGCGAGGCATGAACGGGGCTGGTCTTTAGCAGACCAACCGCCGATAACGCCCGTGCTCGTGCGGTGCTTCCCTCGTCAGGGGAGCTCGATCCTGACGGCCGCCCGGTTGTTGTCGTAGTCGAGCTCGGTGATGATGCGCTCCGGGTTCACCACGACCTCGAGCCAGTAGGTGCCCGGAGGCACGTCCGTCACGTCGATGTACTGGCACGGGATCTCCGGCGGGTAGATGTCCGCCCACCCGCGCTGGATGCCTTGGTTCTCGCAGTCGTACTTGGGGAGGAACTCCGCCGTCCGGTCGACGCGCGCCGAGTCGCGCGCGCAGAACGCCTGCTTGCGCCCGGCGACGACGACCCGCCCTTCCTCGTCGAGGAGCGCGTAGTTGGCGAAGTCCTTGAAGTGGAAGTGCTGGTGGCATGCGGCCCACTCGAACGACTCGTTCCCGGCCGGTCTGCCGAACCGGAGATCGGCCACGCCCCGGTTCGGGACGCGCACGTCGAAGCGCAGGACGCGTCGCGTCCCGGGACCGGCGACGCACTGCTCCTCGAGCTCGCACGCTCCGGCTTCCACGCGATCGAGGGCGATGCCGGTCGCGAGCGCTCCTTCGTCGATGGTCAGGTCGGGCAGCGGGCACTTGCCGTCGACCGCCGGCATGCACACCGGCGGGCGCCCGGCGACGCAGCAGGGCGTGCAGCACAGATACCCCGGCGCGCAGTCCTCGGGGCGGCAGCCTGCGGCGTCGAGCTCCTCGACCTCGTCCTCGCCGATCGGCTTCGTGACGCTCGACACGCCGCCCTCTTCGATGGGGGCGTTCGATGCGACCGGCGCGACGGGGGAGCCGTCGATGGTCGGGGCGATCCCGTCGCCTGCGCCGTCGCCGCTCGAGCACGAGGCGGCGGCCTCGAGCGCGAGCGCCCCCATGATGACGAGCACGAAGAGTCGAAGCCGGCGATTGATCGGACGAGCGCTCATGAAGGTTTTCCGTAGCCATGGGCGTGCCCGTCGATCGACGGCCTTTCGTCCGCAGCGTCCGGCGCGTCGCGTGCGCATCGCGCAGGATCACGTGCGGACGCCGTGCGAGCGGCGGCGTCGCTCGTGCGTGTGTGCCGCCGCGCGTGCGCCTGTGCTCGTGCGCGTGGACCCGAGGCTACGAGCGCGGTGGACGCAGCACGAACGCCGCGCCGAAGACGCCCGCGGGATCGGCGATCCGCTTCGCCCGCTCGATCGCGTCGAGGTTGGGTCCGACGTGCGCGCGCCATTCCGCTTCGGTGAGCGGGAGCGCACCGGAGAGCGAGCGCTTCGCTCCGAGGCCGAGCGCGAGGTCGCAGAGCGCGTCGAGGTCGGCGCAGAGCGTCTCGCGTGGCCGCCCGCGGAGCTCGCGCGTGATCGACATGCCGTGGACGAGCGTGCCGTCCTCGACGTCGACGGTCTGGAACGGCGACGCGCCCCGCGTCCGTTGCTTTCGTACCGGGATCACCTGGAGCGCGTCGCCCGCCGAGAAGTCGAGCCGCTCGCCCGCCGCCTCGAGGACCGGACCGAGCGCGCAGCTCGGGACGAAGAGCACGAGCCAGGCGCCTTCGCCCGGCGGATCACGCGGGCGCGGAGGCGCCACATAGTCCTCGAAGCGCACGGCCGACGATCCGCCGCGCGCATCGGCGGACGCCGTCACGACGACGAAGCGATCCGCCGCCGGATCGCGATAGGAGGTCACGTGGTACGTCGCAGGCTCGGCCGCCGCCCTCTCGAGCGCGCACGCGAGCTCGCCGGCATCGGTGACGATGCTCCGCGAGACGTGGAGGACGGGCGGCACGTCGACGAGCGGCAGCGTCGCCTCGACGATGACGCCGAAGCGGCCGAGGCCTCCGAGCACGGCCTCGTAGAGCCAGCCGGCTTGGGTCGACGAGCACCCGACGACGCGTCCGTCGCCGGTCACGACCACGAGCGAGAGGACGTGATCGATCTGGAGCCCGTACCGATGCGAGCCCTTGCTGAAGCCGCCCGTCGACAGCGTTCCGCCCACCGTGGCGGGGGCCCATCCCGTGAGCACGGGAGGGCAGAGTCCGCGCGGCGCGAGCTCGCGTACGAGCGTCTCCCAGGTCACCCCGCCCTGGACCGTGACGCGATCGGGGGAGACCGACACGATGCGGGACAGCGACTCGGTCGACATCACGATTTCGTCACCGAGCGACTGCCCCTCGACGCTGTAGCCGCCGCCGCGGACGGTGATGCGTCTTTCGTCCTCGAAGGCGCGCCGCACGAGGGCCGCGACCTCGGAGACGTCGGACGGTCGCGCGACGGCGGCCGGTCGGCGTACGAGCGCGCGTCCCCAGTCGCGCGCGTGCCGCTCGAGCGTGACCGGATCCGTCGCGAGGGCGACTTCGTGGCGTTCGAGCCGCCGGCCGGCGTCGCGCGCAGCGACGGAGCGAGGCGTGTCGAACGAGCGCGTGAACGACACGTACTGGAGCTTCTTCTCCAGCATCGCTCGCGCCCGTTCCTCGAGCGCCTCGGGCCGCGCGGGCGACGGATGGCGGCAGTCGCAGGCCCAGAGGCGGTTGAACTCCGCGTGGGGGAGCCCCGCGGTGCGCTCCACCTCGGCCGGCAAGAAGATGTCCATCGAGGGATCGTGGACGAACCCGAGCCCGACGAGCCCCGCGTGCCACGGAGGATCCGCGCGTACCCAGAGCCCGTCGCCGTCGAAGAGCGCGCGGAAGTGCTCGATGATCCCGTCGACCATCGCGGTCCCGAGGCGCGCGCGCCGGAGCTCGTGCTTCACGCTGATGTTGACGACGTGATGGTGCCGCTCGGGTTTGAAGCCCGAAAAATCGCGGGACGAGACGTTGTTCCGGTGACGATCGATCGTGAGGATCGTGTCGTGGTCGCGCGCGACGTGGATCGTGCCGACGATCTCCCCGTCGTAGAGCGCCGCGAAGCGATGTCCGGTCGACGCCCAGAGCGTCCGGACCTTCGTGGGAGAGATGTAGTTTCGCTCGATGTCGTCGACCAGCCAGTCGGGGAGATGCCCGCCGCGCGTCGCGCGCGCGTCCTGGATCGAACGCACGAGCAGGCGCGAGATCCCGTCCGCCACGCCCGGAAAATCGGGATCGACGACGCCGAGAAGGATCTCCCCGAGGGGGCAGGCGATCCGCACGTGTTTGCCGAGGAAGGCGTCGCGGAGATCACCGGCCGACATCGGTACAAGATAGCCCGCGAGCTCGGCTCGCGGCATCGCTTGCGACGTGGCGTCGGTTCGTGCCTCTCGGTACCCTGGAGGCGTTTTGACGGCGCTGCTGGATCCGACACTCGCGAACATCGAGTCTTCCTCGGTGACCGTGGGGCCTGCCCCCTTCTTCGTCTGGGGCATCCACGTCGCCATCCCGCTCGGGTTCGTGCTCTTCGCCGGCGTGCGCGGGCTGCTCGCGCGTCGGCGCGCGCGGATGGCGGACGCTCGATGGTGCGCGACGGCGCCGCTCCAGCCCGGACCGGCCGTCATCCACGGGAAGGTCGAGCTCGCGCCTGGTTCCTCCACGGCGGTCCGAGTGGAGATCGTTCAGCAGGGCACGGAGTGGAATCGCAAAGGCAACCAGCTCCACGAGTGGAGGGAGGTGGCTCGCACGGTGAAGGCCGAGCCCTTCTACGTGCACGATCGACGAGGAGCGAGGATCCGGGTCGAGCCGAATCACGTCACCATGCTCGTCGACGCGCTCGACCGGACCGAGAAGCAGGGCCCCAATCGGCGGACGCGCATCGCCGAGCTGTCTCCGGGCGAGGAGGTGTACGTCATGGGTACCCTCGTGCACGCCCACGATCCGGGCCAGGGAGGGTATCGCAACGAGTCGGCGGGGCTCGTGCTGCGCGCTCCTGCGCAGGGCAGGATGCTCTGCTCGACCCAGCCGCTCGGGGAGCGCTTCCGCAAGGCCGCGGGCTGGGAGCTCTTCATGGCGAGCGTCTTTTTCGTCCTCCTCCTGATCGTGTCGTTGGTCGACATCCCCTATCACTTGCGCGTTCACACGGGCGTGCGCGAAGACGGCGAGGTCCTCGGCGTAGAGCGGGTGAGCGGCAAGTACCGGCGCTGTGCGCTCGAGATTGGGATGTCCAACGGAGAGACGTTCAGCGACGCGGTCCCGGTCCAGTACTGTGACGTCCTCGGGCCGGGCTTTCGTGTCCCGATCGTGCACGTCGGGTCGTCCTGGTTTGCGCACGTCGGGACGAAGCCGGGCGTGCACACCGGAGCCGTCGTTCTTCCTTCGATCCTGATCGGGCTCGCCATCCTGGGGTACGTCTCCGGCCGTCCCCGTCCCTGGTACGAGTCGAAGGTGGTGGACGCTGGAACGGGGCGGCTGAAGTGACGCCTGCGCCATACCTCGCCGGCATCGAGTCCCGAGGCCTGCATTCACGGAAAGGTCGAGCTGGTAGCTCCACGGCGGTGCGGGTGGAGATCCTGCAGCAGGGCCGAGAGCGCGAGACCAAGGCCGGATGGGCCCACGACTGGTTCGAGATGGAGCGTGTCGTGAAGGCCGAGCCCTTCTACGTGCACGATCGGCGAGGAGCGACGATCCGGGTCGAGCCGGACCGCCGTGCGATGCTCGTCGACGCCCTCGATCGCATCCAGCCGCAGGGGCCCGACAGGCGGCTCCGCATCGCCGAGCTGCCCGCCGGGCGAGGACGTGTACGTCATCGGTGCTCTGGAGCGCGGGCTCGATCCCGACCGTGGCGGGTATCGCGACGACTCCGACGCTCTCGTGATGCGCCCTCCCGCGCGAGGACGGATGCTCTGCTCGACGCGGCCGCTCGGGGAGCGCTTCCGCGAGCACGCGAGCCGGCACCGCTTCGCGACCGCCTTCCTCCTCCTCTACTGCGTGGTCATGGCGCTGATCGACATCCCGTATCACGCGCGCGTCCATGCGGGCGTGCACGAGACGGGCGAGGTCGTCCGCGCGCGAAAGGTGGAGGGCAAGGGCGCGCGATGTGAGCTCCACGTCGCGATTCCGAACGGAGAAGCGTTCACCGACGACGTCGACCCTCGGTGGTGCGACGTCATCGAAGAAGGCACGCTCGTCCCGGTCGTCCACGCGGGATCGCTGGGCTTCGCGCACGTGGGAACGCGGCCGGGCCTGAGCCTCGGCGTCGCGATCACCTCCGAGATCGTGCTCGTGCTCGCGCTCTTCGGCTACCCGGACTGGAACCGCCCCTGGTACGAGGCGAGGGTGATCGACAGCGGGCGGGGCCGCCTGCGCTCGTGACGCCTCAGTTGCCCTTCGTCGTCACGCGCCAGACCTCGCGTCCCTCTCCGTCGGGTTCGAGCCGGGCGAACCCTCGCGCGATCATCGTGTCGACGAGCTCCTCGGCCTCGAGCAGCGAGCAGCCGAGGTGACCGGCGACGATGTCGCGCAGATGTGACCGCCCGGTGAGCGGCCCGATGAGCGGAGCTTCGCAGCGCCGCTGCACGTCGCAAGCGAGCTGTGCCAGGTCGATGCTCTCGACGTCGAGCTTCATGCGGAGGCCTCGCCCCGACGCCGTTGCACGCGCGATGCCTCGGCACGCGAAGAAGAGCTAAGGCGCGAACGTATAGTCGCCGACGCGATCTCGGAGGTGTCTAGATCGGTGGAGCAGGCGACCGCCTTGACGACGACGCTGCCTCCGCCGGCAGGAGGCTCGATGCGGATGGGGCTGCCGCCGTACGTCATGGTCGTGTCCCCCGTACACTCCATGCGCGCGCCCTCGTCGCAGAGAGCCTCCAGCGCATACTGGCAGCCCGGATTCGACCCGTCGGTGGTGTAACAGATCGTCGCCGGGCTCGACGTCGCGGAGATGGTGACGTCGACACCCTGATCGTACGTGCCCGCCGCCGGGGTGAATGTCGGAGGTGCATTCGCCGCTGGGAGCCTCGCGATCACGACGTGGCGCTCGCCGTGTCGGTGGTGCCCGTGCCGGGGACGTGGGCGACGGCGCGGATGTCGGTGGTCTGCGTGACGATCAACGGCCCCGCGAGCGTGTCACTCCCTCGGCGGAGCCTTCGCCGCTCGCGTCCGAGCCTCGATCGCCCCCGGCGTCGCCGGCGAGCCCACCGTCGGACTCCGGTCCGCCCGACGCGCTCTCGTCGCAAGCGACCAGCACGAGCGCGCTCGCACCGATCATCGCTCCCAACGCCGCCACGATCGTTTCCACCCGATGCGAGCAATGTCCCATGGGACGAGACGACACAGAAGAGCTTCATCGTTGGAGACTGGAGACTGGGGGCTGTCGACGGACGTCGACCTCCTTTGCGCCGACCCGTAGCCGGGCTACGAGGCCCGTCGCTGTCCGACCTTCCGGAGGCGCGTCAGATGGAGCTCACCCTCAGCGGCGTTTCCAAGACCTACCCGAACGGTGTCCGCGCGCTCGCGGACGTGACGCTGACGATCCCGCGCGGGATGTTCGGCCTCCTCGGCCCGAACGGCGCCGGCAAGTCGACGCTGATGCGGAGCATCGCGACGCTGCAGAGCATCGACAGCGGCTCGATGCGTTTCGGGGACATCGACATCGTCCGTCAGCCGGAGAGGCTGCGCGAGACGCTCGGCTACTTGCCCCAGGACTTCGGTGTGTACCCGAAGGTGACGGCGATCGACATGCTCGATCACCTGGCGCAGCTCAAGGGGATCTCCCGGAGCAGGGATCGCGACGAGGCGGTGCGCGCGCTGCTCCACAAGACGAACCTCTGGGAGTACCGGAACCGGCGGCTCGGCTCCTTCTCCGGCGGCATGAAACAGCGCTTCGGGATCGCGCAGGCGTTGCTCGGCAACCCTCGTCTGGTCATCGTCGACGAGCCCACGGCCGGTCTCGATCCCGCCGAGCGGTTCCGGTTCCACAACCTGCTCGCCGAGATCAGCGAGGACGTCGTCGTGCTGCTCTCGACGCACATCGTCTCGGACGTCGCCGACCTCTGTCAGAACATGGCCATCATGGCGAGGGGACGGGTCATCCTCACCGGTCGCCCGCTCGACCTGATCGGCTCGCTCCGCGGACAGGTGTGGAAGCGCTTCGCGACGGCGGAAGAGCTCGCAATCTTCCAGCGCGAGCTCCGCGTCATCGCCGTGCGGCGCGTCGCCGGACAGCGGCTCGTCCACGTCCATTCGCGAGAGCAGCCCGGGCCGGGGTTCGAGCCGGCCGAGCCGGATCTCGAGGACGTCTACTTCCACGCGCTCGCGAGCGACGCGGCGAACGCCGCCGCGCCCGCGCCGACCGCGCCGTCGTCGTTGCAGGGAGCCGTCGCGTCATGAGCGCTCCGAGGTTGATCCTGGCGCTGGTGAGCTTCGAGCTCGTCCGGCGCATCAAGATGATCTCGACCTGGGTCTACGCCGTCATCCTCTTCGGCGCGGGCTTCCTCATGATGCTGTCGACGGGCGGCGCGTTCAGCAGCGTCACGGTCGTGACGAGCAACGAACGCGTGATGGCCAACGGCCCGGTGTCGCTCTTCGGCACGATCGGGATCGTCGCCCTGTTCGGCGTCTTCACCGTGGCGGCGATCTTCGGTCAGGCGGCCTACCAGGACTTCCAGCACGGCACGTGGATGCTCGTCTTCACGAAGAACGTGAAGAAGACGCCCTATCTCCTCGGGCGCTTCCTCGGCGCGCTCGTCTTCGCTTGCGTGCTGTTCCTCGCGATCGGCGTCGGGCAGCTCCTCGGATCGATCGTCGTCCACTTCATCCATCCCGAGGCGCTCGGCCCCACCTCGGCGGTGGCGTACCTCTGGCCGTACCTCGTGCAGGTCTGGCCGATGCTCTTCTTCGTCGGGGCGCTGTTCTTCACGCTCGCGGCGGTCTTGCGACGCATGGCGCCCGTCTACGTGGGCGCCGTGGTCCTCGTGCTCGGGTACCTGCTGACGACGACGCTCATCCGGGACGTGGAGAACATGACCCTCGCGGGGCTCCTCGATCCCTTCGGTTTCCTCGCCTTCGGCATCGTGACGCGGTACTGGACGCCGGCCGAGCAGAACACGCTGCTCGTGCCGCTCTCGAGCCTCTTCGGCGTGAACCGTGTGCTCTGGTCGGGCGCCGGGATCGCGCTGCTCGCGCTCGCCGTCCAACGCTTCCGAACGACGGTCGACGAGCACCGCGGGCGCGCGATCGGCGACGAGGAGCGCTCGGAGGACGCGACGCCGTTCCCGGCGACGGTGCCCGTCTCGACGACGACGGGATGGGCGCGCGCGAGCTTCGGCCTCGTGAGGATCTACTTCCGCGAGATCGTCCGTTCGGGCGTGTATTGGGCGCTCGTCGTCTCGGCCGCGTTCTTCGGCACCCTCATCGTCCTGTTGACGAAGGAGATCTTCGGCACCGCGACGCTGCCGGTCACGTACCAGACGCTCGAGATGACGACGGCCGCCGTGCGCCTGTTCGGGCTCATCATGGTGACGTTCTGGGCCGGCGAGCTCGTGTGGCGCGAGCGCGACGTCGGCGCGCAGGACATCTTCGACGCGACGCGGGCGCCCACGTGGGTCGGCTACGTCGCGAAGCTCGGTGCGCTCTTCCTCGTGGCGCTCTCCGTGGAAGGGGTGAGCGCCGTCATCGCGCTCGTCTCGCAGATCGGCCGCGGCTACCTCGCGATCGAGTGGAGCCTCTACCTGGCGCAGCTGCTCGTCATCGACTTCTCCGGGCTCGCGCTCGCGGCCGTCCTCGCGTTCTTCGTGCACGTGCTCGTCGACCACAAGTACATCGGGCACGCGGTCATGGTCCTCTACTACGTGTCGAAGATCGCGCTGGTCGCGATCGGAGTGGAGGAGCCGCTCGTCCAGTACGCGTCGTCGCCGAGCACGCCGTACTCGGACATGAACGGCTATGGCCATCTGCTCGGGCCGTTCTTCTGGTTCCGTGCCTATTGGTCGGGCTTCGCAGTCTTGCTCGTCGTCGCCGGCTACGCGCTCTTCGTCCGAGGGCGGGAGCGCCGGCTCCGCGCGCGCATCGCCGCGGGCCGGCAGCGGCTCGGGCCGTTCTCGAAGCTCCTCGCCGCGGCGGGAGCGCTCGTGTTCGTCGTCGCCGGCGGCACGATCTTCCACTTTACGCACGTCGTGAACCGATACGAGACGGCGAAGGACAAGGAGCGGAAGCGCGCCGACTACGAGAAGAAGTACAAGTCGATGGCATCGCTCCCGCAGCCGAGCATCGTCGGCGCGGAGGTGAGGATCGACATCTATCCCGAGGACCGGAGGCTCGTCGCGAAGGGCAGCTACCGGATCGCGAACAAACGGAGCGAGCCGATCTCACGCGTGATGCTGAACATGGACGACGACGTCTTGGTCCACGACCTGCGCATCGGCGACACGCGCGCCACGGAGGTCGACGAGCGGCTCGCCGTCCACTTGTTCACGCTGCCGTCGCCGCTCGCGCCGGGTGACGAGGCGGACCTCGTCTACGATCTCGAGCTGCATCCGAAGGGCATTTCCCACGGTGGCCCGAAGCTCGCGGTGGTCCACAACGGCACCTTCGTGAACAACGACATCCTGCCGCTGATTGGCTACTGGCCCCACGTGGAGCTCGAGAGCGATCGCGACCGCAAGAGCTACGGGCTCCCGCCGAAGGAGCGCATGGCTCCGCGCGACGATCCGAACCAGCGCATGCACAACTACATTCGCCGTGACTCGGACTTCATCCGGTTCGCGGCGACCGTGAGCACGTCGGGCGATCAGATCGCGGTCGCGCCCGGGTACCTCGAGGGCGCGTGGTGGGAAGGAAACCGCCGCGTGTTCCGCTACGTCATGGATCAGCCGATCCTGAACTTCTTCTCCGTCCTGTCCGCGCGCTACGAGGTGAAGCGCGACGAGTGGAACGGCATCAAGCTCGAGATCTTCCACCACCCGACGCACACGCAGAACCTCGATCGGATGATGCAGGGGATGAAGGACGCCCTCGCGTACGCGACCGAGGCGTTCGGCCCCTACCAGCACCGGCAGGTGCGCATCCTCGAGTTCCCGCGCTACCGGACCTTCGCGCAGTCGTTCCCCAACACGATCCCGTACTCCGAGGCGATCGGCTTCATCGCGCGCGTCCGAGACTCGGACCCCGACGACGTCGACTACCCGTACTACGTGACCGCCCACGAGGTCGCGCACCAGTGGTGGGCCCATCAGGTCGTCGGCGCGAACGTCCGCGGCGCCACGATGACGTCGGAGTCGATGTCCCAGTACACCGCGCTGATGGTCATGCAGCGCAAGTACGGCAAGGAGCGGATGAGGCGCTTCCTCAAGTTCGAGCTCGACGCGTACCTGCGCGGCCGCGCCCTCGAGCGCAAGAAGGAGCTGCCGCTGGCGCACAACGAGAACCAGCAGTACGTCCACTACAACAAGGGGAGCGTCGCGATGTACGCGCTCGCCGACTACATCGGCGAGGACCGCGTGAACCGCGCCCTGCGCAAGGTCGTCGAGAAATGGAAGTTCCGAGGACCGCCGTACGCCACGGCGAAGGACATCGTCGACGCCCTGCGCGAGGAGACGCCGCCCGAGTACCAGTACCTCATCGACGATCTGTTCGAGACGATCACGCTCTACGACAACCGGACGCTCGAGGCCTCCGTCGCGAAGAACGCGGCGGGGACGTGGGACGTCACGCTGAAGGTCCTCGCGAAGAAGCTCCGGAGCGACGACGCGGGCCGGCAGACCGAGCTCGACTTCGAGGACTGGATCGACGTCGGAGCGCTGGACGGCGCCGGCACGGCGATCCACCTCGAGAAGGTCCGGATCAAGAACGGCGAGTCGGAGGTCCGTTTCACCGTGAAGGAGCGGCCCGCCAAGGTCGGCATCGATCCGCTCAACAAGCTCATCGACCGCGACTCGAACGACAACGTGAAGGTGCCCTCGGCGTCGTGAGCACCGGCGCGCTCAGGGATCGTACGTGACGGCGACGTCGTCGTAGTGGACGGTGAGCTCCGGGCGGGCGACGTTCACGAACGCGATTCCGACGTGGACGTGCAGTGCACCTCGCGGGAACGGGTTCGAGAGCAGCCGCTCGACCGCGAGCGCGCCGTCGATGGTGACCCGAGCGCGGGTCGGCGAGGCAGACGCGTCCACCTCGAGCGTCCACTGCTGCCAGACGTCGGGCTTGAACCCTGCGAGATCGTAGCGGGCATAGTTGCTGAAGTCCGAGCGCTCGTAGGCCTGCTCCGCGAGCACGACGGTCCCGTTCCGCGCCTCGAGCATGAGCTGCCCTCCGACACTGTCGGGCGTCTCGAGTCGCAGCCGGGCGATCTGGGCGTTGCGGGTCGAGGCAGGTGCCTTCATCCAGAACGTCACGATCACGCGCGACGTCGGCTCGGGGAACACCGTATGGAGATAGGCTGCCGCGCCCGTGCCCACGGGCGCATGCGCCCGAAGACTTCGGGTCGCGGAGTGGAAGGTCGTGGTGTCGATCGAGATCGTCCCGTTCCCCCCTACCGCGCGCGAGACCCACGGGCCGACGACGGTGTCCCGCTCGAAGTCGTCGAAGAACTGCGGCGTGAGCGCGCCGTCGGAGGCGTCCACATCGACGTCGTCGCTCGCGTCGAGAGGTTCGGTCGCGTCCGGTGTGCCGCCGTCGGGGTCACCGCTCGGTGCGCCGCCGCTGCTGAAGCCGCTCAAGCCTCCGAGCGAGCACGCCACCGAGAAGGACACGAGCACGAGGAGCGCCCGACGAGACCACTCCATGGATCTCAGGGTACTCCGTCGCGGCGGAAGCGGCGATCGTCGAGTGTCCAGGAGACGGTTTCACTCGACGAGCTGGAAGCGCTCGGCGAGCCGATCCCTCCGTGCAGGATCGAGAAAGCGTGCGTGGGGGACGCCCACGACGTGCAGCCGGCGGCTGGTCGGGACGGCGAGGAGCCGATCGCCGTAGGCGTTGACGTTCTCCACCGTCCAGTACGCCGTGCCGAGGGGCCTGACGACGAGCCGCTCGAGCGCGACCGTGTGCGGACTAGACAGGATCGCATCGAGGCCCTTCAGCGTCATCGTCGACCCGTTGTGCATCTCGAGCGACTCCAGGGACGTCGCTCGCGAGGACTCCGCGATTTGCACGGCCGTTCCGTCGCCGATGGGCACGCCGAGCACCTGGATCCTACGGAGCCGCGCGCCGTGCTCGCCGGTGAAGAAGGCCGACATCGCGGCGTCGGTCACGTTGGAGTGGGTCCACAGCACGAGCTCCTCGAGGCTGGTCCGTGCGGCCGCGAGCTCTTCGAACGCCGCCGTGAAGTCGACCTCGGTCGACTCGTCGAGGTCGCGGGTGCGGCGCTCGGTGACGGAACGGAGCCGAGAGAGCGCCGGGTTCCGCGCGAGCCCGCGGAAGAGGCCGGCGCTCGTTCGGTTGCCGTGGAGCACGATCTCTTCGAGCATCGGCGCGTTCAACCGACCGAGGAACGACTCCCAATCCTGCGCCGAATGCCCGCAGAACGTCAGCTCGAGGCGACGCAGGCCTCCGAGGTTGGGGCTCTCCGCGAGCGCGGCGAGAGGCAGCGGCTTCGAACCGGGATCCGACTGCGCGATGGCGAGCGTCCGCACGCGAGCCAGCGCGGGCGCGGCCCCGAGCTTCGTCAGGTCCTTGGCCGTGAAACGTGGATGGTCGAGCTCGAGCGCGGTGACGGGAGCGGCGTCCAAGAAGCGGGCGCCGTGCTTGGCGAACGCCGCGGCCGTCATGCGAAGCCGCGCGGGGAAGCCTCGATCGAACCACTCCTTTCGCGTGTACTCGGCGAGCTCGCCGGCGAGGTTCCTCCAGCTCGCCTCGAGGATCGCCTTCGCTCGCCGTTCGAGCTCGTCTCGGCGCGCGCCCGAGGCGTGCGCCATCTCGCACTGGAGCGTGATGAGCTCTCCGCGCGTGTCGCCGCGCTCGAGGAGCCAGTCCGCGTAGACGAGCCGCGGCGCGTCGTCGTCCGGAGCCTCGACGACCGCGCGGAGCAGCGCGGCCTCCTCCTCGACATCGGACCGACGCGTCGAGGCGCCGGCCTGTGGTCGGTCGTTCGAGAGCGCGAACCGGAGCCTGTCGTACCCCGGCTTTCGTGCCCAGGCCTCGAGGCGCGTCCGGTTCTCCTCGGGCCGTTTCGACCACGGCTCGAGGTCGTACCACGCCGCGACGATGTTCTTCCTCGTGCTCATCGGGCGCTTCAGGCCGATCGTGATCCACGATTTGTCCTCGCCGTCGGTCCAGCGGAC
Organism: uncultured Myxococcales bacterium; assembly: GCA_937949945.1. Lineage (GTDB taxonomy): Bacteria > Myxococcota_A > Polyangia > Polyangiales > Polyangiaceae > Labilithrix. The sequence continues at coordinate 73,648 of CALFEQ010000075.1, forward strand.
GAGCAGGCAGTGTGCGGGGTACGTGCGCTCGTCGACGCGCTCGTAGACGAACCCGTGCTCGGACTCGAGGGCGCGCTGCATCAGCGCCACGACGTAAGGAAGCCGTATGCTGCGGACGCGTGTGTCGGCGCACAGCTCGGCGAGCGCCGCGACCTCGGAGCGCTGCATCACGACACCGAGCTCGCGGCACGCGGCGGCGCGTGCGTCGTCGTCTCCGTGCTCGAGGGCCTGGGCGATGGCGGCGTGATCGAGCTGCCTCATGCGAGACTCACTTCGCACGGCAGCCCTTCAGGTGGGTTCTCTCGACCGGCCTGCACGCGTAGTCCTTCGGGCAGTCCTTGTCCTTGTCACAGATGAAGAGGCACACGAGCGGCCCCGGACCGTTCGTCGGTCTGCCGCACACCGTGCCCGGGACGCAGACGTCCGTCGTGCCACCCGGGACGTCGCAGACTTCGCCCGGCTCGGACTCGCTGCTGCACGCCGCCGTCACCACGAAGACGAAGAGGAGCGCTCCGAAGATCCACCGTCTCTTCATGGGACGAGGATACGCACATCCATCGTGGCGCGAAGTGCCCGAGCGTGGTGGCCGGCAGGCGGACACTTTCCCACGCCGACGGCTCGCGCACCGGGGAGCGCAGGGGCGTGGCGGTCGTGGTCGACGTCGACGGACGACTCCACGCCGTCGACCTCGGCCGGACGATGGGCGAGCTCGGACCGTTCGGGAAGCCGGGCGCGATCGCCTCGTGCTCCGCCACGGATGCGCTGGCGCTCGCCGTGGACGACGAAGTGATTCTCTGGCGGAGCGGCGAGAGAAGCGAGCTCGCCGTCGGCACGCGCGCGACGGCGCTCGCCTTCGCGAAGGACGGCGCGGCGCTTGCGGTCGGGACGGAGCGTGGCGACGTCCGGATCTTCTCCGTCGCCGACGCTTCGCCGACGTGGACGAGCGCGCTGCGTGGCCCGATCGCGGACCTCCGGACCATTCCCTCCGCGGTGGCCCGTCGCCCCGAACGCGTTCGGTCGTATCGGGGTGTTGGTGATGCTCTCTCTGGGGCTTTTCGGCGTACGCGTGTGCGTGCGGGCGAAGTTGCATCACACGCCTTCCTTCGATCTGCCGAGCAGGCTCGATTACGGCACGAGGGGGCGCGTTGGGCGGAGGACGAGGTCGGCGTTCAGGGCGCGTACGCGATGCTCACGTCGTCGTAGTGGATGCTCAGCTCGGAGCCTTCGTCCGTCCACGAGATGCCGAACGCGACGCGGAGCGCTCCCTTCGGGAACGCGATCGAGAGCGCTTGCTCTCGCGCGAGGGCGTCGTCGATCGTGACACGAGCCTGCGAAGGCGTGGTCGACGCGTCGAGCTCGAACGTCCATTTCTGCCAGACGTCCGGGACGAACCCGATGAGCTCGTAGCGGACGTGGTCCGTGAAGGACGACTCGTCGTAGCGCTGCTCGGCGAGGTACACCCTGCCGTCGGACCCCGTCTCGAGGAGGAGCTGTGCACCGGTACCCTCGGGGAGCTCGAGCCGGAAGCGCGCGATGTGCGCCGTGCGGGTCGTGTCCGGTACTTTCATCCAGAAGGTCATCACCGCCCGGGAGATTTCGCCGAGGGCGTCCCGCTGCAGGACGGCTCTCCGCGCCCTGCCCGTGAACACGGTCGACCGGAGGCTTCGTGACGGCGAATGGCTCGTCGTCGAATCGAGCGAGAGCTCCCCACCGGACTCGTCGCGACGTTCCCACGGTCCGAACAGCCTGTCGCGCTCGAAGTCGTCGAAGAGCCAAGGCGCGCTCGCGTCCGTGGACGTCGCCGAATCCGGCGCG
>CALFEQ010000076.1 GCA_937949945.1 uncultured Myxococcales bacterium
GGTACCAGCAGCGGTGGCGCCAGCAGCGGCGGTACCAGCAGCGGTGGCACCAGCGGCGGCACCAGCAGTGGCGGCACCAGCGGCGGCGGCACCAGCAGCGGTGGCACCAGCAGCGGCGGCACGAGCAGCGGCGGGACCAGCGGTGGCGCGAGCAGCAGCGGCGGCAACGGCGGTGCGTGCGTCGGACCGACGAAGTGCACGACGGGCGCGGACGCGTACGACGCCGGCTACATCAGCGGCGACACCGGCGCGGACACCGTGACGTTGACGGGTCACCGGAGCCACTGGATCAAGGTCTGGCTCGGCGAAGACAGCTGGACCGGCGCCAGCCTGACGATGACGGCCACGCTGACGTCCCCGCCGGGAAGCAACTTCGATCTGTTCATCCACACGAAGACGTGCAGCACGCCCACCGTCCAGTCGACGAACCCGACCGGGACGGACCAGGCGCGCGTCGTCATCCCGGACGCCACGCTCGGCGCCGACGATCAGTGGGTGCTCATCGAGGTGCGCCACGTCTCGGGCCCCTGCGACCCGAACGCGAAGTGGGAGCTCAAGCTCCGGGGCAACACCTGAGGCCGTCAGCGCGGAACGGGATCCGACGCGCTCGCGCAAAGCGCTCGCGGCGGGCCGAGGATCTCCCGCATCACGACGGCTCGTCGTAGCCAGTCGCGGCGAGCGCGCGCACGTGGCAAGGCCGCAGGCGGCGCGCGCTTCGACGGCGGCCGCGCCTCGGCCGGTCTCTCCGCGACGCTCGGCGTCTCGCGACGCACGCCGAGCTGCTCGAGAGAGCCGCGCTGCGGCTCCGCGCGCGCTCGCTTCGACAGCTCCTCGGCGATCGCGCGGGCACGTTCGATCCGCTCGACGACCGCGCGCTCGCCCTCGACGCGCGACGGTCCGCGATGCACCACGCCGGGCGCGCTCGGCGCCCCCGGCGCAAGCGCCGCCCGGGCGCGCTCTCTCGCGACGATGCGCTCGAGGACGGCTTGGAGCGCCGTCGCGACGAAGATCAGGAACATCAGGAGGAGAAGGAGCTCGTTCATCGCGGTCCCGCATGCGGCCTCTCGATGCGGCCGTCTTCGCCGGCGATCGCTTCGCGCATGCGCGTGTCCGCCTCGACGTTGCGGAGGCGAAACTGGTCCATCACCCCGAGATTGCCCTCGCGGAGCGCCTGGGCCATCGCCCGCGGGACCTCGGCCTCCGCTTCCACGACGCGCGCACGCATCTCTTGCTCGAGCGCGACGGCGGCGGCGCGCCGCTCCTCGGCGCGGGCCTGGGCGATCTGCTTGTCGGCGTTCGCCTGATCGATCTGGAGCTTGGCGCCGATGTTCTCGCCGACGTCGACGTCTGCGATGTCGATCGAGAGGATCTCGAACGCCGTGCCGGCATCGAGCCCGCGAGCGAGGACGTTCTTCGAGATTTGGTCGGGGTTCTCGAGCACGTCCTTGTGGCTCAGGGCCGAGCCGATCGTGCTCACCATCCCCTCGCCGACGCGCGCGATGATCGTCTCCTCGCCCGCGCCGCCGACCAGCCGATCGAGGTTGGTGCGCACCGTGACCTTCGCCATCGCGATGAGCTGGATCCCGTCACGCGCGACGGCGGCGACGCGCGGCGTCTGGATCACCTTCGGGATGACGGACATCTTCACGGCCTCGAGCACGTCGCGACCCGCCAGGTCGATGGCGGCTGCGCGCTTGAACGGCAGCGGGATGTTCGCCTTGTCCGCCGAGATGAGCGCATTGACGACGCGCACCACGTCGCCGCCCGCGAGGTAGTGCGCCTCGAGGTGATCGATCGGCAGGTCGAGCCCCGCCTTCACGGCGCTGATCCGCGCCGTGACGATCGTCGCCGGCGGAACGCGCCTGAGCCGCATGCCGACGAGCGTGGTGAGCCCGACGTAGGCGCCCGACGACCAGGCGGCGACCCACAGGCGCAGCGGGACGACGTACAACAGCACGCTCGCGAGCACGAACGCGAGGACGAGCAACGTGACGGCTCCGAAGAAACCTCCTGTCATGGCTCGTTGGTCCTTCCCTTCTCTTCGCGACCGAGCGTCGACTCGCTCGCAGCTCGCACGACGACGCGGTTGCCTTCGTGTTTGATCACTTCGATGGGCACGCCCGACGCGACGAACTCGCCGTCGGTCACCACGTCGACGCGCTCGCCGTCGATCCACGCGGCGCCCGCCGGACGAAGCGGGGTCGCGGCCGTGCCCCTCGCACCGACGAGCGAGCGCGGCGGCTCGGGCGGAGCGACCACGACCTCTCCAGGAAGCCCCGCCGTCAGCACGATCCCGCGCGCGAACGGCACGCGTGGGAGCATGCGCGGCAGCACGAAGAAGATCGCGGCCCCGAGCGCGACGGCGAGGACGAGCGAGATCGCGACACGCCCGAGCGAGGCCAGGACCGCGCCGGCCGTGGCTCCCTCGCCGACCAGGCTCAGCCCGAGCCCGACGACGAGCGCGACGATCCCGAGCACACCGGCGATCCCGAACCCCGGCGTGACGAAGATCTCGACCGCGAGCAGCGCGAGGCCGATGCCGACGAGGAGCAGCTCTTCGAACCCGACGAGCCGGACGGTCCAGTGAGCGCCGAAGAAGAGCGCCAGGCAGACGAGGCCGACGATACCGGGCACGCCGAAGCCCGGGGTCCGCAGCTCGACGAGCAGCCCGACGATCCCGAGCGTCATGAGCAGCGAGCTCACGAGAGGCTGGGTGACGGCGCTCACGAAGCGCTCCGCCCAGTTGGGGGCGAGCGCACGCACCTCCGCGCCGCCGAGGCCCGCCTGCGCGAGCACGTCATCGACGTCGTCGGCGCGGAAGTCCGCGAGGCCGAGCTCGACGGCCTGCGTGCCGGTCAGCGTGAGCAGCTTGCCTGGCGGCGACAGGCCGGGCACGTCCACGTCGGGATCGACCATCGCCTCCGCGAGCTCCACGGGCCGACCTCGCTGCTCCGCCGTCGCCTGGAACTCCTTGCGGACGTACGAGATCGTCTTCTCGTCGACGGCCACCGCGCCCTCGCCCGGCTGCATCCGCACCGGCGTCGCCGCTCCGATGGTCGAGCCGTCGCTCATCGCGATCACCTCGGAAGCGAGGGTGATGAGCGCGCCGGCCGAGATCGCGCGCGGGTCGACGAACGCGATCGTCTTCACCCGACTCGCGAGCAGACGGTCGCGGATCGCGACGGCCGCGTCGAGCCGTCCTCCGAACGTGTCGATGTCGAGCACGACCGCCGCGGCGCCCTCGCGCTCGGCCTCGTCGAGGACACGGTCGAGGAACGGCGCGAGCCCGAGGTCGACCGTGCCCTCCACCGGTGCGACGAGCACGACCGGCGGCGATCCGGTCGAGGCCTGCGCGGTCGAGGCGCGCGACGAGAGGGTGGTCGCGACGAGCGTCGACAGCGCGAACGCGACGAACGCGACCAGCAAGCCTGCGATGCGCACCCAACGACCCATGGGCCTCGACGGCGCCTGCCCGGAGAGCCGGCGTCCGACTTCCGCCTTGCACACGCCACACCGCGCGAGGTCGCGCTCGCTCCGACGCCGAGCGGCTCGTCACGGCGATTGCAGCGATTGGCCTCGTCATGGAGGAGCGCCGCGAGGCCCGATGACGAGCGCAGCCCCCGCCGAGGTCGAGGTACGGCACGCACTTCCCGGGAGGCTGCGCCTCCTCGCCCCGCGCGTCTATCGTCGCACCGACGTCGCGGCGTCGCTCGAAGCTCGCGCTCGACGCATCACGGGCGTGATCGCGGTCAAGGCGCACGCACGGACCGCGACCATTCTCTTGCAGCTCGAGCCGACGGTGAACGCGGACGAGATCGCCGAGGCCGTCGCTCGGCGCCTCGCCGAGATCGAGCTCGAGCCGCCCGAGCCGTCGAAGCGACGATCGGTCGACGGCGCGCGCGAGGGCGCGGCCGCGAAGCGGCTCGCGACGCACCTCACGGCTCTGCTCTCCGCCCTCCGCGGCAAGACGCGCGTGCCGGAGCTCGAGCACGCAGGCGAAGAGCAGCGCCGCCTCGAGTGGCACCGGCTCGACGCCGCGCACGTCGTCGCGATGCTCGAGAGCGACGCGGAGAAAGGGCTCGACGAGGCCGCCGCGCATGCGCGCCTCGCACGCTACGGGCGCAACGTCCTGTCGGTGCGAGGCCCGCGCAGCCCCGTCGCGATCTTCGTCGATCAGCTCAAGAGCGTGCCTCTCCTGCTCCTCGCCGGCAGCGCGATCGTATCGCTCGCGACCGGCGGCGTGGCCGACGCGGTGGCGATCACGGCCGTGATCGCGGCGAACGCCACCATCGGCTTCGTGACGGAGAGCGGAGCCGAGCGGACCATCCTCGAGCTCGAACGACCTGCACGACGGACCGCGCGCGTCCGTCGTGCAGGCGAGACGATCGAGATCGACGCCGAGGAGCTGGTCCCCGGCGACGTCGTGATCCTCGATCGTTCCTCCTTCGTGCCGGCCGACGTGCGCCTGCTCGAGACCCACGAGCTCGCGGTCGACGAGTCGACGCTCACCGGCGAGAGCGTGCCCGTGACGAAGGACTCCGCACGCATCGAGGGCGAGGGCTACCTGCCGCTCGCGGAGCACGTGAACATGGCGTTCCGCGGCACGCTCGTCACCGGCGGATGGGGCGTCGGCGTCGTGGTCGCGACGGGACCGGCGACCGAGCTCGGACGCATCCAGGCGATGGCAGGCGGGCTCGCACGCCCGGTCACGCCGATGCAGGAGCAGCTCGCGCGCCTCGGGACGCAGCTCGTGATCGTGTCGGGTGCCGTCTGCGCCGGCGTCTTCGCCATCGGCTTGATCCGTGGCTACGGCCTGGTCCGGATGGTCCAGACCGCGCTCTCGCTCGCGGTCGCCGCCGTCCCCGAGGGGCTCCCCACCGTCGCGACGACGACGCTCGCGCTCGGCGTCCGCCGCATGCGGGCCGCGGGCGTGCTCGTGCGCCGCCTCGATGCGATCGAGACCTTGGGCGGCGTGCAGATCGTCTGCTTCGACAAGACGGGCACCGTCACCGAGAACCGGATGTCCGTCGTGGAGGTGCTCGCGGGCCGCCGGCTGCTCCACGTTCGGGACGGCGCGCTCGTCGACGAGGGCGAGCCGGTGTCGCTCGCCGACGATCCCGACGTCGCGATGCTCCTGCGCGTGCTGCTCCTCTGCAGCGCGACCACCCTCGATCCGGAGCGCGTCGATGCGCCTGCGGTCGATCGCCTCCAGGGCACGCCGACGGAGGTGGCCCTCGCTCGCCTCGCGATCGATGCCGGGCTGGATCTCGAGGAGCTCCGCGCCCGCCTACCCGTCATCGACATGCGCGAGCGCTCCGCGACGCGCATGTGGATGCACACGCTCCACGAGGACGGTGCGGGCGTCCTGCTCGCGGTGAAGGGTCGCCCGACCGACGTCCTCGCCCTGTGCAGCCGGGTCGCCGACGGTGGAGAGGAGCGCGACCTCGACGAGGACGAGCGCGCCCGTATCCTCGCCGAGAACGAGCGCATGGCGGGCGACGCCCTACGCGTGCTCGGCGTCGCCTGCGCGCGTGCACGCGACGCCGTCGACAGGCGTGACCTCGTGTGGCTGGGGCTCGTCGGGATGACCGATCCGCCGCGCGCCGGGATCGAACGGACGATCGCGCGGCTTCACCGTGCCGGCATCGCGACCGCGATGATCACGGGCGACCAGAGCGCCACCGCCGTCGCCATTGCGCGCAAGATCGGGCTCGCGCACGACGGCAAGCTCGAGAGCCTGGACTCGACCGCGCTCGAGGCGCTGGAGCCCGAGGTGCTCAAGTCGCTCGCGCGTCGCGTGCAGGTCTTCTCGCGCGTCAGTCCCGCGCACAAGCTCGCCATCGTTCAGGCCCTGCAGAGCGCAGGGCTCGTCGTCGCCATGACCGGTGACGGCGTGAACGACAGCCCCGCGCTGAAGGCGGCGGACGTCGGTGTCGCGATGGGAGGCGCCGGGGGCACTCCGGCCGCGCGCGAGGTCGCGGCCGTGGTGCTGCGCGACGACGATCTCGCGCAGCTCCTGCCCGCGATCGAGCAAGGCCGGACCATCCAAGACGACATCACCAAAGCGGTGCGTTTCATCCTCGCGACGAACCTCGGCGAGATCCTGCTGACGACCGCGCAGGTGACGTTCGGGGTCGGCACGACGCTGTCGCCCATCCAGCTGCTCTGGATCAACCTGCTCACGGACGTCTTGCCGGAGCTCGCGCTCGCGGTGCAGCCGCCGGAGTCGCAGGTGCTGTCCCGACCGCCGCGGCCGAAGGGACGGCCGATGTTCGAGCGCCGCGACCTCGCGCGCATCGCGCTCGAAGGCGCGATCATCACGAGCGGTGCGATCGGCGCATCCGGATGGTGCGCGCTCCGTGGCGGCCCCGAGCGGGCGAGCACGATGGCGTTCACGACGCTCGCCTGCGCGCAGCTCCTCCACACCTTGAGCGCGCGATCCACGGAGCACTCGATCTACGACGGCGGACCGCGCCTCTCGCACAACCCTTGGATCCCGATCAGCATCGCCGGGACGATCGGGCTCCAGGTGCTCGGCGGCGCGCTGCCGGCCACGCGGCGCGTGCTCGGTACCGTCCGCCTCGGGCTCGCGGATTGGGGTCTCGTCGCGCTCGGCTCCGTGCTCCCTCTGCTCGCGAACGAAGCGCTCAAGCTGCTCCGGCGTCGCGCGGCGCTCCGGCAGCCGGAGACGCCGGCAGGCGGCGCCGAGCCATTCCTCGACGGACCTTCCTTCGACGGGTCGGCGCCCGGCCTCGGCGCCGGGCCCGCAGACGAGGTCAGCCATGCATGACAAGAGCTACATCTTCACCTCCGAGTCGGTGACCGAGGGCCACCCCGACAAGCTCTGCGACCGCATGAGCGACGCCATCGTCGGACGTTATCTCGCGCGCGATCCGTCCGCGCGCGTCGTCGCCGAATGCGCCGTCTCGACGGGGATCGTGTTCGTGTCCGTCAAGTTGAAGACGCAGGCCCACGTCGACGTGCCGCTGCTCGTCCGCGACGTCATACGACGGACCGGGTACTCACCGAGCGAGCTCGACGCTCGGACGTGCACGGTGATGTCGAGCATCCACGAGATCTCCTCGCCGGGCAGCCCGCGCGTGTACGAGCGCCTCGACGACGCCGCGCTCGACTCGATCATCGCCGAGGACCAGGCGACGATGTTCGGCTTCGCGTGCACGCACACGCGTGCGCTCATGCCGCTCCCCATCTGGCTGGCGCACAAGATCGCCCGCCAGCTCTCCATCGCCAGGCGGACGGCGCTCCCCTACCTCTCGCCCGACGGCAAGACGCAGGTCGCCATCGAGCTGCACGACCGCCGGCCGAAGCGCATCTTCGGACTGACGATCATCGCTCCACCCTCCGGGAGCTTGGCGCCGCCGCCTGCACGGCTCGGCGACGACGTCCGCGAGCACGTGGTACGGCCCGCGTTCGAGGACGAAGAGCTCCGTCCCGACGATCGGACCTCCATCACGATCAATCCGGAGGGTAGCGGCAATGGCGGCCCGGCGATGCACGCGGGCCTGACGGGCCGGAAGACCGCGGTCGACACCTACGGGGAGTTCGCACGCCACAGCGGCGCGGCGCTCAGCGGCAAGGACCCGGGGCGCGTCGATCGCGTCGGCGCGTACGCGGCGCGCTACGTCGCCAAGAACGTCGTCGCCGCCGGGCTCGCCGAGACGTGCGAGGTGCAGCTCAGCTACTCGATCGGGTGGGCGCGCCCCGTCAGTGTGCACGTCGAGACGTTCGGCACCGGGGCCATCCCGGACGAAGAGATCGAGCGACGCGTCGAGCGTGTCTTCGATCTGCGCGTCGGCGCGATCATCAAGCACCTCCGCCTGCGCGAGCTCGCACGCGCGGAGCGCGGCGAGCTCTTCGAGCGGCTCGCGGCGTACGGGCAGGTCGGGCGGACGGACCTCGCCCTGCCGTGGGAGGTCACGGACAAGGTCGACGCGCTCCAGCAGGCGTGAGCGTCGTCCTCGCCGCCATCGTCGCTACTCCTCGCTGCGCACGCTGCCGAACAGCAAGCCCAGCGCCTGCACGAGCATCGTTCCTCCGGCGGGGAGGAACTTGCCGCGCACGAGCTGGTACGCGCTGCCCCCGAGGAGCGCGCCGAAGGCGAGCGCCTGGAGATCGACGGCGCCCTTGGTACGGCGGCGCAACGACTCGTCGGCCTCGCGGATGGCCTTCTCGATCTCCTCGAGCGTGCGTGCGTGGCGCGTGAGACCGCCGCGTCCGTTCGCCTCGCGTCGGTCCTCGTCGCGAAGCCGCTGCTCGTGCCTCCCCGGCATCTGGTCGCGGAGCTCGAAGAGCCCCTGCTCTCGGGCGTGGCGAGCCACGACGTCGAGGTCGCCGCGATGACGCACGAGCACGCTCCCCGTCCTGGGGTTCACCTTCACGTCGGCGACACCTGCGCACTTCGCGAGCCCTTCCTGGATTCGGTGGAAGAGCTTCGCGTCCCCCTTCGCAGACGGAAGGCGGAACCGCGCGCGACCGCGCGTCGCGTGGACGAGCACCGCGGACGCGCTCACGACTCCACCCCCGGCTGCGCTCCGTCCGCGAACCCGTCCGGTCCTGCCTCGACGGGGGGCGCCTCGCGCCGGCGCGGCGGTCCCCTGCGGGCGAGCTCCTCGTCCACCTCCGCGCGGACCTCTGCGACGAGGTCGCTCATGCTCTCCGCGGCGACGGCGATCTTCTCGAGCACGTGGTTCACGGCGAAAAACGATCGCTTGAGGATGCCCTTCGCGAGCGGCCGCGCGAGCGGTGCGACGAGCGACAAGGCGAACGGCGCTGCCAGCGTACATCCGACGCCGATGGCGACGCCGAGCAGAGTCTTCTTGTCGGGCATACCGAGGTCGGCAGCAGAATCCGTACCGCGGACCTCGATCGGAGCTCTTCACCAGGATCGCGTGACCCGACGGCGAGGACTCCGTCGAAGCGACGAGGCTCGCGCATTGCAACGCGCCGGGTGCATGAAGCTGCGCGACATCATGAGCGCGCCCGTGCTCACGCTCCGAGCAGGGGATCTGGCCAGCGACGCCGCCGCGTGGATGCGAGACGTGAACGTTCGACACGCGCCCGTGCTCGAGGGCTCGGAGATCATCGGTGTCGTGTCCGATCGCGACCTCGGCGGTCCACACGGCGGCGCTGCGAGGAAGGGCCGCACGGTCGGCGATCTGATGCAGACCGATCCGATCGTCGCCCCGCCCGACATGGACCTGAGAGAGGCGGTCACGACGATGCGACAACGCCGCATCGGGTGCCTACCCGTCGTCGAAGACGGGAAGGTCGTCGGGATCGTCACGCGGAGCGATCTCCTCGCCGTCCTCGCGCACGTGCGACGCCGCGATCGCGAGCTCGCCCGACGCGTGCCCGTCGACGTCGCACGACCGCCGCTGGTCGTTTCACCGAATCGGGACAAGTGGCCGTGACGCGGCTCACGGTGGACTCGTCACCCTGATCACGCCACGTCCGACTCCAGGGACGGGACGGCGAGCTCCGCGAAAGGGCCGATCTCCTCGGCGGTGAGCTCGTCGCGCGCGTCCTCGCCTACGAACTCGGCGGACGTCACCGTCGCGATGAACTCCTCCGCCAGCGACTCGGCGTCGTCGTCGATCAGGCGTTCGTGGGATCGGGCGACGTCCGGCACGAACGCATCGCCGCTGTCCGGGCATTCGTCGAAGCGACGACGGCGAGCTCGAGCCTTCTTCGTCTCCTGGACCATGGTTCGGCCTCCGACCGATCGCGATAGCAAGGGCGCGGCCACCGCGCGTCTCCCTGTCGCATGCGCCGTTCACGCGTCTTTCACGGCGCGTTCGCGGCGCGCGGGTGTACGGGACGCGCACTCGATGCGCCGCGGCGCAGCCGCTGCGTTCGTCGTCCGAGACGTGGCCGGCTACGTCTCCCCGTACCTGCTCGAGCCTCCGCGCGGACACGCGAGCCCGACGGCTCGTGCATGAGATCGCCTCCGCGATCCGCACGCGGGCGGTGCTGGCTCGACGCTTGCGTCGCCGAGGTTCGACATGAAGAAGATCCTCGTCGGTGTCGACGGCTCGTCGAGACAGCGTGCGGTCCTCGAGGCCGCCTCGGACCTGGCGCGACGCCTCGACGCCAGGCTCATCCTCGTCCGCGCGGTGAAGCTCTCGGGCGAGCTTCCGCCGGAGGCCTGGTTGATGCCCGAAGGCGAGGTGACGAGCATCCTCGAGCGGCGCGCGAAGATGGCGGTCGAGGAGGCGGCGAAGGATCTGCCGCCCGAGCTCGTCGAAGGCCTCCGCGTCGACATCGGGGAGCCATGGCGGGTGATCTGCCAGGTCGCACGAGAGGAAGACGTCGATCTCGTCGTCATCGGCGCCCACGGCTACGGCGTGCTCGACCGTATGCTCGGGACGACCGCCGCGCGCGTCGTGAACCACGCCGATCGCAGCGTCCTCGTCGTGCGCGAGCCGGATGCTGCGGCGGCCTGATCGCGTACGTCCAGGGCCCCTTTCGGCCGGTCGCGGTCACGCTAGGGCGCGCGCGGCGGATGCTCCGGATGCTCGTGACGCACGCGCGTCGTGGGCATGCGCTCCTCGAGCAGCTCCCGCAGTTCGCTCGCATTCCGGACGGCGTAGTCGGAGTAGCAGTTGTTGAAGAGGACGTGGACGGTCGAGGCCTCGTCCGCGAGGCGCCGGATCTTCGGCACCCACTCGCGCAGCTCGCCTACGGAGTATCGATACCGGAACCGCTCGCGCGCGCTCTTCGTCGTCCTCGCCCAGCTCGCGCGGCTGCGGCCGTGCATGCGGACGAGCGCGACGTCGGCCGTCGCTGCGGCGATCGGCGGGATCGACGACGGGAAGCCCTGCGGCTCGTCCACGCACGTGTAGACGATGCCCACTTCACGGAAGAGATCGAGCGTCCTGTCGCGGTTGCGCTCGTTCATCCACGTGGCGTTTCGGAGCTCGACGGCGACGCGACAACCGGGGACGAGCGACGGCGTCCGGACGACGAGACGCCGCGTCGGCGCCGAGCACGGGATCCAGACCGGAAATTGGAAGAGGACGACGCCGAGCTTCCCGCTCGCGCGGATCGGCTCGATCGCCGCACGAAAACGCCTCGCGATCTCGTCGAGGAGCTCGTCACCGAGGTCCTTCGGGTAGACGCGCGCCTTCGACGCGATCGCCGTCGGGAGAGCTTGGCGGAGATCGGGAGGGAGGCGCTTCGGGTCCGTGTAGTGCTCCGTCATGGTCGCGAACGCCTTCACGTTGATCGTGAAGTCGTCCGGCGTCCGCTCGACCCACACCTCCGCCTGATGAAGCGACGGGATCGCGTAATAGGTCGAGTCGACCTCGACGATGGGAAAGCGCGACGCGTAATAGCGGAGGCGCGCCTCCGCCGTGTGAGCGCTCTTCGGGTACCACCCGGACTGGACGAGCGACTTCTCCGTCCAGGACGTGATCCCGACCTTGACGTTCGAGAGCATCACTCGTCGCGACCGTGGACGAAGGAAGGCGGCGAGGTCGCCTCCACCGCCGTGAAGCTCTCGAGGATCTTGTACGAGTGCCGCGCGCCGCGCGGGACGACGTAGCTGTCGCCCGGCTCGAGCGACACGGTCTGGCCCTCGAGGTCGAGCACGGCCCGGCCTCCGAGCACGTAGCCGACGGTCTCGTAGTCGCGCTCGGTCTGCTCGTACTCTCCGGGCTTCTCCTCCTCCCAGAGTCGCATCCCGAGACGGACGCCCGCCGCGAGGTACTTCTGCCCCTGCTTCCCGCGCGGGGCATGCGCGGAGTCCACCTTCGTGACGCTCTTGTCCCTCGTCGTCGTCGTCGCCATGCCCGGCGACCTGCATTCCGCGCGCCCGCCGCAGTGCGCGTGCGAGCACGAGCGGTCGTACGAGGACCAGCGCTCGTACGAGGACGAGCGCGAGCACGAGCACGGGCTGCGCTCGAGCTTGCTCGTACGAGTTCGCGAATCGCACGGTCACCCGTAGCATCGTCTCGCCTTGGAGAAGTACGGACCCTGCACGTGGCGCGTCCACGCCCTCGCGCCGATCGGCCTCGCCCTGCTCACCAACTGCGTTCCTCCCGCGAAGGCGGAGCCCCCGTGCGATGCTCCCCTGCCGCTCGAGGAGGGTGACCGCGACGAGGACGGCCTCGCGGACGAAGAGGAAGAGGCGCTGGCGAGACGGTTCGCGCCCATCGTCATCCTCGACGGCCGTGACCGTTACAAGCCTGCGTCGATCGAGTGGCTCCTCCGCGTGACGGGCGCGTCGCCCGTCGATCGGATCGAGATCCCGAGGTGGGCACGAACGGGCTCCGACGACCCGCGCGACTGGACGGCGTACACGCACGTGTTCCCCCGAAGGGACGGAGGCATCAACATCCAGTACTGGTTCTTCTACCCGTACAACGACGGGCCGCTCTTCTTCGATCACGACGGCGACTGGGAGCACGTCACGGTGCGCCTCGACGCCGACCGCCGGCCGCTCGGCGCGTACCTCGCGAGGCACGAGGACGATCACCCCGGCCCGTTCTTTCCGTGGGAGCGTCTCCGAAAGTCCGGCGACCATCTCATCGTCCTCTCCGCCCTCGGCTCGCATGCCTCGTACGCCGATCCGAGCGACGTCGCCTGGTACGACCGCGCCTCCTCGTGTCGCGATCTCGAGACGTGCCGCGACCCGATCTGGCGTACGTGGGAAGGAGATCTTCCCAACCTCGGCGAGAAGCCCCGCCCGTTCCTCCTCGCAGACGTGCTCGCGTACGCCGGCCGCTGGGGAAGCGCGCGACTCTTGCCCGGCACGTCGGCTCCGTTCGGCCCGTTCCACCACCGTGGCGCGTGCTCGCACGGCTTCCCGAGCTGCAACGCGATCGAGCCGCGCACCGTCGCGAGCCGCCGCTGACGGGTGCCCGTCAGGTGCGTGCATCGAGCGCATTCGCTGCCGTGCGGCGCTCCGAACGCGCAGCCGTCGGCTCCCCGCGCGGAAGCAGCGGGATGCTCGCCAACACGGCGGCGCTCGCGACGATCCACATCGCGCCGTAGCCGCGCGTCGCGGGCAACCACGGTCGCGCCAGGTCGACCGCGAGCCCCGCGAGGATCGGACCGAGCATCACACCGATCCCGCGGCTCAGCTCGTAGAGCCCGGCGCCCGCGCCGTGCGAGAGCGCGGGGAGACGCGCGGCGACGAGCGCGTACGGAAGCGTCATCGCGACGGCGCCGCCGAAGCCGACGACGGGCAGCGTCGGGAGGAGCGCGAAGAGCGAGGTCGTGAACGCCGGCAGGAGGAGCCCGATGCCGTAGACACCGAGCGCGATGCGGCTGACGCGGACGCCGCCGTGACGGTCGGCCAGATGCCCCGCGATCGGCGCCGCGACGAGCGCGACGCCGGCGACGATCCCGAGGAGCAGCGACGCCATGGCGCTCGACATGCCCGCTCCCTCGACGATGTACAGGACGACGAACGTCTTGAGCGCGCCGAGCGACAGCTCCCAGAGCCCGTTGGCGACGAGCAGCCGGACGAGCTCCGGATCGCGGCGCAACAGCGCGCGGATGTCGCCGGCGCCCACGAGCCCGGATGCATGAGGCTCCTCCGCGCCGTTCGCGGGCGGGAGGTGCACCACGAGGACGACGAGCACCACCGTCACGACGACGAGCAGCGCGGCCGCGAAAACGAACGGCAACGATCGAGAGAGCGCGAGCAAGAGCGGCGCGCCGACGAGAGCAGCCCCGAGCCCGAGCTCACGGAACACGGTCTGCACGCCCTGCGAACGGCCGAGCAGCTCCCGTGGGACGAGGTCGGGGAAGAGCGCTCGGTACGGCGGGTAGTAGACGTAATAGCCGACGTAGAAGGCGGCGACGGATGCGGCGATCGCGCCGAGCGAGCCGGCGAGCGGGATCGCGACGAGCCCTCCGACGCACGGCACCAGAGCGACGAGGAGGAACGGGAGCCTGCCTCCGATGCGCGTGCGCGTCCGATCCGAGATCGATCCGAGCAGGAGCGGCAGAACCAGCGCGAGGATGCCTTCGGCACCGACGATGACGCCTGCGACGGCGCTCGAGCTCGTGTGCGCCTGCAAGATGACGGGGACGAAGACCGCGACCGCGGTGATCGCGAGCGACAGGCCCAACGTCGGCAACCCCAGCAGAAGAAGCGTCCGAGCGTCGCCGTTCGTCATGGCCGCGTGCGCGCTCACTGCAGTGCGACCGCAGCAGGGCGCATGCCCAGGACGACCGCGAGAGGCGACCGCTCGCACCACCGCGCGCGATCGCCGCAGCGATCGCCGCTTCCGACCTGTGGCGTCAGGGCGTTAGCAAGGCGAACGGCACGCCGGCGGAGACCCCGAAGTCGAAGAGCGGCGCGCCTTCGTCCGCGTTCGCCCACCCGGTGCTCCCGTAGGACTTCGCCCAGAGGTGATCGAGGTCGGCGACGACGAAGAGGATCTGCGACGGCAGCGTGAGCGCCGCGTAGCTCACCTGATCTCCGAGCGGGGGCGTCATCGGTGCGATCGCCGGCGCCGTCCAAGACGGGCCGCCCGTCCAATGCACCCAGCGCAATCCCTCCGTCGTCGGATTCGTGCCCGCGTAGACGCCGACGGCCGTCCCCTGGAACCACCCGACGCCGACGGGCATCGATCCCTTGCGCGTCTTGTACGTGGCGCCGACTTCGGAGTCGAGAGACTGCCCGACGACGAACGCAGAGCCGGACCAGATGGCTGCGACGAAGTCGTCGCACGTCTGGGTCGACCCACAGGAGTCCTCCAGCCAGACGAACGCCACGCGGTCGCTGCCGGGCTCGGCGACCGCGCGCATCGAGCCTGCGGGCCTCAGGTTCTCGATCGTCTGGGGCGGCGCGAACGTCGGGCTGCCGGCGGTGCGCGTGGACCATCCCGTGATGTAAGGGCCGGTCGGGGCGCGGTCCTGCCCCCAGGCGACGATGACGTCACCGCTCGTCGCCTCGTACGCGACCGCGAATGCCGGGAGCTCGACGGAGTTCAGGTCGTTCTCGAGGCGGATGAACGACGCCTTCGGCCACGCGCTTCCGTCCCACCTGTGCGCGTAGAGCTCGTAGTCCGAGGTCGAGAAGACGAGCGTGATCTCGTCCGTACGAGGATGCGACGCAAGCTCGATCCAGAGCACCGAGCCTTCCACATCTCCGTCGACCGGCACGAGCGTCTCCGGAGACCAGCCGTCGGCCGTCCGCGTACGGTAAGCGGGCGTCCTCGCCCCCGCTTTCGAGTACACGAGGAGGAGGTCGCCCGAGCTCGTCTCCTTCGCGATGGCGAACGTACGCTTCGCTGCGTGGCTGCTCGGCATCGGCGGCGTGGTCACCTCGGTGACCCATTCGCCCGACGCGCTCCGCCGTCGGACCTCGACGAACGAGCCCGTGTCGTTCTCGTACTGGATGGCGAGGCTCTCCTCCGACGTTTTCGGATCGAGAAGGGGGATCAAGAAGCGCGGCGTCCCGTCGACCGTGAGCTCCTCGACCGCCGGCGACCACGCCGTTCGCCCTGCGCGCCGCGTCCGCGAGAAGACGGCGCCCGTGCGCCCTGCGAAGAGCCGCACGTCCCCGACTCCGAGCGCGTGGGAGGGCTCGTCCGGCCCATCGCTCCCGCGTCCGCCTTCTCCGTCCGCGGCCTCCGGTCCACCGTCGCCGAGGTTGCGAGGCGTGTCGTTCGTCCCTCCGTCCGGCGCCTCCGAGACGGAGCGGAGGTCCCCGACGCCCGTGAGCGCGGTGCAGCCGACGAGCGCGATCGCGATCGCGGTCGTGTGAGCGAGCGTGGTCTGCATCCCCTCTCCTGACTCGATGGCCTCGCTCGGAGCCCCAGCCCCGTCGCGATGCTGCTCGCGACCTGACCGACGTCCGACGTCAATGGGATGAAAGCCGATCCTCGGCGAACCGTCACGCGTCGAGCGTGGTCGCGCGCACACCTCTTCACACCATCCGCGCCCTCGGTGCGCTCGCCAGCCCTCGAGCTGCCTCGTGTTACGTTCCGACGAGGGGCGGATGCAGAACGTGCGGTGCTCGAAGCTCGCCGTCGGATGGTTCTGCGGGGGCGGCTTGTTGGCGTGTCAGCTCGCCTTCGACACGAGCGTGCTCACGAGCGAACGCGAGCCGGTGGAGGAGCCGCGCCCGGATGCGAGCCTCGTCGACGCAAGCCCGATCTCGCCCGACGCCTCCGACACGGGTGCGCCGCGACCAGCGCCCTTCTTCGTCGACGACTTCCAGCGCGATCCGTCGCCGTCGCTCGGCAACGGCTGGATCGAGAAGACGGACGACGCATGGGAGCTCGTCGATCGCCGCGCACTGAAGCTCGGGTCGGGAAGGAACTACCGCGACAACGTCGTCTACCGGCCGGAGGCGATGGAGCGCGACGTCGAGGTCGCCGTCGAGATCTTCACCGTCGACGTCCCGACGCGATCGGCCTCCGTGCATCTGCGCATCCAGAAGGAGAGCGTCGGCGTCCCGCAGACGCTCGACAGCTACTGCCTCTACACCCAGAACGACGAGGTCGCCGTCATCGGACGGCAGGGCGGCACGGTGGCGGCCGCGACGCGCGCTACCTTCCGTTTCGACGGCGGTCGCCTGAAGCAAGGTCGCACGTACCGGATGCGCCTGCGCGCCCGAGACGTCGAGGGCGGCGTCTCCTTGGAGGGCTCGCTCGAGGAGAAGCTCGCGCCCGACCAGTTCCGCGAGATCGGGCGCGTGGCGACGATCGACACGCAGCCGGACCGGATCACGACGCCCGGACACGTCGGCTTCAGCGGCGATCTCAACGCCGACCGGAGCTTCGCGGTCACGCGCTTCGAAGCGACGCGCGTGCAGTGATCGTCACGCAGGAGCGATCTCGAACGGATCGGGCTTCGTCGTCCGTGCGTCGTCGGGCGCATGCACCGTCACGACGGGGATCGGCGACGTCCGGACGACCTTCTCCGCGACGCTGCCGAGGAGCGCTCGCGAAAGGCCGCTCCGTCCGTGCGTACCCATCACGACCAGGTCCGCCCCTTCGCGTCGGGCGACGTTCACGATCGCCCGACAGGGCTCGTCCTGCTCGACGCACGCATGGATCGTCACGGGAGCGTCCTTGCGTGCGGCGAGCAGCTCGTCGAGCCCGGCGCGAGCGCCTTCGAGGATGCGACGGCCGAGCTCCGCCGTCGCAAAGAACGCCGCATCGGGGAATCCGACCCGAGGGATCTCGAAGGCGTGCAGCAGGACGATGCGAGCTCCGAGCGGCTTCGCGAGCGCGATCGCCCAATCGAGCGCCGTCTCGGCGGCCTTTCCGAAGTCGGTCGGGACGAGAATGACTTGCGGCGTTCTCATGATTCACCTCCGAGCGACGCGCCTCAGGCGGCGCGGGCCCTCACCTCCTCGCGACGACGCCGGACCCAATCCTTGAGAGCGCGCTGCGCGTCGTCGAACGCGGCGTCGATCGCCGCGTAAGCATCCTCGTGCTCCTTGGCCGCCGCGGGATCGCGCGAGAGGACGAGCTCGGCGCCCGGCACGGAGATCTCGATGCGCACGCGAAAGTGGTGACCGTGCGTCTTGTGCCGGTGCGGCATCTCGAGCGTCACACGACACGCGACGATCCGCGAGCAGAACCGGTAGAGCTTCGCCGCGCGCTGTCGAATGTACGCGGCGATGGCTGCGCTGGGGCCGACGTCACGGATCGTGATCTGAAGGGGCTTGTTCATGCCCCAGGAGGACGCAAAGGTGGTGCCTCGCTCGATTCGTCGTCCTCACGCTGTTTCGCCGACGGAATCCCTCCGAGGCTGCGCACGTCCTGCGCGAAGGTGCCGGGTCTGCGCCGAGCTCACCGCGGGCAGCACGCATGCGTCCCGTGCCGCCCGAGGCCGACCTGATCGGCGAGCGCCGCCGTCGACCACAGCCCGAAGCCGAGCATCACCATCCCCGCCACGCGGCGCACCCAGGCGTGCGAGAGCGCGCTCGCCACGCGGCGGGCGAGGATGCCGACGCCCATCATGACCGGGAGCGTCCCCGCGCCGAACGCCGCCATCGTCATCGCGCCCTCGAGCGGAGAGTCCGCCGACGCGGCGAGCGACACCGCGCCGTAGAGCAGCCCGCACGGCATGAAGGCCCAGAGGCCGCCGGCCGCGAAGGCTCGAGCCGACGAGCGGAGCGGGAGCATTCGCTTGGCGAGAGGCGCGACGCTACGCCAGACGGGCGCGCCGGCCGACTCGATCGCGCGCACGAACGACGGCAGGCCGACGAGATGGAGGCCGACGGCGAGGAGGCACACCGCCGCGAGCGCGCGGAGCGCGAAGCGGAGGACGTCGAGCGGCACACCGATCGGAAGCGAGCCCACCGTGCCCACGGCGAGGCCGAGCACCGAATAGCCGAGGACCCGCCCCGTGTTGTAGGCGAGCACATAGCGACCGTTCGTTCCGCCCGCACACACCACCGACGAGATGCCGCCGCACATCGCGACGCAGTGCCCGCTGCCGAAGAGGCCCATCAGGAGCGCGGAGACGACGAGGCCGGTCATGGCTCCCCTCCTCGCGACGTTCCTCGCTCGGGCCCGAGGAACGTCGCGCGCACCTCGCGGCTCGCTCCGTCCGTCGAGACGCGCAGGACGACCGGGCGCGCGCCCGTGAAATGCGACTCCTCCATCGTCACGAAGAACGGGACGCGCCGACTGCCGAGCGGCTCGATCTCGACCTCCTTCATCGGGACGATGAGCTCGACACCGTCCTCGGGCTCCGCCGGGCTCACCTCGAAGCGCGCGGTCGACGAGGTCTTGTTCACGAGGTGGATTTCGAAGCCGTTGCGCAGCCTGCCCTCTTCGCGCGCGTACGGCGCGCCCGGGAGGCGGAGGACGTTCGCCTCGAACGGCTCGCGCTTGCGGACGGCCAGCGTCGCGACGGTGACGCCCACCAAGAGGAGCGCGGTGTAGATGAGGACGCGCGGGCGGATGATCCGGCGCCGCTCGCCGCGGAGGCCACGGAGCGAGTCGTAGCGGATGAGGCCTCGCTTCCGGCCGAGCTTGTCCATCACCTCGTCGCACGCGTCGATGCATGCCGTGCAGGCGATGCAGTCGAGCTGGAGACCGTCGCGGATGTCGATGCCGGTCGGGCAAACGACGACGCAGCGGCCGCAGTCGACGCAGTCGCCGCGCGACGCGTCCTTCGCCTTGCCGCGAGGCTCTCCGCGCTTCTCGTCGTAGCCGACGACGAGCGCGTCGTCGTCGAGGAGCACCGACTGCAGGCGCCCGTACGGGCACATCACGACGCAGAACTGCTCGCGGAAGATGCCGAAGACGAAGTAGAAGAGCGCGGTCGTCCCGAGCATCCATGCGAACACCTCCGGATGCGCCGCGGGCTCTTCCCCCACGATCCGGAAGAGCTGCGGAAGCGAGACGAAGTACGCGATGAACACGTGCGAGACGAAGAGCGCCGCGACGAGGTAGAGCGCGTGCGTCACCGCCGTGCGCCAGACGCGGTCGAAGGTCATCGGCCCCTTCGCGCGGCGGAGCGCGACGTTGCGCGGTCCGTTCACGAGGCGCTCGATCGGCCGGAAGATGCCCTCGATGAACACCGTCTGCGGGCAGGCCCAGCCGCACCACACGCGACCGAGGAGCGTGGTCACGTAGAGGAGCCCGAAGCCGAAGCCGCTGACGACGAAGAAGAGGAGATAGATGTCCTGAGCGTTGAACGTCGCTCCGAAGAGGAAGAACTGGCGGCGGCCGACGTCGATGAAGACGGCCGGATGCCCGCCGATCCGGATCCAGGGCAGCGCCGCCCAGAGCGCGATGAGGGCGTAATAGACGACGCGGCGCGCTCGCACCCACCGTCCGCTGACGTCGGCCGGGTACGGGCGGCGCCGCCGGCCGTCCGTGCCGAGCGAGCCGCTGCCCGGACCGCGGCCCTGCGCACGCCCAGACGGTGCGCTCGGTCCATCGATGACGCGGAGGTGGACGTGATTGGCCATGGCGACTCGTCCCGTCGTGCGGCTCAGCGGAGCCCGATCGTCTCGCGCTCGCCTTGCGGTGGCTTGCCCCCGGGGACGTTCGTGCCGCGCAGGCCGAGCACGTACGCCGTGACGGCTTGCGTCTTCAGCGCACCGAGCTGCGGCTGCCACGCGGGCATTCCCTTGTCCGGCACGCCCGTGGCGATGGTCTTGTAGATCTTGTCCGGCGTTCCGCCGTGCAGCCAGAAGTCGTCCGTGAGGTTCGGACCGACACTGCCGCCGCCGTCGGCGCGATGGCAGGCCGCGCACGTCGAGAGGAACACCTGCTTGCCGAGCGCCACCGCGTTCGGATCCTTCGAGAGCGCGAGGAGCGCCTCGGGCGTCGCCTCGCCGACCTGGAGCTGCGACGCCTGCGCGGCGAGCGCGCGATCCATCTCCTCCTGGTAGGCCTCGGCAGGCGACTTGCCGAAGCCGGCGGACTCGTAGTGGTACCAGTAGAAAGCCGCGAAGGCGATCGTGCCGTAGAGCGTGTAGAGCCACCAGTTCGGCAGCTTGTTGTCGTACTCCTGGATGCCGTCGACCTCGTGGATGACGCGATCCACGTTCGGGTCGACGTCCTTCTTCACGTCGGCGCTCATGATCGTGCACCTCCTCGATCGGTTCGGACCTCGACCGGGCGCCGAGCTCCGTCGTCGTCGGCCTCGAACGGCAAGTTCGCGACCGGCTCGTACGCGCGCGCCTTGCGACTCATCGTGATCCACACGACCGTGACGAACACGACGAGGAACAGGACGAACGCGAACAGCGGCAGCGCCAAGAGCGGGCTCTTCGCGAGCAGCTCGGACTTCATCGCGTCGCCTCCTCCGTTCCGGTCGCGCCGGCGTTGAGCGACACGCCCTCGGCCGGCTTCGGCGGCTCGGGCTTCTTCCCGAGCCGCTGCAGGTACGCGATGACGGCGACCATCTGCGTGTCGGGCTCGACCTGCACGCCCTCCTTCGCGAGGTCGGCGGCGATCGCGGCGCCTTGCTCGCGCGCGTCCGCCTCCGCGCCGCGCATGTCGGCGTCGGAGTACGGCACCCCCACCTTCGAGAGCGCGCGCATCTTCTCGCCCGTGAGCGAAAGGTCGATCTTCTCGTTCGCGAGGTGCGCGTACGACGGCATGTTCGACCCCGGCGTGATCGCGCGCGGGTCGACGAGGTGGTGGTAGTGCCAGAGGTTGGGGTACTTGCCGCCCTCGCGCGCGAGGTCCGGGCCCGTACGCTTGCTCCCCCACTGGAACGGGTGGTCGAAGACGGAGTCCGCGAGCGTCGACGGCTCGCCGTAGCGCACCGTCTCGAACCGCATCGGACGGATCATCTGCGAGTGGCACGTGTAGCAACCCTCGGCGATGAACACGTCGCGCCCTTCGAGCTCGAGCGCGCGGTACGGCTTCGCGTCCGCGGTCTCCATGGGCTTCACCACGAGCGCCGGGACGATCTCCGCGACGCCGCCCACGAGCACGGCGAGCGCAGCGAGGACGGTGAAGAGGAGCGCGCGGCCCTCGAGGACACGGTGGAACGGCGGCCCACCCGCCTTCTTCGCGTGCTGGACGGCGAGCGCGCCGAAGAGCGCGACGGCGAACGCCGTGATGAGGAACAGCGGGCTCACGAAGGCGTTCGAGACCATGCCGGCGCCGGCGAGCGCGAGCACCGCCAGGATGACGACGATCGGCTTCGAGAACACGACGTCCTTCCACGGCACCTCCGGCGCCGGCGCGAGCGGGACGACCTCCACGCGCGTCTCCACGGCCCTCGCGAACAGCGCGGTGCGCGCGAGGTTGTAGAGCATCAGCACCATGCCGACGAGGTACATGGAGCCGCCGACGAGGCGCATCCAGTACATCGGGCGGATCGCCACGAGCGTCTCCACGAAGGTCGGGTAGACGAGCGAGCCGTCCGGGTTCGTGGCGCGCCACATCATGCCTTGCGTGATGCCGCTGACCCACATCGCGACGATGTAGAGGAGGATGCCGAACGTACCGAGCCAGAAGTGCAGATCGGCGAGGCGTCGCGAGAAGAGCGGCTTGCCCGACAGGCGCGGGACGAGGAAGTAGAACATGCCCGCCGCCATGAAGCCGTTCCACCCGAGCGCGCCCGAGTGGACGTGGCCGATGATCCAGTCGGTGTAGTGCGCGAGGCCGGACACGCTCTTGATGGAGAGGAGCGGGCCCTCGAACGTCGCCATGCCGTAGAAGGTCACGCCGGCCGCGAAGAACTTGAGCACCGGATCTTCGCGGAGCTTCGCCCACGCGCCGCGCAGCGTGAGCAGGCCGTTGAGCATGCCGCCCCAGCTCGGCGCCCACAGCATCAAGCTGAAGATCATGCCGAGCGTCTGCGCCCAGTCCGGCAGCGCCGTGTTGAGCAGATGGTGCGGGCCCGCCCAGATGTAGACGAAGATCAGCGCCCAGAAGTGGACGATGCTGAGGCGGTAGCTGTAGACCGGCCGCCCTGCCGCCTTCGGCAGGTAGTAGTACATGACGCCGAGCACCGGCGTCGTCAGGAAGAATGCGACGGCGTTGTGGCCGTACCACCACTGCACGAGCGCGTCCTGCGCGCCGCCGTACACGGAGTAGCTCTTCAGCGTCGA
Organism: uncultured Myxococcales bacterium; assembly: GCA_937949945.1. GTDB lineage: Bacteria > Myxococcota_A > Polyangia > Polyangiales > Polyangiaceae > Labilithrix. The sequence goes on from CALFEQ010000076.1 coordinate 22,520, forward strand.
GCCGAGGACCGGGATCGCGAGCGAGTTGACGACGTGCAGGATCGCGACGGTCACGATCGTCGCGATGTAGAACCAGAGCGCGACGTAGAGGTGCTTCTCGTTGCGCCTCGCGATCGTGAGGAAGAAGTTGATCGCGAACACCACCCACACGGCGGCGATCGCGATGTCGATCGGCCACTCGAGCTCCGCGTACTCCTTGCCCTGCGTCATGCCGAGCGGGAGCGTGATCGCGGCCGCGAGGATGATCGCCTGCCAGCCCCAGAAGTGGATCTTCGAGAGCAGATCGCTCGCCATGCGCGCCTTCAGCAGGCGCTGCGACGAGTGATAGATGCCCGCGAAGATCATGTTCCCGACGAACGCGAAGATGACCGCGTTCGTGTGGAGGGGCCGCAGGCGCCCGAAGGAGAGCGTCGCGTGCACGTTCGCCGGCGCCCACGCGAGCTGCAGGGCGACGATGACGCCGACGAGCATGCCGACGATGCCCCAGATCACCGAGGCGAGGACGAAGCGGCGCGGCGTCTCGTCGTCGTACGTGATGCTCACCGGCTGGAGAGGCGCGGGAGCGTCACCGGCCGTGGCCGTTCCCATGGTCGTGGACGTGGTGGTCATTGGTCGTTTCCTTCCAACGCTGGGTCGACGTCGCCGGAGCGGCGCCGCCGCGAATGCCTGGACTCTCCCGAGTCGGTCGGGGCACGAGCCGGAAGCCCGTCGTCGTCGACGGGCATGAGCGCGAGACGGTCGGCGTGATCGAAGTCACGCTGCTTGACCGTGAAGAGGAACAGGATGACGGAGCCGCCCACGAGGAGGAGGCTCACGAACACCTGCATGATCAGGATCTCCACGGCGCGTTCCTCCGGGCTCGCAGCGAGAGCTGCGTTGCAAAGATCGTGGACAGCGAGCTCGCGGGCATGAGCACCGCGCACAGCAGCGGCGTCATGAGCCCCGCGAGCGCGAGCGAGACGGTCACCGCGTTGTAGGCGAGCGCAACGATCAGATTTCGGCGCACGGTTTGCGCCAGCGCGCGCGCGGTCTCGAGGGCGACGCGGATCGGACGGAGCCCCGGCGTCACGAAATAGAAGTCGGAGCGCGACGCCATGAACGGGCGGTCGATCGCCGGCGTGCCCGCGCAGTAGGCCTCCTCGGCGACCAAGCTGTCGTTGATGCCGTCGCCGAGGAAGAGCGCCTTTTCGTCCCCGCGCGCGCGGAGCCAGGCCGCCTTGCCCTCCGGGCTCCGCCCGCCGTAGGCGTTCTGTTCGGGCACGCCGCACGTGCGCGCCAGGCTCCGGGTCGTCTCCGGATCGTCGCCGGAGAGGATGAACGTCTCGTAGCCGGCACGCTGGAGCTCGCGGAGCTCGTCCGCCGCGTCGGCGCGCAGCTCCTCGACGGTCTCGATCGCCGCGAGGACGCGACCGTCGCAGGTGAACAGCACGTCGCCCGCGCGCGCGTCACCGCCGATGTCGGGTACCGGCGCGCTCGCGATCGCCCACGCGCGCGCGCCGAGGCGGTAGACGTGGCCGTCGGCGACGAGCTCCATTCCCTTGCCGACGACCTCGCGCACGGGGGCGCCCTGGTCGAAGGGCGGCGCGCCCGCCGCGGAGATCGCGTCCGCGATCGCGCGGCTCTTCGGGTGCGAGCTCCGCGCGGCGAGGGCGAAGAGACGAGCGCGATCCTCCGGGTCGAGCGACGCGATCGCGTCCGTGTTCCGGACCACGAGCCGGCCCGTCGTGAGCGTGCCGGTCTTGTCGAAGACGAGTCGCGTGACCTCGGCGGCGCGGTCGAGGAAGCCGGGCGTGCGCACGAAGAGCCCCACGCGCCGGAGGCGGTTCTGCGCGATCTCGTAGGCGAGCGGCGTCGCGATGCCGAACGCGCACGGGCACGTGACGATCAGGACCGCGGCGACGACGTCGAGCGTCCGCCCCACGTCGCGCGTGACCGCGAGCCAGCCGACGAACGCGGCCGCCGCGAGCCCGAGCACACCGGCGACGTAGACCTTGGTCAGCCGCGCGTGCCACGAGGTCGCTCGCGCCACGTCGTCGTCGCGACGCGTGGACGTGCGGAGCAGCGAGACGAGCACCGACGCATCGAAGTCCGCGAGCGCACGCACGCGGACGGCGCGGGCGCCTTGCGAGAACGCGCCGGCGGGGATCGTCGATCCGGGCGCGAACGCCCGAGGCGTGCTCTCTCCCGAGATCCAGTCGAGGGAGAAGAGCGCAGGCTCGTCCTCGAGGAGCGTCGCGTCGACGGGGACGATATCGCCGTGGCCGAGCAACAAGACGTCGCCCGCCACGACCTCGGTGCACTTCACGAGCGACGGCGTGCCGCCGACGATCCGCCTCGTGTAGATGCCCTCTGCGCCGTCGGACCGGAGGAGCATCGCCCGGTTCTTGGCGAGCACGCGCTCCTGGAGGAACCGCCCGACGAGCATCAGCGCGATGAAGACGGCGAGCGTGTCGAAGTACGACGTCTCGCCGCCGCGCATCGCGTACGTGTACGTCGAGCTCGCGAACACGAGCGCGATGCCGAGCGCGATCGGCAGGTCGAGGTGGAGCACCCGGCGGCGCAGCGACTGCCACGCCGACCGGAAGAACACCGTCCCGCCGACGACGACGCTCACGAAGGAAAGACCGAACGAGAGCGCGTGGAAGAGGCGGTAGACCGGCCCGCTCGAGAGGCCGGCGTAGATCGCCACCCCGAAGATCATCGTGTTCATCGCGATCGCGATGCACACGCCCATGCGCCAGACGAGGTCGCTGCGCCCGCTCGACTCCGCGTCCTTCAGCGGCGGGCCGAAGCGGTAGCCGAAGGCCTCCACGTCCTCGACCCAGCGCGCGAGCGGAAAGGTCGAACCGACGACGAGCTCGACGGTGCCGACGCCGGGATTGACGACGACGCGTGCCGCCGCCTTCGCGTCGGCGGCGTGCCGGTCGAACAGCTTCTCGATCAGCCAGACGCACGCTGCGCAGTGGACGCCCTGGACGTCGAGGACGACCCGCGACAGCCCGTCCGTCTCGGCGACGCGTCTCGCGATCGGCTCGAGCCACTTGTAGTCGCGCAAAGAGCGCACGACCGGATGTCCGCGCCCTCCTCCGAGCTCGTAGTAGCGGTCGAGGCCGCCGTCGTGGAGGAGGCGGTACACCTCCTCGCAGCCGGTACAGCAGAAATCACCGCGTCCACCGGCGCCGATCGCCGACCCGCAATGGAGGCACGACGCCGGCGATCGCGATTCGGCTGCACGGGGGTACGAGCCCATCGACCCTCGCGCGATCGCACGTCTCGTTCCAGCGGCTCGGCTCGCACAGGTGCGCGTTTCGGCGTTCGTCGTACGCGCGCGCCCTGCACCTCGACGCAAGTCCTGCGTCGAGCGTCCGCGCCGCCGTCATCGTCCCGCGATCGAACGGCTGGGGCGCGGCGGGCGCCCGGTCGCGAGCGTCCTGCCGAGGAGCTCCTGCGTGAGGCCGCGGCTGGTCGAGAGCTTCCTCTCGGCGTGTGGGTCGTCGCTCCGCGCGATCGACTCCGCGTGAGCGCGCTCCGGACGCGCTTCCGACAGCGGGCGCCGGCTGCCCGGGCGGCCCGTCGCGAGCGTCGAGGCGGGAGGCGCGACCACGATCGGGTGGGGAGGCGGCTCGCCCTCGTCGTGCTCTCGGAACCGCTCCGCGATCGGCTCGGGGAGCGCGCGGACGAGCCTACGCTTCAGCTCGTCGTCGAGATGCTCGGCCAGCGCCGCGAGGACGACGTCCGCCTGCTCGCGCGCGATCCGGGTCGGCGTCCCCGAGCGTCGCCCCACCCGCTCGTAGATGGTGTCGGCGTCGAGATCGCCCTCGTACTCGACGAGCTCCACGACGCGCGCGAGCATCGGTGGGAGCCGCGCCGAGAGCGCCTCGGCCTCGTCCTTCGTGAGACGGGCGGCGAGCGCACCGAGGGTCGCGCGCAGGGCCAGCTCGGCGGTGAGCCGATCGGGCAACCCGGTGCGCATGACGTGTTCGACGAGCGTGGAATGATCGATACGAGTCGGCATGGCTTCCATCCCCACGCAATCCGCACGCCAGCGCCTCTCCCCTCCGCGCGCCCAATGATTTCCGCCGCGAACCGCGCGCCGAAGACGGGTCTCGTGAGCCGAGCCATTGACCGCTAATCTCCATCGAAGGATGGGGGCTCGATGAAGGGACGAAGCACGAACACCTTCCTCGGCGCGCTGTCGCTCGTGGCCCTCGCCTCGGCATGCGCGAGCATCATGGGCGTCGAGCCGGCGGACCTCCGCGCCGACCCTGCGCCGGAGGCTGGCGCACCGCCTGCCGAGGAGGCCGGCAGCTCGCCCGGTCCGTGCACCGTCGACGGCGACTGCGACGCCGAGCATCCGAAATGCGTCTCCGGCCGTTGCGTCGAGTGCGTGTCGGAGCCGGCGGACACGTGCCCGCCAGGGCGCTACTGCCTCGCGAACAATCGATGCGCCACGGGCTGCAAGTCGGACGCGGACTGCTCGGGAGACACGCCGATCTGCAACACGACGCGGCACCAGTGCGTGGCGTGCCTGACGAACGACGATTGCCCGGGGGAAAAGAAGTGCACGCCAGCCGGCGCATGCGCCGACGCCTGTTCTCTGGAGAGCGGACGAGGGTGCAAGCCGGACGAACGCTGCTGCGACGGCTTCTGCGTCGACGTTCGAAGCGATCCGTTGAACTGCAACGGGTGCGGAAACGTCTGCCCGGGCACGAGCCCCGTCTGCTGCGGCGGCCAATGCCGCGACGCTCACACGAGCGTCGATGCCTGCGGCGGCTGCGGGCTCCCGTGCTCCACGATGAACGGTACGCCCTCGTGCAACGGCGGGACGTGCACCTGGACGTGCCTGCCCGGCTTCAGCCATTGCCAGTCGGGCAACACCGGATGCGAGACGCAGACCACCACCCCCGAGAAGTGCGGGGGCTGCAACGTCAATTGCTTCGTCGAGGTGCAGAACGCGCTCGACGTCACGTGCTCGTCGAACGCCTGCACCTACCGCGAATGCAAGCCGGGGTTCGTCGACTTCGACCAGAACAGGGCGAACGGCTGCGAGGCCCCATGCGGAGGCGTCGAGCAGCCGTGCTGCCCGACGGGAGTGGGCCCGACGGCCCGAGCGGCGTGCAACGATCCGACGAACTACTGCGGACGCGACTCGAAATGCCACGCATGCAAGCCGCAAGGCTCACCCTGCACCGGAGACGTGATGGGGGAGTGCTGTGGCGGCAAGGTCTGCCAGCCCGACAGGCGCTGCAATTGACTCGCTGGCGACGGCGCCCGACGACGAATGTGCTCACGAAGGACCAAGATGGCGCTCCCTACGACGTCCAAGAAGATCCCGCTCACGCTGCTCCTCTTTTCGGCGAGCGCGTGCGGGTCCCTCGCTGTCGGCGCTTGCTCCGCCTTCGGAGACGCCGAAGGGCCGCCGCCGGCCGCCGACGTCGTCGACCCCGAGGCGCCCATCATCCCCGACGCCACCGTCCCCGACACGTCCGTCGCGGACTCGGCGGACGGGGACGGAGAGAGCCCCTGCGTCGCGAGCCCGCCCGGGCTGGTCGCGTGGTGGACCGGTGACGACACACTCGAGGACCACGAGAAGCGGCACCACGCGACGAGCACCGGAATGCCGACCTTCCATCCCGGCAAGCACGGATCGGCCTTCAAGTTTCCCGAGTCCGCGACGACGAGCCCGATTTTGGTGAGCGACGCACCGGGGCTCGATTTCGAGACGGGCCTGACGCTCGAGGCGTGGATCCGGCCAGACCGCGCGGATCAGGACGCACGCATCGTCGACAAGATCACCGCGGGGGAACACGACGGCTACCTCCTCGATCTCGAGGGCGGCCATCTGCGCCTGATCGTCAAGGACAAGCTCATCCGGTCTCCGATGACGCTGGGCCCCGACCTCGTCCACGTCGCCGGGACCTTCGACAGTCAGGGGACTGGGCGCCTCTACGTGGACGGCGTCGAGGTCGTGTCGGCGAACACGGGCGTCCAAGCGATCCCCAAGAACGATCTCCCGTTGACCATCGGCTCGACCTCGAAAAAGCTGATGGTCTTCAACGGCATCATCGACGAGCTCGCCGTCTACGACCGCGCGCTCACCGCGCAGGAGGTCGCGGCGATCGCCCGGGCGCCGCAGGGTCGCTGCAAGTAGACTCACGCCCTCATCCGTCGTCGTCGGTGTCGTCCCGAGTCGAAGCTTCCGCTTCGACCGGATCGGCGGCGCCGGCGTCGCCCTGCGGAGCCGAGGCGTCCGCGTCGACCGCATCGGCGGCGAAGCCGTCGTCGATCGGGGCCTCGACCGCCCCACGCGTGCGTCGAGACGTTTCGTCGTCGCGCGTGTTCTGGTCCAACCTCTCCGTTCGATAGTACGCGCCGTCGTTTCCGCCGCAGGCCTCGAAGACGATCGCGGACGCGGCGAGCGCCGCAGCGCGGAGCCACTTGCTCCTCGCCGCCTTCGAGAGCAGCGCGCCCGCCGGAACGATCTTCGCTCCCTCGGGCGCGCCTCCGAGGATCACACGTCCGTGCACGTCGTAGAGGTAGCGGACGCAGACCGGCCCGCCGCCGATGACCTTTCGCACCTCGGCTTCGCTCATCGCGGACAGGTCGTGGACGACCTTGTTGCACGCAGCACAAAGGCGCGCGCGCGCCTCCACCGGGGTCATGGAGGTCCAGTCGGCGCCGCACGGAGTGGTGATCGGGATCTCGTCTCGCTGCATCGCGAGGCGAGACAGCAACGACCGTTCCTCTCGCAAGAGCACGGGGATTTCACGCAGCATTACGTGCGCGCGCGGGCGCGGGGCATGATCTTCCGATCGCGCCGACCTCAAGCCGCGGCGACCGCCGCCCCCGCGCTCGGCGCGGAGCCCGACGGGGCGGCCGGGAGGGCTGCCGTCGACGCCATGATGGCTTCGAGGTCGGCGCGGTGGAGCGTCTCGCGCTCGAGGAGCGCCGCAGCGATCGCCTCGAGGGCGCGCCGCTCGCGCGTGAGCACCTGGTGTGCTCGGGCCTTCGCCTCCGCGACGATGGCCTTGACCTCGCCGTCGATCCGGCGGCGCGTCGCTTCGCTGAGCTCGTGGAAGATCATTCCCTCGCCCCACGTCGGGATGGCGTTCGTTCGGTGGAACGAGACGGGGCCGAGCGTGTCGCTCATGCCGAAGCGGCAGACCATCATGCGCGCGAGCTCCGTCGCCCGCTCGAGATCGTCGGCGGCGCCGGTCGAGGGATCGCCCGTCTCGAGCTCCTCCGCCACGCGGCCGCCGAGCAACACGCAGAGGCGGTCGCGGAGCTCGTCGCGGGTCATGAGGTAGCGCTCCTCCGTCGGGAGCTGCAGCGTGGCGCCCAGCGCGCCCACGGAGCGCGGGATGATCGTCACGCGGTGCACCGGGTCCGCGTGCTTCATCGAGAGCGCGACGAGGGCGTGCCCCGCCTCGTGGAAGGCGACACGCCGCTTCTCCTCCTCCGTCATCACGCGGCCCTCCTTCTTGAGGCCGAGCTGGATCCGGTCGATCGCCTCCTCGAAGTCCTGGGCGTCGACCGTATCGCTGCCGCGCCGCACCGACGCGAGCGCCGCCTCGTTGACGACGTTCGCGAGATCCGCGCCCACCATGCCGGGCGTCCGTTGCGCGACGAAGTCGAGGTCGACGTCGACACCGAGACGGACCTTGCGCGCGTGCACCTGGAGGATGGCCTTGCGGCCGCGCACGTCGGGGCGGTCGACGACGATCTGGCGGTCGAAGCGACCCGCCCGGAGGAGCGCGCGGTCGAGGATCTCCGGCCGGTTCGTCGCGGCCATGATCACGATCCCGGCGCCGGAGTCGAAGCCGTCCATCTCGACGAGGAGCTGGTTGAGCGTCTGCTCGCGCTCCTCGTTCGCGACGAAGCCCTGCGCGCCCGAGCGGGCCTTGCCGACGGCGTCGAGCTCGTCGATGAAGATGATGCACGGCGCGCGCTCCTTCGCCTGCTCGAACAGGTCGCGGACGCGAGACGCGCCCACGCCGACGAACATCTCGACGAACTCCGAGCCCGACATCGAGAAGAAGGGCACGCCCGACTCGCCGGCGACGGCCTTCGCCAGCAAGGTCTTGCCCGTGCCCGGCGCGCCGACGAGCAATACGCCCTTCGGCACGCGCGCGCCGACGGCCTTGTACTTCGCCGGGTCCTTCAGGAACCGGACGACCTCCTCGAGCTCGGCCTTCGCCTCGTCGACGCCCGCGACGTCCGCGAAGGTCGTCGCGTTCTCGGAGCTGCGATCGTGCAGGCGCGCCTTGCTGCGACCGAACGTCATCGGACGCCCGCGCGCCCCGCGCCAGAGAGCGAACGGCAGGCCGGAGAAGAGGAGCCAGATCAAGGCGAGCGGCAGCAGCGACCACCAGATCCACGCCGTCGACGGCGGCTCCGGCTTGCCGCTGACGACCACGCCCTTCTTCTGCATCGCCTCGACGAGCCCGCGCTCATCCATGTTCGGGATCCGATCGGCGATCACCAGCTCGTCGGGTTTGCCCTCTTCGCCACGCAGCGTCGCTGCGATGTCGAGCGGTCCGACCTGCGCGTCCTTGACGCGCCCGGCCTCCACGGCCGCGACGAGCTCGCTGATGGCGATCTTCCTGGGCTCGACCGCGCGTCGGCTCGACAGCCCGATCCACGTGACGAGGGTGAGCGCTGCGAGCGCGCCCACGACGAAGCGAAAGATTCTGACGCGAGGGCTCGAGGGGCTCATGCCTGCAACCTAAGCAGCACGCACGCGATGTCACGCGCAGCGGCGCGGCTCCTCGACGACCCGGAGGAGCGCCTCGGCCGCCTCGAGCGTCCGGCATCCGAGCCGCGCGAGCTCTTCCACGAGCTGCTGGTTCACGCCCTCGTAGGACTCGCCGCTCGGCACGAGCCGCTCCAACTCGTCGAGCAGCATGCGGACACAGGCGGCCTGGTTGCGAACGCTGGCGACGGCCGCGGCGGCGCCCGTCGTCGAGGCCGGGGCGGGGGTCGCGGGCTTCGTCGGGACGATGCGAGTGATGGTCGGCATGTCGGTTCCTCCGGGCTCGGGCCCTCCGCACCTCGCAAGAGCGAGGCCACGCGCCGCCCCCCTCCTTCGAACCGTGGGTCGCGCGCGTGGCCGAGCTCGGAGCTCGGCTGGGGACGCACGACCGGCGTCGGCGTGCAGTTCTTGCGCGTCAGCCTAGCCGGCCCCGTTCGAGGCGTCGCACGCGTGCGCGGTCACCTCCGCGCGGATGGCGGCGAGCGCGTGCTCGGCCTTGACCATGAAATCTTCGTTGCCATCGATGATCACGCGTCGCGGATGTCGTGCCCAGACCTCGAGGAGCCGCAGGTCCACCTCGCGGGCCTGCGCGTGCGTCTCGCGGCGGAGCTCGGTCTGCCGGTACTCGGAGGCTCGCTCGGGAACGCGCAGGTGGATGACCGCGGCATACCGCGCGAGCTCCTTCTCCATGCTCGTCTGGAGCTCGGCGAAGAAGTCGTCCCAGCGTCCCGGCCAGTAGGCCAGCGCATCGAGCGTGCCCCGATCACAGAGGGCGACGGAGAGGTCGTCGCCGAGCGCCATCGTCTCGAGCTCGCATTGCACGCGGTAGATCGCGCGCTGCGCGCACCGACGTGGGGTGTCTCCGTCGCGACGAGGGAAGCCTCCCGAGAACACGATGCTCGCCGACTCGGGCAGCACGTCGACGTGCCGGCACAGCTCGCGCCGGGCGAGCTCGAGGACCGCGGTCTTGCCGGCGCCGGGTCCTCCCGTGACGACGACACGGCGCGGGGCTGGATGAAACGGATACGAGACCATGCGCACCCACGGTGCAGCTCGCGTGCCTCTTCCGTGCGCCGGCGGCGACGCCCCGGACACGCACGCCCCGCGCCTCGAGGCGCAAGCTTCGCGCGCTCTTCCGTGCATCGCCCGCGAGCGCCGCCGTTCGAGCCTCCGATCGACGCGTTCGAGCCCGGACGGAGCGCGGCACGCCGCTCGCACCGCTCGTGGACATGCACGCCATGCCCGCGCTCCGATCCAAGCATGCCCGAGCTCCGCTCCGATGCGGCGAGATCATGCGGCGCCCGGTGCACACGGTATTCGAGGGGGACTCCGTGCTCGTCGCGGCGCGCGTGATGCGCGAGGCGGACATCGGCTTCCTCCCCGTGCGCGACCGGCGCGACGTCATCGTCGGCGTCCTCACCGATCGCGACATCGCGACCCGCGTCTGCGCGGAGGCCGTCGATCCCGTGACGGCGCTCGTCCGGAACGTCATGACGCGAGGGGTGATCGCCTGCCGAGCCGGGGACCCGGTCACGAAGGCGGTCGCGCTGATGCGCCGGCATCGGGTGACGCGGATCATCATCCTCGATGCGCGCGGCGCCGCCGAAGGCGTGCTCAGCCTCTCGGACGTCGCCCAGTACGAGCGTCCGGCGAAGATCGGCAGGACGCTCCAGACGGTCGCCGAGCGCAAGTACGCGCCCGAGCGACCGTGACCGCCGCGGCTACGGCACGTCGAGCTCGAAATGCACCGCCCAATTGTGGAGCTCGTACGGTTTGCCCGACTCGTCCACGTGGAAACCGACGGTCGTGTCCGAGTCGCGGAGGTTGCCGCGCGCGCCTTTCTCGGGACCGGGGCAAGCGTCGGGGACGGGCGCGTTCAGCGCGTAGCGGAGCTTCTTGTCCTTCCCCGTGGGGACGTTCGAGAGCGTGATCTTCACGGCGTCGGGACCGTCGAGCGAGACGTCCTCGATGGTCGCGGACGACGTGCTGTCCACGTAGGTGAAGCCGTAGTTTCCGGGGTCCTTCACCCGTGTCGTGTCGATCACGAGCGGAGGCACCGGGACGATGAATCTTACGCGGAGCACCGCCCCGTCGCGCGTGATAGAGATCGGGCGTAGCGGCTCCCATACACCCCCTTCGACCACCACCTTCTGGTACGCCTTCGCGAAGTACGCGCCGAGCCTCCGCTGCGAATGGTTCGAGTAGTGGAGGCAGTCTTCGTAGTGGACGAAGGGATAGTTCGGCGTCACGACGATGACCTTGCCGGGCGCCCGGACGTGAGCCGCGAGCTGCCGCACGGGGATGACGCTCGCGGGGACGTCCGTCCAGCTCCCGAACTGCGAGATGAAGAGCGGAATCGGCTCGGACTGTCCGGTGATCGCGCGGATGCTCGTCTCGTAGTCGCGCTGCCACTCGAGGAGCGCCTCCGTGTAGTCCCCCACCTCGCCCTTACCGTCGTTGCGCTGGACGGTCGTGCGCAGCTCGTTCTCTCGATCGTAGTGATCGGAGCCGCCGTGGATGGCCGTGACCGCACGGACGACGTAGGTCTTGTTCTGGGCGGCCGCGATCCGCATCGCGTCCTTCACCTGCGTGAGCCCTTCGTCGAACGGCGACAGGTACCCCTGATCGGCGAGGTAGCGGCACGGGTTCTTCTTGAGGCACCAGTACGTGTTGCCGCTCCGGCCATGGATGCTCACGAGGATGTCGTGCCGGGCCGGTAGGCCGACGCTCGCGAGCCACGCGCGCGCGAAGACGCTCGCCTGGTTGGCGAAGCCGGAGGACATCGTCTCGACGGGGTAGTCGTGGTACCGGTCTCCCTCGACGAGCGGCACGAAGCCGGTGGGCTGCTCGTACTCCTTGCAGCCCTCGGCGTCGCACCCCTCCGTCGGCGAGTTCCGGCCCGTCATCACGCCGACGTCGAAAGAGAGATTGCCGAAGGGCTGCTCCTTCGTGAGCGGAGGCGACGCGCCGTTGGCCGTGCAGTCGGACTGGCCGGTCGAAAGGACGTGGTTGATGTCGTAGTGCTCGTACGTCGTACGGCGGCCTCCGTCGGGGAGCCCGCCGTCCGAAGGCGCGCCGGACGAGGACCCGTCGCTGGAGTCGCGGGTCGAGCACGAGACCAACGCGAGGAAGGTGGCCGCGAGAAGCGCTCGCACGCCGACGATTGTAACCGCGCGCCACCTGGAGGACCTCCCGGTGGCGGTGGACTGGTATCCTGGTCGTGTTGCTGCCCCCCGAGCCATCGAGCCCCCCATCCTCCGGACGCACACGTGCAAGGCGCCTCGCCCTCGTCGGCGCGCTCGCGACCTCCGCGGCGCTCGGCGCGTGCTCGCTGACGTCGCTCGACGAATTCACCGGCGGAGCCGTCGACGATGCCGGCATCGACGGCGGACCGGACTCCGGCGTCGCGTCCTCGAGCGACTCCGGGCGCGAATCGGACGGCTCCGGGCCGATCGCGGGGGTGCCCAAGCATCCGCCGTCGTCGATCCGTTTCCGAGACCGCGACATCGCCGCCGGCGCGATCAACGGCACGCTCGTCGTCGAGCCCGCCAGCGACGAGAGCGACGTCCGCTCGTACAAGGTCTACTGGGGAAGCGACGCGAAGACGAAGCTGTCCGTCGTCGCGACGGCCGAGAAGACCGGACTGCCGTTCACCCTGCCGCTCGTGGGCCCGCTCCCGCCTGGTGCGACACACCTCTTGGCCTTCAGCGCGAACGACGTGGGCGAATCGACGCAGGCGGCCGTGGTGGGGCCCATCGACAACCGCGTGACGATGGCGCCGCTGTCCGCCGTCGGCGGCCTCTTCCCGTCGGCGGCCATCGACTCGACGAACCGAAAGCTCCTCGTCGCCTTCACGGATCCGAACGCCGAGGGCCGGCCTGCGCTCCTGCGGTGTGAGCTCGACGGCACGAGCTGCGCGTACCACGACGTGTCGGCGGGACAGGCCCGGAACAACGGAATGCCACCAAAGCTCCTGCTCGACACGATCCGCGGCAAGCTCCTCGTCGTCGCCCAGAACACGGCGGCCACCGGCGGCGGGCTCTCGCTGTTGCGCTGCGAGCTCGACGGGACGGCCTGCACGCACACCGATCTCGTGGGTAGCTGTGGCCCGTGTGGCAACGATCCTTCGGCTGCGATCGACACGGACGCGCAGAAGCTCCTCATCGTCACGTACGACGATACCGTCGGCGGCAAACCCACGCTCTTCCGTTGCGAGCTCGACGGGACGGCCTGCACGAGCACCGACATCTCCGCCGATCAGCCGGAGGGATCGGGGTTCGGCCCGCAGGTCCTCGTCGATCGGCAGAACAAGAAGCTCCTCGTCGTGACGACGAACTACGCGAACGCGCGCAAGGCGAGCCTCTTCCACTGCAACCTCGACGGAACGAGCTGCACGCACCGTCACATCTCCGTGAATCAGCCGAACGACTCCGGCCTCTCGCCATCGGCCATGATCGACGAGACCGAAGGCAAGCTCCTCGTCGTCACGTCGAACGGCGGCGCGTCCAACAAACCTTGGCTCTTCCGCTGCAACCTCGACGGCACGGGGTGCACGAGCACGGACATCTCGGCCGGGCAAGGCCCTCTGAGCACCGTCGGGTCGGTCGCCGTGCTCGACGCCGAGAATCGCGCCTTCTTCGTCGTCAGGGCATGGATGAAGCCCCCCTCCCTCTTCCGATGCAACGTCGACGGCACCGGCTGCGTGCACCACCCGCTCGCGGACGGCGCCGCCGTACTGGCACACAGCCCCAGCCCCGTCGTCGATCCCACGAGCGGGACGCTCGTGATTGCCGCGACAAACCAGGAGACCGGCGCTCTCGTCCGGTTCTCGCTCGGGCTCTGAGCCGCAAGAACGAGAAGCGACCGGCGCGATCAGGCCGCGAACGCCCTCGAAATGGCCTCTGCCCCGCTCGTCGTCTCGAGCCACGGATAGAGGAGCTGCTCCTCCTTCTCCCCGTGCGCGCGGAGCTGGCGGACGAGGGCCTCGGCCTGGCTCTCTCCGATCACGTGGAGCTCGATGCCGACGGCGAGCGCGTCGAGCGTCCTCCGCAGCTCGTCGTGCTCGCGCTGGAGCGCGGCGGCGTCTTTCGCGCTCGACTCACGGAACGCGGGGAAGATGCGCTCCTCCTCGAACGCCATGTGCGCGCGCAGGGCAGGCTCGAACCGAGCGAACTGCGCGCGGACGTCGGCCCAGTCGCCGTGACGCCAGGTCTCGAGCAGGGCGGCGTACTCTCCTTCGAGCCGCACATGCTCCGCGCGCAGCAACGTCGCCAGCAGCGCGTACGGCGGCTTCGTGAGCCCTGCGCGCTCGTCCGGCTTCGGCTCGCTCTCGCCGGAGCGCCTCGACGCATCCCCCGGCGGGGTCGGACGCACGACCATCACGGGTCGATCGACGTGGTTCACGACCTTCGCCGCCGTCGTGCCGAGCATGCGCGCGAGGAGCCCGTAGCGATGGGCGCCGATCACGACGACGTCGGCATCGTAGGCGCGCGCGGCTTCGCAGATGGTCGACCACGGCTCGCCGACCTCGACCGTCACGCCGTCGCGAAGTCGCTCGGGGATGCACTCCGAACGGAAGACGAGATCCGCCTCCGCTTCCGCGACGAGCGCGTTCATGTCGCCGCCGGGCTCGAAGACGTTGGGGGCGGGCGGCGAGGCCGTCGCGGGCACGACCCGCAGGAGCCGAACCTTGGCGCCCGTCACGGTGGCGAGCTCCACCGCCCGGTCGAGGACGAGTCTGGCGGTTTCGGTTCGGTCGAGAGCAGCGAGGATGCGCTTCATGCCCGGACGAGCATCCACTCGCCATGCCAGCGATCCCGTGGCTGCGCTCACGCGGTTTTCTCCGTCCCGCGTCCTCGCGTGCGGCAGAGGGCTCGATGGTTCGGCGCACGGAATGCGCCCTCGCGCAGGTTGCGCGGCGCGACGCGGGTCGCCGGGCACGACATGGCGCCCTTCGTGGCTGGCCGCGACCTTGCAGGGTGTCTCACGCCACCATCCGAAGGAGCACGCCATGGGAACGAAGCAGGACATCCGCAAGGGCATCGACGAGGCGCTCGAAGCCCTCGAGCAAGCGGCCGACGAGGTACGCGTGAAGCTCCATCTCGCCGGCATGCAAGCAGCCGACGCGTGGGAGAAGCAGCTCGAGCCGCGCCTCTTCGAGGCACGGCGTCATGCGCGCGAGGCGACGGCCGCGTCGAAGGCTGCGATCGAGGAGACGCTGAAGGCCTTCCGCGATTTCGCGCGCGCCTTGTGAGCGGGAGTGGGCGATGGGCGAGGGGGCCCCCGTGCGCGACGACGAGCGACCACGCGCCAAACACGTGAGCCACCCCATCCTGCGACTCGACATCGTGGGGGCGAACGGGGCGCGCGAGTCGGAGTACCGCGTCTTCTGCAAGTACCAGCAGCGCTCGGTCCCGATCGGGACCTGCTCCGCCTGCGCGCACTGCGACGCCATCCTCCCCGCCCCGACCCCGTCCGTCGAATGCACGATCCCGCTCGACGAGACGGAGCCGCCGCCCGATCCACAGGGCGTACGCACGGCCGTCGGCGGCGTGCTCGCGGCAGGAGCGACCGTGATCGATCCGTCGGTGACCGTCCGCGAGGCGCTCGCGCTCCTGCGCAGCGAAAATCGCCGCTCGGTCGCCGTCGTCGACGAGAAGCGGACGATCATCGGCGTGGTCCACGAGGCCACGTTCGTCCCGAAGCCCGGGGCTCGGAAGGAGCCGCCGAACGAGAGCATCGCGCGCATCATGTCCGGCTCGGTCGTCGTCCACGAGAGCCTGCCGGTGAGGAAGGCGCTCGAGGTGCTGGCGGCGTCCCACCTCCGCGAGGTCACGGTCGTGAACGAAGACGGCGTCCCGCTCGGGCTCTTCCGCGACGTCGACGGCCTGCGCTGGCTCGTCGACGCACGCGATCGCGAGCGCACGGCGCGAGGGATTCCACGCGAAGAGCAGAAGCACGGAAGGGATCTGCGATAGGAGCTCTTGCTGCGTGCGTAGGCCTCACGAGCTTGCCGCGACCTCGCGGATCGCACGCGAGAGACTGCGGCACGACGGGCTCGAAGTCACCGGCATGGCGTCTGCCTCATGGTAGGTCATGCCGTTCCAGCTCACGTCGCCGAGCTTCGAGCACGAGCAGGAGATCCCCACGCGTCACACGTGCGAGGGCGAAGACGTCTCGCCTGCGCTCGTCTGGAGCTCGCCCCCGAAGGGGACGAAGTCGTTCGCGTTGATCGTCGACGATCCGGACGCACCGGATCCGCGCGCGCCGAAGCGCGTTTGGGTCCACTGGGTGCTGTACGGGCTTCCGGCCGACGCGCGATCGCTGCCCGAAGGAGTCACACGCACCACGCTCCCGCCCGGCGCGAAGGAGGGCGACAACGACTGGCGCGAGCGCGGCTGGCGCGGCCCGTGTCCGCCCATCGGAAGGCACCGCTACTTCTTCAAGCTCTACGCGCTCGACACCACCCTCGAGGAGCTCGGCCCCGGTGCCACGAAGAGCGATCTCGAGAACGCGATGACCGGGCACGTCCTCGACACCGCGACGCTCGTGGGGACCTACGAGAAGAAGCGTTGAAGATCCGGTGAAGCGAACCGCCCCTCGAGCATCCACGCTCGTCGCAGCCCCGAGACCTCGGGCGCGACGCCTCGAGCGGCGGTCGGGCTGGCTCGTCTGGGTGGATGGCTATTGGCGCGGCCGATCCTGGGTTCCCGGGCACTACCGCAGCGCGTCCGGCCCGTCGCACCTCAGCGAAGATCCTTGAGCCGACGGCCCGTACGACGGCCGTCAATCTCTCGCCGGACGAGGCGAAGGCTTCGAGCCCGGCGGCATCCGGCGCGGCGCGTCCTGCTGCACGGGCTGCGTCGGGCCCGCATGATCGTGCTCGTCGACGATGGGCTTCGATCCCGCGCCGGTCTTGCGCTTCTTCGGCGCCGAAGCTCTGCGTTTCATGGTCGTCCTCCTTCGCGCATGGGCGCGCAGCCTTCGCTTACCTCGCTCGCGCGATACGTCACGTACGCGAACGAGGTCGTGCGCGGCGCCCCGACGCGCCGGGGCACATGCCTTGCGAGCGTAGGAGCGGCCCCATGCTGAACGTCGCCAGAAGCCGGCCGGCCCCCGAGCCGAGCGCTTGGCGCTTCCCGCGAGATTTCGATCCGCGCGCGCTGACGACGGTGCCCGGCATGCTCAGCTTGTCCCGCGTCGCGTTCGCGGCCCTCTTTCCGCTGACCATCGGACGCCCTGCCTGGTCGCTCGCGGTCCTCGCAGCGGCCGGCGCCTCGGACGTCCTCGACGGGTGGTGGGCGCGGCGGTTCCATCGAGCGAGCGCGACGGGCGCGATGCTCGACGGCGTCACGGACAAGGTCTTCTTCGTCGCCGTCGTCGTGACCCTCCTCGTGTCCAAGACCCTGAACGTGGTCGAGGTGCTCCTGATCGCGACGCGGGACATCGGCGAGCTCGCGCTGGCGGCTCGGATGGCGGTCGGGAGACAGAAGCAGAAGCTCACGGCCGCGCACGCCGCGAACGTCGGCGGGAAGGTCGCGACCCTTCTCCAGTACGTCGCCGTCGTCGCCGTCATCCTCGGCGCCGAGGGCGAGCTCCGAGCAGCGGTGATCGGCGCCGCCGCCCTCGCGGGCGTCGTGGCCGGCGCCGTGTACTGGGCGCGCGAGGAGCGTCGATCGCTCAAGGCCGCAGCCGCTCGGTGAGCCGCTTTCCGTTCTCCATGTCGGCGCCGTGCAGATCGATGTAGCGCACCTTCGGGATGAGCCCCGTCTCGTCCGTCGCGACGTAGATCCGCTCGAGGACCGCGCTTCGTCCGCAGATCACGATCTGCGCGACCCATCGTCCTTGCCAGCGGAGCACGCGGATCGAGCGCTCGGAGGTCGCGTTCAGGTAGAGGAGCCACGACCCGCCCTTCTCCGGGACGGCCTTGAAGCCGTACGCTCGACGGTCGAGGGCGTTGAGACCTTCGCGGCGGCCGTCCTCCGCCTTCAGGATCCAGTAGCAGATGACCGGCGTCTTCGGGTCGAGCTTGTCCACCTGCTCGAGCACCGCGTCGTACTGCACGATGTTGGCGTTCTTGCTCCGCTCGATGCGGAACAGGGGCACGTAGATCGGTCCCGCCGTCGCAGCGTTGGGCACGAGGAGCGCGACGGACGCGCCGAGCGCCGCACGCCTCGTGATCTTCCGTGCCATCGCTCGTGGTTCTGCAACGTACGTACCGCAGCACACGAGGCACGCGGTCGCGTGAGCGCGTCGCGTCGTCTCGGCCGATCACATGCGATGGCCGCAGCCCGACCTCATGTCCTCGGCGCGGGCCCTCAGCTTGGCGCGCAGCGCGTCCCGATCACGCGGATCGACAGCGGCGAAGGTCACACGCGAGCCGCCGTCGATGGGCTCCTCTCCGATCCGGGCCGGGGGCAACCGGCGCGACCGTCGCCGTCCGTCGCCGGCGACGAAGGCACGATGCGCGCGCTCTCTCAGCTCGTCGACGCGCTCGGGAGGGGCCGTGAACGTGAGCGCGCCGCCTTCGGGCGTCTCTTCGAAGGCGACCTTCGATCCGGGGACGCCGAGCGGGCACCCGGACTGCAAGGGCGCATCCAGCACCGGCAGGTCCGCCGCGGGCACCTGCACCTCCGGCACCTCGACGCAACCCACGAGGAGGAGAAGCGCGGTCGTGACGGAGACGGCGGGGAGCGGCTCCACGAACGCGCTTCTTGGATCGAACGGCCACCGGATGCCAGCTCGGCATGCGCAAAAGCTGCGGTCTCCGGCGCATCACCTGCGCTCGCCTCGCCCGGCAGAGGTGATCGCCCGCTCTCGGGCCCGTCGCGACGAACGCCCCGGTCGTGTGCGAAGATCGAGAGGAGACGCGAGCGGAGCCCATGAGCTCAGGCTCGTGAGTTGCAACGGGGGGAGGTACATGCCCGAGCGCGTCACACCGCTTCGCCTCTGCACGATCGTCGACTCCGACGGCGAGACGATCCAACCGTACGTGCGCTGCCCCAGGCGCGACGAGACGATCGACGCGCTCGCATGCACGGGCTGCGCGCGGATGCGCTCGCTCGAGTGGGATCCCAGTCGCGGTGGCGAGGTCACCTGTACCATCACCGAGGCGAGCGCACCCGCGAAGGTCGATCGACGCGCCGACCTGGGAGAGCTCGCGTCCCGCGTGCTGCTGCACGAGGTCGTCGCGCCCACGTCGCTCTGCGTGAAGAACGATCTTTCGCTCGAGCGGCTCAAGCACGTCGTCCAGACGCGGCGCGCGCGCGCCGTCGCCGTGATCGACGACGCGCGGAAGCTCCTCGGCCTGCTCTCGCTCGTGGACCTCGCGACGGCGCCGGACGTCGGCCGCGTCGCCGACCTCGAGCCGCGACGGATCCACCCTCTGCTCGACGACTCTCCCCTCGCCCACGCGATCGCGCTGATGGCCTCGGAGCAAGTGAACGAGGTGCCCGTCGTCCGAGCCGACGGCACCTTCATCGGCGTCTACTACGCGGTGGACGCGCTCCGCTGGGTCGCCACGCGGATGGGCTACGTCATCCCCGAGCCCGCGCGTCCAGGCACGGACTCGCTCCCGAAGGAAGGTCCGTCATGAGGGTCGCGCGCTCCCGGGTCCCGCCAGGCTCGATCGAGGCGTACTCCGAGCCGTTCGCGCGGCGTTTCATGCGGTTTCTCGATCGGGTCGCCGACAAGCTCGACGTCGAGGTCGTCGGCATCGAGAACCTGCCGCCCGGTCGCGCGCTGCTCGTGACGAACCACGCCTTCGGCTTCGACGCCGCGCTACTCATGGCGCGCATCGAGGCGGCGACCGGCAGGCGCGTGTGGGTGCTCGGCGAGCACGCCTGGTGGGTCATCCCCGGGCTCCGACGGCTCGCGGCCGCGGTCGGGACCGTCGACGGCACGCAGGAGAACGCCGATCGTCTCCTGTCCGCAGACGAGCTCGTCCTCGTCATGCCGGGCGGCCTCCGCGAGGCGCTCAAGCCGCGCGAGCTCCGCTACCGCCTGCTCTGGGGGAATCGCTACGGCTTCGTGCGCGCCGCGTTGCGGAACCGTGCGCCCATCGTCCCGATCGCGTCGCTCGGCCCCGAGGAGATCTTCGATCTCGTCGGCAACCCTTGGAAGCGCTCGCGACGGCTCCACCTCCCGTTCCCGCTGCCGCGGCCGGCGCACCTGCTGCCGATCCCGCGTCGAGCACCGATCCGTTACGTCATCGGCGAGCCGATCCCCGTCGATCGCTGCGGCGACGTCGACGAGGAGACGGCCGTCCGCCGGCTCCGGCGCGAGGTCGAGGGTGCGCTCCACGAGGTCTTCGAGGAGCGCCTCGCGAGCCGAGCGGGGTTCCCCATCGCGGCGCCGCCGCCGAGCGAGACGTCGCCGAGCTGACCGCGCTCAGGGCCCCGGAGCCATGATGCGACCAGGCGCGCCGTTCGCGCCGTCCTGCGTGTGGCACGAGTTGCAGTCGCCCGAGGTCACCGCCTGGTTCATCGACCGCGTATTCCTGCCGTCGGTGACCGTCACCCTGAACGGCGGCGTGAGCCGCTCGCGGGTGAAGAAGTTGCCGGACGCGTTGACCTGCATGCGGACCGTCCTCGGACGGACCGGCCGCGAGTCGGTGACGATGACCGTGAGGCGCGGAGGCGGCGCCGATCCGATGCAGTCGTCCGGCTCGTGGAGCGTCGGGTAGACCGTGCCTGCGATGCGCAGGTTCGGCCCGCCCTGCTGCTGGTGGCAGTTGAGGCAGGCACGACCAGGGTGCATGAGCGGCGACGGTTGCCCCATCCACGTCTGTCCGCTCGTGCACGTCACGACGCCGGCATCTCCGGCGTCGGCCCCGGCGTCGTCCGGAAGCGGTGGAGCGCCGGCGTCGGCCGGGATGGGCGTGCACGACTCCGGATTCTTCGCGAGGCCGCCGTTCACCCAGTTCTCGAAGGCCGCGATCTCGTCGTCCTCGGCAGGCACGGCGGGCTGCGGAGGCATCAGGCCCGCCTTCATCAACTCGACGGCGACGGCGGCGCGCGACTTCGTCGGATCCTTCGTGGAGGGCGCGGACAGATCGGCGTAGTCGAGCAACGGCGGCGGGCTCTCTCCCTGGTGACACGCGATGCACCGGTTCTCGATCACGCCCTGCACGTCGCAAGGGAGGCCGGTCGCCAAGCCGCTGCCGGCGGGTCCCGTCGGGTCCGTCGTGCTCGGCGTCGTCGCCGGATCCGTCCCCGGCGGGAGCACCGTATCGCCGCCGTCGGCCTCCTCGGCCGGCGGCTCGGACAGCGAGGTCGAGCACGCGGCGGCGACCACCGCGGCGGCGATCGTGGGGATCGTGAGCAACAGGAGGGCGTGGCGCATGGCGAACACTCCACGAAGGCTCGCGTGTCGATGACGGACGGAACGCGCGAGCACGCTCGAGCTTCAACATGTACCGCACCGAGATCGAACGCCAAAACATTCGCGTGTTGTCACTGCGGATGCACCAGGCATCTGCCCCCGATGGTTCACGGGCGCACCCGAGAGCGAGCGAAAATGTCTTCCTCGACTGTCGCGGGCTCACACCCGTCGTCACAGCCGCGCATGAACGGTCGACGATCCAGGCAGGCCGATCACGCCGCCGATCGGTACGGCGGCGGCGGGAAGGACGGAGGACCGGAGTCACGCATCGAGCGGACGAGACGGAGCTTCGTGACGACCGGCATCTTCGTGGTCATGAGGGCGATCGGGCCGGAGCGCGCGCCGGCGACCCGACGCACGACCGACGTCGGAATCGCCGACGAAGGGAGCCGCGGCTCGAAGGTGGAGAGCACCGGGATCGGCGGCGGAGCCGGGAGCGCCGTGGGAGCGCGAGGTCGTTCGTCCACTTCGACGAGCACGGTGGGCCTCGACGGCGGTCCGTCGTCTTCGTCGTCGTGGTCCGAGCGGACGAGCGCCAGACGGACGGTCGGCGCCTCGTGCTTGCCCTCGATCGTCGCGGCGCCGCCCCCCTTCCGCTGCGGCGGAGCCGTCGTCTCGCCGGACGGAGTCGAGGTGTGGTCGGTCGGGGTGTCCATGGGTCGCCTCCTTCTGGTCTCGCCTCGTCCTTCTTCACCAACCGTGCCGCTCGATCTCGTCAAAGCCCTGACGCATGCGCGTCGGCCGGTCGCGGCCGCGAGCGCCGTCCGCCCGTGTCACGCCGATGACGAGCGCCAATCCGTTGACGCTCGGAGAACCAGCAACAGGTCCTGCTGCGGGGCTTGACGGCCCATGGGGGGAGGGGCATTTGCTCCGCCGAAACCATGCTCTCCGACACACTCCGGAACCACTTCGACGAGCTCATCAAGAAGAACCGAGTTCTTCTCTTCATGAAGGGCAACAAGCACTTCCCGCAGTGCGGATTCTCCGCGCAGGTCGTGCAGATCCTGAAAGAGCTCGGAGTGAAGTTCGAGACCGTGAACGTCCTTTCGGACCCGGCCGTGCGCGAGGGCATCAAGGAATACTCGAACTGGCCGACGATCCCGCAGCTCTACATCGACGGCGAGTTCATCGGTGGCTGCGACATCGTCAAGGAGATGTACGCCTCCGGTGAGCTGCAGAAGAAGCTCGGGATCGAGGAGCAGCCCATCACGCCGCCGAAGGTCACGATCGACGACGCCGCGGTGAAGGCGATCAAGGCGGCCGACGAGGGAAGCGGAGACGTCCTCCGCCTCGAGATCGGCCCCGCGTACCAGTACGACCTCTACTTCGGACCGAAGAAGCCCGGTGACGTCGAGGTCGTCGCGAACGGCGTCACGATCTGCTTCGACCGCAGCAGCGCGAAGAAGGCCGACGGCATCCGCATCTCCTGGGTGGAGACGGCCGACGGCGGCGCGTTCCGCATCGACAACCCGAACGAGCCCCCGCGCGTGAAGAGCCTCTCCGCACCCGAGCTGAAGAAGTGGATGGACGAGGGCAAGAAGTTCGAGCTCTTCGACGTCCGCACCGACGAGGAGCGCGCGAAGGCGAAGATCGATCGCGCCCGCCCGCTCGACGCCGAGGGCGAGAAGGTGCTCATGAGCCTCGACAAGGACACGCCCGTCGTCTTCATGTGCCACCACGGGATGCGCAGCCGGAACGCGGCCGAGCGCTTTTTGCGCGACGGCTTCAAGCAGGTCTACAACCTCGAAGGCGGCATCGACGCGTGGTCCCAGAAGGTCGACTCGAGCGTCCCGCGCTACTGAGAGGAAACGACCATGAGCGATACGACGGAAGCCATCCGCGCCGCCATCCTCGAGAAGATCCCCGATGCGTCCGTCGTCGTCGACGGGGGCAGCGCCGGGCACTTCACGATCGAGGTCGTCTCGCCCGTCTTCGCGGGCAAGAGCATGGTCGAGAGCCAGCGGCTCGTGTACGGCGCGATCGCGCACCTCATGAAAGGCGACGGCGCTCCGGTCCACGCGATCGACAAGCTCACGACCAAGACGCCCTGAGCCGCTCGCGCCCGAGACGGCGTCAGCGCAGGTCCGACGACTTCCGAGCGGGTACGGGCATCGGCTTGCCCATCGTGACGCGCTTGATGGGCGTCGTCGTTCGCGGCTTCGGAGGCGGCGGCGGCGTCTCGTCCACGGGCGGAGCCACCGTGCCCATGACGTGCGGAACCGGCGGCTCGAAGACGTGTGCGGTCGTCGGCTCGGTACCGGGCGGCTGCACGACCAGCTCGCCCTGCACCGCGCACGTATCACCGCGCGTGAGCATCGAGGTCGCCGCGAACGCCATCGCGCCCGCTCCTGCGACCGCGAGCGCGAGCTTCTTCCGGCGCTTCTTCCGCGCGCCGACGGGACAGTCCTGCGTCATGATCGTGCCGTCCGCGCGCTGGTAGAAGCGAACGCAGAGATCGTCGCCGCGCTCCTGGAGGAGGCGCTCGGCCTCCTCGCGCGTCATGGCGGAGAGGTTGTAGACGTTCTTCTCGCAGCTCAGGCAGAACCGGACGCGATCGTCTCCCAGCATCTCGTCCCAGCTCGCGTGACAGGGGCTCGCGACGGTGATCCGGTCGAGCAGCGGGAGCTTCCGCTTCGTCGCACCGAGCTTCTGGTCGATGCTCGCGAGCTCGTTCGCGAGCTCGCGCTCGCGGGCTCGCAGCGCCTCGAGCTCGGTCGTCTGCTCTCGGAGCCGAGCGATCTCGCGCTCGATGGCTTCCTTGCGTTCGCGCAGCGCGTCAACTTCGTTCCGGTACGGGGAGCTCACGGGAGCAAAGAGACGTCCGTGACGGCGAGAAGATCTGAGCGCCGCTCCACGAAACGCACGACGGAAGGGTCCGAACGATCGGGCGTCGGACCGTGTATGATTGGGTTCGATGCAGCGCTGGTGGGCGCTCGGCCCGTTCGCCGTCCTCGTCCTGGTCCTTTCTCATTGTGGAGGCGCGTACGGATCGGATGGCGAGCCCGGGCCGGATTCACCACCGGCGGGAACGGATGGAGGCGGAGACCAGCCTGGCCCCGGGCGTGAGGAAATGTCGTCCGACGGCGCCTCGCCCTCCGATCCCGACGCCGCCCCGAGCCGAACGGGCAACTGCGGGGAGACGTCGACGCGCTGCGACTTCGCGTCGGCGCAGTGTTGCGTCACGCTCTACGGGACCGAGTCGGCCGCCGCCCGCATCTTCGGAGGCACCTCCGCAGCGTGCATGGAGATCGGAGGGCCCAACTGCGGCGGCTACGTGTCGGTGGCCGGGGACTTCACGATGAAGTTCCCCCAGCGCTGCGCGAGCGACGCCGACTGCGGCGCTGGGGAGCTGTGCTGCGTGATGCCGTTCGATCGCGACCGGTTCTCGAAGAAGATCGGATCGATCCACTGCGTCGCCGCCGACGAGTGCAACGCGAACGGACGCCACCTCTGTAGCAGCCAGACGGACTGCGGCCCGACCGAGAACTGCATCCCGGAGACGGACCCGATCCTCTCGCACGTCTACGAGAGGTTCTGCTTCTGAGCCGGCGACGCCCGATCAGGACGCGGCCGCGACGGGCTCCGCCTGCTCGGCGTACATCGACTCGATCTCGGCGCGGTACTTCTCGTTCACGACCTTGCGCTTCACCTTCATCGTGGGCGTGAGCTCTCCGCCGTCGATCGAGAACTCGTGGGGCACGATGACGAACTTCTTGATCGTCTGTACGCGCGCGAGCCTCGAGTTGACCTCGTCGATCTGCTTCTGGAGGTGACGCTTGAACACGGGGCACTGCGCGGCCTCGGCCACCGTCTTCGCCGGGCTGCCCGCCGCCGCCGCCTCCGCCTGGACGCGCTCCGGATCGAGCGTGACGAGCGCGCCGAGGTACTTTCGGCGATCGCCGACGACGACGGCCTGCGCGATCACGGGGATGCTCTTGAGCTGCCCCTCGAGCACCTGCGGGGCGATGTTCTCGCCGCCCGCGGTGATGAGCAGGTCCTTCTTGCGATCGGTGATCTGGAGGAAGCCGTCCTCGTCGATCGTCCCGATGTCTCCCGAGTGGAGCCAGCCGTCGGCGTCGATCGCGTTCTTCGTCGCCTCGGGATCCTTGAGGTAGCCCTTGAACACGTGCGGGCCGCGCATGCAGATCTCGCCGTCCTCGGCGATCTTCAGCTCGGTGCCCGGCAGGACGATGCCGCACTTGCCGGTGCGGTAGTCGTCGGGCGGCGAATACGTGGCCGGCCCGGTGCACTCGCTCATCCCGTAGACCTCGAGGATCGGGATGCCGAGCGAGAGGAAGAACTCGAGGGTGTCCTTCGAGATGGGGGCGGCGCTGGTCGCGCAGATGCGCGCGCGATCGAGCCCGAGGCGCTCGCGCACCTTGTCGAAGACGAGCTTCTTCGCGATGGGAAGCGTGAGAGGCCGAGCCTCGCCCCGCTGCTCGGCGTATCCGGCGGCGAGCCCCACCTTGCGCGCCCACGCGACGATCTTCTTGCGCATCGGCGGCGCCGACGCGCCCGCGGCGACGATCTTCGCCTGGATCTTCTCCCAGACCCGAGGCACGCCGAGGAAGACCGTCGGGCGGACCTCCTGGAGCGTCTCGCCGAGCTTCTCGATGCTCTCGGCGAAATAGACCAGCGAGCCCATCGCCATCGGCCCGTGGATCGTCACCATCTGCTCGGCGATGTGGCTGAGCGGCAGGTAGCTGACGATGACCTCGTTGTCGAGGAACCGGAACGCCTTCAGAAGCGCCTGGGCCGTCCACACGATGTTCGTGTGCGTGATCATGACAGCCTTCGGATCGCCCGTCGTCCCCGAGGTGTAGATGAGCGTGCAGACGTCGTCGGGCTTCTGCGCCGCGATGCGCGCATCGAGCTCGCCTTCCGCGACCTCGTCTCCGAGCGCGAGGAGCTCGTTCCACGCGAGCACGCGCAGGCGGCCGCGGCGAGCGTCCTTCGGGCGGCCGAGCATCTGCACGACCGCCTCGAGGCGGGGCATGCGGTCCTGCTCGGCGACGAACTTCTCGACCTGCTCGGGCGTGTCGGCGAACGCGACCTTCGCCTCGCAGTGATCGGTGATGTACCGCACCTGCTCGGGCGAGCTCGTCGTGTAGATGCCGGCCGGAACGGCGCCCGCGAGGATCGCGCCGATGTCGGCCTCGAGCCACTCCGGGCCGTTGTGGCCGATGATCGCGACGCCCTTGCCGGGCTCGACCCCGAGCTTGACGAGCGCACGCCCGACGCGCCGCGCCTCGCGCTCGTAGGCGCTCCAAGTGGTCGTGCGCCACCCCCCGTCGCGCTTCACGCGAAGCGCCGGACGGTCGCCGTAGCGCTTCGTCGTCTCCCGCAGGACCTCGTGAACCATCGTCGCCATGGCCGCGCAGTATAGGGCCGAGGATCCGGAGCGCCCCCCACTTTTCCGTCGAGCGCCCGGTCGACGGGCATGCGTGCGCGAGCTGCGACCGACGAGCACGCGTGCGTGCACGCGAACGTCTCCGCACGCGCCGACCCGACGACGCGCTCGCGAAGCACTTTCACGTCCGCATGCGTCATGCGTCGGCAGCCCGGCGTCGGAAGGCGCGGCGAGCTCGCGACGGAGCTCATCCATGACGCACCGGACGCGACGCGAAGACGTGCATCGCACGACCGTCGAACGAACGTCGCATCGTTTTGCAACGGGTACGACCTTCTCCCCTCGATTCGCGGGCGCGAGGTGGCTCGCGCGCAGAGCGGGATTCACAATGTGAAGTGGAGGGTGAAGTCTTGAACCTCCACCAATCGATTGCGAAGGCGTTTTTCGTCGCAGCCCTCTTTGGCTTGACTTTCGCTCCGCCGGACGGTCACTCGGAGATCAGGACTGCGGCGGCGAGCGAAGGACAAAGCAGCATCGTTCCGAGCCCACCGAAGCCCGCCCCGTCGGACAAGGGAGCGGCGACGCCCGACCCCCAGGGTCCGTGCGATCCGGGCATGGTGCTCGTCGAAGGCGACTACTGCCCCCAAGTCGAGCAGGTCTGTCTGCAGTGGCTCGACCCGCCGCCCTATCAGAGGCTTCGGTGCGGCGAGTACGAGAAACCTGCAAAGTGCAAGTCGCCGCGCAAGCGGCTACGGTTCTGCATCGATCGCGAGGAGTACGCGGAGCCTTCGCCGACGGGCGATCCGAAGGACGCCGTCCCGGTGGTCAACAAGAACTGGCTCGAGGCCCAGGCGATCTGTCAGTCGCGCGGCGCTCGCCTCTGCAAGGAGAGCGAATGGGAGTTCGCCTGCGAGGGTCCCGAGATGCTCCCCTACCCGTACGGGTACAAGCGCGACTCGAGCATCTGCAACCACGACAGGACCGACCTCGGCGGCCCGATGTCCAAGCTCAAGGACCATCGCGCTCCGCTCGGCGCGTTCCCGGACTGCGTGAGCCCGTTCGGCGTCCACAACATGGTCGGCAACGTCGACGAGTGGGTCGAACGAGAGAACAAGGCGCCTCCGCTCCGCTCCGCGCTGCGCGGCGGATGGTGGCTGCCGGGCCGGAACCGCTGCCGCGCGGCGACGACCGCACACGGCGAGGACTACTCGGGCAAGCAGGTCGGCTTCCGCTGCTGCAAGGACGCTCCGCCCGAGACGACCGACGGCTCCTGATCACGGGAGCCGTCGCATCGGTCAGGCGCGGAACTCCTGGAGCGAAGGCGGAGCCTTGCCGAGCGCCTCGATCCGATCGGCGTCCGCGGCGCGCCCGGCGTCGCGCAGCACCTTGGCGAAGAAGCCGAGATCGTCGGGCGCGATGAGGGCGCGTTCGCGCTCGATGACCTCCATCGCCTCCGGCCACATCCGCTCCTTCAGCATCGCCGCGACGTAGACGCGGATGCCGGCCTGACGCAGATCGGAAGACGCGTCCGTCGTGAGCGCAGGACGCAGGACGTCGATCGCCTCGCGTGGCGCGTCGCGCTCGAGCGATTGGTACGCCTTGTTGATCGCGTCGGCGAGCTCCTGGTCGATCCGCATCTGCCCTGCCTGACGGAGCGCCTGCACGTTGCGGAACGCGAACAGCACGCCGAGGTAGAGCATCCACCAGTGCCGGCGGTGGATCGCGAGGAGCGCGATGGCTGCCGCGACCACGACGGAGACGATGCGCGCGATCTTCTCTCCGTGCTCGCTCGTGACGCGGACGAGGATCGATCGCAGGACGTTGCCGCCATCGAGCGGCAGCATGGGGAACAGGTTGAAGATTCCCCACGCGACGTTGACGGCGAAGAGGAGCGACACCGCGTGGAGCGCGAGCGGGTGCGTCGGATGGAGCCCGGCGAGCTGTGTCACGACGACCACGATCGCGAACGCGAAGCCGGCGAACGGCCCCGCGAGGCTGATCGCGACGCTCTTCAGGGTCCCGATGTTCGGGCGAGGTCGGCCCCGGGCAGGCTCCTGGAACGACGTGGTCCCTCCCATCCCGTGCAGCTCGATCCGCGGGACGAGGCCGAACGCCTTGCCCATGAGCGCGTGACCGAGCTCGTGGACGATCACGGACACCACGACGACTGCGACCCAAATCGCGAGCCTCGCCGGATCGCGCTCGTTCGCGCCGAGGAGGAGCGCCATGAGGATGAACCACCCCTGGACGCGAACGGGGATGGATCCGAGCTTCAGCTCCATGTCTTCACCCTACGAGACTCCTCGTCACGCAGGGCGAGGGCCTCCGATGCCGCGAGCCCACCCTCACAGCGCGATCTTGCGGATCTTCTCGGCGATCTGCGCGACGGGCGTCGTCTTCGGAAGGTACTGGGTCACACCGATGACGAGCGCCTGCGTGACGTGCTGCGGGCTGTGCTGAGCGGACACGAACATGATCGGAACACGCTTCATCAGCGGATTGTTCCGAAGAATCTTCGCGAGGGTGAATCCGTCGACGCGCGGCATCGCGGTGTCGCTGACGACCATCGCGGGCGTCGGGATCTTGCTCGTGAGCTCGACCGCCTCCATCCCGTCGCTTGCCTCGACGACGTCGTACTGCGGCTCGAGCAGGGCACGGAGCCGCGCCCGCATGCTCGGATCGGGATCGACGAGGAGGATCGTCTTGCGGGTCGGTGCGCTCGCGACGGCCGACGGACGCGCGACCGGG
Organism: uncultured Myxococcales bacterium; assembly: GCA_937949945.1. Taxonomy (GTDB): domain Bacteria; phylum Myxococcota_A; class Polyangia; order Polyangiales; family Polyangiaceae; genus Labilithrix. The sequence continues at coordinate 51,751 of CALFEQ010000076.1, forward strand.
CCACCGCTGATGGCATGGGCCTCGGCCCGGGCGTCGCGCACGCTCGAGGGACGCACCGACGGAACGCCCGTCGCCGGGCGCACCACCGGCACGTTGTGAGAGCCTGAGGGTCGCTTCGGCTGGATGGTCATGACGAGCCTATTCGCGCGAGACCATGCAGTGCGCTCGCCTCCTTTCTATAGCATCCGAGCCCTCGTTTCGAAGGATTCTCTACGATTCAGCCCGGCTGGACGGACGTGCCGGTGTGCGTCACGAGGTCTGCGCTCGAGCCTCGCCGAGCTGTTTTCGTCGCGCGATCTCGCCGATCGAAGACGCGACCATCCGTCGCAGGAAGCGGGGCTGATTCCGTTCGGCAACATGGTTTCCACCGAAGACGTCACCTGCGCGCGCCGCGCGCCTTCATCTTCACGGTCTTCGTCTTCGCGTCGGCACGGCCGCGCGTCGCCTTCGGCCTCGCCCCCGGGTCCTCGACGATGAACCGAGCGACCGCGGCGGCGACCTCGTCGAGGACGCGCTCGCGCTCCTCTTCGCCCATTCGCTTCGGGATCGCGAGCGAGTGATCGCCGCCCTCGACGACGTGGACGCGTGCGCGACGAAGCGGCGCGAGGATCTTCTTCATCTCCGCCGCGGTCCCCAGGTGGTCGTTCGTCCCCTGCACGACGAGCATGCGCTGCTTCACCCGGAGGATCTCGTCCCGAACGAGCTCGGGCTTGCCCGGCGGATGGAGCGGGTAGCCGAGCAGCACGACGCCCGCGATGACGAGCCCCTCTCCGGCGGCCGCGATGTGCGTCGCGATCCGCCCGCCCATCGACTTCCCGCCGATGAAGAGCCGCTCCGTCGGGAGGCCGCCGCGCGCGCGGACGCTCGCGATGGCCGCGCGCCAACAAGCCTCGAGCAGCTCGACGCGATCGGGCATCTTCCGCCCGGCCTCCGCATACAGGAAGTTGAACGTCACGACGTCGACGCCCTTGCGCGCGATGCGCGTCGCCATGTCGACCATGAACGGATGCGTACGCGGCGCGCCGGCGCCGTGCGCGAGGACGAGCGTGGCATCCGTCGGCTCGGCGGCGCGATGGATCGCGGCGCTCGTCTTGCCGTGCGTACCGACGTCGAACGTGAAGGTCGTCACTCTGCTCGCCACGCCGGCGAGGATATCGCCTCCTCAGAGGGCGAGGGCCCACTTCGACCAGACGGCGTGGGCGGCGGCGGGCGTCATGCCGACGACCTCCCGGAACGCTCCCTCCCCCGTCGGATCGTCGGCCGCGTTGTCGCGCCAGCGCTGGTAGAAGGGCCACAGCTTGCCGCGGTCGTCGAGCCACTGGCACACGTAGCGCGCGAGCGCGTAGTGGAGGTCCTCGTCCTCGCCGCGGAAGACGTCGTCCTTCATGCCGAAGAGGCGATCGAGGCGGGCCTTGTCTCGCTCCTCCGGAGACGTGAGGGCCCGCTTCAGGCGCGCGTGCCGCCAGTTCTTGCCGCCATGGATCTCACCCGGCTTCCCGAGGAGCGGCTGCTCGAAGAGCGACGCAATCCCTTCGTTGATCCACGTCGGCGCGCCCGGGAAGTCGGCCTCGACGAGCGGATGGACGATCTCGTGCGTCAACGTCCCGACCCCGAGCCCGATGTTCATCACCATGTAGCGATCGCTCGGCTGGTAGAAGCCGTAGTGGGCGATGCACGGCGCGCCGTACTTCGTCTTGCAGAACGCCTCGTACGAGCTCGCGTCCGGGAAGAGGTAGACGCTGATGGCCTCGGACGGCTTCTTCGCGAAGCGGCCGTTCATGTAGCCCGCCATCGCGCTCCGCATCAGCGCGACGCTCCGCTGGAAGCGTCCGGCGTGAGAGCCGGGCGGGCCGACGACGACGAACACGTCGGAGACGATCGCGACCATCGCCTTCGCGCCGAGCTCCTCCTTCGCCTTCTTCGTGCGGCGCTCCCGGTCCGCCTCGAGGTCGTACTGCGGGTCGGCGGGCGGGGGCGCGGACGCGTCCGGCGGCTCGTCCGCCGTCGTCGCAGGCGCGGGAGCCTCGGAGCTCGCCGTGAGCGAGGGCGCGGCCGCCACGGGATTGCGCGCGGGTGGCGGCGGCTGCGCCCGCTCGGGCCCCGTGCAGGCGATGCCGAGGAGGACGAGCACGGCAGCGAGCGGACCCGTCGGACGCACGACGAGACGTCGCGCGGGCGCCGAAGAGCGTGACACGCGAGCCTCGTTTTGGACGTACGCTCTCCGCTTCACGCCGCCAGGTTCGCGAGGCTCTTCGGGAGCGGGAACTCGTAGGCGGCGCCCTGGAGGCCGACCTCGACGACGCGGTCCCAGTAACGGATGCCCATGGCCACGGCCGTCCGGTCGCCGAACGGCACGGCGCGCGTGAAGCGTTCCACGCCGGTGACGAGCCGTTTGAGCATCGGCATCGCATAGCGGATCGGCGTGCGCGGGACGCCGAGCTTGTCGGCGAGCTCGTCTCCGACGAGCTCGCGGCAGACGAGCCGCCCGAACATGACGTTCCGGTGCGCCTCGCGCAGCTGCTTCTTCGTCACGCAGCCGTCGTAGGCGGCCTCGAAGAGCGCGCGCGTCAGATCACGCGAGTCCTGATCGGGGTCGCCCATCGTCATCGAGATGAGATCGGCGAGCCGCATCGCATCCGCCTCCGACGCGGGGAGCACGTCGGAGTCGACGCCGATGGTGCGCCCGACCCAACGCCAGAGATGGATGTACGCGTCGGCCTCTTCGTACGAGACCCGCATCCCGAGCTTGCGGAGGCCGTCGATGATCGACGCCGAGAAGAGCAGCGTCGTGCCTGCCATGTCGTGCTGGTTGATGGGGGTCCCCCACGCGTTCGAGTCCCAGCGCTCGCTCTTCAAGAGCATCTTGCGGACCTGCGCGTGGATGAGGCGCACCTTCAGCGTGATGCGCCAGCCGTCCGCGAAAGGACGCATCCCGCCCGGGCGCGAGACCGCCTGGACGAAGCGCGCGGTCTCGTTCAACCGGCGCGCGGCCTGCGCCTTGAGGCGGCCCGAGAAGATGAGCGGCTTGTTCCCTCCCGGTGACGCGTAGCCGAGCACGAGCGAGCGCGCGCCGAGGACGGCGCCGCCGAGCGGACCGGCCCGCAAGAGCAGCTCGCCGCCGCGATCGCAACGCTCCCAGTCGACCCACGCCGGTACGTAGGCGGCATCCTCGATGAGCTCGCGCATCGCGAGCGGCGCCTCCGGGATCGGATCGCCGTGGAGACCGCGCTCGAAGAGCTTCCATCCCGCGCCCTTGCCCATCTCGTCCATCGCGTCGATGACGCGATCGGCGAGGACGTCGCTCTCCCATAGATGGCGCCCGAGGCGATCGACGGCGTTCCCGAAGCGTGCTCGTGCAGCGTCCAGGTTGACGTATCGCGCCGGGAAGCGGGGCCGCTCGACGGAGGAGGTCACGAGAGCAAATGTAGCCTCAGAAGCCGAGTGCGAGGAGCGGCCCTACGCTCCAACCGGCGAACTCGGTGCTCGTGATCGTCTGGTACGAGACCTCGGCACCGAATGCGATCCGCGTGAAGTGGAGCATGAAGCCGCCGCCGCCCATGAGCGCGACGCCGGTCGCCTGCGGCTCGGTGACGTGCCCCGCGCCGGCGCCGCCCGTGACGAACGGCGCGAAGCGATCGATCGGCAGCACGAGCTTGATCGTCGGCATGCCGACGTAGACGTTCGGATCGATGAAGTAGCCGGAGAGAGAGACGCCCGGGACGGCGATGACCGAGCCGGTGTCGAAGCCGTACCCGAAGCGGACCCCGAGGAAGAAGCCCGCCTTGCCGCCGCTGAACAGGACGCCGGGCGAGAGCCCCCACTGGAAGCCCGAGTAGTAGAGAGAGACGAGCATCCGTCCCTCGGACATGGGCTCGGGCGCGGGCTCCGCGGGAGCTTCGTCGAACGCGACGACGGAGCTCGGCGACGGCGTGCTCGACTCGGACGCGGCGTCCTCTTCGGAGGATGCTCCGCCCTCTTCGGCCCCCCGGTCCTCTTCGGGCGTCCCGTAGACTTCGCGGACCATCTCCGGCGACAGGTTGCCTTCGGGATCGCCGCAATACTCGTCGGAGCACTTTTTCTGCTCGCCGGGATGGTCGGGCGGCGGCTCTTCCACGTCGGGCTGGGCGTCCGGCTCCGCGGCTCGAGCCGCCGCCGGCGCGAGCAGGCTCGAGGAGACGGCGGCGGCGGCGATGACGAACAGCGGCCTCACGGCCGGCCATCCTACTCCGTCTGGACGAGCTCGGAGCGGTCAGCGCGACGCGCGCGCGCGCTTCTCCTCGTACATCGCGCGATCGGCGCGGCACACGAGCTCCTCGGCGGAGGCGCCTTGCTCGGCGATCGCGATCCCCGCGGAGAACGACGTCGCGAACGGCGCCGTGAGCTCCTCGAACCGGGTGCGGAGACGTTGGACGGCCGCGTTCGCCTCCTCGGGAGACACGTCGACGAGCATGAGGGCGAACTCGTCGCCGCCGAGGCGCGCGACGACGTCACCGCGACGGAGGACCATGCGCGACGCCTCCGCCATCATGCGGAGGACCTCGTCGCCGCGCGCGTGTCCGTGCTCGTCGTTCACGCGCTTGAAGCCGTCGAGATCGATGAACACGACGGCCACGCGACGCTTCCGCTGCAAGAGCTCGTGCTGGAGCAGGTTCATGAAGTGCGTGCGACGAGGCAGCCCGGTCACGCCGTCCGATCCCGCCTCCTCGAGCGCGCGCTCGAGCAGCGACGGCGCGACCATGATCGGCCGGCTGTCGCGCGGACTGCGGCGGCTCGGCGGACGCATCGTGATGAGATCGAGCGCCGCGACGCGGACGTGGACGACGCGACCGAGCGCGCGCGACAGCTCGCGACGGTGCCGGAGGACGTGCTCGAACAACTCGCGGGCTTCGTCCTCGGGCAAGCTCATCCCGAGCATCAAACGCATGAGCTCGGCGTGTGGCTCGGCCGTGGTGCGTGCGCGATCGGCAACGAGACGGCGGAGCTCGTCGTCGTCGAGGATGCGGTCGAACACGTCCTCGCGGATGAGCTGCCAAGCGGTAGCGCTCTCTGCTTGACCGCTCCGCGGCGGCGCGATCGACGACAGCGACATGGGCCGGCGATGAAGATGCTCACGCCGTGCCGTCGTCGCCACCCCAGGCGAAGGAATGACACGAGATCGGGAAGATGAGGCGGCTCGATAGTTCAAGGTTCGCCGACAAAACGGCGGCACATGGCTACCCCTTCCCGGTCGCGCTTCGAGTAGATGCGTGCATATCGCACATAGTTTCCGGCGATCGCCCTCCGCGCTCGGAGGTCGCCCGCACCTCTGACTTCGCGATCAGGGGGGTGCAAATCCGTCCTCAGTCCTCAGTCCTCAGTCCTCAGCGAAGGTCGCCGTCGAGAATCACGACAGCCCTCCAGCGAAGGCGGACAGCCGAGGGTTCGACTACCCGGCGACGAGCTCGATCTCCGTGATCTCCGCAGGGGCGCCGACGCGCATCGGCGGGCCCCAGTAGCCCGTGCCTCGGCTGACGTAGATCTGCGCGCGCGTGAGCTTGTGCAGCCCCGCGACGAACGGCTGCTGCAGGCGGACGGCGAGGTTCCACGGGAACATCTGACCACCGTGCGTGTGGCCGGAGAGCTGGAGATCGACGCCGAGCTGGTCCGCGAGCTCGATCCCGCGCGGCTGGTGTGCGAGCAGGACGCACGCGCGATCGGGCTCACGACCGGCGAGCGCGCGACGGAGATCGGGGCCGTGCCCCGGGCTCAGGCCCCGTGAGGACTGGTCGTCGATGCCGGCGAGGTCGAAGCCGTCCGCGCCTCCGATGCGCACGCGCTCGTTGCGGAGCACGCGGATCCCGAGCGTCTCGAGGTACGCGATCCATTCGTCGGCGCCCGAGTAGTACTCGTGGTTGCCCGTCACGAAGTACACGCCGTGCTTCGCCTTCAGCTTCGCGAGCGGGGCGACGTGCTCTTTCAGCTCTTCGACCGAGCCGTCGACGAGATCGCCCGTGATCGCGACGACGTCGGGCTCGAGCGCGTTCACCCTCGCGACGATGTCTTCGATGAAGCCTTTGCCGATGGTGGGGCCGACGTGGACGTCCGTGAGCTGCACGATGCGCGTCCCCGAGAGCGAGCGCGCGAGGCGATCGAGCGTGACGCGCACGCGTTTGACCTCCACCGGCGAGAGCGCGCTCACGACGCCGACGCCGCTCGTGCCCAGCCCGAGGAGCGCAGCTGCACCTGCGAAGAGCCGCGAGATCGCCAGACGCCGGTCGGGGTCTTCGAGGACGGCCGGTCCTTGGACGCGCATCGCGACGACCCGCAAGAGATCGGACAGGCCGAGCGACATCACGAGGAAGAAGACGACGCCGAGCCAGACGTACGCGATCCACATGAACGGCGAGGCGACGACCCTCGGCAAGAACCGGAACGCCGCGAAGCCGCTCATCAGGAGGACGAACAGCACGACGATCGCGATCGTCGCCACGCGGCCCCACGGCGCAGGCAGCGCGGCGTCCCGGACGAGGCGAGCCCAGACGTACCGGTGCGCGGCCCCCATCACGAGCGACGCGAGGAGGAAGAACACGAGGTAACGAGCCGCCATCGTCGTCTAGTCTATCGAACCTGTCGCCCGGCCGCGGCGCCGTCGCCGGCCGGACGACTCCCGCCCGAGCCTACGATGCGTCTCGCTGCGGCCTCGTTGCGCGCAGCGAGCTCGAAGCCTTCGATCAGAAGAAGTCGCGGGTCGTCGGGTACGGCCCGGCGAACCATTCGTCGAGCAGGACGCACGTCTCTTCGTCCGCCTCGAGCCATCCGGCCTGCACGAGCACGTGCGCCGAAGCATGACCGGTGTAGAGCGCGGCGAGCCCACGCTCCGAGATCGTGGCCCGCGGCGCGCCGCCGTCGCTCGACAAGACGACGACCCTCGCACGTCCGTCCTCGAGCGACACGGCCCACCGACCGGCGTTCTCCGGGAGCGAGGCATCGGCCACCTCGAGGATCACGGTCCCTCGCGCGCTGCGCGGCCACCCGCGCTGCACGAGCGCACGCTCGACGTCGACGACGCGAACCATGAAGTAGTCGGGCATGGAGATCGTGACGTGCCGCTCGGGCAAGAGGTTCGTGAAGACGTCGGACGGTCCGCCCTTCCACTTCACCGTGGCGGCCAGCGAGCGGTACTCGACGAGCAGCCGGAGGATCGCGCGCGCCGCCCTCGGGGTCTTCGCGGCGAGGTCGGTGACCGTCACGGTCGACGGTTCTCCCGCCATCACGTGCGCGACGACGACGTAGCCCTCGACCTCGCCACCGTGCGCGACGGTGAACGTCTTCGTCGTCATCTTGCGCGGCTGCGACACGCGCGACCAGAGGTACGGTCCGCGATCGAGGTATCCCGCGTGACGCGGCGCCGTCGCGCGGTAGATCGCCATCACCTCCTCGGGCGTGCCCTCGACCTCGCCGATCGTCACGTCGCGGACGCGCTCCACCTCGAGCGTCCTCGGGTCGAACGAGATGGTGAAGCACGCACCCGCGCGCTCGTATCCCGCGCGGCGGTAGAGGCTCACGGTCGCCGGGTACAGCGTCGAGAGCGCGAAGCCGCGCGCACGCGCCTGGCGGAGCATCGACACCATCATCCCCGCCGCCACGCCGCGGCCACGCTCGTGCGGCGCGACCGCGACGCCCGCCACGCCCAGCGTCGAGACCGAGCGCCCGCCGAAGTACTGCCCCATGGGGATCTCGAGCAGGCCGCCGATCACGGTGCTCCCGCGCTCGAGCACGCGGACGTTCTCGACGCCGGCGCGGGCGAGCCAGGGCTTCACGTCGTCGATCGTCAGCCCGAACGCGTGGCCGACGATCGGGCTGACACGATCGAGGTCCGCCTCCTTCGCGGTCCTCAGCTCGGCGGGGAGATCCATTCCGGCATGATGCCATCGGACGCAAACGGCGGACACGACAGCGAATCGGCTGAGCTCCGAGCCCGAGGAACCGTGCGGTGATACGGTCCAGTCATGGACCGCGGCGCTCTCGCACGCCTCGTCAAGAGGGCACGGAACGAATGGCCTGCCCTCGGGTCGGTGACGGACGCAGAGCTCGAGGCCTTCATCCTGGCGCGCTTCCCGCTCGAGCACCTGGACGACACCATCCCCGCCGAAGACCTGCTCCTCGCGTACGCGTGCTCGAGGAACGTCCGCGCGGGGCACGACGCGCTCTGGGAGCTCACGCAGGCCGACGTGAACCAGGCGTATGCGCGCATCCGGCCGCCGCTCGGTGCGAGCGAGGCTCGTCAGCTCGTCTTCGATCGACTGCTCGTCGCGCCGGAGGGAGGCGTCGCGCGGATCGCCCAGTACGGAGGCGATCGCCCGCTGGTCGGCTTCGTCCGCTCGTTCGCGACGCGCACGCTCCTCGAGGTCGCGAACGGCAAGAAGACCCTCGACACGCTCGAGGAAGCGCTCCTGCGCGACCGCCCGGGCCTCGAGCCCGAGCTCGCGGCGCTGAAGAAGGGCCATGTCGAGGAGTTCGGCGTCGCCATCAAGCTCACCGTTTCGTCGCTCGCTCCGCACGAGCGGGAGATCCTCCGCTACGCGGTCGCCGAGAACGTCGGGGCCAAGCTGCTCGGGTGGATGTACGCCGTCCCGCGCGCGACGGCCGTCGACTGGGTGACGGCAGCGAGGGAGAAGCTCGAGCTGCGCGCCCGACAGAACCTCGGCGAGCGGCTGCGGGTGTCGGATCGCGACCTGGCGAACGCGAACGCTTACGTGAGGCGGCAGCTCGATCTCGCGCTCGAGCGAGGGCTCGCCGAGTGAAGCGCGCTCAGAGCTTCGTGTCGGCGAGCTTCAGCACGGCCGCGAGCTCTGCGTCCGTCACCGGCGTGACCGAGATCCGATTGCGCCGGACGAGCGCCATCTTGGAGAGGAGCGGATGCGCCTTGATCGTGGCGAGCGAGACGGGCTTGCGGAGCTTCTTGATCGGCTCGACGTCGATCGCGCTCCAGTCCTCGTCCGTCGTCGGATCCTGGTACGCCTCGCGTGCCACTCGCGCGAGCCCGACGATCTCGAGCCCCTCGTTGGAGTGATAGTAGAGGAGGAGATCGCCCTTCTTCATCGAGCGTAGCGTGTTCCGCGCCTCGTAGTTCCGCACGCCGTCCCAGACGGTCCGGCCGTCGGCGAGGAGCTGATCGAACGAGTAGACGTACGGCTCGCTCTTCATGACGAAGCACCGATAGGAGCTCGACGCGGGCGTCTTCGACGCCACACGCGTCTTCTTGGCCGGCTTCGCCGGCGCTGCCGCCTTCTTCTTCGCCTTGGTCGCGCCCGCTTTCGTCGAGCGTGTCGTCGTCTTCTTCGGCCGCTTCGTCATCGGCCGAGGAGTGTACGGTCGCAGGCGCGCGCGACGCCATGCCGTCTTCGGCGTCGCGCGCGTCGGAGCGCGGGGTTCGCGTCCCGCTCGACTTTGCCGGGCGAAGACGCCTTGCGATAATGGCGCTCATGAGCGGCGAGACGACGCCCGAGGCCGTCGAAGATCCCGAGATCGAGCGGGCCGCTCGTGCGCGCCGGCTCGCCCGAGGCCTCCGCGTGGCCGCGCGTCGCGCGCTCGCGCTGGCGCGCCGCTACCGCGAGGAAGAAGGGCCTCGCGGCGAACGCGAGACCGCGTGCGTCGCGCAGGCGCTCGCATGGCGCTCCGCCGCGCGCCACCTGCGCGAGCGTCCGCTCTCGGACGTCGGGCCCGGGCTCGCCCGCGCCGTGCCGGCGCGCACGGCCGGAGAGCGCAAGGCAGCCGGCTGACCGCACGCGATCGATCGACGAGCGCTCCGCGGGCGGCGTTCGTCCGCGCGCCGGCGATCAGCCGCTCTTCCTCTTCCTGGCGACCTTCGGAGCCTCTTCTTCGCGCGGCTCGGCCTTTTTCGGTCCCTTGGCCACCGGCGGCGGCTTGACCTCGGCGGGCGCGGCCTCGGCCGCCGCCGCGCTCTCGGCAGCGGCGACGGAGCGCTTGAGGGCCTCGAGGAGATCGATGATCTGCGCCTTCGGCGCCTCGGGCGCGGTCGTGACCTCCTCGCCCGCGATCTTCTTCTCGACCGCCTCCTTCACCTTGTCGGCCCACTCGTCGCGGAAGTGCGTCGGGTCGAACCGATCTTTCTCGAGCTGCTGAATCAGCTTGTCTGCGAGGTCGAGCTCGAGCGGCTTGAAATCGAACGAGCCTCCCCTCTCGACCTCGTCGAAGGAGCGGACCTCGTCGGCGTAGTAGCACTGGTGGAGGACGAGCCCGCCCTTGTACGGCCGCACGATGACGAGGTTGTCCTTCCCGCGCTGCGCGAAACGGCCGACGGCGACCTTCTTGCTGCGCTCGAGCGCCTGGGCGAGGAGCGCGTAGGCGCGATCGCCGCCCTTGTCGGGGCCGAGGAAGTACGTCTTCTCGATGTAGAGGAAGTCGACCGTGTCGGCCGGGACGAACTCCTGGAGCTCGAGCATCCCGGTGCGGGCGGCCTCCATGGCCTTGAGCTCCTCGTCCGTGAACTTCACGTACTGGTCGCGGGCGTACTCGTAACCGCGGACGGTATCGGCCCTCTCGACGACGACGTTGTCGACGGGACAGAAGAGCTGCTGCTTCAACCGGCTGCCGCAGGTCTTGTGCAGCATGTTGAAGCTCACGGACTTGGGGGCGGTGGCCGTGAACAGCTTGACCGGGATCGATACGAGCCCGAACGAAATGGTCCCGGAGCCGATGGAGCGCGCAGCCATTGGGTTTGGGCGATCGTAGTGGGTTCTTCCACGCGATGTCGAAAACCCTGTCGAAGCCGACGTGCTTTCGATGCGTTGGGCCGCAGGGGAAGGTACCGGCGCGCGCGTCGTACTTGGATCCGCCCCGTGAACGGTTCGGGCTGCGGCGTCCCGCATCGGGATCCGGGCCGCGGCCCGTTCCAGCAGAGCTGATTCTTCTTGACGACAATGTATTCTGGGGTAGGACACCTACCCTGCGGCTGGGGAGCCTCAATTTCCCGGCGCTGCGGCCGTTCGGAGCGGGGAGAGGGGAGCAACGACGATGAAGCATGCGCTCGGCTTGGTCTTTTCTTGCGCGGCGATGACGATGGCGGCAGGCTGCGCGGGGCCCCAGAAACCGCGAGCCGTCGCGCAGCCGGACGTGCGATCGACCGCCCTCCTGTCGGCAGCCATCAAGGCTCCGTCGGCCCGGTCCGAGGCGGGGGACGGGAGCGCCCAGGACGAAACGACCGTCGCCGCGAAGGCTGCGACCGAGGCGAAGGCCGAGCCGGAGCCGATCCCGACCGCGTGCGACCGCGAGGAGGCGCTGAAGAACGGGAAGGCATGCCTCCCTCCGGCCGCGTTCGCGAAGAAGCTGTGCGACGGCATCTACCCGGAGGTCGCGCTCGGCATGTTCGCGAAGGGCACGCCGTGGACGCGCGTGTGGCTCGCGGGTGACGTCGAGGCGTGGAACGCATCGGGCGGCCGCACGCACCGCGCGACCCTCGCGTTCGACGAGGAAGTGATCGTGCTGTCGCGCCATGCGGCCGCGAGCATGGGCGGGATCGTGATGACCGGCGCGCAAGCGAGCTTCGACGTCCTGCGCTGGGACGGCACGTGCGTCTCCATCATGGAAGGCGAGCTCACGACGCGCCGCCCGCCCACGCCCAAGCCCGCCCCCGTCCCGTGGCGCCGCCTCGAGGAAACGACGCGCCGCGCGCTCCTCGCCACGCCGAAGGTCGAGACGACGTACGCGACCTTCGAAAAGACCTGCAGCTCGGCCGAGTCTGCCGCGGAGAAGAAGGCGTGCGAGAAGGCGGAGGCGGCCTTCATGAAGGCGGTCACCGACGCGGTGCGCGGCGGCAGCGCCACGCTTCCGACGCCGGGGCGGCGCCCCTGACGCGCCCCTACGGGGCGCGAGTCCTCAGACCTCGGTCCTCAGTCCTCAGCGGAGATGGCCGCGACGCGACCGGTGAGGTCGCGATCGCTCGTCCGCGACGACGCGCCCGGTCGAGCATCACTTCGATCTCGTGCTCGTGCTCGTCCTCGTACGCGTACTCGCCCTCGAACAGGACGCGCGAAGAACGCGAGCGAAGTTGTGCGCGCAAGGTGTCTCGTGACGCGCGAAGCGCGAAACCTCGACGAGGCCCGCGCCCCAGATCGCATCGAGGCCAGAAGCTCGAGATCCGAGGCCTTGGTTGCTGAGGACCGAGGACTGAGGACTGTCAGAACCGATACTTCACCGTGTACGGCAGACACTTGTCCCCCCCAATCTGCCGCACGCGAATGTAGATGTGCGCCGAGTCGTTGTCGGTGATCCCCCCGCAGTCCCACTTGGGCACGGCCCTGCCCGGTGCTGCAGCGCAGCATCCCTTCATGCCGATCTCGCTCGTCGCCAGCGTGCCCTGCGCGCAGCCGCTCACGGGGTCGGCCGTCGCGTTCTTGCAGCGCAAGAAGACGCAGAGCTCGGTGCCCGCGGTCTCGCCAATGAAGTCGGTGTCGAGCGAGCATCCGAGCTTGTCGTCCGCCGACAAGCTGTAGAAGTCGACGTCGACGGCGCCCTTCATCACGCCGGTGATCGTCTTGTAGTCGTTGTCGCAGTCGTCCGTGTCGGGCAGCTTCGTGGCGACGTTCTCGGATCCGCCGGGGTCACCGTTGTCGATGCACTGGTCCCCTCCGCCGGGCGGCGCCGGATCCTCGTCGTCGTCGACGCCGTCATCGTCGCCGCCGTCCGGCTCGATCGTCGCCTCGAACTTCGGAGGATCCGGCTTGTCGTCCGGCTTCTTGTTGCGAGCAGGCGTCTCCTCCACCGGAGTATCGAGCGGCTCGTCCCCGTCTCCGTTGCTCGTCGCGCACGCGAACAAGACGAGACCGACGATTGCCGCCGCCCACGGCACTCGCCCCGGTGTAGGACACGACGCCATGGCTCCATGCTGACCGAAGCCGCGTGGAGGGCAAGGGTCACGACCGAGAAAACGACCGGCTCGCGAGCGCGCCGCGACGCGTCATTGCGTCAACCGCCGAACGGGAGCAGTCGCTCGGCGACCCACGAGCGGACGTCTTCGTAGGTCATTTCGCGCCGGGCGACGCGCGCGAGGATCGAGGCGAGCTCGAGGGGGCCGGCTTCCAGCTTGAACCCGAGCGATTTCGCGTACCACTCGACGACGAGCACGCTCATCGCGCGGAAGGCCCCGAAGCAGCGCGGCGTCCGCCCGAGCGCGAAGAGCAGCGCTCCCGGCACGTCGTAGACGTCGTCGGCCAGGTGATCGGCCTCCCGCAGCGCGACGCGCAGAGCGGTCTCGCTCGCGCGGGCGGCGGTGCCGAGATCGGGCGCGAGCACGAGGTAGGCCCGGGCCAGCGCCTCGGGGCTCGCGAGCCCGATCATGACGACCCCGCGGCGGCGGCGCGCTCCGCGTGCACGTCTTCGCCGAAGCGTCGATCGAGCTCGGCGAGCGCCTCGTACTTCGCACGGATCTCGGGCGGCAGCGCCCGGAAGAACGCGACGATCGCTTCGACCGCTTCTCCGTTCTGCGGCTCGCGAGGCTTCGCGTCGGATCCAGCGCGGCTCACGCGTGGATCGTACCCGAGTCTCCCGCCGAACGCGACGCGCCCCGCGAACGGCAGGGCCTCGAAACGCCGGAGCGCACGAGCTTCGAGCCCGTGCGCTCCTCGCCGCTGCGACCGGCGGCTCTCTGTTCGTGTGTGTCGCGATCAGAACGAAAGACCGCCGTCGACGTCGACCGTCCGCGCGTTGAAGTAGTCGCACTCGAGCGCGAAGCGGACGGCGAGCCACAGATCCTCCGGCGTACCGATGCGGCCGACGGGGATCTGCGCGACGATCGCGTCGCGCGCCTTCTGGTTCATGCCGCGCGTCATGGGCGTCTCGACCATGCCCGGCGCGATGGCCGTCACGCGGATCCCGTACGGGGCGAGCTCGCGCGCCCACGTCAGCGTATTCGCCGCGAGCGCCGCCTTCGCGGCGACGTAGTTCGACTGCCCGCGGTTCCCGTGACGCGAGATCGAGGACATGTTCACGATGACGCCCGGGCGCTGCCCGGTCTCGATCATCTTGGCCGCGAACTCGCGGACCATGAGCGTCGCGCCGGTGAGGTTGACGGCGATGACGGCGTTCCAGTCCTCGATCGAGAGACGCTTGATGGCCTTCGTCTCCCGGTCCTGCTTCACGAGCAGCCCGTCGCGGAGGATGCCGGCGTTGTTCACGAGGCCGTTCAGGCCGCCGAGCTCGCCGTGCGCCCACTCCACGAACGACGCGACGTTGTCCTCCTTCGAGACGTCGAGCTTGCGCTTCGCGATGCCCTGCGGCAGCTCCGCGAGCAGCGCCTCGTTGACGTCGCCGGCGGCCACCTTCGCCCCGCACTCGTGGAGGCGGCGAGCGAAGTGAGCGCCCATCCCGGACGCGGCACCGGTCACGATGATCTTCAGTTCGTCGAGCTTCATGTCCTTCTCTCGTGTTTCGCGGACGCCTCCTCGGAGCGGCGTCGAATCGTCGATTCAGATCCCGAGCTTGAGACTCACGTGGCTCACAGGCGGCTCTCCGGAACGTGCGCGGCGGCGATCGCCCCGTGTCGTTCGAGCCAGGCCCGCATGCGCGGATAGAGCTCCTTGGAGGCGCGGCTCCCGACGACGGCGCCGACGTGGCCGCCCGGCACGGACAGCACGTCCTTCACGCGGCTCGACACGTGGGCGTTGAGGGCGGTCGCCGCCTCGGGCGGGCAGATCACGTCGCGCTCGGCGACGACGGACAGCACCGGACACGTGATGCGCGCGAGATCGACACGCTCGCCCCGCACCCAGTGCTCGCCCCGCACCAGCAGGTTCTGCTGGTAGAGCTCCTTGATGTACGTGACGTAGGCCCCGGCCGGGAATGGGATGTTGTCGCTCGCCCACGTCTCGAGCGCGGCGAACGCCTCGCGCGCGCGCGGATCGTGGATCTTGTCGGCGAGCCCGACCCACTTCGAGATCGATCCGGTCGGCGCGAGCGCGAGGAAGCCGCTCTGCATCTGGAACGCCGAGAGGTTCCCCGGAGCCGTCATCGCCTCCGGATCGAACCACTGCGCGTCGACCATCGTCGCGAGACGCCCCGCGCGAGAGAAGTCGAACGGACCGGCGAGATTGACGAACGCAGCGACGCGATCGGGGTGGAGCGCGGCGTAGATGCCGCTCAGCGTCGCGCCCATGCAATAACCGACGATCGCGACCTTCGGCGCGCCGCTGAGACGGAGGACGCGGCGCACGGCACGATCGAGCCGCGCGATGACGTCGTCCCACGTGACGTAGCGATCCTCGTCCTCGGGTATGCCCCAGTCGAAGCAGTAGGTCTCCCACGGGGCGCCGTCGCTGAGGGCGGCGGCGAGGCTCGCGCCCTCGCGGAGATCGAGGACGTACCAGCGATTGATCATCGACGGCACGAGCAGCACGGGCACGTGCGAGCGCCCAGCCGCCCGCGCCGGGCTCGAACCTCGAGAGGTGTCCCGGAAGCGGTAGAGGCTCCCCTTCCCCTCCCTGTGGACCGTGTCTTTCGGCGTGGGCGCGACGCGGGCTTCGAACATGGGGCTCCCCTCTCCTCTCTCGCCGGCGCGAGCGATCAGGCGGCGTTGGCGGTCGACGCGAACGCGGAGGCCACGTTCTGGAGCGCCTCGAGCGAGAGCTTGCGGAATTCGGCGCCGAGCTGCGCGCCGTACTTGATCGTCTCCTTCTGGAGCTTCGCGATCTCCTCGATCGCCGCCTCGGCACGCTCCACGCGCTTCGCCTCGGCCTTGTCGAGCTCGGCGTACCAGGCCTGCGTGCGGGCGATCGAGTCGTCCGTCAGCTTCTGCCACGTCTCGAAGACCTTCCCCCACTGCGCGAACGGATCGAACTTCATCGGAACCTCCTTGGTCGTGTCCGGCTGCGTGCGATGTTGCATCGCAACATCGACAGCGCGGACCTTAAGGATCCGTCTTCATCGCGTCAAGGCATTTTGTTGCGTCGCAACACGAGCGCTTCCGCCAGCGCGATGCGCAGGCGGCGATCAGCGCTTCGTGTGAGCCGAGCGCTTCGGCTTCGCAGCCTTCTTCTTCGCCTTCGTCCGCGCGGGTGCCGGCGACGCGGCCATCGACGCCTTCAGCTCCTCGAGCTCGCGGCGGAGGCGCTGCATCTCGTCCGAGAGATCCGCGGCGGCCGGTCGCGACTCCGGCGCCGGCGGTGGCTCGACTTCGACCGGCGGCGGCGCTGCGGGCTCGACCGGCATGGGCGGCGTCGGCGCCGTGTCGCCGCGCCCCCACTGGGTCGCGCCGAGGACGAGCCGGGCGAGCGCATCGGTGGCCGCGAACGGCGCCGTGGCGAGCGGATTCAAGGGGAGAAGCGCGCGCGCCCGGTCCTTGGCCTGGAGGTACACGTCGAGCGCCCAGCCGACGTAGCGCGTGAGGAACTCGCCGAGCGCTGCGTCGTCGAGCCGGATCAGCCGCACGAGCAGCGAGGCGGGCAAGAGCCGTCCGCCGCCGCGGTCGAGGATGATTTGGGTCAACGTCTCCTGCGTGAGATCGCGCCCGTCCTGTGCGTCCTGGACGACGACGTCCTCGCCTCCGCGGATCGTCTTCTCGAGATCGTCGAGCGTGATGTAGCGGCTGCTGCGCGTGTCGTAGAGCCTGCGGTTCGGGTACTTCTTCACGAGGAGCATGCGCGCACGAGTCTAGCCCATTGTGCGACGCAACATTCCACTTGACCGTCCCCGCTCCGGGGCGTACGTAACGGCGTGCCGATTGTGCAACGCAACATCGTCCAGGCGACGATGACCGTGGCGCCCCATCCGGAGCGCCGCTCGACCGTGCGCCGTCGGTCCAGCGCTCGATGGGCAGCGAGAGCAAGTGCTCGATATCTCGGGACAATGCGGGTCGGGCCGGGACCGCCGGTGCGTCTCCGTTGCTGCGCGTCCTCTGCGATGCAAAGGCTCGGGTCGCCGATTTTCTCGAGCCGCTCTGCATCTTTGCCTTGTCCGCTCCGTTCGCCGTGCCTGCCGTCAGGCCCCGTGCTCGTCGAGGTACCGCCGTGCTCGACCGTCGCTCGCACCGAAGGCCCCTCCGCTCCTCCGTCCACGTCCTCGCGTTGCTCGTGCCCCTCGCCGTGACCTCGGCGGTGGCCGTCGCGTGCGCCGACGGAGAGCGACGGGCATGCCGGGTCGGCGCCGATTGCGCGTCCGGCATGTGCGGATCGGACGGACTGTGCGTGGAAGGGCCGACCGTGGCCCCGACCACGAGCCCCACCCCAGACGACGGCGGCATCGACGACGCCGCGGGCGGCTCCACGGTCGACGCCGAGGAGCCGCGGACGCCCGACGACGGCGGCGGCATCGCGCTCCCCGGATGCGTGCCGAACAAGGACGGCACGATCACGCGCGACGAGGTCCCGATGCGTGCCGGGCTTCGCGCGACGTTTCGCGTCGCCGAGGACGTCGAGGTCTCCACCGCGGGCGAGCCGCTCGGGGACGGACGGCGCCGATGGGACCTCTCGATGATGCTGCCGAACGACGCGCACGTGCTCGTCGAGACGCTCCCGCTCACGGGCAAGTGGTACGCGTCGAAGTTCGCGGGCGCGTCGTACGCGACGCAGCTCCGCAAGTCGTCCGATCTCGTCGGCGTGTTCGAGGCCGCTCCCGGCGCGCTCACGCTGATGGGCGTCGTGTCTCCGAGCGACGGCCTCTACAAGACGGAGCTCACGAACGACCCGCCCGTGTCGATGCTCGAGTTCCCGCTCACGCTCGACAAGAAGTGGCACAGCGACACGACCGTCACGGGCTGGGCGCTCGGCGCGCTCACGACGTACACGGAGAAGTACACGGCCCACGTCGACGCCGCCGGCGAGCTCGTGACGCCGCTCGGCACCTTCGACGTGCTGCGCGTGAGGATCGATCTCGAGCGCGTCATCGGTCTCTACAAGACGACGTCGCGCACGTTCGCGTTCATCACCGAGTGCTACGGCAACGTCGCGAGCATCGTGTCGAAGGACGACGAGCGAGACGTCGAGTTCACGCGCGCCGCCGAGGTTCGGAGGATCTCGCCGTGAATACGAGGCTCCAGGCTCCGGGCTCCAGGCTCCAGGGGGATGTCGCTGGTGCGCACGCCCACGCCGCCGGTGCGTCGGCGACGCGCGCCCACAGCTCTCTGGAACCTGGAGCCTGGCGCCTGGCGCCCCGACCCGGAGCCTGGAGCCCGGAGCCCCGACCCGGAGCCTGGAGCCCGAGGCTCCAATCCGGAGCCTGGAGCCTGGAGCCTGGAGCCTGATGGTCATGTTCCGCGATCTCTGGCCGCTCGTCCTGTTGCTGCCCGTCCTCGTCGGCTGCCTGTCCTTCCACAAGGGGCCGATGCCGGGCGAGCCGCGCGACGCTCGCTTCGTCGAGGTCGACGGGGTCCGCGTGCGGTTCGTCGACACCGGAGACTCGACGGAGCCGGCCGTCGTGAAGCCGATCGAGCCGGTCGAGCCGACGAGCGAAGCGACCGACGAAGGCGAGGAAGGCATCGAGCCCGAGCCTGCACCTCCACCCGTCGCCGAGAAGCCCGCGCGAGCGCCCGCCGAGAAGCCCACCGTCGTGCTCATCCACGGATTCGCGTCGGCGATCGAGGCATGGGCGCCCGTCGTGCCCGTCCTCGCGAAGACGCATCGGATCGTCGCCCTCGACCTCAAGGGCTTCGGCTGGACCGACCGCCCCGAAGGCGACTACTCGCCGGAGGCGCAGGCGCAGCTCGTCCTCAAGCTGCTCGATCTCCGCGGCGTCCGGAAGGCCGCCCTCGTCGCGCACTCGTGGGGCAGCTCCGTCGCGCTCGCGGCGACGCTCGCCGCGCCCGAGCGCGTGACGAAGCTCGCGCTCTACGATGCGTGGGTCTACGAGGAGCAGCTCCCGCCGTTCTTCCATTGGGCACGCGCCGAGGGCGTCGGTGAGATGCTCTTCGGCCTCTGGTACAAGCAGCGCGCCGACGAGCGCATCTCGCTCGCGTTCTTCGACAAGAAGTACGTCACCGAAGAGCTCGTCGAGGACGTCGAGGCCGCGCTCGATCGTCCCGGCACCGTCGCCGCCGCGCTCGCGGCCGTTCGAGGCCAGCGCTACGAGCGCATCCAGGGCAAGTACCGGACGATCGACAAGCCGACGCTCCTCCTCTGGGGCCGCGAGGACGTCGTCACGCCGCTGAAGTACGGCGAGAGGCTCGCGAGCGAGCTGCCGAACGCGAAGCTCGTCGTGTACCCCCGCTGCGGGCACTTCCCGATGATCGAGGCACGCGACGCGTCGAACCGCGACCTCGTCGCGTTCCTGAACGACCGCGATCATCACGCGACGACGCGCGAGGGAACGCCGTGAAGCGCCGCGCCCGCGCCCTCTTCGGCATCGCCGCGGCGAGCTTCGTGCTCGTCGTCGCCTCCGTCGCGCGGGCGACCGGCTTCCACGAGATCGGTCAGGATTACGTGCCGCGCGACAAGACCGAGGTCGCCGTCTCGGGCTACTTCCGCACGCGCGGCGAGGCTCTGCACAACCTCGACCTCGATCGCGGGCTCGGCCCGAGCGGGCAGCCGCTCTTCCCCGTCTCGCAGGCGAACCCGAGGGCGCAGACGCTCACGCACTGGGACATGCGGCTGCGCACGGACGTGGCCCTCTACCCGCCCGGATCGATGGCGGGCGTCAAAGCGCGCTTCGACGTCCTCGACAACGTCGCGCTCGGGAGCTTGCCCGAAGGCGTCCCGTCGGCGGTGACGACCCAGCGCTCACCGGCGGACGCCATCCGCGTGCGGCGCGCATGGGGCGAGGTCGTCTTGCCGTTCGGCTACCTCGCCGCCGGCCGCATGGGCACGCACTGGGGCCTCGGCATGGTCGCCAACGGCGGCGACTGCCTCGATTGCGACAGCGGCGACGCCTCGGACCGCGTCGCGTTCATCACGCCGCTCGCCGGTCACATCTGGGCGCTCGCCTACGACTTCAGCGCGACCGGCCCCGTCGCTCCGCGCTCGGCGCAGAACCGCACGATCGCCCTCGAGCGCACCACGAACGTCCGGACCGCGACGTTCGCGTGGATGAGCTGGCGGAGCGACGAGGCGCGCGAGCGGCGACGCAAGGCGAAGAAGACGACGGTCGAGTACGGCAGCTACATCACGCATCGCTGGCAGAGGGACGACGTCCCGGGCACGTACCTGCCGACCGCGCAGCCGTTCGATCCGCTCGCGAACGGCGGCGCGGGGGTCATGGCGCGAGGATTCTCGGCGAGCGCCTTCGATGGCTGGCTCCGGCTCACGTTCCCGTGGGCGAGGATCGAGGCGGAGGCCGCGTTCCTCACGGCGACCATCGAGCAGCCGTCGCTCGTGCCCGGCGTCCTCCTCCGCGATCCGGTGAAGAGCAAGCAGATCGGCGCCGCGCTCCAGACGGAGTTCGGCGCGCCCGACGGCGCGTTCTCCGCTGGGCTCGACGGCGGATACGCGAGCGGCGATCCCGCGCCGGGCTTCGGCGTCGTCCAGCGCGCCGGCGCCGCGGCGCCGCAGCCGGGCGATCTCGACGGACCGCAGGCGATCCCGCCGCGCGACAACCGCATCGACAACTTCCGCTTCCACCCCGACTACCGCGTCGATCGCATCCTCTTCCGCGAGATCCTCGGCGCGATCACGGACGCGGTCTACGCGCGGCCGCACGCACGGCTCCGCATCGCGAAGGCGCACAGCGCGCAGCTCACCGCGCACGCCGCCGTCGTCGCGTCGAGCGCGGTCGAGCGCTCCTCGACGCCGAGCGGCAAGGCCCCTCTCGGCGTCGAGATCGATCCGTCGCTCGTGTTCGAGACGCACGCGTTCCTCGCGGCCCTCGACTATGCGGTCCTCTTCCCGCTCGAGGGCTTCGACAACACGATCGCGAACCTTTCGGCGAAGCCGGCGCAGCTCGTCCGCGTCCGCCTCAACTACCTCTTCTGAACGCCATGAAGCGCTCCGCCCTGCTCCCCCTCTCGTTCGTCGCCACGATGAGCGCCTTCGCGTGCGGCGAGAACGAGACGCCTCCGCCGGCGAAGAGCCCGTACGTGGCCGGGCAGCCCGAGCCGCTCTCGTGCGTGCCGAACCTCGACGGCAAGATCGAGGCGCGCGAGCTCGCCCCCGCCGTCGGCGTGGCCGCGACGTATCTGGTGTCTCCGCCGGGCAGCGAGCGCACCGTCGACCTCGTCGGCACGGTGCGGGACGGCAAGACGGTGTGGTCCCTGGGCGTCGACTTCGCCGACGATCAGGTCGCGCGCATCTCCGCGCAGACGCTCGAGGGCAAGTGGTACGCGGACGCGTTCGCGGGCGTCCCGAACGCGATCGTGCTGCCGATCGACGCCGGCGGCCTCAGCGAGGGCGTCTACACGCACGACGACGAAGCGTTCTCGCTCCACGGCGTCGCGTCCGCCTCGCCCGACGAGCCGAACAAGACGCTGCTCGTCTACAAGACGCCGATCACCCTCTACCGGTTCCCGCTCGAGCCCGGCCTGACGTACACGTCGACGGGCGAGGTCGAAAATGGCACCTTCCGCGGGCTGCCGTACGCGGGCCGCGACACCTACGAGGTGAAGGTCGACGCGGCGGGCGAGCTCACGCTGCCGGACTTCACCATCACGCAGGCGCTACGCGTGAAGATCAAGGTGACGATCTCGCCGGCCGCAGGCCAGGTGACCACGCAGCGGCAGACGAGCTTCCTCTTCGAGTGCCTCGGAGAGGTGGCGCGCGCGACGAGCAGGCTCGACGAGCCGGAAGAAGACTTCACCGTGGCGACCGAGCTCCGGAGGCTCGGGCTCGCCCCGTGACCAGGACTCCACGAGAAGAGACAAGGAGTGGATCGATGATCTGGGATCTCTACAAGAAGGCCTTTTTCGCGTGGGAGGACGCGACCGCGAAGTACCTCGAGCAGTGGATGAAGAGCCCGCTGCTCCTCGCGCCGAGCGGGATGATGCTCGGAGGCATGATGAAGGCCAAGGCCGCCTACGATCGCGCGGCGGCGAGCTGGGTCGGCACCCTCGGGCTCGCGACCAAGCGCGATCAGGAGCGCACGCTCCACACGCTGCACCAGCTCGAGAGCCGCATCATCGATCTCGAGGAGCGCCTCTCGGAGGCGCTCGCCAAGAACGACGCGGCCCGGAGCTGATCGAGACGAGGACGACGAGTGGGGGACGTTCCCCGAGGGGAGACGACGACATGGACATCACGCCTTTTCTGGACCTGAGGATCGCCCCGCGCGCCGTGTTCGACGCGCTGCCCGAGCGCAAGACGCGCGTGCGCTTCATGGTGCCCAATGGCGCGGGTGACTGGCGCGCGGTCACGTGGGGCGCGTTCGCCGACCAGATCCGGGAGCTTTCGCTCTTCCTCTCGACGGTGATCAAGAGCGGTGACCGCGCCGCGGTCTACGCTCCGAACCGCGTCGAGTGGGCGAGCGCCGCGCTCGCCATCCAGGCGGCCGGAGGCGTGATGGTCCCGGTCTACCCGGCCTCGACGCCCGACCAGCTCGCCTACGTCGTTTCGCACTCGGACGCGAAGGCGCTCTTCGTCGACACGCCCGCGCTGCTCGGACGCGTGCTCGAGGCGTGGCGCTCGCTCGGCGAGGTCGCGCGGATCGTGCTCCTCGACGACGCGATCGACGTCGCGCGCGTCCACCAGTCGCTTCGCGAGAAGGGCGCCGTCGTGCCTCCCTTCGAGGAGGTCGTCGCGAAGGTCGTCGGCATCGGCGAGGCGCGCGCGATCGGCGCCGCGAAGGATCGCGAGGATCCCAAGGCGTTCGAGCGCACCATGAACGGCGTCTCCCTCGATCAGCCCGGGATGATGCTCTACACGAGCGGCACCTCCGGCAACCCGAAGGGCGTCCCGCTCACGCACCGCAACGTCGCGGTGAACGGGCTCGACTGGATCAAGTGCAACGCTCCGCTGCTCGAGGAGGGCGCCGTCGATCTGCTCTGGCTCCCGATGAGCCACATCTTCGGGTTCGGCGAGATGTGCCTCGGCAACGCGCTCGGTTGGACGTCCTACCTCTCCGATCCGGCGAGCTGCCTCTCGCGCCTTCCCGAGGTGAAGCCCTCGGTCTTCTTCAGCGTGCCCTCGCACTGGGAGAAGCTCGCCGTCCAGGCGATGCACGAGCCCACGCCGGAGGCGCGCCTGAAGAAGTTCGAGGCCACGACGGGCGGGCGCCTCCGCTTCTGCCTGTCCGGCGGCGCGGGCCTCAAGCGCGAGGTGAAGGACTTCTTCTACTCGTGCGGCCTGCTCCTCGTGGAGGGCTACGGGCTGACGGAGACGTCGCCCACGCTGACGTTGAACCGTCCGGACGCGTTCCGCTTCGACTCCGTCGGCAAGCCGCTGCCCTCCGTCGAGCTCCGCCTCGCCGAGGACGGCGAGATCCTCGCGAAGGGACCGAACGTCTTCTCGGGGTACCACAAGGATCCGGAGGCGACGCGCGAGGCCTTCACCGAGGACGGCTGGTTCAAGACGGGCGACATCGGCCGCTTCACGGAGGACGGCTTCCTCCAGATCGTCGACCGCAAGAAGGACATCCTCGTGACGGCCGGCGGCAAGAACGTTCCGCCGGCGAACATCGAGCTCCGCTTCTGCGACGATCCGCTCATCGCGCACGTCGTCGTCTACGGCGACGGCAAGAAGTACCTCGTCGCCGGCGTCTGGCTCAACGAGGAGGCGGTGCAGGCGTCGCTCGCGAGCGTCAGCCCCGAGGGCCGCGAGGCCGCGAAGCGCGCGCTCGTGCA
>CALFEQ010000077.1 GCA_937949945.1 uncultured Myxococcales bacterium
TTCGCGGCCTCGTCGTCGAGCACGCTCACGCAGACCGTCAGCCGAGACGCCGTCGCGATCGATCTGACCTTCGACCCGAGCCCCGTCACCTTCGGCGGCTCCGTCGTCATCACCGCCAAGGTCTCGTCGAACGCCTCCGGCCTCACGCCGACCGGCACCGTCACCTTCACCGACGGCAGCACGACCCTCGGCACGACCACGCTTGCGGGCGGCGTCGCGTCGATCACTGTGAGCGCGCTCCGAGGCGGCACGCACACCATCCAGGCCTCGTACGGCGGTGACACCCACCACAAGCCCGGCGTCGCGAATGCCTCGCTCACCGTCAATCCCGCTCTACCCGGTCTCTCGCTCGCGGCGAGCCCAGAGGCGTCCGTCTCCGGTCAGGCCGTCACGCTCACCGCGTCGACCACGCCCATCGACGGCGTCGTTCCGACCGGGCACATCACCTTCCGCCGCGGCTTCACCGTGCTCGCCACCGTCGCCCTCGACGCGACCGGCTCCGCCTCCTTCACCACGACGACGCTCGGCGCCGGCACGCACGAGATCGTCGCCCGTTACGTCGGTGACGGAAACTACTCCACCGAGGAAGCCGGCGTCGAGGTGACCGTCGGCAAGGCGAGCACCTCCGTGTCGCTCGCCGCCTCCGCGCGGCCGAGCGCCGTCGGCGCCAGCGTCACCTTCACCGCCACCGTCACCGCCGTGGCGCCTGGCGCGGGCACGCCCACCGGCACCGTCACCTTCCGCGCCGGCTCCTCCGTCCTCGGACAGTCGGCCATCGCCAACGACGGCACCGCCAAGATCTCCACCGCTTCCCTTCCCGTCGGCGACACGGAGACCGAGGCCACCTACGACGGCGACGCGAACTTCCTGCCGAGCTCGCAGCGCATCACGCACTCGGTCACGGAGACCGCCACGGGCATCACCGTGACCTCGTCGAAGAATCCCTCCGTCTTCGGCGAGTCGGTCACGTTCGTCATCGAGACCTCCACGCCTGCCGCCGTCCCCACGGGCACCATCACGCTGAGCCTCGGCGACACCGTCCTCGGCACCGGCGTCCTCGACGCCACCGGCAGGACGTCGATCGCCGTCTCGAGCCTGCCCGTCGGCACGCACACCATCGTCGCCCACTACCCTGGCGACGGCGTCAGCGCAGGCGTCGACGGAACCATCACCCAGACCGTCGACAAGGCACCGACCACCACCACGCTCACCGTCGCGGCCGCTTCCAAGCTCGGTGACGAGGTCGTCCTCACCGCGAACGTCGCCACGTCCGCGCCCGGCACCCCGACCGGCAAGGTGACCTTCTTCGACGGCACGACCATCCTCGCCACCGTCGACCTCGTCGACGGCGTCGCACGCTTCACCACCAAGTCGCTCGCCCTCGGCCCGCACGCGCTCAAGGCCGAGTACACCGGCGACGACTCCTACCTCGCCAGCGCCAGCTCCGTCGTCACGCACACCGTGCAGACCGAAGCGCCCGCCGGCGACCCAACGACGACGCCCGAGGAGCCGGTGCCCGGCGAGGAGTTGAGCGGTGGCGGGTGCTCGTGCCGGCAGACCGGCGCGCCGACGTCTTCGCTCCACGCTCTCGCTCTGCTCGCCGGCGCCGTGCTCTTCGGCGCCCGCCGCCGGCGCCTCTCCTGATCGCGTGATGGTCGAGTGAACGGGGCGACGCAGGTCGCCTCGTTCATCGAACGACGTCGGCCACGGAAGCGCGAGTCTTGCATCTGCGGCAATAGGACGATATCGGCAGGCGTTTCTGCGCCGCGTGAAAGGGGGCTCTTGCCGATGAAGTGGCTGTTGTCGTTCGCGCTCCGATTGGCGTTGGTGCTCGCGGTGTCGACCGCTTCGGCGCAATGGGTGAGCGTCGCGCCCGCACCCGTAGCGCATGCGCAGGCGCGCGCCGTGACCGACGCGAACGGAGATGTTCACGTGCTCGGCGGCTACGTCAACGGCTCCGAGTCGGACCAGCATCTCGTCTACAGGCCGTCGACGAACACGTGGACCGCCGCCGCCTCCGTCCCCTTCGCGACGCGCGGAGCCTTCGCGGCGGCCACGCCGGACGGGAAGAAGATCTATTACGGCGGCGGAGTGCAGAACGCGTTCGCCGTCTACGACATCACGACGAACGCGTGGACGGCGCTAGCGAGTTATCCCCTGGCAGCTGCCTGGGAAGCCGGCGCCGACGTCGGCAACGACGGAAAGCTCTACGTCACCGGCGGTCAGAACGTGGGCCTCGTCGTGGAAGCCGGACTCAGGATCTACGACCCCACGACGGACACCTGGACCACGGGTACATCGATGCCGGGACCGCGTTTCCTACACCGCCTCGTGTGCGGCTCGAACGGCCGGCTCTACGCAATCGGCGGACGGAACGCAGGCAGCGGCGAGCCGCTCTCGACCGTCGTGGCCTACGATCCCACGAACGACACGTGGGCAGAGGCGGCAGAGCTGCCGCGCGCCGTCGTGTCTTTCGCCGCGATCGCGAGCGAGGGTCGCACGAAGATCAGCGTCATCGGCGGTGGAACCGCCTACTCCAACAACGCCGCGCCGTACTACGACTCGGTCTACGTCTACGACGTCCTGACCGATACGTGGACGACGTCGACCCACACGCTCGGCACGGCGCGGCGAGAGCTCTCGGCGGCACGCACCGGCTGTGACGTGTTTGCGATCGGGGGGTCGAACGGCACGAGGCTGGCGACGAACGAGCGCAACGGCAGCCTCTGGCCGTGCGCGACCACGACGCTCACGGCGACCAAGACCCCAATCTCCTTCGGTGAGCCCGTGACGTTCACGGCGACGGTCACCAGCAGCGCCGGGATCACACCGACGGGGACGGTTCTCTTCACGATCGACGGGGCGTCGTCCGCGGCCGTGCCGCTCGATGCGAACGGACAAGCGACGCTCACGACGAGCGCGCTCCGGGCCGGTACGCACACCATCCAGGCCGCCTACGGCGGCGACACCCATCACGAGCCCGACGTCGGGACCGCCGTGCTCGTCGTGAACCCCGCCACGACCAATCTCTCGCTCACATCGAGCACGTCGTCGCCCGTCTTCGGCCAGCCCGTGACCCTCACCGCGTCGATCACTCCCATCGAGGGAGTCGCCCCAACGGGCAGCATCCTGTTCCGGCGCGGCGTGACCGTGCTCGCCACCGTCGCGCTCGATGCTACCGGCTCCGCCTCGTTCACGACGTCGGCGCTCGCCGCGGGCACGCACGACATCGTCGCGCAGTACTTCGGCGACGCGAGCTACTCCGCCGCCGACGCAAACCACCAGGTGACGGTCGGCAAGGCGAGCACGTCCATGTCGGTCGTCGCATCGGCGAGCCCGAGCGCCGCCGGCGCGAGCGTCACGCTCACCGCGACGATCACGGCCGTCGCGCCGGGCGCCGGAACGCCGACCGGCTCCGTCACGTTCCGAGCCGGCACGACCATCTTCGGTCAATCGGCCGTCAGCAACGACGGCACGGCGAAGATCTCCACGGCCTCGCTTCCCGTCGGCGACACGGAGATCGAGGCGACGTACAGCGGCGACGACGACTTCCTGCCGAGCTCGCAGCGCATCACGCACTCGGTCACGGAGACCGCGACCACCATCACCGTGACCCCCTCGAAGAACCCTTCCGTCTTCGGCGAGTCGGTCACCTTCATCATCGAGACCTCCACGCCTGCCGCCGTCCCCACGGGCACCATCACGCTGAGCCTCGGCGACACCGTCCTCGGCACCGGCGTCCTCGACGCCACCGGCAGGACGTCGATCACCACCTCGAGCCTGCCCGTCGGTACACACACCGTCGTCGCCACCTATCCGGGCGACGGAAAGAGCGCCGGCGTCGACGGAATCATCACCCAGACCGTCGACAAGGCACCGACCACCACCACGCTCGCCGTCGCGGCTGCATCCAAGGTCGGTGACGAGGTCGTCCTCACCGCCGACGTCACCACGTCCGCGCCCGGAACGCCGACCGGCAAGGTGACCTTCTCCGACGGCACGACCATCCTCGCCACCGTCGACCTCGTCGACGGAGCGGCGCGCTTCTCCACCAAGTCGCTCGCCCTCGGCGCGCACAGCCTCAAGGCCCAGTACACCGGCGACGACACGTACCTCGCGAGCGCGAGCACCGTCGTGACGCACGCCGTGGAGGCCGAAGAGCCCGCCGGCGGCGTGACGACGCCCGAGTCTCCCTCGCCCGCCGCTCCGGCGGCCGAAGAGGCGAGCGGCTGCGCCTGCCACCAGGCCGGCGCGCCGACGTCTTCGTTCCACGCGCTCGCTCTGCTCGCCGGCGCCGTGCTCCTCGGAGCCCGCCGCCGGCGCCTCTCCTGATCGAGGGATGGTCGAGTGAACGGGGCGACTCAGGTCGCCTCGTTCATCGGGCGCATGATCACGTTCACGATGCGCGTGCGCTCGCGCGGCAGGACGGCGAGGAGGACGGCCTCCGCCACGTCCTCGGGCGTCGAGAAGCCCTTCATGTTCGGGCCGTCGTAGGTGCGGCCGTCGCCGATCGCGAAGTGGGTCTCGACGCCGCCCGGGCAGACGAGGCTGACCTTGATGTTCTGCTCGTAGAACTCGCGATCGAGCGACTGCGCGAGGGCGACCTGGGCGAACTTCGACATGCAGTAGATGCCCTCGGTCGGGTAGCCCTGGAGGCCGGCGACGCTCGACACCATCACGATGTTCCCGCCGCCCTGCTTCAGCATGTGCGGGAGGACCTCCTTGCAGAAGAGCCACGTCGACTTGGCGTTCGTCGCCATGATCCGGTCGTAGTCTTCCTCGGTCCAATCGAGGAACGGACGGTAGCCTCCGATGCCGGCGTTGTTGACGAGGATGTCGATGCGCCCGAACGCGTCGATGGTCTGTTTCACGCACGACGCCACGTCGGCCGACTTGGTCACGTCGCACTCGAAGGTCTTGGCCTTGCCGCCCTTCTCGGCGACGGCCTTCTCGAGGGCTTCGAGATCCTTCTTCGTGCGCGCGACGCCGACGACGGTGGCGCCTTCACCGGCGAGCGCGAGGCAGCTCGCGTATCCGATGCCACGGCTGGCTCCAGTGACGAGGGCGATCTTGTCCTTGAGGCGCATCGACCTTGCTCCTTTCTCGGCGGAGGGGTCGAGAGCCTACCATGCCCGTCCGCCCCGGGCGGTCGCCCCGGGCGCGCCGTGGTTCGTTGACGCATGAGCCGCCGCCGGTAGCATCCGCAGCCATGCCGGCAGAGCCCCGGGAAGAGGCCGCGTGACCAAAGCCCGCGAGCTTCGCGTAGCGTTCCACGCGCTCGACGACGTCGGGCTGGGGCACCTCGTCCGGGCAGCGAGCCTCGCGGCCGAGATGCGCACGCTCGCGCCGGGCGTCCGGCTGCTCGTCCTCACGAACGCCGCCGACGTCTCGGTGCTCGTTCGCGCCGGTCTCGACTGGGTGCGCTTGCCCGCGCGCCTGACGGCGCCGCACGCCGATCCGGAGCGCGCGACCACGGCGCTGCCGGACGTCCTCGAGGAGACGGCGCTCGTCGCGGCGCTCGAGGCGTTCGCGCCCGACCTCGTCGTGTTCGACACGCATGCCCCCACGCACGTCGTGAAGAGGCTCCCCGCGCTCGGCGCGCGTGCCGTCCTCCTCTTGCGCGAGCTCGATCCCGAGGCGCTCCGCGCGTTCGTCGCGAGCGAGGCACCGCTCGAGCTCGATCGAATCGTCGTCCTCCACGAGCCGACCGAGGTCGATCTCGAGCTGCTCGCGGGCTCGCCGGTGTCGCTCGTCGGGCCCGTCGTGCGCCGCCTGAGGGCCTCTCCGGAGAACGCCTCGTCGAAGCACGAGCGACGCGGACCGCTCGTCGTCGCGCTGGCCTGCGGCGGAGGACCGTCGGTCGACCCACGCCGCTACGCTCGCGCCGTCGCCGATGCCCATCTCCTCGCGCGCGTACGGTTGCCGTCCCTCGAAACGGTCATCGTCGTCGGGCCCGACGGCATGTTCCCTCCGGACGCCGACGGCATCCCCGGCCTCACGGTGGCGCGCTGCCCGCCCGACGTCGACGCGCTGCTCGCAGAAGCGACGCTCGTCGTGTCGCCTGCGCTCTACGACGCGCTCGCCCAGATCCGTGCGCTCGAGAAGCCCGCGGTGCTGGTCTCGGGCCGCGGCGAGACGGAGGACCAGCGCGCGCGCGCCAGGAAGCTCGCGCGCGTCGGCGCAGCCGTCACCGCGCGGCCCGAGGCACGGGCCATCGCCGATCGCATCGAGGCCATCCTCGGATCTCCGAGCACGCTCGCGTCGATGCGCGCCGCGCACCGCGCCTACCCGCTCCGGCCCCAGAACCGCGCGGCGGCCGAAGCCGCCCTGCGCCCGCTCTGGATCCCGCGAGGCTCGGCGGTGTCGCGCGTCGCCATCGTCGCCCACGACTACGCGCCGAAGCTCGGCAGCGCCGCCACCGTCGCGCGCACGCTCGCCGACGGCCTCAGAGCACGCGGCGTCGCCGCCCGCGTCTACACGACGAACCGCCTCGGCGCGCGCTCCGCGGGAGACGCCGGCGCCATCGCCCCGATCTACCAGCCGCTCCCGCCACCGCTCGGCATCGATCTCTTCCGCGATCTGCTCGCGACGATCGACGAGGCCCTGCGCGACGCTCCGGACGTGATCCACCTCTGTCACGCGGGCCTCGGACCGTGGGTGCCCGCGCTCCGGGCCGCCCTGCCTTGCGTCGTGACCGTGAGCGTGCACGGCAACGATCTCCTCGCGCCTTCGGTGCACCACCAGATCGCGCCGGAGGCCTACCGCGAGGCGCAGATCGCCGGGCTGTCGCGCGCCGACGCCGTCTTCTGCGTGTCGCGCTTCTCGGGCGAGCTCGCGCGAGCGCACGGCGTCGTGCCCGACAACGTCCACACGATCGAGAACGGGATAGATCCGGCTCGCTTCGCGCCGGGAACGAAGGACGGCGCGGCGCTCGCCCGGCGGCTCGGCCTCGATCCCGACGACGAGATCGTGCTCACCGTCTCGCGCCTCGTCCCGCACAAGGGGCACGAGACGGTCCTTTACGCCATCGCGCGGCTCGCCGAGCGCCGCCCCAAGCTCAAGTACGTCTTCACGGGAAGAGACGAGGCGATGATCAGCGAGCTCTCGAGGCTCGCCGGCGAGCTCGGCATCGCCTCGCGCCTCGTCCCGGCCGGTTTCGTGGCCGATGCGGAGCTGCCCGCCCTCTACGGGCTCGCGCGTGCGTTCGTGCTGCTCGCAGGCGGAGGCTCCGACTCCGACGTCGAGGGCTTCGGCGTCGCGCTCCTCGAGGCCGCGGCGAGCGGGCTGCCCGTCATCGCGTCGCGTACGGGCGGCATCCCCGAGGTCGTCGCCGACGGCGAGTCGGGCATCCTCGTGACGCCGGGAGATCCGGCGGCGGCCGCGGAGGCGATCGAACGCGTGCTTGCCGATCCGGAGCTCGCGCGGAGCATGGGTGAACGCGGCCGGGAGCGCGTCATCGAGCGCTTCTCGCAGGACCATGCGACCGAGCGCGTCCTCGCGATCTGGAGCACGCTCCTCGGCCGAGGGCCGCGGCGCCCCGACGGCGCGCACACGCCTCCGCTCGCATGGCTCGGGCGGACCGAAGCCGACGGCGCCCACACGCCGGAGCTCCACGCGGCGCTCGCCGCCGCGCGTGGCGTCGAGCTCGTGCGCCTCGCGCGCCGATACGCGGAGGACCGCCGACGCGCGCGCGCGCGCCGGCGCGAGGCGCTGCGCTCCTCGATCGAGCGCGGGGAGGTCGTCCGCCTCCGAGCGAGCGGCGACGATGCCCGCCTTTTCGCAGACGCCCTCGACGATTGCTCCGCCCTCGGCCACGCGCCGCTCGTCGAGGTGGACCTGCGCCGTTTCCTCGACGCCGACTTCCAGGAGCACGCCCTGCCCCAGGTGTCTGCGTTCGAGATCGTGCACGCGGTCCCGCACATGACGGATGGCGCGTCGACCGGGCGATGCTCCGGCGCCATCCTGGCGATGCTCCGCGCGCTCCCGGACGAGGCCCTCGCGCTCGTGCGAAGCGTCCGCCTCCTCCTCGCCCCCGAGGCGCGCGAGGCCCCTTCGCTCGTGGACCGCGCCGTCGGAGAGGCACACGCCCTCCGCAGCTTCTTCCTCGAGCGCGGCACACGTGTCCTCCTCGCCCGCGAGCTGACGCGGCTCCTCACCGGGGAAGGCCGAGCCGAGAGCGCGATCCCCAACCGACCGAGCCGCGCGCCCTCGCCTGCCCGCCGCGGCCGGCCGACCCCCGGACGCTCGCGCAGCTCGCGTCGATGATGCCGCACCCGAGCGCGATTTCTGCGACCATAGGGTGCACGTCGTGAGCCGCCGCCTCCGAAGCGCTACGAGCCTCGCCCGCCCGACACTCGACCGCAGCGCGGTCAAGCTGCGGTCGACGGCTGCGCGCCAGACCCTCGAGGTCGTCGTCCGCGAGCCGTCGGAAGGCGCCGTGCTCGACGTCCGCCTCGTCGACGCGCGCGTCGATCGCAGCGGCCGGCGCACCGGGCGATGGGAGGCCCGCGTCGAGGTCTCGGCCGCGGACGGCACGCTCTGCGACGCCGTCGCCGCAGCCATCGGCGCGGCGCTGCGCGCCGCCGGGCCCGTGCCCGAACCGTCGGCGCGCACGGTGCGCGTACGGACGCGCAAAGCCGCGCGCGCGCTCGGCCCGGAAGGACTGCGCGGCGCGATCGCGCTCGTCCTCGTCACCGAGGGGAACGCGCGTCGCGTCCCCGACATCGTGGAGGCCGTGCGCGCGGCCGACCCGCTCGGCGTGCAGATCGTCTGGGACGGAACGACCCCGGCACGCGCGATCGCCGAGCCGTCGATCGTCGCCGCCCTCGAGCGCGCCCGTGCGATGCCCGGGCCTCCGGTCGTCCTCGCACCGAACGAGAAGGTCGCTTTCGTCTTCCGCTTCCTCGCCCAACGCGGCAGGTCACCGGCGTCGCCCGAAGCTCCGTTGCCGGGAGCCTGGAGCCTCGAGCCCGGCGCCTGATCTCACCGGCGGCCCTTGCCGTGACGCGCGCGATCGATCGCGACGGCGAGCACGATGATCGCGCCCGTCACGATCTCCTGCGTCCAGCTCGGCATGCCGTTGTGGACGGCGCCGGTCTTGATCACGGTCATGAGGAGCGCCCCGAGCACGGCGCCGACCACGCTCCCGTCGCCGCCCGCGAGGGGGGCGCCGCCGATGACGACCGCGGCGATGACGTCGAGCTCGAGGCCGATCGAGTCGGTCGGATCGCCCACGGTCAGCGTGGAGAGCTCCATCACGCCGGCGACGCCGAAGAGGAACGACGAGAGCGTATAGACGAGGAGCTTCACTCTCGCCGGATCGATCCCGCAGAGGCGAGCCGCGGCCTCGTTGCTCCCGACGGCGAACACGTGACGGCCGAACCGCGTGTAGCCGAGCATCAGGGCGACGAGGATGGCGAGCGCGAGCGTGATCCAGAGGCCGGGCGCCGAGACGTCGGCCGAGAGCAGCGTCTCGAGGCCCTTCGTCTCGCAGTCGATCTTCTGCTCCTTCGCCAGGCCCTTCGCGGCGCCGCGCAGGACCGTCATCGCGCCGAGCGTGACGACGAAGGGCATCATCCGGAGCTTGCCGACGAGCGTGCCGATGACCGCGCCGACCGCCGCGGCGACGGCGAGCGCGACGGCCACCGCGACCGCGGGAGGCGCGCCGCTCTGGAGCATCCACGCCACCACGACGGTCGTGAGCGCCACGAGCGAGCCCGCCGACAGATCGATGCCGCCGGTGATGATCACCATCGTCATCCCGAGCGCGCAGATCGCGACGACGACGGTCTGCCGCGCCATCGTGAGGAGGTTCTGCGTCCGGAGGAACGTGTCGGGTGTGAGCGCGGCGAAGATCGCGTAGACGACGACGACCGCGATCAGCGGGCCGAGCCACGCCGGACGACGCGGCCCCGACGAGGTCGACAGCATCATGACGACACCTCGAGCAGGAGCTTCTCTTCCGTCCACTCGGCGGCGGGGATCGGAGGCCCGAGCTCTCCGCGCCGCAGGATCGCGATCGTGTCGCACGTCGAGATCAGCTCGTCGAGCTGGCTCGAGACGAGCACGATGCCCTTGCCCTTGCGCGCGAGCTCGCGCACGAGCGAGAGGACCTGCGCCTTGCTGGCGACGTCGATGCCGCGCGTCGGCTCGTCCACGAGGAGGACGTCGTAGTCCTCGCGGAGCAGGCGCGCGATCTGCACCTTCTGCTGGTTGCCGCCCGAGAGCTCGCCGACCTCCTGCCACGGGCCGGCGGCTTTGACGGCGAGCTCCTGGATCCATCGCCCGCCTTCGGCGAGGATCTCCTTCGGCTTCCACACGAACGGCCCGCGGCGCGAGAGCGTGACGTTGTCGGCGATCGATCGACGGAGCATCAAGCCCTCCCCTCCCCGGTCCTCGCTGAGCAGCCCGACGCCCTTCCGCGCGTGGACCTTCACGGTCCCGTGCGCCTTGTCGTCGAGGCCCGCGATGAGCCGGAGGAGCTCGGTGCGTCCGGAGCCGACGAGGCCGGCGATGCCGAGCACCTCTCCTCGGCGAAGGACGAAGCTCGCCTTGCGCGGGCGCTCGCGGCCGCCGAGCGCGTCGACCTCGAGGAGCACCTCCGCGCCGGCCTCGTCGATCGGCTCGGTCCCGCGATACCCGCCGACGTGCGTGACGTCCCGCGAGTCCGACAGCTCGCGACCGAGCATCTCCGTGACGATCCGTTCGGCGGGCGTCGTCTTCGGATCGCCTTCGCCTCGAACCTTGCCGTCGCGCAGCACGGTGTAGCGATCGGCGTGCGCGCGCACGTCGCCGAGGAAGTGCGTCACGAGGATGATGGAGAGCCCCGCCGCCTTGAGCGCGTGCACGCGCGTGAAGAGGCGCGCGGCGTCGTCGTGGCCGAGGCTCGACGTCGGCTCGTCGAGGATGAGCACGCGCGCGGCCATGCCTTTCCTGCCGTGCTCGTCCGCCGCGCCGCCTTGCGCGAGCGCGCGGGCGATCTCCACGAGCTGCTGGTCGGCCACTCCGAGGTGCTTGGCGCGGACGTCGAGCGGAATGCGACGGCCGACCTCCGTGACGAGGCCGAGCGCCCGCTCGGCGATGGCGCGCGCCTCGCGCCTGCGAACGAAGCCCGCCGCCGTCGGCTCGAGGCCGAGGACGACGTTCTCGAGCACGGTCAGATCCGGACAGAGGGTCCGCTCCTGCGGGACCATGACGACGCCCGCGACACGCGCGTCGCCCGGCCCGTCCGGCGCGTACGGCCGACCGCAGAGCATCATCGAGCCTTTGTCCGCTCGCTCGGCGCCGAGCAGGATGCGCATGAGCGTGCTCTTGCCCGCGCCGTTCTCGCCGAGGAGCGCGTGGACCTCACCGCGACGCACGCACAGGTCGACGCCGCGCAGCACCGAGACCGCGCCGAAGGACTTCTCGATCCCCGAGAGCTCGAGGACGGGCGTGTCGGCCGCGGCGCTCACTCCCCCAGCCACTTCTTGAGGTCGGGCTGCATGATCTCCTTCACGGCCGGATCGTCGAGCGAGGCCTTGTCGACGTAACGAGCGCCGGTGTCGATGCGCTTCTCCACGGGCTTGCCGCGGAGGTGATCGGCCATGGTCTTCACGGCGAGGTAACCCATCTTGAACGGGTCCTGGACGACGAGACCGTCGAGATCGCCCTCGCGGAGCGCGGCCACGAGCTTGTCCGACGTGTCGAAGCCGATGAACCGGACCTTCTTGTTCACGCCCGACTTCTTGAGCGCCTGCAGCATGCCGAACGTCGTCGACTCGTTCGGGGTGAAGACCCCGTCGACCGCGCCGGTCTGCGCCTTGTGCGCGAGGAGCAAGCTCTCGCTCTTCTGGAACGCGCTCTCCGTCGTCGCGCCTCCGTACTGGTTGTCGCTCACGAGCTTGATGTCCGGCTTCGACTGGATGACGTCCAAGAAGCCCTTTTCGCGCTTCTGCGTGCTCGCGGAGCCCTCCTGGTAGCGGAGGACGATGACGTTGCCCTTGTCGCCGAGGAGCTTCGCCATCGCCTCGCCGGCGAGCCGACCGGCGGCCTGGTTGTCGGTCGCGACGAAGCTCACGTAGTCGTCACCCTGGAGATCCGAGTCGAAGACGACGACCGGGATCTTGGCGGCGACCGCGGCCTTCACGGGAGCACGGAGCGCGGAGTCGTTGAGCGGCGCGAGCACGATGCCGGAGACACCCTGCGCGACGAAGGTGTTCACGACGTCGATCTGCGCCTTGAGATCGTCCTCCTTGAGCGGGCCCTTCCAGACGATGTCGACGTCTTCTTCCTTCGACGCCTTCACCGCGCCCGCGTGGACGCTCTTCCAGAACTCGTGCGTCGTGCCCTTCGGGATGACCGCGATCTTCAGCCGCTTGCCCTGCCCCGCAGGCGCGCCGCCGGAGCCGCCCGCCTGCGTCTTGTCCTTGCACGCCACGACCGCGACGGCGAAGAGCGCGCAGAGAAGCGCCCGCCGCGGCAATCGCGCGCGTCGCTCGTCGGCCCAGCCCGAGCGTCGGTCGGCGTGCCCCCGAAGCTTCATCATGCCGCGCATCCTAGCATCAGGCTCCGGGCTCCGGGCTCCAGGGTCGCGAGCGGATCAGTTCGCGTTCGCCGGGTTCAGGACGACGACCTTCACGTGGAGCGTCCTCGTCTCGTCGCCGCGGACCGTGGTGACCTTCACGATGTCGTCGGGCTTGTGCTGATCGAGCGCGGTGTAGAGGTCGTCGAACGTCTCGACGCGCTTGTCGTCGATCGCGACGATGATGTCGCCGAGCGCGATGCCGTTGCGCGTCTGTGTGATGCCGCGCATCCCCGCCTTGTACGCGTGGCTGTCCGGCGGCACGGCCAAGACGATGACGCCGCGGATGCCGAGCCGACGCTCGAGCTTCTGCATCGGGTCGATCGCGATGTTCAGCCCGACCTGCTCGGCGCGCCCCGTCTTGATGATCTGCGGGACGATGCGCGAGATCGTCGAGACGGGGACGGCGAAGCCGATGCCGGCCGACGTGCCCGACTTGCTGAAGATCATCGTGTTCATCCCGATGAGGTGACCGTTCGAGTCGAGGAGCGGGCCTCCCGAGTTGCCGGGGTTGATGGCGGCGTCGGTCTGGATCATGTCGCGGATCGTGACGCCGCCGGCGCCCTGCACCTGGCGTCCGAGCGCGCTGACGACGCCCGTCGTGAGCGTGTGGTCGAGCCCGAACGGGTTGCCGATCGCGATCGCCTTCTGCCCGACCTCGAGGTGCGTCGTCTTGGCGACCTTGATCGGGACGAGGAGGTTCGCGGGCGCGTCGACCTTCAGCACCGCGATGTCCTTCCGCGGCTCCATGCCGACGATCTTCGCCTCGAAGGTCTGCTGATCGTGGAAGGTGACGTTCAGCGACTGGGCCCCTTCCACGACGTGGAAGTTCGTCACGATGTGCCCCTTGTCGTCCCAGACGAAGCCGGAGCCCGATCCGGCCGGCACCTCCTGGGCGACGCCGGCGAACCAGTCGACGACGACGCGCTTCTGCGTCACGAACACCGTCGACGGCGCGGCTGCACGGAAGACGTTGATGGTGTTCCTCTCGTCCTCGATGCGCGCGACCGGCGAGAGTGGCGGCACCGCGGGCGCCGGCGTCGCGCTCGCCTGGCCAGGCGCGGGCGTCGCGTTCGCGTCCGGCATCGGATGCCCCTTCTTGTTGCAGCCGGAGAGGCCGGCCGCGGTCATCGCGAGCAAGAGGACCGTGGAGATGAGCGAACGACGAGGTTGAGCCATGGAGGGCCGCTACTCTAGCAAAACCGCCGGGGACGATCGCGCCCGGCGCCGCCCGCGCTAGGCTCGCGCCGTGGCCGAAGACTGCACCCGCTGCGGCGCCTGCTGCTTCTCGGAGTCGGATCGCCACGCGCGCGTGACGGGCGACGACTACGAGCGGCTCGGTGACGCCGCCCTGGAGCTCGTCACGTGGATCGGCAACCAGGCCTTCATGCGGATCGATCGCACGGGGCCGACCGGACGCTGTGCAGCGCTCGTCGTCGACGCTCCGTCGGGGACGTTCCTCTGCTCGATCTACGAACGCCGGCCGCAGGTCTGCCGTGACCTCGAGCGCGGCTCGCCCGCGTGCGAGGGCGAGCGTCACGCGAAGGGCGATCGCCCGAAGCGCACGCTCGCCGTCTTGAATCGACCGTGAAGGCGGTCACTCCGCCTGCATGAACGGGTAGCCGACGGAGGTCGGCGGCACGAACGTCTCCTTGATCACGCGCGGGCTCGTCCAGCGCAAGAGGTTGTACGCGCTGCCCGCCTTGTCGTTCGTGCCCGAAGCGCGCGAGCCGCCGAACGGCTGCTGCCCGACGACGGCGCCCGTCGGCTTGTCGTTGATGTAGAGGTTGCCCGCCGACTGGCGCAGGCGCGTCACGGCCGCCGCGATGGCGCCGCGGTCGCGCGCGAAGATGGCGCCCGTCAGCCCGTACGGGCTCGTCCGATCGACGAGATCGAGCGCCTCCTCGACACCGCCGAGCTTGCCGTCGTCGTAGACGTACACGGCGAGGATCGGACCGAAGAGCTCTTCGGCGAGCACCGGGTGCGCGGCGTCCTCGACCTCCACGAGCGTGGGACCGCAGAACCAGCCCTTTTCGCGCGACCAGCCGTCGGCGGCGAGGACCTTCACGCCGGCGTCGCTCGCGAGGCGGGCGCGCCAGCCGTCGAGCCGCGTCCACGCGCGCTCGTTGATGACGGCGCCCATGAAGTTCCGGAAGTCCGTGACGTCGCCCATCTTGATCGCCTTGATGTGGTCGACGAGCAGATCCCGGAGCTTCGGCCACATCGACCGCGGCACGTACGCGCGCGAGGCGGCCGAGCACTTCTGCCCTTGGTACTCGTACGCGCCGCGCACGAGCGCGACGGCGAGCGCCTCGAGCTCCGCCGACGGGTGCGCGAACACGAAGTCCTTGCCGCCCGTCTCGCCGACGACGCGCGGGTAGCTCCGGTAACTGGCGATGTTCTCGCCGACGCCGCGCCAGAGCGACTGGAACACGCGGGTCGATCCCGTGAAGTGGATGCCCGCGAGCTCGCGGTGACGGAGGCAGACGTCCGCGACCTTCGCGCCGTCGCCGTGCACGAGGTTGATGACGCCCGGCGGGAGCCCCGCGGCCTCGAACAGGCGCATCGTGTGGTGCGCGGCGAGCGCCTGGTTCTCGGCGGGCTTCCACACGACCACGTTGCCCATCAGCGCGCAGACCGACGGCAGGTTGCCGGCGATCGCCGTGAAGTTGAACGGCGTGATCGCGAGCACGAAGCCCTCGAGCGGGCGGAGCTCGAGCGTGTTGAGCATGCCCGGCGGCGAGATGGGCTGCTCGGCGAGGCGCGACGCGAACGCGACGTTGAAGCGGAGGAAGTCGATGAGCTCGCACGCGGAGTCGATCTCCGCCTGGAACGCGGTCTTGCTCTGCCCGAGCATCGTGGCGGCGTTGAGCGTCTGCCGCCACGGGCCGGCGAGAAGCTCGGCCGCACGGAGGAAGACGCGGGCGCGCTCCTCGAACGGCGTCGCCGCCCATCCCGGCGCGGCCGCGAGCGCGGCGGCGATGGCGCGCTCGGCCATGGCCTGGCCGCCGTCGTGCGCCGTCGCGAGCACGAGGCCGTGGTCGTGCGGGGCCTTCACCTCGAACGGAGCGCCGTCGCGGAGTTCCTTGCCGCCGATGACGTGCGGCAGGTCGGGGCGCTCGGAGGCGATCGTCTTCAGCGCGGCCTTGAGCGCGCTCCGCTCGGGTGTCCCGGGCGCGTACGAGAGGACGGGCTCGTTCGTGGGAAGCGGCTTCGGCGTGGGCAGATCCAGCATGGCCCCGGGAGCCTAGTCCGCCGCGCCCGCGCGGTCACGGGTCACGGTCGGGCTCGACCCCGGCGCGGTGCGGCATCGGGCCGTTGTTCTCTCGTGCTTCCTACGATATGTCCCCCGCCCCATGGCCCACATCCTCCGCAAGGTTCCGGACGCCGGCGAGTCGATCGCCATCGCGTTCTCCGGTGGTCTCGACACGCGCTGCGCCGTCGCTTGGCTCAAGGCGCGCGGGCTGAAGGTCCACGCGTACACCGCCGACCTCGCCCAGCCCGACGAGAAGGACGTCAGCGACATCCCCAAGCAGGCGCTCCGTCACGGCGCGGTCAACGCGCGCCTCATCGACTGCCGCGAGGCGCTGGCGCGCGAAGGCGTCATCGCGATCCAGTGCGGAGCCTTCCACCTCTCGACCGCGGGCAAGAAGTACTTCAACACGACGCCGCTCGGCCGCGCCGTGACCGCGACCGCGATCGTCCGCGCGATGCTCGAGGACAAGGTCGACATCTTCAGCGACGGAAGCACCCACAAGGGCAACGACATCCACCGCTTCTACCGCTACGGCATCCTCGTGAACCCGAACCTCCGCGTCTACAAGCCTTGGCTCGACGCGGAGTTCGTCGGCGAGCTCGGCGGCCGCGCCGAGATGAGCGCCTACCTCGAGAAGGCTGGTCTCCCCTACTCGATGAAGGCCGAGAAGGCCTACAGCACCGACAGCAACATGCTCGGCGCGACGCACGAGGCCAAGGATCTCGAGCGCCTCGACCACGGCGTGAACATCGTCGAGCCGATCATGGGCGTCGCCTCGTGGCGTCCCGACGTCGAGATCGAGCCCGAGCGCGTCCGCATCCACTTCGAGCGCGGCGTCCCCGTCGGGATCGACGACAAGCGCTTCTCGTCGCTCACCGAGGCGATCCTCACGGCCAACGCCGTCGGCGGCCGCCACGGCCTCGGCGTGAGCGATCAGATCGAGAACCGGATCATCGAGGCCAAGAGCCGCGGCATCTACGAGGCGCCCGGCATGGCCCTCCTCCACATCGCGTACGAGCGCATCCTCAGCGCCGTCCACAACGAGAACACGACCGAGCAGTACCAGATCCTCGGCCGCCGCCTCGGACGGCTGCTCTACGAGGGCCGCTGGTACGAGCCCGAGTCGTACCTCATCAAGCAGGCGCTCGTCCGCGGCGTCGCCCAGCACATCACGGGTTGGGTCGACCTCGAGCTGCGGCGTGGCGACGACTACTCGATCCTCGACACGAAGGCCGAGTCGGCGACCTACGACGCGCACAAGCTCTCGATGGAGCGCACCGAGTCGATGTTCACGCCGGAGGACCGCATCGGCGCGCTCGAGATGCAGACGATCAGCGTCCTCGACACGCGCACGCTCGTCCAGCACCTCGCGAGCGCGCAGAAGAAGGGCGAGCCGCTGCCGACGGGCATCGACCTCTGATCGTCGATGGTCACGCGCTCGGTCGTCCTCTCCCTCGTCGGGCTGCTCGTCGCGTGCGGCTCCTCGCAGCGCGTCGAGCCCGTCGCTGCCAAGGACACGGACGCGGTCCCGACCCCGCCCGCCGGGACCGCGCCCGCGTCCGCCGTCGAGCCCGCCGATGCGGCGCCGCCCGAGACGTCGGTCTCGCCCGAGGCCGATGCAGGTGCGCCGGACGCCGGACCGGCGGCGTCCGAAGAGCCGGTCGATCCTCCGAAGGTGAAGATCGTCACCATCGGGATGCACGTCGGCGGCGGGCCGTACGACGAGAAGACGAAGGAGCCGTTCAAGAAGGCCGTCGAGCCCCACTTCCCCGAGATCGCCCGGTGCTGGGCGAAGCACGTGCCGAACCCGCCGAAGCAGGCCGACGTCGGCGTCGACCTCCTCATCGAGGGCAGCGGCGGGCGCCCGAAGGTCTCGAACCCGCGGTCGACGCTCGGCAAAGGGCCGGACGTGGCGGAGTTCGTCCCGTGCGTCGTGGCCGTCTTCGAGAGCGTCGAGTTCCCGAAGCTCGATCGCGGCCGTACGGGCGTGAGCTACTCGCTGCGGTTCACCGCGAAGTGACGGGAGGCCCGCCCTGGCCGGCGCCGCGGGCGTATGCCTGGCGCCCAGCCCTCGGCTGAGCTAAGCCCCGCACGTCATGCGGTCTCGGCTCTTGGCTCCTCTGTTCGCGACGGCATTGGTGGGCCTCGTCCACTGCTCGGCCGGCGAGCGCGCCGGCTTCGATCCGGACGAACCCGAGCCCACGTCGACCGAAGAAAGCGCGAGCTCGAGCGCCGGCGGTCCGACGACCGGCTTCGGCGACCAGGCGGCGGGCGACGGGGGGAAGAACGGCGCGTGCACGGAGGACATCGACGTCGTGCTCGTCCTCGACGTGTCGAGCTCGATGAACTTCGTGCTCCAGAAGCTCGAGAGCGAGATCGAGAAAGTCGTGACGGCGTCGAACGCCCTCAAGGAAGGTGCGCACTTCGGGCTCGTCTTCTTCGTCGACAACGCCGCGATGAGCACGACGGGCGACGAGGCCGGCGGCAAGGTCCACACGACCGCCGCCACGATGCGCGCGGCCTTCGCCGACACTCGGAAGACCTACACCGCGAGGGACCGCAACCCGGGCGACGGCCCGTCGGGCCCGCCGCAGCAGAATCCGATCTGCGAGGAGAACGCGCTCGACGCGCTCCACATGGCAGCGACCGAGTTCCCCTGGCGCAAGAACGCCGCGCGCATCGTGATCGTCGCGACCGACGACACCTTCATCGAGGCGCCGGACAACTACGGCGACCGCGACAACGACGGCAAGACCGACAAGACGGACTTCCCGCGCGAGGGCGACTACCCGGCGAAGTACACGCTCGACGAGACGATCGACGCCCTGAAGAAGGCCGGCGTGCGCGTCTTCTCGTTCACGCGCCTCAAGCCCCCGGGGCTGTTCGAGGGCGGCGGGTGCGGCACCGGACGGCGCCACACGGAATCGGACGCGATCGCGTTCGGATGGAGCAAGCCGTACAAGGGCAAGGACCCCATCCCCGTCCAGACCGGCGGCAAGAACTTCGACCTCGCCGCGGTCCGGTCCGGCAGCCTTTCGCTCGCGACGACGATCAACGAGATCGTCCTCGAGAGCCGCTGCGCCGGGCCGAAGTGAGCGCCAGCAGCATGGAAGACGAAAGGCCCGCGAGCAGCGAGCGCGCGGGCCTTCGACGTCTCCGATGAAGAGGAACCGTCAGCGCGGCGGCTTCCGTCCCGCGAAGACGCGCACGATCATGGCGACCGCGAGCATCGGGACGAACACGGCGGCGACGACGCCCCAGAGGCCGTAGTGCCAGAACGTGTGCGGCGGCGCGACGCCGTAGATGCCGAAGACCATGAGCGGCGAGACGAACGACGCGAGCCAGCCGCGCTTGCCTGCCGGGAGCGTGCGGACCCGTACCGCGAGCAGGAGCACGTCCACGAGGACGAGCATGAGGCAGAAGACGAAGGCCCAGACGCTCCCGACGAGCATCCCGACCGCCCAGCCTGCGATCTTCCCGAACAGGCCCCAGTCGACGCCGAGAACGGCGAACGCCGTGACCGCTCCGTAAACCGAGATCCACGGCGCGATGAGGGTCGGGGTGAGCCACCCAGCAATCGTTGGCCTGACGTAACGCTCGCTCATCGGGACTCTTCCTTTGTCTGTTGCCGGTCGCTCGGCGCGTAGCGTTGGACGTACGCTCCCCACAGTTTGTTTCCCGGCTTCGACGCGGACAAGCCCCGCGGGCGCGAAAAGCCGGGCGCTCGCCCTTTGCGAGCACGGGTAGGACGACGGCCGCATCGCTGGGATGCGGCCGTTCGTCACCCGCCCTGCCTCGCCTCGGGGTGCCTCGCCTCGGGCCTCGAGCCCGAGCTCAGCCGGAGCCGATCACATGAGGTTGAAGGTGCTCCGCTTCACGAAGCGGCCGTCGCCCTTCTTGCCGACGTAGTTGCCGTTCTCGACGACGACCTTGCCGCGAGACAGGACGTGCGTTGGCGCGCCGACGACCTCGCGCCCCTCGTACGGCGAGTAGTCGACGCGCATGTGCAGCGTCTTCTCGCTGAGCACGTGACGCTTCTCGCCGTCCCAGACGAGGATGTCGGCGTCGGAGCCGACGGCGATGGTCCCCTTGCGCGGGTAGAGGCCGAAGATCTTCGCCGGAGCCGTCGCGGTGATCTCGACGAAGCGGTTCATCGAGATGCGGCCCGCGCGGACGCCGCCGTCCCAGAGCAGGTACATGCGCGTCTCGATGCCCGGCATGCCGTTCGGGATCTTCGCGAAGTTGTCCTTGCCGAGCTCCTTCTGCCCCTTCTGGCAGAACGGGCAGTGATCGGTCGACACGACCTGCAGATCGTGGAACTTGAGCCCGCGCCAGAGATCGTCCTGCATCTGCGCGGGACGGAGCGGCGGCGTGCACACGTACTTCGCGCCTTCGAAGTCGGGACGCGCGAGATCGTCCTGGGAGCAGAAGAGGTACTGCGGGCAGGTCTCCGCGTAGACCGGCAGACCGCGGTCGCGCGCCTCGACGACCTGCTCGAGCGCACGCTCGGCCGAGAGGTGCACGATGTACACGGGCGCGCCCGCCATCTCCGCGAGGCAGATCGCGCGGTGCGTACCCTCGGCCTCCGCGATCTGCGGGCGCGTGAGCGCGTGATAGATGGGCGCCGTGTGGCCCTTCGCGAGGGCCTGCGCGACGAGCACGTCGATCGCGATCCCGTTCTCCGCGTGCATGCAGATGAGCGCACCGACCTCGCGCGCGCGCTGCATCCCGCGGAAGATCTGCCCGTCGTCGACGTAGAGGACGCCCGGGTACGCCATGAACATCTTGAACGACGTGACCCCCTCGTCGACGATCTTGCCCATCTCGGGGATGGTCTGATCGTTCACGTCGGTCATGATCATGTGGAAGGCGTAGTCGACCGCGGCCTTGCCCTCCGCCTTCGCGTGCCACGTGTCGAGCCCCTTGCGGAGCGCCTCGCCCTTCGCCTGGATGGCGAAGTCGACGATCGTCGTCGTGCCGCCGTAGGCGGCCGCACGGGTGCCCGTCTCGAAGTCGTCCGACGACGTCGTGCCGCCGAACGGCATGTCGAGGTGCGTGTGAGCGTCGATACCTCCAGGCAGGACGTACTTGCCGGTGGCGTCGATGGTGACGTCCCACGGGCCCGAAGGCGCTGCCGACGGCCCGAAGATCGCGGCGATCTTGTCGTCGACGATGGCGATGTCCGCGGCGAACGTGTCGACCGCGGTGACCACGGTCCCTCCCTTGATGAGCGTGCGCGTCATGGCCGGTCGAGGATAGATGCACGACGAGGGGGCGCAACAGCAAAGGCCGCTGCCGCGGCGCGTCGGGCGCGCGTGAGCGGCTCGTGCATGGAAGATCGATCCACGCTGACCTATCCTGCGCGCCCACCAAGAAGCCGGTCCACGACCAACGAAGGAGGCGTGATGAAGGTACTCGTCGCGGACAAGTTCGAAGACTCGGGACGCCGCGGGCTCGCGGAGATCGGGTGCGAGGT
The DNA here is from genome assembly GCA_937949945.1 of uncultured Myxococcales bacterium. Taxonomy (GTDB): domain Bacteria; phylum Myxococcota_A; class Polyangia; order Polyangiales; family Polyangiaceae; genus Labilithrix. The sequence goes on from CALFEQ010000077.1 coordinate 21,295, forward strand.
CGTCTACGAGCCGGACGCGAGCGGCGACGACCTTCAGCGCATCATCGAGCGGAGCGAGGCCCAGGTGCTCGTCGTCCGCTCGACGAAGGTCACGCGGGCGATGCTCGAGAGCGGACGGCTGTCGCTCGTGGTCCGCGCGGGCGCCGGCGTGAACACGATCGACGTCGAGGCCGCGAGCGAGCGCGGGATCTGGGTCGCGAACTGCCCGGGCAAGAACGCGATCGCCGTGGCGGAGCTCACGTTCGCGCTGCTGCTCGCGATCGATCGTCGCATCCCGGAGAACGTCTCCGACCTGCGCGCCGGCACGTGGAACAAGAAGGAGTACGCGAAGGCGCGCGGCCTCTACGGGCGCACGCTCGGCGTGCTCGGGGTCGGCATGATCGGGCGCGAGGTGATCGCGCGCGCACGGGCGTTCGGCATGCGCGTCGTCGCGTGGGACAAGTTCCTCACGCCCGCGGTCGCGGAGGAGCTCGGCATCACGCAGCTCGCGAGCCCGACCGAGGTCGCCGCGGCCGCGGACGTGCTCACGGTCCACCTCGCGCTCGTGCCCGAGACGCGCGGGCTCGTGGGCGACGGCGTGTTCGCCTCGATGAAGCCGGGCGCGATCTTCCTCAACACGTCGCGCGCCGAGATCGTCGACGAGGCGGCGCTCGAGCGCGCCGTCAAGGAGCGCGGGATCCGCGCGGGGCTCGACGTCTTCGCCGGCGAGCCTTCGGGCGGCACGGGTACGGTCGACTCTCCCCTCTTCGAGCTGCCGGGCGTCATCGGCACGCATCACATCGGCGCGTCGACCGACCAGGCGCAGGAGGCGATCGCCGCCGAGACGGTGCGCATCGTTCGCCTCTACAAGGAGACGGGCCGCCCGCCCCACGTCGTGAACCTCGCGAAGAAGTCGCCCGCCACGCATCTCTTGGCCGTGCGACATCTCGACCGCGTGGGCGTCCTCGCCGCGGTCTTCGATTGCCTCAAGAAGGCGGGCATCAACGTGCAGGAGACGGAGAACATCGTCTTCGACGGAGCGCGCGCCGCGATCGCGCGCATCCACGTCGACAGCGCTCCGAGCCACGAGGTGCTCGGCGCCCTGCGCCAGTGCACGCCGGCCATCCTCGACGTCACCGTGGTCGCGCTCTGACCGGCGCTCCGATCGCTCCGGCCGGTCGGGTCGGTCGCGCTCCGTGCGCGCCGCCCGGTCGCGCTCGCGCACACGCGCACACGCGGTCGCGCTTGCCGCGCGGCGCGTAGCTCGTCCGGCGTGCTCGCGCGACGCGGGTGCCGGGCTTATGCTTTCTCGAGAATGCCTCCGACGGACGAGGACGAGGAATCCAAGGCCCGCAAGGTCATCGCCGAGAACATTCGCCGTGTCGAAGAAATGCTGCAGTTCTTGCCGCTGCCGAAGGAGACGGTGAACGACCTTCGCGCCAAGATCGCCCTCCTCCGCACGATCCTGCTCGAGCAGCGCGCGCCTGCGTTCGCGCTCGTGGGTCGGCGCGGCGCGGGAAAGTCGTCGATGGTCAACGCGCTCTTCGGCGCGAAGGTCGCCGAGGTCGGCCACGTCAAGGCGCAGACGGGCCGCGGCAAGTGGTTCAACTACGAGTCGGAGCGCGGAACGATCTCCGTGCTCGACACACGCGGCATCCAGGAGGGATCGAAGCCCGTCGAGGACGACGACGCGCGCGACGCCATCCGGTCGATCGTCGTCGAGCTCCAGCGCAAGACGCCCGACGTCATCCTCTTCCTCGTGAAGGCGACGGAGGCGGACAGCGCGATCGACGCCGACCTCGCCGCGCTCGAGCGCATCTACGCCGAGCTCGAGCGCGTGCACCGGTTCCGCCCTCCCCTCGTCGCCGTCGCCACCCACTGCGACGTGCTCGAACCGAAGGGCACGCGACTGCACCGTCCCGAGGACGAGCCGCCGGAGGATCTCGAGGAGAAGCTCCTGCGCGTGGCGGAGGTCGAGCACCACCTCGAGAGCAAGATCCGAGCGCGCGGCAAGCTCGCGCCGCACCTCGTCTGGACGCGCGGCATGAGCACGTACATGTCGTTCCGCGACGACGGCACGATCCGGGCGGACGAGCGCTGGCGCGTCGACGAGCTCGTCGGCACGCTCTTCAAGCACCTGCCCGACGCGGGCCGCGGGACGTTCGCACGCATCGCCCGCGTGCGTGGTCTCCAGGAGCAGCTCGCGACGGATCTGACGCGTTCGGTCGCCGTCATCTGCACGGGCATCGCGGCGCTCCCCATCCCGGTCGCCGACCTGATCCCGATCACGTCGATGCAGGTCATGCTCGTCGCGGCCATCGCCTGGCTCTCCGGCCGCCCGCTCGACAAGCGCGCCGCCGCCGAGTTCCTGGGCGCGATGGGCGTGAACGTCGGCGCGGCCTTCGTCTTCCGCGAGGGCGCGCGCGCCCTCATCAAGTTCGTCTTCCCGGGCGCGGGCTCGATGGTCTCGGGCGCGGTCGCATTCGCGGGGACGATGGCGATCGGCGCGGCGGCCCGGCAGTACTTCCTCCGCGGCGGCTCCATCGAAGACGCGAAGCGCGCGTTCGCACAGGCGAAGGCCGACGCGGAGGACGAGGCGAAGGAGCAGGAGAAGCAGGTCGCGGATCGGACGACGAACGGGGTGAGCAACGGAGTCGGGTCGCCGCCTGACGAGGGGTGAGGAGGAGCAGAGGCTCCGGGCTCCAGGCTGTCCTCGCAGCGAGCCATCACCGTTCGACCGCTCGCAGGCAAGAACGCGCGCGCTGCATCGCTCCACACGTTTCTTTCCCATCGCAAGCCAATGGCGGCGAGTACTCGCCCCGACCGGACGCTCCTCCGCTCGTCGACGTTGCGCTCTCACGGACCATGCTCCGATCGGAAGGCAGCCCCACGCGGGTTGCTCGACGAGCATGTCGAGCTCGAGATGCGCCGAGCCGCTAACACCCAAACCGCATCCTGCGCGAAACTCGCCGTGTGCTTCGGCTTCGCATCGCCATCGCATCCCTCCCTCTCGTCGCAGCCGTCGCCGGGTGCCGTCAGAACGACGATCCCGAAGGCGCCAAGCGGCTCTGGGCGAAGATCAACGAAGGCCCGGGCTTCCGATCCTGGCGCCCGGCGCCCGGCTTCCGCGATCCGAAGCCGAGCTTCACGGCGCACTCGGACGTCGTCCGCATCTGGGTCAACGATCCCGTCGCCGCGGCGCTCGACGGGCCGAACGCGATCGTCGAGTGGCCCGTCGGATCGATCATCGTGAAGGAGGGCTACACGCGCGGCGGGTCGCGCAGCATCGTCGCCGTGATGGAGAAGCGCAGCGACGGCTGGTACTGGGCGGAGTACGACGACGAGGGCGAGCCGCTGTTCTCGGGCAGGCCGCGCGTGTGCGTCGACTGCCACGACGACCGGCGGAGCTACTCCGATTGGGTCTTCGCGTTCGAGCTCCCGCGCTAGCGCGCCAGGTCGAGGAGCGTTGCGCGCACCTCGCTCGTCTACTAGCTAGGTCGACGCGTGCAGCACGGCCCCCGCGACACCCACGAGACCGACGACACCGACGCGCCCAGGCTCTCGGCCGCTCTCGAGACGGCGCTCCTCCACGAGCTGCGCGAGCAGTACCGCCTCCTCGCCCAGACGTACTTCAAGGGATCGCTCGAGCTCCCGCAGATCGAGCTCGTCCCGACGCGGGCGCGGCTCGGCCGTTGGGTCGCGGCCACGCGTACGATCGAGCTCTCGCGTCCGTTCGTGCTGAAGGAGCCGTGGGGCGTCGTCGTCGAGGTCCTCAAGCACGAGATGGCGCATCAGTACGTGAGCGAGGTCCTCGGCGAGCGGGACGAGACCCCGCACGGTCCGAGCTTCCGCGCCGTCTGCGAGCGGCTCGGCATCGACGCTGCCGCGAGCGGCGTGCCCTCCGCTTCGAAGACCGACGACCCCGTGCTGAAGAAGGTGGGCGACCGCATCGCGCGGCTGCTCGCTCTCGCCGAGAGCCCGAACGTCCACGAGGCCGAGGCGGCGATGGCCGCCGCGCAGCGGCTGCTCTTGAAGCACAACATCGAGCTGCGCGAAGCGCGCGCGGCGAGGGGCTACGTGTGGCGGCACCTCGGGAGGCCGACGGGGCGCACGACCGAGGCCGAGCGCCTGCTCTCGCTCCTGCTCTCGAAGCACTTCTTCGTCGAGGCGATCTGGGTGCCGGTGTACCGGCCGCTCGAGGGCAAGCGCGGCAGCGTCCTCGAGATCTGCGGCACGCCCGAGAACGTCGAGATCGCCGAGTACGTGCACGGCTACCTCGTCGCCACCGCCGAGAACCTCTGGCGGGAGCACAAGGTCAAGCACGGGATCCGCGGCGACCGGGACCGTCGCACGTTCCTCGCGGGCGTCATGAGCGGCATGACCGAAAAGCTCGACCGCGAGGCGAAGAAGAGCGCCGAGGCCGGCCTCGTCTGGGTCGCCGACGGCGATCTCGTCGCGTACTTCCGTCGGCGCCACCCGCACATCCGCCACGTTCGCTACGCCGGGCAGCGCCGGAGCGAGGCCTACGCCCACGGCCGCGAGGCGGGGCGCAAGATCATCATCCACAAAGGGATGCGCGAGCGTCCGACCGAACGCGGGCTCTTGCTCCCCGGACGCTCCAGGTCCTGAGCGAGCGCTTCGCGCTATTTTGTCGGCGTCATGCCGTGGACGGTCTTCGAGACGCCCATCGGGCCATGCGGCCTCGTGTGGACGGACGCGGGGATCTCGCGCGTCCAGCTCCCGGAGGCGACGCGCGACCTCACGATCGAGCGGATGCTCTCGCGCGCCGACGACGCCGGCGAGCAAGTGACGGCGCCGCCGCCGTGGGTGAAGGAGGCGATCGCCCTCGTCGTCGCGCACCTCGAAGGAAAGCCGCAGTCGTTCGCACGCGTCCCGCTCGACCTGCGAAACGTGACGCCGTTCCGCGCCCGGGTCTATCGCGAGCTCCAGCGCGTGCCCGCGGGCTCGACGATCTCGTACGGCGATCTCGCTCGCGCGGTGGGCTCGCCCGGCGCGTCGCGCGCGGTCGGCGCCGCGATGGCGGCGAACCCGCTGCCGATCCTCGTGCCTTGCCAGCGCGTCCTCGGAGCGTCCGGGAAGCCGGGCGGCTTCTCGGCCTACGGCGGTCTCGTCACGAAGGAGCGCCTCCTCGCGCTCGAGGGATCGAGCCTGCGCCCGCGCCAACCTCCGCTGTTCGGGGCGACGAACGGAGCGCCCCTGCCCTACGACCGCGTCGAGGCCACACGGCACATCCGGGCCGCCGATCCCGTGCTCGCCGCGCACGTCGACGCCGTCGGAGAGTTCGCGCTGCGGCTCAAGAGGACGGAGGGTACGTTCGCCGCCCTCGCCGAGTCGATCGTGTACCAGCAGCTCAACGGAAAGGCGGCCGCGACGATCTTCGAGCGTGTCCGTTCGCTCTTCCCCGGAGGCAGGCTCGATCCGCGCCTGCTCCTCGACACGAGTGACCACGCCCTCCGTGGCGCCGGGCTCTCGAAGAACAAGCTGCTCGCGCTCCGCGACCTCGCCGACAAGACCGTGCGCGGGGACATCCCCACGCTCGCGCAGCTCCAGCGTATGGACGACGAAGCGATCGTGGAGGCCCTCACCAGCGTACGTGGGATCGGCCGCTGGACGGTGCAGATGCTCCTCATCTTCCGCCTCGGACGACCCGACGTCCTGCCGGTCGCCGACTTCGGCATCAAGAAGGGGTTCGCGCGCGTGTTCCACAAAGGGAAGCGGAAGAACGAGCTGCCGAGCGACACCGCTCTGATCCGACGGGCCGAGCGCTGGCGCCCGTTCCGATCCGTCGCGAGCTGGTACTTGTGGCGCGCCGCCGACGCCCCGCTCGACGCCTGACACGCCCCGCTCACGCGTCTCGCCACGGCGACCTCCCCGCGCTCGGAGCCTCGTCGCAGCGCCTCGCGGCGGGGCATCGCGAGGCCAAGCTGCGGTCTTCAGGCATCACCGATCGACGAGCAAGGTCGACCAGCACCCTGAAATGGCGCTAGGCTTGTCCGTGCATGGCGCGGCCGTATCGCCGACCAGGAGAGCCCGAGCTCTCCGAAGGGATGCGCCTCCTCGATCGCTATTCGATCCTCGATCGAATCGGAAGCGGGGGCATGGCGACCATCTATCGAGCCATGGACGACCGGCTCGATCGCGTCGTCTGTGTGAAGCTGCTTCGCACCACCCTCGTCGAGGGCTCGGGATCGACGAGCGGCAACCGCGCCGTCTACCAGGCGACGTACACGCACTTCCTCCAGGAGGCGCTCGCTCTCTCGAAGCTCCAGCACGCGAACACGCTCCGCATCTACGACTTCGGTTACCTGAAAGGGAACGACGACTCGAACGGAGCGCCCTTCCACGTCTCGGAGTACCTCGACGGAGGCAACCTCGAGTCGCACGTGCGGATACGCGGCCCGCTGCCCACGGCGGAGGCGCTCGGCATCCTCGAGGGGATCTCGGGCGCCGTGGCCGAGGCCCACGAGCACGGCATCATCCATCGAGACATCAAGCCCTCGAACATCCTGTTCGCGCGCGTCCGCGGGGAGCTCGTCCCGAAGCTCGCCGATTTCGGCATCGCCCACAGCAATCTGAAAAAGAAGGACATCACGCCTGCCGACGACTTCAACGAGTCCGTCAGCACCGTGGCGCTCTTCTCTCCGCGCTGGGCGGCGCCCGAGCAGCTCTGCGGATCACCGGAGGGCCCGCACACGGACGTCTATGCCCTCGGCCTCGTGACGATCTTCATGCTCACCGGCACCGTCCTCTTCGGCGACGAGGACGTCCGCCTCACGTTCAACGATCGCGTGCGCGGTGACACGCTCGTCAACGCGCGCCTCTCCCGGCTCGGTCTTTCCGGCGACGTCGCCCACGTCATCTCGAAGGCCCTCGTCGCGCGGCCGGAGGATCGCATCGCGAGCGCGCCCGAGTTCGCACAGAGGCTGCGTGACGCACTGAAGGTCCGGCAGTCGAACAGCATCGCGCCGGTCCCCGTCGAGGTGGTCCAGCGGCCCGCGGAGATGCCCGTCATCGCCGCACCGAGCCAGTCGCAGTTCACCCTCGACGTCGAGAACGCGGAGGTGCCCAGCCACCCTGGCACGGCGTCGTCGCCCGAACGCGTGGTCGCTCAGGGCGAGCGCCGCATCCGATACGTCCAGGTGCATGAAAAGCTCGACCTTTCGTTCCTGGACACGCAAGGCGGTCAGGTTCGCTTCCGGGTCACGTTCCTCCCCACGCAGACTCCCTCCGTCAACGTGAAGGGCCTGACCTGCTTCGTGGCCCTACAGCGCAATCGCCCGACACCCGCCGTCACCATCCACCACGACGCCTCCGTCGAGCTCGTCGCCGTCAACCGTCAGGTGCTCGGCGAGGTCAGTGTGCTCTTTGGTACGCCGACCCCCAACGGCCGCGTCTTTCTCGTGAACGGCCAGAGCCTTCTGGTAACCTATGCCGAGGCCACACAGGCTGTCGCGCTCATGCTCAGTCACGGGAACGACGTCGTAGTGATGTGCCGAAGTTGAGCGAAAACGTGACCCAGAGGGACGCGCCGCCCCTTCCGCCGGGGCTCGAAGACGAAGAGGAGGAGAAGACGACGGTCGGGGCCGCGCCCGACGCCGTCGCTGGGGGCAGCATTCCCCCGCAGCCGCGCGTCCACTACGGGAAGCACAACACGCCGACGGCCTTCAATCCGCAGCAGGTGCAGGCTCCGCGGCCCGCCGCTCCGGAGGTCCCGCCGAAGTCGCAGGCCCTGCCGCGCCCTCAGCCTCCGGTGATGAACCCGGTCGACCGCGGCTCGTCGGGCCCTCAGCCGGTGATTCAGAAACCGGGCATGCCCCACGGCAACTCGCCGAGCGGTCATCATCCTCTGCCCGGGCCCCGCAACAGCCCGAACGCGCCGCAACCCGTGCCGGGCAACATGATGTACTCGCAGCAGGTGCCGACGCCGCCTCCGCAGCAGCAGCGCGCGGAGATGTCGTTCGTCGGGCCCGCGCCCGCGCCTGCGCCGACGCCCTCGGCGCCCGCCGTTCAGCCGCTCGGCGGCCAGTCCCTCGGCGGGCAGTCCCTCGGCGTCCGCGTCGAGTCCGTCGCTCGCGATGCACGAACCTCGCCGTTCGTCGTCCGGCGATCGCGCGCCTACTCCTTCGTGCTCGACGCGCGCGGCAACCCGATCGAGCTCGGCTCCGGCCGCTTCGCGAAGGTGTTCCTCGGCGAGGAGCGCTGGCTCGAGTCGAAGACCGACTTCCGGCGGCCGGTCGTCATCAAGATCCTGCAGAAGGGCGTCAGCGAGGAAGACCGCATGCGCTTCCAGATGGAGATGGAGCTCCTCGAGCGCGTGCAGGGTCACCCGAACATCGTCGAGCTGTACGCGTCGGGCGAGAACGAAGACCCGAGCTTCCTGCCGCCCAGCATCCGCGACAAGTGCGATACCGAGTTCATGGTCCTCGAGAAGCTCGACATGAGCCTCGAGGAGCGCCTGAAGGGCTCCCGCAATCGCGGGGCGAAGGAGGATCTCCTCGCCTGCGACATGCGCGAGCGGCTCTTCCGCGTGCTCGACTACATGATCCCGATCGCGAGCGCGGTCGAGTACGCGCACCTCGTTCGCAACATCTGCCATCGCGACATCAAGCCCGCGAACGTCCTCATCGGCCTGCCGGATCCGAACCTCCGCGGGTCGACGCTCCAGGTCCGCCTCGCCGACTTCAACGTCGCGAAGCTGCACGACGAAGAGGTTCAGCTCGGGATGACGCAGATGAAGGCGGCCGTCCCCGGCACGCTCTTCTTCCAGAGCCCCGAGCAGGAGACGAACATCCTCGAGCTCCTCGTGAACGTCACGCAGGGGCTCCCCGAGGTCGAGTACTTCGAGGACTTCTACATCCAGATATCGAAGAACGACTCGTTCTCGCTCTTCAACCGAACCGAGTCGTACCCCATTCTCTACGCCGACCGCGCGCGCAAGCGCCTGGTGCTCGCCCGCCCCTACAAGGAGCCGAGCGAGACGAACGTGCGCGCGCGCATCCAGAAGTCCGTCGGCCGACCGGCCGACATCTACTCGCTCGGCGCGACGTTCTACTACTTGATCAGCGGCGCGTACGCGAACCCGAAGACGCTGTACGACGCGTTCCACAAGTTCATCGAGTACGAGCGCGCCGACGAGAACAACACGATCGAGGCGTACCTGCGCCACGAGTACAGCGTCATCAACTCGCTGCGCGCGCCGAAGACGCAGGACGGTCAGCCCGAGGTCGCGCCCGCCGACCGGTTCTTCTCGTACAAGCACTACCTCGACGGCAACGGCGAGCTGATCGACCCGAACGTGATGCTCATCATCGGCAAGTGCATGATCCGCAACAAGCCGGACAGCTACTGCCAGGCTCACGATCTCGAGACGCACGGCATCTCCGACCTCGTCAACGACCTCGTCAACCTGTACTCGCTCTACGGCTTCTCGCCGGGCGCCCGCCCAACCCACCTCGTCCACCGCACCACGCAGGCGCGGAAGAGCCCGTTCACGGTGGGCGGCGGCCTCAAGCGCATGTGGCAGGCGATGATGCGCCTGTTCGGCAAGAAGAAGCTGCCGAAGTGAGAGAAGAAGGCGGCGGCACGACGACCAGACCGTCGTGCGCCCTCGTCCGTACGAAAGCGAGCCGTGACGCTCGACTTCGTGCCGACCCCCGCCTACGCCGCACCCGATCGGCGCGACACCGCGCTCCAGGCCTTCACGGACCCGGGCGCCCGTCCCAAGGTGACCTTCCCGCTCGTCCTCGCGGCCGTCACCGTCGCAGCCGTCTCGATGTCGGTCGACGCGGTGCCGACATACAGCCACGACGCGTTCTTCGCCGGCATCGGCCTCACCGTCGCGCTCTCGATCGTCACGGCGAAGGTCCTCGACCACGTCGAGCGGACGCGCGCTCGCCTCGCCGCCGCGATCCTTTTGCCGAGCGCCTTCGGCGCGGGCATCGGCACGATCGTGCAGGCGCTCGTGCTCACCGAGGTCGGGACGTCGCCGGCGCGAGCGCTGAAGGATCTCGGCGGCCTCGTGAACACGACGCAGCCGCTCCCGTGGATCGCGAGCGGGATCGTGCTCGGCGGGCTCCCCGCGCTCGCCGTCTCCTGCTTCCTCGTCCTCGCGAGCCGCGCGCTCCGCAGAATCGCCGGTCACGACGCGCCCGAGAAGTTCGGCGTCGTCTTCACGGGCGGCGCCGGCCTCGCCTCCGCGCTCGGCCTCCTCGTCGCCGACGGCATCGCGGCGGTCCCTCTGCTCCTCGTCACGTTCGCCGCCGCGCTCGCGCTCCTCGTGACGCTGCTCGTGGACGGCTCCCGCATCCGCTTCCTCCGCCGCGTCTACGCAGGTCACGCCCCCGGCTTCGACGTCGTCCCCGCCGACCGCTTCGCGAACGATCCGTCGCTCGCACCGCTCGTCGCCGATGCTCGAGCCGAGGCCGTCCTCGTCCGTGTCCCATCCTGCGTCCGCTCGTACCGCGCGGCCGCGGCCGAGCCGGTCGCGCTCGTCGCGGCGACCGAGGACCGGACGGTGCGGCCGCTGGTGCGTCGTCGCGTGCTGGCGGGCACGATGCTCGTCGCGATGTCTTTGCTCGCTGCCGGGGCGGCCGTGAGTCTTCGGACCTCGATGGGCAGTCCTCGGTCCTCAGTCCTCGGTCCTCGGCAATCAGACCTCAGTCCTCGGTCCTCAGTCCTCAGCGATTCCTTCCTCGGCGACTGACGAACGCCCGGAGAAGACCGCGAGCGACCGCTTGCTTGCACGAAGGCGCGCCGCAAGGGCGCCACGGCGCGTCCAACGGCGGAAAGGCTTTTCCGTGACGGCGGAGAGGCGCGTCCGAAACGACGACGCTGTCCGCTCGGGCTCGTATGCCTCGTCGAGCCAGGCCCTCGATTTGGGAGCTGCCTGCGAGCCGAGAGGCTCCTCGTCGGCGTCACCCGTCCGACGAGTAGAGAGCGCATCCCCGCTGAGGACCGAGGACTGAGGACCGAGGTCTCCCTTCACGGAGACCTAGTCCCCCTCGCCGAATCGAGCGACCATGCGGCAAGCCCATGCCCGACGCCGCAGCGACCCCCGCGACCGACGAGCAAATCGAGCGCCCGGACGGGCGTGTCGAGCTGCGCGACGACGTCGTCCTCGACGATCCCGCGCTCTTCAACGAGGACCTCGCTCCGACGAAGATCGCGAAGCGAACCTGGACGACCTACACGTTCGCGGCGCTGTGGATCTCGATGGCGCACTGCATCCCCACGTACATGCTCGCCGCGAGCCTCATCAGCGCGGGCATGAACTACAAGCAGGCGCTCTTCACGATCCTGCTCGGCAACACGATCGTGCTCGTGCCGATCCTCGCGAACTCGCACCCCGGCACGAAGTACGGCATCCCCTTCCCCGTCTTCGCGCGCGCGAGCTACGGCGTCTTCGGCGCGAACGTGCCCGCGATCATGCGCGCGCTCGTCGCGTGCGGGTGGTTCGGCATCAACGCGTGGATCGGCGGACAGGCGCTGCAGACGTTCTTCCGATCGCTGTGGCCGGGATGGCAGACGCTCCTCGGCGAGCCGGGCGACGGCTGGCTGTTCGGCGGGCACTACGGCACCGAGTGGGTGAGCTTCCTCCTCTTCTGGGGGCTCAACATCCTCATCGTCTACAAGGGCATGGAGCTCGTCCGGAAGCTCGAGAACCTCGCCGCCCCGTACGTGCTCGTCATGACCGCGATCCTCGTGGTGTGGGCGCTCGTGAAGGCGAAGCAGACGTGCGCCGAACAGCACCCCGGCGCGGAGTGCTCGGCGCTCGGCGAGATCATGCGGTCCGAGGGCAAGTTCGCCACGTTCGGCGAGTTCTGGCCGGTGTTCGTCCCGAGCCTCACCGCCATGATCGGCTTCTGGTCGACCCTGTCGCTCAACATGCCCGACTTCACGCGGTTCGGCCGGTCCCAGAAGGAGCAGGCGATCGGACAGGTGGTCGCGCTGCCGTCGACGATGACCGTCTTCGCCGCGATGGGCATCGTGATCACGAGCGCCTCCGCCGTGATCTACGGCAAGGCGATCTGGGATCCCGTCGAGCTCGTCGGCCACTTCGAGAACCGGCTCGTCGTCGCGGTCTCGATGTTCACCGTCGTCGTCGCCACCCTCGGCGTGAACATCGCGGCGAACGTCGTCTCGCCCGCGAACGACTTCGCGAACGTCAAACCCGGGGCGATCAGCTTCAAGACCGGCGGCCTCATCACCGGCATCCTCGGGATCCTCATGCTCCCGTGGAAGCTCATCGCCGATCCCAACGGCTACGTGTTCAACTGGCTCGTCGGCTATTCGGGCGGCCTCGGATCCATCGCGGGCGTGCTCGTCACGGACTACTGGATCGTCCGCAAGAAGGAGCTCCGCCTCGCGGACCTGTATCGACGCGACGGTGTGTACGCCTACGGCGAGCGCATCGGAGAGACGAGCGGCGACGCCGGCGAGCCCGGGCGTCCGAGGTACCGCGGCTCCGGCTTCAACATGAAGGCCATCGTCGCCACGGCCATCGGCTGCGTGCTCGCGTGGATCGGCCTCGTGGTGAAGCCGCTGGAGGTGCTCTACCAGTACGCGTGGTTCGTCGGCGCGGGCGGAGCGGGGCTCGCGTACTGGATCGCGATGCGTTCGTCGAAGGAGCACCAAGCGCGCTGACGGTGTCAGCGCGCCGACCTGCGGAGCTTCGCCTCCTTCGGAGCGCGGGCGGGCGCGCGTCTTTCGGGCGGTGACGTCCGCGCGGGCGCGCTCGGCGCCTCGTGGGGTCGCGCCGTCGCGGAAGTCCGCGCCGACGCGCTCGGCGCCTCGCGTGCTCGTGCGGTCGGGGCCGTCCGCGCGGACACGCTCGGCGCCGCCGACGCCGAGCTCGACGCCGGCGCCCGCGGCGGCGGCGGCGGACCGATGGGTGGAGGCGGCGGGCCGATGAAAACCGCTCGAGGCCGCTCGGCCGACTTCGCTGCGCCCGCGCTGGAGCGCGCCGGCGCACGGACCGCGGCGCTCTCGATCGTCGCGCGCGACACGACGGGCCTTGGAGCGGCAGGCGGATCGAGCGCCTGCATCCCGACGATGGCACCGAGCGCGCCGGCGACGGCGGAGGCCAAGAGCCACGCGGCGTGAGGCCGGCTCGAGACCACCTCGGGAGGCTCGCTCGTGGTCTCGGGCGCGACGGGCCTCGACGCGTTGCCCGGCGAGGCGTCGCGCAAGGCTCCCTCGGTCGCGAGCGGCTTCGCGTCCGCGGCCCTCGTATGCACGAACGGCGCGGGAGCGCCTTCGCTCGCCGCGACGAGGACCGGCGGCCGTTTGACCCAAGGCAGCGTGTCCTCGTCGTCGTCCACGTCGAGCTCGGCGGCGACGCGCGGCGTATCGGCGGCGACGCGCGACGTCTCGGCAGCGATCGCGCCGAGGCACGCGTCCATGATCGCGACCTGCTCGTCCCACGACGAGGACGCCGCGGCGCGCTCCAGCTTCGTCGTCTCGCGCATCGTCTGCGGTCTCGCGGCGGACTGGCTGTCCGCCGCCACGGCGCGCGTGCTCGGCGGCCGGGCCGCCGCGAGCGCGGTGCGAAGGACCGATCGCGAGATCGGGTGCGAGTCCTCGAGCAAGACGAAGTCGTCGTCCGAGAGCTCGAGCTCGCTCGAGCCTCTCACGACCGGCTCGCGTGAGGACTTGGCCTCGACGGCGGAAGGACGGATCGACGTGCTCTTGCGACGGCTCGACGGATCAATCATGGCTCGCTCGCGTGCGGCGCATCCTCGATGCGTGCATCCGCCTTGTCGAGAGGCGTTTTGCCCGTGCGTCACGCGTGCGCGGTTGGTCCGCGACCGCGTCGTGCTCGCCGCGCGTCCTTGCGGCGACGAGGCACGCGATCAGCGAGCGCCGAGCGACAGCGCGCCGATCATGTCGAGGATGGGAGCGAGCGTCTCGAGGTAGTAGCGCGCGGCGTCTTTGTCCTCGACGAGGCGACGCGCGATCTCGCGGTAGAAGGTCACGCGCTGCTCGTCGGTGAAGATGGGCGGACGTGACTCGCGCCCTTCGATCATCCGGAACCACCACGTCGTCTCGAACAGGTAGAACCGGTTGTCGGTCGCCTCCGCGAGCGCGTGGAAGAAGCGCTTCTCGAACTCCATCATCTCGGCGACGGGCGCTCCCCGCGCCGCGTAGTCCTCGGCCATGGCGGCGATCGCGCGCAGCCGCTCCTTGCTCGCTCGCCTCGCCGCGAGAACGAGGAGCGCGTGGCCGTGGAGGAACTGCCGCTCGACGAGCTCGCGGTACTCGCGAGCGCCGCGATGGCCGAGACGGTAGACGAGATCGATGACGCGGAGGTCCCTCGCGTCGTTCGGGTGCACGACGATCGAAGGGCCGCCCTGTCGGACGCGGACGAGCCCGATGTCCGCGAGGCGATGGATCGCCTGTCGGACGATGAGACGCGAGACGCCGAAGCGCTCCGAGAGCTCGCGCTCCGAAGGCAACGCCGAGCCCGGCGCGAGCGAGCCCTCGATGATCGCGCTCGCCAGCTTCTCGTAGACCGGATCGGCCGCATGGCGCGGACGGCCTTCGGCGTCTCGCTCGACGGTCCGTCTCGACGGCGCCGGTCGCGAGGACGGCCCGCTCGCGGCGCTCGGCGGAGGAGGATCGGTCGGGCGGCTCGACGGCGGCGGCGGACGGTCCGTGTCGAGATCCTCCAGGCGCCTCTCGGCGAGGCTCGTCTTGGGGCTAGCCATGCTGCGCGGCCTCCGATCGATGAGGCTACTTCGTTACCAAGTTGACCGTCAACCGCCCCGCCCCGTGGGGGAAGCGATCAACTGCGCATGATCCACCCCTCCACCCGCGTTCGGCCCAAGGAATCACTGATGTTTTTCTCCTTCCAGCGGTCCTTCTCGAGGCCGTTTCGAGCTCCGGTGGGATGATCTCGATCCACTTGTTAGTGCTGGAATTCATTACCCTACACTTGGTTACGAACCCGTTTTGAGCGAGATTTTGCGCAATTCGCTTCGTTACCACGTGCACAAGCAGGATGGCCCGCGCCGTGCACCAAGGGATGAGCGAAACGACGGGGCGTCGGAGAGAGCGCGAGCCGCTCCAACGCGGAGCGAGCCGCCCGAAGCACGCCCGCCGGTCGGTCCCTTGCGTCCTTTGGCGGAGATCCGATGAAGCGAACGTTCGACACCGCGCTGATCACGAGCTGCGTCGCCGCCGTCGCCGCCGTGGCGTGCACGCTCGCCGAGCCCCTCGATGCGGAGGGCTCGAAGCGCCGGCCGAACACGAACACCGGCGAGGTCAACGCGAACGACACCGACACGAGCGGTACGCGCATCGAGACCGCCACCGGCCTGCCTTGCGACGTCGACGCCATCCTCAAGACGCGGTGCCAGACGTGCCACGGGAGCGAGCCGCAGTTCGGCGCCAGCGCGCCGCTCGTGACCTGGGACGATCTCCAGAAGCCCGGCCCGGGCGCGTACGCGAACAAGAAGGTCTACGAGCTCGTGAAGGAGCGCATCGCCGACGACGCGCGGCCGATGCCGCCGAGCCCGCAGCCGCGGCTCACGAGCGACGAGCGGGCGACGATCGAGAAGTGGATCGCGTCCGGCGCGGAGTCCTCGCCCGCCACGTGCACCAACGAGGCGCCCAAGGACGGCGTGAAGCCTCTCTCGTGCAAGCCCGACCAGGTCCTCAAGGCGAGCCGCCCGTACTCGCTCAAGCCCGACGGGCCGACGGATCAGTACGTCTGCTTCGGTGTCGACGTGAACGTGCCGAAGAAGCGCCACGTCATCGGCCTCGCGCCGCTCGTCGACAACAAGCAGATCGTTCACCACATCCTCCTGTTCAGGACGAACAAGGCCGTGAGCCCCGAGCCGTTCGAGTGCGACGCCTTCGGCTCCGCCGCCTGGACGCTCGTCGCCGGCTGGGCGCCGGGCGGCGACAACCTCGAGCTGCCCAAGGAGGCGGGCTTCCCCGAGGAGGCGGGCACGACGCACTGGGTCCTCCAGATCCACTACAACAACAGCAACACGAAGACGGGCTCCGATCAGAGCGGCTACGAGCTCTGCACGACCGAGGATCTCCGCCCGCACGACGCGAGCGTCCTCGCGTTCGGCTCGACGAAGTTCGACATCCCGCCGCGCGCGACGCACACGATCCGCTGCGACTACCGGCTCGACAAGCGTTTCGAGGGCGTGAAGTTCTTCAACGCCTCGCCTCACATGCACGTGCTCGGGCAGTCGATGTCCACGGAGCGCCTGCCCGGAGGCAACGGCACGCCCGAGACGATCTTCGAGCAGAAGAACTTCAGCTTCGAGGCGCAGGCGAACTACCCGATCGACAAGTCCGTCGCGCCCGGCGACGTCATCCGCACCCGCTGCACCTGGAAGAACCCGGGCGACACGCGGGTCGGCTTCGGCGAAGGGACCGGTGACGAGATGTGCTTCAACTTCATCGGCTACTACCCCGCCATCCCGGACCGCACGATCCTCGGCCTCCCAGTCTTCACGTGGGTGACGCCTTCCCACAGCGCCTCGTGCACCGTGGAGTGATGCGCGCCCATCGACTTCGCTTCGCTTGGATTCGACCTTGTCCGGCTTCCTTCGATTGCGAGCTTCCCTTCTCGACTTCTCCTTCCCTTCTCTTGGCACTTGGCTTTCGACCCACCCTTTTCCTTGGCTTTCGAACGACACCCTCCCCCCACACGGCGACACAAGGCTTCGATCGGACGTCCGAGCGAGCATGGACATCACGATCGACCGCGCACACGCGGGTCAGCGAGCCCCCGCGCGTAGCGCACAACCCCCCGGCGGGGTCGGAACGGCATGGCATGAACAGGCGACCGCGAGCGAGAGACCCAAACCTGGACCGCGCCGTGACGATGCCGACCCCGCCAGGGCGGGCCCTATGACCTCGAAGACTCACGTGGAGACCCTCCGAAGCGCCCATCCCTCCAGCACCCAATCGTGACGAGGGAACCTCCACGCTCCGCCCTTCGGCGGGATCGCCGAAGGCTCGGTCTCGGATGAGAGAAAACACAGGCGACCGCGAGCGAGCATCCGAGGTCGAGCACGACGATCCCGCCGAGGGGACCTTCTATCCGCCAACCCAGCAGAAAGAGAGAGCGACCCAAGAAGCAGCGAGCATCCCAATCCAATCCCCATCCCATCCCAATCCCAGAGACGCCGGCACGCTCCCACGTGCCGGCGTCTCGCCATTCCATGGCGCGATCACGCGCGGCCCACGACCCCGCGGATCAGGTGCTTCTGCGCGATCGCGAACAGGACGAGGACCGGAGCGGACAGGATGACGTTGCCGGCCATGACGACGTGCCAGCGCACGCCGCTGCCCGGCTCCTTCAGGAGCGCCACGCCGAGAGGGAGCGTCCGGACCGTGTCGTCGGTCGTCATCACCAGCGGCCAGAAGTAGTCCGAGTAGTGGTAGACGAAGCTCACGAGGAACACGGACACGAGCGTCGGCCGGAGCATCGGCGCGAGGATCCGGTAGATGATCGTGAGCTCCGAGGCGCCGTCGAGGCGCGCCGCTTCGATGATCTCGTCGGGCACGGAGAGGAGCGCTTGCCGGACCAGGAAGGTGCCGAGGGCGCTCGCCGCGAACGGCAGCACGAGCGCGCCGAACGTGTTGGTGAGCGACACCTTCGCGAACATCGAGAAGACGGACACGAACGTGACCTGCGGCGGCACGAGCAGGCACGCGACGACGAGCGCGAATGCCGTCTTCTTGCCGACGAACCGCAGCTTCGCGAGCGCGTAGCCCGCCGGCAGCGCGAGCGCGATCTGGAGGAGGCCGATGACGACGGCGACCGCGATGGTCACCACGAGGTAGCGCCCGACCGGCACCTGCTCGAACACCTCGCGGTAGGCGTCGAGCTGGGGTCGCTTCGGCAGCGGCGCGGTCGGGTCGCTCGCGATCTCTTCCAGCGGCTTGAGCGACGTCACGACCATCCACGCGTACGGAAGCACCCACGCCGCCGCGGCGACGACGGCGAGGGCGCTCGCCCAGATCGGAGCGCGCCTTCCGCCCGTCATGCGCCCCTCGCGGTCGTGGTCTGCGATCGCCACGCGCGCAGTTGCAGCGCCGCCAGCACGCAGAGCACGACGAAGTAGACGACGGCGAGCGCGCTCGCGCGCCCGACGCTGAGGTTCATGAAGATCTGCTCGTAGACCGCGTAGACGAAGAGCGTCGTCGCGCGGGCCGGACCACCGCCGGTCATGATGCGCACGACGTCGAACGCCTGGAAGCTCACGATGAGGCTCGTCGTCGCGACGAACGCCGCCGTCGGACGGAGCAGCGGCCAGGTGACGTACCGGAAGCGCGCGAGCGCGCCGGCGCCGTCGAGCGCCGCCGCCTCGTGGAGCGAGCGAGGCACGGCGCGCAGACCCGCGAGGAAGACGATCATCGCGTAGCCGGTGATCTTCCACACGGTCACGCCGGCGAGCGTCGGGAGCGCGGCCCGCGGATCGGTGAGGAAGCCGATGCGCGGCAGGTGCAGCGCGCGCAGCACCGCGGCCGCGACGCCGCGATCCGGATCGAGGAGCAGGACCCAGAGGAGCGCGACGGCGACCCACGACACGACGTATGCGCTGAAGATCGCTCCGCGCACGAAGGCGAACAGGCGCCCCGGCCGGTCGAGCAGGAGCGCGAGCGCGAGGCCGAGCGTCATCGAGCCGGCCACGACGAGGATGCTGTAGCCGAGCGTCCTTCCGAGGATGCGGAGCAACTCGCCGTCCTCGGCGATCGCGGCGTAATTGGCGCCGCCCACCCAGACCGGCTCGGTGAGCATGTCCCACGCGAACAGGCTCTGGTACGCGGACAGGCCGAGCGGCACGAAGACGAAGAGGATCCAGACCGCGAGCGACGGTCCGAGCATCAGCCACGGGTGATGTCGCCGGCGCGGGGTCATGCTCCGCGGCTGCGCATGCGGAGCGCGACGAGCTGCCTGAGCATCGCCACGCCGTGCTTCACCGGCCTCACCGTCGTCGCGCCTTGCACGAGCTGCGACGGCTCGATCGTCGCGGGGACCTCGACGACCCCGTCGGGTAGCGGCTCGGCGTAGTAGACGAGCTCCGTCGTGTAGAAGAAGTCACGCGACACGATCCGGTGCGCGAGGGGCACGGCGACGTCGAGGCGGATGAAGAAGCTGCCCTGCGAGTCTCCGGTCTTCATCCCGAGCACGAGCCGCCGCGCCGCCCGGAACACGGTGCTCATCGCGCGGCGCTTCCACCCCGCGAAGGCCTTGCTGTCGGGGTGAGCCTTCGAGCCGATGATGACGGGCGCGCGTCCGCTGCGCATGAGCGGGAGCGCCGCCTCGAGGTCGGTGAAGCCGAACGGGAGATCGCTGCCGGTCAGGACCACCCAGCGCTTCGACTCCGGACCGTGCAGCCTCTCGAGCTCCGCCAGCCCGCGCGCGTACGCGTACCCGATGCCTGCTCGCGGCTCGCGGAACGCTCGCACGCGGACGCCGACGTGGTCTCCGTCGAGCTTCTCGCATTGCGCCCACGAGTCGTCCCGGCTTCCGTTCTCCACGAGGAGGATCTCGGATCGCTCGAACTGCTTCGTGTGCGCCACGAGACGCGCGACGTTCGCGGCGATCGTGTGCTCGTCGTTGTGGACGGGCAGAACCCAGGAGAGCTCGACCGGAGTCACGTACCACCTCCCGTGGTCGTCACGCTCGATCGCGAGGCCTCGGTCGCGAGGCGCAGCAGCCCGGGATCGAGCGGTTGATCGATCAGCTTTCGAGTCCCTTCGGGACCGAGGACGAGCAGCGCGTCGAGCACCGAGAGGCCCGCCTGCGGCTCGCCCTTCCAGCGGGCATACGCCGGAGCGACGAACTCGCGATAGTAGACGTTGATGCCCCGCGCGAAGAAGAGCGTGTCGTCCTGATAGTCCTTCGCTCCCCCGCCGGCGAGATAGGTCCGCCCGCCGAGCCGCTCGACGATGTCCACCAGTCGCTGCGTCGACGTCGTCTGCACGCCGAGCGTGGAGGAAGCGACGATGCGCGGCCGCAGCCCGAGGATCTCCGCGATGCGCGTGATCGCCGCCGTGTTGTAGGCTGCGAGCGACTCGGTCGGATTCTGTACGATCTCGCGGAGCGTCCCGCCGAGCTCCTTGAAGTACGGGGCCTTCGCGTACGCCGTCTCGAGGATCGCCGTCAGGCGTCCGCGGAAGTCTTCCTGCGGCGAGAACCGGGCCTCGTCGATGCGCATCGTGCTCGACTTGGTGCGGTCGATCGGCGCAGTCACGAACAGACGCTTGCCGTTCACGACGAGCTCGCAGCGGTTCGTCACGGATCCGCCCGAGCGCCTCGGGACCTGCACGTCGTCGAGCAGGACGAACGTGTCGGACCAGCGCATCTTGTGGAAGTAGCCGAGCCAGGGGAAGAAGTTCGGCTGGTGCACCCCGACGATCGGATGGAGCTCGGCCTCCGCGACGTCGGACGGCGACCGCTCCTTCGCGGAGCTCGGGGTTCCGGCGGGCTCGCTCACGGGATCACGCTGCTCCCCCGCACGTCGCCGTCGGCTCGTGCGGGAGCTTGTTGAGGAACCGCTGCATCGAGACCATGTCGGTCGGCTCGCAGACCTTGGCGTAGGCCTTCTTCGCCGCGACGTTCCCGTCGTTCGTGCGGATGATCAGCTTCCGCGCCTTCGGATCCTGCGAGTACTTCTCGACGAGCAGCTCGAGGATGCGCGTCGCGATGCCCTTGCCCCGATACTCCGGCAGGACGCACATCTCCTGTACCTCGTAGGCGTGACCGAGGTACCTCGGCATCGCGAAGCGCGTCACGGACGCGAGCGCGACGCGCTCGTTCGTCTCGTTCGAGACGGCGATGAACATCCACGTGTCGTCGCGGCGGAGCTCTTCGTCGAGGTACCGCTTCACCTGCCCGACGGCGTGCCAGTTGTCGATGCTCGAGAAGACCTCGCGGAGCCCCTTCACGCAGAACGCGACGTCCTCGTCCGACAGCGGCGGGACGACGGGCTCGAGGCGGATATCCATGCCGGCGACGTTAGAAGACGCAGGCGTCACCGGCAAGCAGCCGGCCCTCACGCCCCCGACGAGCGCTCTCGGCGCGGCTTCTCGGCTCGGTAGATGATGTGCTTCCACGTCTCTTCGGCGACGTCCTCGAAGGAGCGGCCCGTCGCGCGCGCGATCTCGTCCACCCACTCGCCGAGGCGGTCTGCCGGGCGAGCGTGCTGCTCACCCCACCAAATCGGATGGACGAGCAGCTGAAGGACCCGCGACCGAGGCCTCGTGAGGCTCTCGCGCGGATCGCCCTCGCGCCACCGCCCGGCCGAATCGGAGAGGTACCACTCGAAAAGCTCGGCGGCGTACGCGTTGATCCTCCCGGCGACGCGCAGCGGCCCACGCATCATCGACGGCGGGGGGATGTGGAACGACAGCGAGCGCACGGGCGTCCCGAGGAGGTCCTCGAGGCGCTCGCACTCGGCGCGGATCGCCGCCTCGAGCTCGACAGGCGCCCCCGCGCCTTCGGGCGCGAAGAAGTGCAGGCCCACCTCGTGGCCTGCCGCGGCGATCGCCGCGAGGTCCGCACGACCGGCCGCGCTCGCCGGGTCGTAGAAGGGCGAGCGCCACATGACGTGGTAGGTCGAGCGTACCCCCCACTCGCGCTCGAGGTCGGCCATGACGCGAGCTCGGGCGAGGCTCACGTCGACGTCGTGGCGTAGGAACGCCACCGCGTCGCCGGACGCCAGCGCACGCTCGGCGTCGCCGAGGAGCTCGAGACGTCGCTCTCTTCGGACCGCGTCCACGAGCGTCTTCAAGAGGTCGTGACTGAAGTCGAGGTCCCAGTCGCTCATCGTTCGAGCGCGCTCGCGCGCGACAGGAGGCCCAAGGATACGGCGCGGCAACGCCGAGCGAATGGGAATCGGAGCCGGCATTGCAATGCCTCGGCTTCGCACTATAAAGGTCTCGCTCTCGCGGCCGCCCGCTGTTGGCCCGACAGCCACCCCACCCCGAGGGGACCTACGGTCATGAAGACAGTGCGGATCGTCGTCGTCGGTTACGGGCGGATGGGCAAAGCGCAGGTCCGCGTCATGCGCGAGACGCCCGGCTTCGAGGTCGTCGCGGTGGTCGACCCCGCCGTGAAGGCGGCTCCCGAGCTCGGCTCCATCCCCGTCGTCCCGGCGGTCTCTCGGCTCTCGCCCGGATCCTTCGACGCGGCCGTCATCGCCACGCCGACGGCGCTCCACTTCGAGGTGGCGAACGAGCTGCTGGCGATGGGCAAGCACCTGCTCGTCGAGAAGCCGATCACGAGCACGTTCACCCAGGCGCGCGAGCTGCTCGCGGCCGCGGAGGCGAAGGGGGTGCGGCTCGCGGTCGGCCACGTCGAGCGCTTCAACCCGGCCGTCCGCAAGCTGCGCGAGATCATCAAGGAAGGCTGGCTGGGCAAGCCGATTCACTTCTCGTTCACGCGCGTCGGCGGCTACCCGGACACCCTCATCACGGGCAACAACGTCATCCTCGATCTCGCCGTCCACGACATCGACATCCTCCGCGGGCTCGTGGGCCCGGTGAAGCTCGCGCACAGCATGTGTCACGCCGTCTGGAAGGAAGGCGTCGTCGACACCGCGGAGATCTTCCTCGCAGCCTCGAGCGGACCGAGCGCGAGCGTCCACGTGAACTGGGTGACGCCGACGAAGATCCGCTCGATCCGCGTGACGGGCACGCGCGGGGTCTGCTTCGTCGACTACATCCTCCAGACGTGCGAGCTCATGGGCGGGCACCTCGTGAAGGCCGTCGAGCCGGAGAGCACGAGCTATGCCTCGTTCCAGGAGCTCTACCGCGCGACGGATCGCATCCAGTTCGGCGTCGTGAAGGTCGAGCCGCTCCGCGCGCAGGCCGAGCAGTTCCACGCCTACGTCACGGAGGGAGAGATCGGGGAGCTCGCGACCGGCAGAGACGCCGCGTCGGCGGTCCTCATCGCCGAGCGGGCCGTGCAGACGGACGGCGTGGTCCGTGGCCACCGGTCGATGCCACCTGCCTCGGACGCCCTGCCCACCGAAGACTCCGAGTGGGTCTGACGCAACGTTGCGCTCATGAGCGACGGGCCGCGCCTCGATTGGAGCCGCATCCAGCGTAACCTCCAGGTCTTCGACTTCGCGGTGAAGCCCACGACGAAGGCCGCCTGGGTCGTGCGCCTCGTCGTGATGCTCGTCGCGGCGTGGCTCGTGGTGAAGAAGACGAACGCGCTCGTCTCCCCGATGCTCTCGGCCAAGCCGCCGCCGAAGATCCCGAACGAGGAGATCGAGGACTACCGGTTCAAGTACCCGGAGGAAGTCCGCCGCGAGATCTTCATGGAGATCGCGAAGGCGGAGCAGGCGGAGCGGCGGCGCGCGATCGAGGCGAACACGTGGAAGGGCCACCTCTGGTCGCGTGAGGACGACCGAGGCCATTACGAGCGGGTCAAGATGCGCGAGCTCGCCGCGCGCTACAAAGGCACGCTGACGCAGATGTACCTCATCCTCGACGAGGGCATCCGCAAGAAGTGGCCCGGGCCGAACGGCGAGCCGCTGCCGGCGACGACGCCGCCATGGGATCCGAGGACGACGTGGTGAAGCCCTCGGGTCTCTTCTCCGAGACGGTGCGGTGGACCGACCGCCTGGCCTCGATGACGCTCTTGCGACTCGTCGTCTGGGTCACGGTGGTGGCGTGGACGCACGCGGGGATCTTCACCGACCCGTTCAACCTCGCGCAGTGGATGGACGACCACCAGTTCTACGCGTGGGAGGAGTCCGACCGCTTGACCCTCCTGCGGTACGGACAGCTCCCCGCGTGGAACCCGTACTGGTGCGGCGGCACCGTCGGCATCCCGGCTCCCGAGGACCCGTTCCTCAGCCCGGACTTCGTGCTCCGCCTCCTCTTCGGCGTCGCGCACGGCCGGCGCCTCACCATCTTCGTGCTCGTCGTCCTCGGGCTCGAAGGGATGTACCGCCTCTGCCGCAAGCTCGACGCCTCGGCCGTCGGCTCGGCGTTCGCGGCGCTCGTGTACGCGAACTGCGACCGCTTCGTCGGCTTCATCCGGGACGGATGGGTCCACTTCCTCGGGTTCGAGCTCATTCCGTGGGTCGTCCTCGCGCTCATCGCGGGGATCACCTCCTGGCGCTGGCGGATCGTCGGCGGCTTCTTCTTCGCGTGGATCGTGCTCGCGCCAGGCACGTACCCGACGCCGTTCACGCTGATCGTCGTCGCTTACGTGTCGATCGCCATCTTCTTCTACGCGCTCTTGCGACGCGAACAGGAGCCCTCCCCCGATGCGAGGTGGTGGCGCCGTCCGTGGGTCGCGATCTGGATCAGCGCAGCGACGATCGGCCTCGTCGCGCTCGCGTTGGCGTTCGGCAAGCTCGTTCCGACGCTCGTGTGGGTTCGCCAGTTCGCGCGCACCTTCACGCCGATCGAGGTGCACGAGCCCGGGAAGCTCTTCAACGGGATGTGGCCGCAGTACGGCACGGTCGTGGTCATCGCGCTCATCGGCGTCGCGACCGCCGACGTGGCGGCGGCGATCTTCTGCGGCGGCGCCATCCTCGCGTTCGCGCTCGCGCGCGGCGACTATGGCGAGTACGCGCCCTTCCACGTCCTCAAGGCGCTGCCGGTCGTGGGTCAGCTCCGGTACCCGGACCGGTACATGGTGCTCTTCGTCTTCTTCGTCTCGGTCGCTGCATCGCGCGGGATCACGCGCCTCGAGGACGCGATCCCCGCGCTCGTCCGTCGCCTCTGGGAGGGCATCCACTGGGCGCGGAGAACGACGGCCCCGCCCCTCCCCGCGATCGCGGGAGCGATCGCAGTCGGCATCGCGACCCTCCTCGCCTACGGACGGGTGCGCCCGATCGCCGAGGAGGTCCTCACGCCGGTGCGGATCCGCCCGCACGCGATGTACACCGAGCCGCCGCCGCGCGTGTACGAGCAGCCGTTCCGGCAGCATCGCGGCAACCGGCGCGACGCGCACATCTTCCCGGCGATCAACATGGGCTCGCTCTACTGCGTCGCCGGCAACCCGCTCCCGGAGTCGCCCCTTCTCCGCGCGGACCTGCCGCAAGAGGAGTACCCGGCCGATCCGACGAAGGCGACGGTGAAGCGGCTGATGTGGTCGCCGCTCGCGATCGAGCTCGAGGTCGACGCGAAAGAGCCGACGACGATCTACGTCAACCAGAACTGGGCGCCGCAGTGGCGCGCGAGCATCGGCACGGTGAAGAGCGTCGACAAGCTCCTCGCCGTCGACGTCCCGGCCGGCAAGAACATCGTGCGGCTCGAGTACAAGGACCGCTTCCTCGTCGGCTGCCTGCTCGTGTCGCTCGCGACCGTGCTCGGCATCGCCTACGTGTTCGGCCGCGACGCCTGGCGCTGGGCGCGCGCCGAGTGGGCGCGCTTCGAGACGCTGCCGTGGTGGCCGGCGGACGTGGACACCAAGCCGGAACGTCGTGCCGAGGCGGACGCGCACGAGCCGTCGCGGGCGGACAGCGCGCCACCTGCGTCGCGTGTCGAGGGCGAAGAGGCCGCCGCGGCAGGAGGCGACGACGGGAAGAAGGACGGCGACGAGGACGCCCCGGGCGAGCCGAGCTGAGCACGAGGCGCAGCGATGGCGCGCCCGCTCAGATCGCCGCCAAGAGCGCCGCGGCCGCGGCCTCGCGCTCGTCTTCGCGGATGCCGTAGAAGAGCGGCAGGTTCACGACGGACTCGCAGAAGCGCTTCGAGACGGCGAGATCGCCGTGGACGATGGCGCCGGTGCTCGCGGCCGGAGGCTGCACGTCCATCGTCTCGGGGTACGTGCGTGCGGCGCCGATGCCGGCCTTCTTCAGCGCGTCGACGAGCTCCGCGCCCTTCTTGCCCTCCACCGTGACGACGGAGAGGTAGCCGTTCTCGACGACGCCCTTCGGCGGACCGTACACCTTGATGCGTTTCTCCTCCGAGAGGCGGCGGCGATAGAACTCGGCCGCTTCGCGGCGCGACGCGAGGATGGCGGGCACCTCGTCGAGCATGCGCGAGAGGAAGGCCGCCTGGAGGCCGCCCATGCGCGAGTTCCAGCCGACGTGCGCGTACGAGTAGTGCTCGGCGCGCCCGTGATTGCAGAGCGACCGGACGAGGGTCTCGCGCGCCTCCGTCTGCATGGTGATGGCGCCGCCGTCCATCGCGCCGCCGACGACCTTCGCCGGATAGAACGAGAGCGTCGCCACCTCCGCCTTCGCGAGGACCGGCTCGCCGTCGACCTCGACGCCGAAGCACTGCGCGCCGTCCTCGAGCAGAGCGATGCCGCGCTCCTTGCAGAACGCACGGATCTCGGCGAGGCGGCCGGAGGTCCAGCCGAAGAGGTGGACGAGGATCGCAGCCTCGAAGCGATGCGCGTCGTGCGCCGACCGGAGCTCCGTCAGGCTGAGTTGGAGGTCGTCGGGGTCGACGTCGACGAGGACCGGGATCGCGCCGAGCTGCGCGATGGCCTCGAACGTCGCCCAGAACGTCAGGTTCGGAAGCGCCACCTTCGTCCCCCGCTTCACTCCGAGCGCCTGGAGCCCGACGAGCAGAGCGTCGGTGCCGTTCGCGCAGGCCACGACCCGCGGAACCCCGAGGACCGAGCCTAGCTTCTTCTCCAGGGCGGTCACCCGCGGACCGCCGACGAACTCGCACTTGTCGAGGCACTCGGCCCATGCGGGCAGGACGTCGTCGCGGACGCGAGCCACGATTCGCGTCAAGTCGATGAAAGGTACGGGCATCGGTGGAACTCCGTGCGGGGGTCTCGGTATAGTGCCGCCGCGCGGAAGTTGCCACCGCGCCCACGCCTCTCGTGAAGCCGCGCGTCCGCAACCTCCTCGTGCTCGCCGTGAAGGTCCTCGTCGCGGCCGTCCTCATCGGGTGGCTCGTGCGGAAGGGCAACCTCGACGTCAAGGCGCTGGCCATCCTGCTGAAGCGCCCTGCCCTGCTCGCGGCCGACCTCTGCCTGTTCCTGTTCGGCGCGCTCATCTCGGTGCTCCGGTTCCGCGTCCTGCTCGGGCTCGCAGACGTGACCGTGAAGCTGCGGACGCTCTTCTCGCTCCAGATGACGGCCTTCTTCTTCAACGTCGTCATCCCGGGAAACATCGGCGGCGACGTCGTCAAGGCGCTCTACGTCGCCCGCGACGCCCCGCCCGAGAAGCGAACGACCATTCTACTGCTCGCCTTCGTGGAGCGCCTGCTCGGCGTGGCCGCGCTCGTGCTCGTGGGGACGCTGGTCGTCGTCGTCCGCGGCCCCACGCTCTGGGCCGCCCCGCTCCTGCGCCCGCTCGCGCTCACGGTCGCCCTGCTCGGCGCCGCGACGCTCGCGGGCGGCGCCCTCTCGTTCGTCGTCGTCCGCCGCGCGGGCGCACGCCTCGATCGCTACACGAGCGGCCCGTCGAAGATCGCCAAGCTGCTCAACCAGCTCGTATCCTCGATGCGCATCCTCGCGGCCGATCCGCGCAAGCTCGTCACGGCCCTCGGCCTCTCGATGCTCTTCCACGCGGCGGGCATCGCGTTCTTCACCGTCCTGACGCACGCCCTCGTCGACGCCGCCGTCCCGTACACCACCGTCGCGACGGTGTTCCCGCTGGGGCTCCTCGCGCTGCTCCTGCCGATCTCGCCCGCGGGCCTCGGCGTCGGTCACGTCGCCTTCCAGCGGCTCTTCGAGGCGGTCGGCCTCGCGAGCGGGGCGACCGTGTTCAACGTGTACCTGCTCGGCCAGATGGCCCCGTGTCTCCTCGGCGTGTTCTGGTTCCTGTCGATGAGGAGACGCGGGGAGCTGCCGACGGAGGTGCCGGCGGCCGTGGAGTCGCGGCCCGGGGGTTGAACGCCGGAGCCGCGATCAGCGGACGGGCGGCGCGGGCGGCGTCAGCCACTCGGTGACCCACGCGCGGAGCTCCCGCTCGTGGTCCTCTTCGGACCGCGACGGGACGCTCGGCGGCGCTCCGAGGCTGCCGTTCGTCACGCCGATGATGTCGTCGAGCTGCCGCGTTCGATGGCTCGAGCGCTTGTCGTCGCGATCCATCACGACGCCCGCGACGGTCCCGGCGCCCACACCGAGCACCAGGCCGAGGAGGACCCCCGCCGGCGTGCCGGCCATCACTCCGACGCTCGCCCCTCCCAGCGCGCCAGACACCGCACCCACCCTGACGAGCGGCGGCACTTTCTTCAGCAGGCCCATCATCGCCATCGCGCCTCCCATGCGTCCGCGATAACAAGTCACGGAGGGGACGGGAAAGTTTTCGACGCCGTCGGCCGGCGCCTCGGCCTTCGGCCGGCGCCTCGGCCTTCGGCCGGCGCCTCGGCCTTCGGCCGGCGCCTCGGCCTTCGGCCTCGGCAGTCCTCAGTCCTCAGTCCTCAGTCCTCAGCTTTTCCGATGGGCTTGCAGGTGCGCACGAGCAAGGAACGCGGGCGCATTGCTCGACGCATACTCCGCGTCACGACCTGTTGGCCGTTCGTCATCATGGGCCTCCGACAGAGGCCACGTGGTCGAAGTCGACGGGCGCGCGCTGCTCGCCTGGACCTGCTGAGGACTGAGGACTGAGGACTGCGTGCGCGCGCTCGCGCGCGCGCGTCATCCCGGCCGCGATGCCAGCACTCTCGCGTGCTCGAGCACCACGCTCGGGTCCTTGTCGAGCAGGACGGCCTCCTCGAGGCGTGGATCGACGATGTCGCGCTCGATGCGGAAGAGCATCGGCTCCCACGGCCACGGGTCGACGTTCGCGAGCTGCGCTTGCGCCACGTCGTCGTTCGGGTGCTTCGCGAAGAAACCGTCCGCGCGCATCTTCGCGACCGCGGTCTCGGTGATCGGCAGGTATCCCGTGCGCGTCGAGAGGTACACGGCCTGATCGACCTCGCAGAAGAAGCGGAGGAATCGCGCCGCCGCCGCCTTCTCTTCTTCGGGCGCCTGCCGGACCACCACGAAGAAGGTGCCACCGGTCGGCACCGAAGCGCGCACGTCGCGTGGAAGCGGCGCGGCCACGACGGGGAACTTCGCGTTGTCCTCGAGGTAACGGATGTACGCCGTCGAGGTCCAGATGAAGGCCGCGCGACCGCCGAGGAAGTCCTGGTTCGTCACGTTCCACGCGTCGTAGTCGCGTCCCGGCGGCGGGCGCATCACGCGGTCGCGATGGATCATGTCCTGCCAGAGCCGGAGCGCGCGCACGCCGGCCTCGCCGCCCAGCGTCGGGCGGCCCGCCTCGTCGAAGACGGCGCCGCCGGCCTGGCCGACGAGCGCGACCCAGAACCACCACGAGATGGGCACCTCGTGCCCCCACCGCTCGCCGGGTCGCGTGAGCGCGCGCGCCAGCCTGCGCATGTCGTCCCAGGTCTCGGGCGGACGGAGGCCCTCCTTCTCGAAGAGCTCGCCGTTGCAGTACATGAGCGGCGTCGATCGGTTGAGCGGCACGCCGTAGAGCGGCTGCGTCTCTCCCCCGCGGAACGCTCCGGCCTGTCCGAGCGCGCGGACGAACGGGATCTCCTTCATCCCCGGATAGCCGTCGAGCGGCTCGAGCGCGCCCGCACGTGCGAGGTACGGGACGACCTCCGCGACCACGTGGCTCAGCGCGGGTGCGGCCTTCGCGGCGATCGCCGTCCGGAGCTTCGCGAGCGACTCGAAGTAGTCGCCCTGGTAGACGGCCTCGACCACGACCTCGTCCTGCGATGCGTGGAAGCGATCGATGATCTCGTGGAGCACCGCGCGGTTCCGCCCGCCGAGCGTGTACCAGAGCCGGAGCCGCACGCGCCCGCCGGCGTCGCGCTTCGGTCGCGAGCACCCCGTCGCGAGCGCGGCGGCGCCGCCGGCGAGCAGCGCGCGTCGACCGAGCTTCATGGATGCCCACCCGCCGTCATCGTCATGTCACGACCCGCCGATCCGCTCGCCGGCCTCGTCGGCCGTGAAGAAGTGGAGCTTGGCGCCAACGAGCGACACGTGCACGGTCGCGCCCGGCGCGCGTGGATCGAAGCCCGGCGCGCGCGCGCGGAGCTGCAAGTCGCCGGTGCGGAGGACGAAGTTCGTCTCGGCGCCGAGCGGCTCGGCGATGGCGACCTCGAGCTTCGTCGCGCCTTCGTCGCCCGGCTCGACGAGCCGCACGTCCTCGGGGCGCACGCCGACGACGACGCGCTCGGGCAGCCTCTTCCCCGATGGGGCAGCGAGGCGGAAGGGCCCCGCCTCGATCGTGTCGCCGGAGACCGTCGCCTCGAGGAGGTTCATCTTCGGCGCACCGATGAAGGTGCCGACGAAGCTCGTCGCGGGGCGCTCGTAGATCTCGCGCGGCGGCGCGATCTGCTGGATTTCGCCCTTCCTCATGACGCAGATCCGATCGGCGAGCGTCATCGCCTCGACCTGATCGTGGGTGACGTAGATCGCAGTCACCCCGAGCTCGCGGACGAGGACGCCGATGTTCACGCGCAGCTCCTGGCGGAGCGCGGCGTCGAGGTTCGAGAGCGGCTCGTCGAAGAGGAACACGCGCGGGCGGCGCACGATGGCGCGCCCCATCGCGACGCGCTGGCGCTCTCCACCCGAGAGCTCCGCCGGATAGCGATCCATGAGCCGCCCGAGCCCGAGCAGCGCCGCGGCCTCGTCCGCGCGCTTGCGCCGCTCGGCCGGGTCCACTTTGCGCATCTTCAGCGGGAACTCGATGTTCTCGCGGACGGTCATCGTCGGGTAGAGCGCGTAGCCCTGGAAGACCATCGCGACGTCGCGGTCCTGCGGCGGCACGCCGGCCATCGATTTGCCGCCGATGCGGACGATGCCCGACTCCGCCTCTTCGAGACCGGCGATGATCCGGAGCGTCGTCGACTTCCCGCACCCCGACGGCCCCACCACGACGAGGAGCTCGCCCTTGCGGACGCCGAGCGAGACGTTCCGGAGGGCGGGACCACCGCCCTTCGGATCGTCGCCGTAGCGCTTGGTGACGCCCTCGAGCTCGACTTCCATCGGCTTCCGTCGGAGACCGCGACCGGCGACCGGGTCAGGACCCGCCCCTCCACCAGGTCTCGGCGAGCGAGAGGTCCTCGAGCGTGTCGAGCTCCATGTAGCCGCCGTGCGTGTTCACGCGGTGGAAGACGGCGCCGCGCTCGATCATCCACTGCCAGAGGTGGATGAGGTACGCCTTCTTGAACGGACGATCGCCGAGCGTCTCGCACGTCGCCTTCGCTTCGTCGTAGGCGGCGAGCATCTCGCGCGCTCCGTCGGCCGTGAACTTGGCGACGCCGATGAACTCGCCCGCGGCCTCTTCGCTCGGGATCGTGCGCGCGATCTCGATGACGCGATCGCCGTCGGCGCGCATCTTCTCGGCGTCGTTCTCCGGGTGCTTCGTCCGCCGGACGTAGCGGCGGCGCCAGTCGGTGTCGCAGACCAGCACCTTGTCGTGCGGCGACGCGACGACGTCCTTCACCGCCGAGCCGCGGTAGACGATGTCCGTGTACGACGAGACGAAGCCGCCGCCGAGGTGCTCGCGCGCGCAGACGAGCGACTCGAGGATGTTGTTGTTCTCCCAGTCGGCGTTCTCGACGTAGGTGAACTCGGGGTACCTGGCCTTGAGGACGTCGGCCTTGTACCCGCAGACGAACACCACGTCCTTGCGGGTGAACCCGGCCTCGGCCAAAGCCTCGAGGATCCAGTCGAGCATCGGCCGGCCCATGACGTGCACGAGGGTCTTCGGGACCTCCTCGGTCCTGTGCTCGAGTCGGCTTCCCCTACCGGCTCCGATGAGGACGGGACGCATGAGCGCACGCTACCATGGTGAGCCATGGCCCTGAAGATTGGCTTTGTGACCGACCTCCACTTCGGCCCGAAGGCCTATCACGAGGGCAAGCTCCGAAAGCTCACCCATCACGCGGCCGAGCTGACCCGCTCCGTCGCCCGCGCGATGAACGAGACCGTCCGCCCCGACCTGCTCGTCAACCTCGGAGACGACATCGAGGACGAGACCCGAGAGGCCGACCTCGCCCGATACACCGAGTGCCAGGCCATCCTCCGCACGGCGAACGCCGAGCTCGTGAACGTCGCCGGCAACCACGACACGATCAACCTGACGCGCGAAGACCTCACGCGCATCTGGGGCCGCGACGGCCAGCTCCATTACTCGCTCGATCGCAACGGCTTCCACCTCGTCGTCCTGCACACGATCGAGCGAAAGGACGTCGACATCCGCATCCCCCACGCGCAGCTCGAGTGGCTCGAGAAGGATCTCGCGCAGACGACGCTCCCGACGATCGTGCTCATGCACCACTCGGCGAGCGAGCAGGACCTGTCCGACTCGTACTGGTTCCGCGGCCGCGAGCACGCCGCGCTCGTCCACGAGCGCAAAGAGCTGCGCCAGATTCTCGAGCGGAGCGGCAAGGTTCGCATCGTGTTCAACGGGCACGTGCACCGCAACCACCTCGACGTGATCGGAGGCATCCCGTACGTCACGATTCAGAGCCTGATCGAGAACCTCGACGAGGACGCGCCCGGGCGGCCCGCCGCTGCCTACGCGGTGGCCACGCTCGACGAGCGGCGCACCATCGTGCGCGTTCACGGGAACGATCCCGCGCGGTACCAGTTCGAGCACGCTGCCGGGGATTGAGACCGGATCCGGTTCCGATTCCGGATCCGGATC
>CALFEQ010000078.1 GCA_937949945.1 uncultured Myxococcales bacterium
CCCTCGAGCTTCACGCTCTCGCAGGCGCCCTCCTTCATGAGCTTGCCCGCGCTCTCGACGGCCTGCTCCGGCGAGACCTGATAGCTCATGAAAGGCAGGTCGCCGACGAGATGCGCGCGCGCGAGGCCGCGCGCGACGGCGCGGCAGTGGTAGGCCATCTCGTCGAGCGTGACCGGGATCGTCGTCGAGAGGCCCTGGACGACCATGCCGAGCGAGTCGCCGACGAGGACCATGTCCACGCCGGCCTCGTCGACCAGCCGAGCCATCGTGTAGTCGTACGCCGTCACCATCGCGATCTTCTCGCCGCCTTTGCGTGCGCGCAGATCGGGGACGGTCACCTTCTTGGGGGCAACGTTCGAGCCGTACATGTGCCTGGTCGCGGCCGGCCGAGCCGGTCCACGCCTTTCTCTCGGAGACCCTAGCGCCAAGGTCGTGCTGCGACAAGGTTGGTTCCGGCGCCGCGGCAGGCTAAAGGACCCGCGAAGGCGCCGTCGTCTCCACCGAGCACCCGTGACCCGCCGCATCTTTCCGCCGCTAGTGATCCTCGCAGCCGTCGCGGCATGCGATCGCCCGCCGTCCGTCGAGCTCAAGGAATGGACGCCGGCCGATCACGACGGCGAGAAGAAGGCCGACACCGCGGGCGCGAAGCAGGGCGCGAGGGGCGACGCGGGCGGCATCCCTGCCCTCGTCGAGATCACGTGGCGCCAGCAATGTGCGACCTGCCACGGCGTCGCCGGCAAGGGCGACGGACCTCAAGGGCCGATGTTCAAGGCGCCCGACCTCGGACGCGAGGAGTGGCAGTCCAAGGTCAAGGACGAGGAGATCGCGGCCGCGATCCTGAACGGCAAGGGTCGAATGCCGAAGTTCGACCTGCCGGAGGACGTCGTGCGCGGGCTCGTGGGGCGCATCCGGTCCTTCCGTGGGCAGTGAGCGCGACACGCCGGACGGCTCGCCGGTCGCAGCCGCCACCGACGTCGACGAGGGCGCGAAAGCGGCGGAGGCCGAGCCCGCGGGCGAGCGGGAGGGCCGCTCGGCCCGAGGGCCCCGCCGCGGCGTGCGGTCGATCGTCGTCCTCCTCTTCCTGGGCCTCGCCGCCTTCTACGTCGCGACCTTGCGACCGCGAGAGCAGCACGTCCGCGTCGTCCTCGGCAGCGAGGCGCCCCAGGTCTCGGCCGTCGAGCTCCGCTACGTGGCGAGCGACGGAGAGGTCGCCCGTGAGGCGCGGTTCACGTACACGCCGGGCCGGGCGCCGCGCGTGGTCGCGCACGAGCCGGAGCTGCCGGACGGGGACTACCGGCTCGAGATCGACCTCGACGCACGCGATGGTCGCCGGACGGTACAAAGGCAGGTTACGCTTGGGGGCGGAAGCACCCAGGTCGACGTCTCGGACGTGCTCAGGCGGCGCGATCCCGAGACGAAGCCCGCCAACGGTGACGAGGCACGGTGAGCGAGGACAAGAGCCCTGACCCCACCCAGAGCGCCAAGGCCGGTGCCGGCGCGAATGCACAGGTACGCCCGCCGGCGCCCTCCGCGCACGAGGTTTCGACGCGCGCCGCGGGCGGCGTGCTCGGTGCGCCCGCCGGCGTGATTGCCTTCGTCCTGTCCGGGAACCACAAGGGCACGAGCAAGGTCGTCGGCGGGAGGCTCACGATCGGGAAGGCGGCCGACAACGACCTCGTGCTCTCGGACGACACGGTCTCTCGCCATCACTGCGAGATCGTCCGCGCGCCCGACGGCCTGCACGTGCGCGACCTCGACTCGACGAACGGCACGAAGATCGACGGCACGCGCATCCGCGAGGCGATGGTGCAGCCCGGGAGCGTCCTCAAGGTCGGAGAGGTCGAGATCCAGTTCCGGCCTTCGGTCCAGAAGGTCGAGGTGCTGCCGAGCGACAAGACCAGCTTCGGTCCGGCCATCGGCCAGAGCCTCGCGATGCGCACCATCTTCGGCATCCTCGAGCGCATCGCGCCGACGGACGCGACGGTGCTCCTCGAGGGCGAGACGGGCACGGGCAAGGACGTGCTCGCGCGCGCGATCTGGGCCGCGAGCTCGCGCGCGAACAAACCCTTCCTCGTCGTGGACTGCGGGGCCGTGACGTACTCGCTCATCGAGAGCGAGCTCTTCGGGCACGAGCGCGGTGCGTTCACCGGCGCCGTGAGCACGCGACAAGGCGCGTTCGAGCTCGCCGACGGCGGGACCGTCTTCCTCGACGAGATCGGCGAGCTTCCGCTCGACGTGCAGCCGAAGCTCCTGCGCGTGCTCGAGACGCGCGAGTTCCGGCGTGTCGGCGGCAACAAGACCCTCTCCACGAACGTCCGCGTCATCGCCGCGACGAAGCGCGACCTCCAGCGCGAGGTCGCCGCGGGCAAGTTCCGCGAGGACCTCTACTTCCGTCTCGCGGTCGTGCCCGTCACGGTCCCTCCGCTCCGCGCGCGCCGCGACGACATCCCCCACCTCGTCCACGCGATCCTGAAGGCCGCGAACGGCGAGCACCTCACGGTCCCGCCCGAGACCATGCAAGCCCTCGTCGCGCACGAGTGGCCGGGCAACGTGCGCGAGCTGCGAAACGTGCTCGAGCGCTCCGTCTACATGGCGCAGGCGATGGGCTCGAAGGAGATCGGCGTCGTGACGCTGCCCACCGGACACGCCACGATGGACGCGGCGTTCCACTTCGAGCCCGACAAGAGCTACCGCGAGACGCGCGCGAAGTACGACGGTGAGTTCGAGCGCCGCTACGTCAAGTGGCTCCTCGGCCGCCACAACGGCAACATCTCCGCCGCAGCACGCGAGGCGAAGATGGACAGGAAGCACTTGCACGACATGGCGAAGAAGCACGGGCTGCGGGGGAACGAAGCGGAGGAATGAGGCTCCAGGCTCCCGGGGGGCTAGCCTCCAGGCTCTAGGTCGTCGCTGGCGCGCTCGAGCTTGATCGTGCCCACGGAGAAGGCCATCCGCCCGCCACACGTGGGTCGACCTCCACGCTCTGCGTGCAGCGGCGTTCGTGATCGGGTCGACGCGATCCCGCGGTTTCGAGCCCGAGGCCTGGCAAGCCGGAGAGACCTGAACGCAAGCAAACCTGGAGCCTCCCGCCCGGAGCCTGGAGCCTGATCGCCCCCCTTGAGACCCGCTCTCGCGAGTGCGAGATTCCCTCGGCCAAGTCGTGCACCCCTGTTCGTCACAACCGGGCCATCGTCGCCCGAGGCTGCTCCGCAAACGATCGAGCGGCGTCCTCCTCCACCTCTCGAGCCTTCCCGGTCCCCACGGCATCGGTGACCTGGGCGCCGAGGCGCGCGCCTTCGCCGATTTCCTCGCGCGGGCCGAGCAGCGGTGGTGGCAGATGCTGCCCGTCGGGCCCGTCGGCTACGGCGACTCGCCGTACTCCGCGCTGTCGGCGTTCGCGGGCAACCCGCTCTTCATCGACCTCGACGCGTTCCACCTCCCCGCCCCGCGGACGTCGGGGCCCGAGGGGCGGGCGCTCCCGGACGACTACGTCGACTACGCCGGCGCGCGGGAGCTCCGCGAGGGGCACCTGCGTCGTGTCTTCGCCGAGCTCGACGACGCGTCGAAGCGCCGCCTCGAGGCGTTCTGCGAGCGCGAGGCCCGCTGGCTCGACGACTTCGCGCTGTTCGACGCGCTCAAGCGCGCCCACGGCGGCCGGCCGTGGATCGAGTGGGAAGAAGGCGTGCGCGACCGACGGCCCGAGGCTCTGGCGCGCGCGCGCAAGGAGCTCGCCGACGACATCGCGTTCGCCAAGGCCGCGCAGTGGGCCTTCGACGAGCAGTGGACGGCCTTCCGCGCCTACTGTCGCGATCGCGGGATCGGCCTCATCGGCGACGTCCCGATCTTCGTCGCGCACGACAGCGCCGACGTGTGGCAACACCGCGAGCTCTTCGACCTCGACGAGCGAGGGCTGCCGAGGCACGTCGCGGGCGTACCGCCCGACTACTTCAGCGCGACGGGCCAGCGCTGGGGCAACCCGCTCTACCGCTGGAAGGTCGTCGCGAAGACCGGCTATCGCTGGTGGATCGATCGCTTCGAGATCGCGTTCCGGCGCTTCGACGTCGTGCGGCTCGACCACTTCATCGGTTTCGTCCGCTACTGGCGCATCCCCGCCCACGAGCCCACGGCCATCCACGGCAAGTGGATCCGAGGTCCCGGCAGGGCGCTGTTCGACGCGGTCGAGGCGGCGCTCGGCGGACCGCTCCCGCTCATCGCCGAGGACCTCGGCGCGGTGACGCCGAAGGTGAAGCGCCTCCGGCGCGAGCTCGGGCTGCCCGGCATTCGCCTCGTCCAGTTCGCGTTCGGGAACGATCCGCAGGCGCCCGCGTTCTTGCCGCACAACCACGACAAGAACGCCGTCGTCTACACGGGCACGCACGACAACGACACGTCCGTCGGCTGGTTCACCGATCCGGGCGGGACGGAGACGAGCACGCGCACGCGCGAGGAGGCGGAGCGGGAGCGGCACCGCGCGCTCGCCTACATGGGGCGGAATCACGGCGAGCCCGTCGATCCGAGCCTCGAGATGATGCGCCTCGCGATGGCGAGCGTCGCGAGGACGTGCATCGTCCCCATGCAGGACGTCCTCGGCCTCGGGTCGGAGGCACGGATGAACCGTCCCGGCGTGCCCACCGGGAACTGGCGATGGCGGATGGCCGCGAACGCGGCCGACGCACGCGCGGAAGAGCGGCTCCGGTCGCTCACGAGGATCTACGGCCGATCGCAGAAGGAGACCGACGGAGCTCGACGATGAGCACGGGCCACAAGACCGTACGGCCGGCGCGGGGTCTGACCGACGACCCGCTCTGGTACAAAGACGCGATCATCTACGAGGTACGCACGCGCTCGTTCTACGACTCGAACGGCGACGGCATCGGCGACCTCAAAGGCCTCGAGAGCAAGCTCGACTACCTCGCCGACCTCGGGATCACCGCGATCTGGCTGTTGCCCCACTACCCTTCTCCCGGCCGGGACGACGGCTACGACTGCGCCGACTACACGGACGTCCACGCCGACGTCGGCACGCTCGAGGACTTCGACTCGCTCGTGCGCGAGGCCCACAAGCGCGGGATCCGCATCATCACGGAGCTCGTGATGAACCACACGTCGGATCAGCACCCGTGGTTCCAGCGAGCCCGCCGCGCGCCGCCCGGATCGCCGGAGCGAAACTTCTACGTCTGGCGCGACAACGCCGACGGCTACAAGGAGGCGCGGATCATCTTCCGCGACTTCGAGCCGTCGAACTGGACCTGGGATCCCGTCGCGAAGCAGTACTACTGGCACCGCTTCTTCTCGCACCAGCCCGACCTCAACTTCGAGAACCCGGCGGTGCACGAGGCGATGTTCGCGACGGTCGACTTCTGGCTCTCGCGCGGCGTCGACGGTCTGCGCCTCGACGCGGTCCCGTATCTCTACGAGGCCGAGGGGACGAACTGCGAGAACCTCCCTCAGACGCACGCGTTCCTGAAGAAGCTCCGCAAGCACATCGACGCGAAGTTCCCGAACCGGATGCTCCTCGCGGAAGCGAACCAGTGGCCCGAGGACGCCGCCGCCTACTTCGGCGACGGCGACGAGTGCCACATGAACTTCCACTTCCCGATCATGCCGCGCCTCTTCATGTCGATTCACATGGAGGACCGGTTCCCGATCATCGACATCCTGAGGCAGACGCCGGAGCTCCACCCGACCTGCCAGTGGGCGATGTTCCTCCGCAACCACGACGAGCTGACGCTCGAGATGGTGACCGACGAGGAGCGCGACTACATGTACCGCGTCTACGCCCAGGACACGCAGATGCGCCTGAACCTCGGCATCCGCCGGAGGCTCGCGCCTCTCATGGGCAACGACCGCAAGAAGATGGAGCTGCTCAACGGGCTCCTCTTCTCGATGCCCGGCACGCCCGTCATCTACTACGGCGACGAGATCGGGATGGGCGACAACATCTTCCTCGGCGACCGCAACGGCGTCCGGACGCCGATGCAGTGGAGCGCCGACCGGAACGCGGGTTTCTCGCGCGCGAACCCGCAGCGCCTCATCCTCCCGGTCAACATCGACCCCGAGTACCACTACGAGGCGATCAACGTCGAGGCGCAGCAGTCGAACCCGAACTCGCTGCTCTGGTGGATGAAGCGCATCATCGCGCTCCGGAAGCGATACCGCGCGTTCGGCCGCGGCTCCGTCGACTTCCTCCACCCCGCCAACCCGCGCGTCCTCGCCTTCATCCGGCGCTACGAGGACGAGACCATCCTCGTCGTCGCGAACCTGTCGCGCCACGTGCAGTACGTCGAGCTCGACCTCTCGAGCATGAAGGGCATGACGCCGGTCGAGCTCATGGGCAGGACGCGGTTCCCTCCCATCGGAGAGCAGCCGTACCTGCTCACGCTCGGCGGTCACGACTTCTACTGGTTCAGCATCGAGCCGCCGAAGCAGGTCGCCATCGAGCTGACCACCGCGCCGCCTCCGACGGTCACGTGCACGAGCGTCGACGCGCTGCTCTTCGGCGACGAGCGCTCGGCGCTCGAAGAAGTGTTCGGCACCTTCTTGCAGGCGCGCGACCTCGTGAGCGGAACGATCTCGAGCCTCCGCATCACGGAGAGCGCCCGCTTGTCGGACGGCGACAGCCCGATCACCTACGTGTTCGTCCGCGTCGAGTACCTCGAAGGCGAGCCCGAGAGCTTCGCGCTGCCGCTGCAGGTCGTGCGCGAGGCGCCGTCCGGAGCGGCCGTGGTCGCCGTCCTCCAGATCCAGGACGGCCCGCGCACGGACGTCGCGGCGCTCGTCGAGGCGACGACCGAGAGCGCCGCGCAGGTCCTCCTCGACGCCGCGCTCCACGGGCGGACCTTCCCCACCTCGAGCGGCAAGCTCGCCGGCGGCAGGCTGACGACGGAGCTCGACGCGGAGGCGCTCCGCGAGCCTCGCGTCATCTCGACGGACCGCTTCGGAGCGACGATCGCGTTCGGGCAGTCGGCCGTGCTCAAGCTCCTCTACCGCCTCGAGGAAGGCACGGCGCCCGAGGTCGAGATCGCGCGCGCGTTCCCGCAGGGCCTGCGTGCGTCCGCGCCGGCCTTCCTCTCGCGTCCGACCGTCACGGACGGCGACGGGGGCTCGCTCACGCCGCGCACGCTCGGCTACGTCGAGCACCGCGTCGCTCGCACCGAGCCGACGACGCTCGCCTTGCTCGAGGAGTTCGTCGTCAACGAGGGCTCGGCGTGGGATCAGGCGCGAAGCGAGATCGGACGCGCCTACGAGCGCATCCTCGCGCATCCACCGGACGAGCCGCCGCCCGTGATCCCGAGCCAGCCGCTCCTCGAGCTGTCGATGCTCGAGCCCCCGCCGGAGCACCGCGAGGCCATCGGCGCGTACCGCGAACGAGCGATGCTCCTCGGACAGCGCATCGCCGATCTGCACCTCGCGCTCGCTTCCTCGAGCGACCCGGCCTTCGCCCCGAGCCCGTACACGGCGATGGACCAGCGCTCGAAGTACCAGAACGCGCGCAACGTGATCGGGCGCGTCCTCGCGCACCTGCGGCGCACGATGGACGAGCTGCCGGCGAACGCGCGCGGTCCTGCCTCGCAGATCGTCCAGGCGGAGGAGAAGATCCTCGCGCGCTTCGAGCCGATCCTCACGCGGAAGATCGAGGCGAGCCAGATCCGCACGCACGGCGACCTCCACCTCGGCCGCATCCTCTTCACCGGCAGGGACTACGTCCTGCTCGGCATCGGCGGCGGCCGCGACCGGCGCCTCTCCGAGCGGCGCCGCAAGCGCAGCGCGCTTCGCGACGTCGCGAGCATGGTGCGCTCCTTCCACTACGCCGCGGCGACGGCGCTGCTCTCCCTCCGCCCGGAGGACCAAGCCCGCGCCGAGCCGTGGGGCTGGATCTGGCAGACGTGGGCCGCGGCCGCCTTCGTGCGCGGGTACCTCGACACCGCCGGGGACGCCGTGTTCGTGCCGACGGAGACGACGCTGTCGATCCTGCTCGACACGACGATCTTGGAGAAGGCCTTCACGAACCTCCGATCGGAGCTCCAGCGCCGGCCGGCGATGGCGTGGATTCCCCTGCAGGGCATCTTGCGCCTCCTCGACGTGCCTGCGCCGAAGCGGTAGGCCCCGCGCCGGTGCTCGGCTCGCGCCGAGTACGAGCACGAGCACGACCGACTGGAGCCTGGAACGCGGAGCCTGGAGCTCCCGTCAAAACGCCGCCCCGGCCGTCAGGCCGAGGATGTACGCCCGCGCGTTCGTGATGGGCGTGCCAGCGAGCGTGTACTCGTCGTACGAGAACTGCATCACGTCGCCCGACGCTCCGAGCTTCGCGTTCGTGAAGACGCCGAGGAGACGCGGAGCCCCGCCTTCCGGTTTCGGCGCCGGCGTGATGGCCCACGTGAGGCGGAGGCCGACCGCGGCGCTCCAGAACGGCGAGAGCTCGCGGTCGCCCGTGAAGTACTGTCCCTTCGGGCCGAGCGGAGGGTCGCCGCCCGTGTAATCGTCGCTCCAGAAAACGACGCCCGTCTGCCGGTAGAAGCGGCCGCGACCGGCGACGCGGAGGCCTTCGGCGATGTAGCGCTCGACCTCGAGCTCGCCGGTGCCGCTCGTGAGGGCCCAGGTGTCGCGATAGACGCGGCCCATGAGACGCACGGCGGTCTTGATCGGGCGGACGAACCAGTTGATGCGGAGGGCGAGCGCGTGGCGCGCGCGGTTGTCGGGATGGTGCTCTTGGGCTTTCAGGCCCTGTCCGACGACGATGCTCCGGTACGGGTTCGACTGGAAGCCGTCGAGGAGCTGCGCGGTGTAGACGAGCTGCGTCGCCAGCACCGGCGTCCATGCCTGCGTCCAGCTCGCCTGGAACCCGTCGATCGACAGCGAGCGGGTCCTCCGGAGCGGGTCTTTCGTGAAGCAGCCCTTGGAGTCCTCGAGCGCGCGGAATCGAGGGGGCGTGTCGTTCACGCTCTGGACGCGATCGCACACGCTGTCGAAGTTCCGCGCGTACGAGATCTCGAACTGCGTATTGTGCTCGTAGGCCTCGGTGCGAGCGCCGACGAAGATCGCGTGCGAGCGGTAGTCGTTCTCCGTCCCGTACGTGTACTGGGCCGTGTACTCGACGTCGCCCTTGCGGAGCGTGAAGCCTCCGCGCGGGGTGTGGCGAACGTCGTTGACGCTCGCGGTCGTGATGACGTCCACGCCCGGGTTGACGGATTGGTAGGAAGGCCCGGCCTTGGTGGCCACGCTCGCCCCGGAGACGACGTCGGCCTCGTAGCCGCCGCGGACCGTGAGGAACTCCGCCGGCGTCACGGAGACGTCGACACCGGGCGTGTAGACCGTCATGTTCGTCCGGGTCGGCGACTCGTGGAAGAGCGTGTGCGCGGTGTCGACCTGCGCGACCTGCGCGCGCGCGGGGAACGCGAGCGCGAGCGCGAGCGCCGCCGCCCCGCTCGCGGCGGGCGTGCGCCGGGTGAGCCCGAGCCGAAGACGAGCCGTCAGTTGCAGCCGCACCCTCCGCCTGCGACGCCGCCGCCGCCGTAGGAGCCTTCTCGGTTCTCGATCGCATGGCGGAGCTGCGCGCTCGCCTGCGGATCGCCCTCGAACTGCATGATCGGGTCGGCGAGCACCGAGCGCTGGGACGGCTTCACGGTGACGCAGCCCGCGAGGGAGAGGGTCGTGACGATCACTGCGAGGGTCCTCGTCATCTTCGCTCCACGCCTCCCGTCAGAAGTAGACTCCGAAACCACC
Source organism: uncultured Myxococcales bacterium (assembly GCA_937949945.1). Taxonomy (GTDB): domain Bacteria; phylum Myxococcota_A; class Polyangia; order Polyangiales; family Polyangiaceae; genus Labilithrix. Next base: position 9,724 of record CALFEQ010000078.1, read on the forward strand.
CGCGTAGGTCTGGGCGTTCCTCGAGCTCTCCTCGTCGAAGAGCGTCATGTTCGTCACCTCGAGCCGGACGAGGATACGTCCTCGGAGCGCCATCAGGATGCCCCCGCCCGCCCGCGCCATGTAGAGGGTCTCGCGCCGGAGCACGAACGAGTCCGCGTTCGGCCGGACGGAGAGCCCCCCGCCGCCGATGCCGAGGAACGGGCAGATCGGCCACGAGGGCGCGAAGTGCACGGTCGCGCCGCCGCCGTAGAGGATCTGCGACCCGTCGGGCGTGAGGGCGTCGCCGATGTACCCGTCGAGGGTGACCGTGCGATGGACGACGATCGAAGGTCGTGCTTCGAGGTAGCCGAACGCTCGCGTCGAGGCGTCACGGACCGGGGTCGCGAACAGGCCGCCGAGGATCGCGAAGCCGGCGCGCGCGCCCTCGAGCGGAGGCGTCGCGAAGATTCCGGGCCGCGAGGGCGCATCGGGCTCCCCGGGACGCACCGCGTAGACTTGCATCTCGTCGCCGAGCGCGTACGCCGTGCGGCCGTCCGGCAGGATCAGCCGGAGCCAGTAGCCGGTGCCCTGCCGTCCGTCGACGGCGAACGTCTCGCCACGGTGCGCCGTGTAGATCACGCGCGAGGAGATGCTCGGGCTCGTGCGGAGCTCTGCGGAGTCGACGACCACGCGCGCGAACGCCTCGGGGTTTTCGGCAGCGGCCGCGCTCTTGTCGAGGACGAGCGGCTCGACGGCGCAAACCGATGCCGCGAGGAAGAGCGCGCGGGCGACGACGGCGAACGTGCGGCCGCGCATCGTCATTTCTGCGCCCACTGACGGATCACCTCGACCACGGGATCCTCGGGAGAAAAGATCTGACGCGGGTGATTCTTCCCGGTCGCGCGGAGGAACAACGGCGCCGTCGCGACGTCGCGGCTCATCACGAGCGAGACGGCCTGCAAGTTCGCCTGCGCAGGGCTGCCGGCGCCGAGCTGGGCGCGGTTGCGAGGACGATCGCCGTCGCAGTCGATCGGTGCGTGATCGGTGATGGCCATGCCGCTCACGGCGCTCGCGTTGAAATGGCAACCGTTGGGAGGATCGCCTGCCGCAGGATCGCCCGGACCACACCTCTTCGCGAAGAGGACCTCCGGCTCGACGCGGCAGAAGAAGAAGTCCGCGTCGTACTGCTCGTCGGGCACCACGAAGTTCGGCCCGGGGTCGATCGTCGTGCACCCCGCGGCGCCGAGGAGCAGCGCAGAGGCGGTGAAGCGTCGCGCGGCCGCGAAGCTGAGCACCGGCCGACGATAAACGGCCCGACGCGATGGTGTCCATTCCGTCCCTCCGGTCGAAGCAGCGCGGGCTCGCTGTCCGGCCCCGACGCTCGGCCCGTGTGTGCGGGCGCCCACGCCCCGCGGGCGGAGCGACGCGTCAACGATGACCGCACCCACGGACGTCGGACGTCCTGGAGACGCGAAGCACCGAGAATCACTTTCGTTCGTCGGGTCGCGCGCTTAGGCCCGCGGATGGAACGTTCCGTGCCAACCGGGGCTCCGGTGCGGCGACCGTTTGCGCTTGATCTGCTGAGGTCGGTGCCGATAGAAGTTTCACCCGTCCCGAGAAATGTCGTAGCTTACCTTACATGTAGGGTGCAGCTGGCCCTCAGCCCCCTCGGAGAGTAAGGAATGAAGCTCACCCCCTGGTACCTTGCAGCGCTCGCCCCCATCGCCATTGCCGGATGCTCGGGCGCGTTGATGGGCCATGTCGCCGTCCTCGCCGTCACGATCGGAATCTTCGTCGGGACCCTGTCTCTCGGGCGCGCCCATGCGCACTCGCCGCCCCCGGACGTCGCGAGCCAGATCGACAAGGCCTGAGCTTCGTCAGCGGGGAGGCACACCTCGGTCTCCGCTGATGAAACGCTTCTTTTCGCTGCTACCCCTCGCGGCCATCGCCGTCTTCGTCGCCGTCGGGTGCGACAGCCCGGGCTTCCGGACGCGATCCCGCCAACCCAGCCGGCCGACCACGACGAGCGAACCGCAGCCGCATCGCTCGAGGCCGGCGCAGACCGGACGCGGGACGACGTCGCGCCCTTCCTCGTCGTCGTCTTCGTCGCGCCCGGCCCCTTCGCCCACGCCCAAGTCGACGGCGCCCGCCGCTCCGTCCTACAACCCGGCGCCGTCGCCGAACCCGTTGCCGCCGCCGCCGCCGCCACCTCTCGGCGCGAAGACCTCGTGAGCGGCGGCCGCCCGAGCGAGCCAGGTCGAGCGCCGGAGCTCGACCGCGCCGACGTGCTGTGCGACGCCGACGTCGTTGGGGTATCGTGCAGTCCCCTTCATAGGAGGACTGACGATTGACGACGCAGAACGGTCTCAAGGCGCTCGAGGAGTTCACCCTCGCCGACCTCGAGGCTGTGCGGCTCGTCCTCCGCGGTGACTCGATCATCGACTGGCACCGGCTCAACTTCGCCGACGAGAACGAGATCCGGGAGTTCTTGATCGCGCAGGAGCTGCATCCGGACGAGCCCGCGGACCGGGCTCGCATGAACACGATCAAGACCGAGGCGATCAGCTACCTGCGCCGGCACTTCGAGTACCCGATCCCGAAGCCCGTCGAGCAGGCGAGCATCGAAGAGCTCTTCATGCTCGCCACCGGGCGCGGCCATCGGCAGACGTGCGCGTGCACGATCCTGAAGTGCATGCACATCATCCATCACCTGGACGGACGCGAGCTGCTCTTCATGCTGCCGATGTCCGACCAGGAGATCTTCCACCTCGTCGAGGAGAAGGTCTATCGCGTGATCGGCAGCATGCTCGCCGAGGGCTTCCCGATCACCGAGTTCGTGGGAGGCCGGAAGAACAAGGACTCGCTCTACACGAAGCTCCTCTCGAAGCGCGACGCGGTCTCCGCCCAGATCTTCGACAAGCTGCGCTTCCGCATCGTCACGCGCGAGCGCGACGACATCTTCCCCATCATCCAGTACCTGACGAAGAAGCTCTTCCCGTTCAACTACGTCATCCCGGCGCAGAGCATCAATTCGATCTTCCACTTCAAGCACTACTGCGAGCAGAACGCGCACCTCAGGAAGTTCCTGAGCGAGATGCAGGCCGGCGCGGATCAGGACTACACGCCGACCGACAACGTCTTCACCGCCGACAACTACCGGGTCATCCACTTCGTCGTGGACATGCCCGTCCGCTTGCCGCGGAAGATCCTCGAGCGCGCGCCGTCGTCGGCGTGGTCGCTCGGACCGGTCGTGTTCGTCATCTGCGAGTTCCAGGTGATCGACCGCGAGACCGAGGCCGCGAACGAGCAGGGCGACGCCTCGCACGCCAAGTACAAGGAGCGGCAGAAGAAGGCCGTCATCCGACGCCTGCAGCTCGGCATGCGCGAGCTGAAGCCCCCGCCCACGCGCCGGACCGAAGAGCTCACGCCGCCCCCGGTGACGACCCAGCGCCGCCCGGAGCGCACGACGCCGTCCGTCCCCCCGCCGCCCCCCCGCGACGAAAAGGAGGCGGCGAAGGAGAGCCAACGGCGCCCGAAGCCGCGCTCGGGGAGGCACTGAGCCAAGAGGCTCCAGGCCATGCTCGCAGAGGTCCTCGGCGGTCGTCCGGTCCGAGTCCGCCTCGACCTCCAGGATTCGCTCGCAGCTACGCCCCCGCGAATGTCTCGGCGCTGCGAACGACTCGCAGCGCGCAGGCCTCTTTCGCCGAGGACCGAGGACTGAGGACTGAGGACTTACTCGCCCGGAGCCTGGAGCCCGGAGCCCGGAGCCTCCCCTCAGTACGGATCCCTCAAGAACCGGATGATCACCGGCAGGAAGAACAGGAAGCTCGCGATCGCGAGGCCGGCGCACGTGAGGATGAGGCCGAGCGCGAAGCTCTTCGGATCGTGCGTCCGGAGGGCGCGCTCGTAGAGCGGGACGTCGGGTGAGCGCTTCCTCCGGAGCGATGCGAGATCCTGGCGGAGCTCGAGCTGACGCAACAGGACCTTCATCGCGTAGGCGGGTGTCTCCCAGAGCTTGTCGGGCGGCGCCGGATAGCGCGCGATGAGCGCGGCCGGGTCCGGTGGCTGGCGCGGCGTGGGGGCCGCAGGCGTCGGCGCAGGTTGGCTCGGCGCGGGCTGGCTCGGCGCGGGCTGGCTCGGCACGGGCTGGCTCGACGGCGCTGCCGCGAAGGCGGGATGGCTCGCCGGAGGCTGCGCGGCGTGCGCGGCGAAGGCGGGATGGCTCGCCGGAGGCTGCGCGGCGAAGGCGGGATGGCTCGCCGGAGGCTGCGCCGCGGCGGGCATGGAGGGCGCGCTCGGAGCCGCCGGCAGCGACGGGTTGCTCGGCGGTGGGTTCGGCAGAGCGAGGTCGGGGACGGCGGGGATGGCCGGTGGCGGCCCCGCGGGGACGCCGGAGGTCGTCGGTGCGGGCGCCGCACGCTTCGCTGCCTCGTGCGCGGGCAAGTCGAGCTCGAGCGAGCCTGCAGGGACGTCGTCCGCGAACGGGTCGTCGTCGTCGAGGGACAGGCCGCCGCCCGCATACGCGCTCGGCCCGGCATGGCTCCCGATCGAGCCTCCGCGCGACAGCTCGAGGTCGCCGCCGAAGTCGTCGTCTCCAAAGGCGCTGTCGAGGGTCCGGCCGCCGCCCATCTGGAGTGCGGCGTGCTCGCTCGCCCGGCGGCCGCACGCCGGACACGGCGCGTTCGGATCCCTGACGGAGGCCTTGCAGAAGGGGCAGACGTTCATGCGCCGCAGGGCTCCGAGCCCTGACACCGAGGCTCGGGGCCGATCGGGAACAGACTAGCGCCGAGGCTCGAAAGCTTACGAGAAAACGTGCGCGGGGTCCCTTCGCTTTTCGCGGCTGCTAAGGTACCGTCGCGTCCCCCATGCGGCTCTACGGCTCGAAGGTGTCTCCCATCGCACAGGAGGTCGTGCGCACGCTCGTGGCGTCGAAGGACATCGAGACCGAGGCGCCGCGCGAGGTGGTGGCCGACATCGAGGCCGTCCTGAGGAGCTATCTCGAGACGGAGCGCATGGTCGACGACAAGACGCGCGAGCTCCTCCAGAGGACGAATCGGAGCTCGAGCGAGTTCGGCAGGGTCCGCCAGCAGATCGCCGAGCACCACGGGATCAAGGTCGGCGACGAGGCGCTCGATTATCTGCTCGATCAGGTGGTCGAGATGCTGATGCACTCGAACCACGTCGACGAGGTATTCTCGGAGGACGTCGAGCTTCGGCGGAAGATGGCCCCGATCTTCAAGCGCCACATGGGAGTCGATGCCGACCTGGATGCGGCGGTCCGGGCCCAGCTCAAGCACGTCAAGGAAGGCACCGCACAGTGGGACATCGAGTATGCCCGCGTGCTCGAAGCCGTGAAGCGGCGTCGCGGTCTGACGTGAGCCCTGCCCTCGCCTGCCCCCGACATGGCTCGGCCCGAGCTCGAGCCGAGCGATCGCCCCTCCCGAAAGGAGCAGCGGGCGATGCGTAGCATGACCGGTTTCGGCGTCGGCGAGGCGACGCTCGCCGGCATGAAGAAGCCCGACGGCTCGACGACCACCGACAAGGTCACGATCGAGATCCGCGCGGTGAACCACCGCTTCCTCGACGTGCGGGTACGAGCCCCGAGCCAGCTGCCCGAGCTCGCGAACGTCGTCGAGGGGCTCGCTCGCGAGCGGCTGAGCCGAGGGCGCTTCGACATCAGCGTCCGCGTGGACAGCACCGTGCTCGGCTCTCTCGTCATCGATCGCGACCGCGCGAGGAGCGTGTTCATGGCGCTGAAGGAGCTCCGCGACGAGCTCGCGCCGGACGCCGAGGTCCCGCTCTCGCTCCTCGCCGCGGTGCCGGACCTCTTCGTTCCGTCGATCGAGCGCGAAGGCGACGCGCTGCGGGCGTCGCTCACCGCGGCGTTCGACGCCGCCCTCAAGTCGCTCGACTCGATGCGCCTGCGCGAGGGCGAGGCGCTCGCCGAGGACCTCAAACGGCGGCTCGCGACGATCCGCCGCTTGATGGAGGCCATTACGGCGCGGGCGCCGCTCGTCGTCGAGGCGTATCGGAAGCGGCTGAAGGAGCGCGCCGAACGCCTTCGCCTCGCGTCCGACGTGGAGGTCGACCCCGGCCGTCTCGAGCAGGAGATCGCGCTCTTCGCCGACCGCATCGACGTGGCCGAGGAGCTCACCCGCCTCGAGAGCCACTCGACGCACTTCGAGGCTCTGCTCGCGACCCCCGACTCGGTCGGCCGCCGCCTGGACTTCTTGCTCCAAGAGATGGCGCGCGAGGCGAACACCATCGGCGCCAAGAGCCAGGACGTCTCGATCGCGCACGCCGTGGTCGAGCTGAAGGCCGAGATCGAGCGCATGCGCGAGCAGGTCCAGAACGTCGAGTGAGCGCCAAAGGCGGCTCGTGCCGGGCCGCGCGCCCGCCGTGCGCCGCCGCCCGGCCGCTGCGTAGCGCCGTGGGCACCTCGAATGGTCGCGACGGCTCACCTTGGAGCCCGTCGCCTCGAGGACTGAGATACAATCGCCGGATGAGCGATCCTTTCCTGCTGCTCATCCTCTCTTCGCCGAGCGGTGCAGGCAAGACCACGCTGACGCGCAAGCTGCGCGAGAAATTCCCGAGCATGCGCTTCAGCGTCTCGCATACGACGCGCAAGCCGCGCGCGAACGAGACGGACGGCAAGGACTATCACTTCGTGGACCGCAAGACGTTCGAGGAGCTCGTCGAGCGCGACGCGTTCCTCGAGTGGGCGCACGTCCACGAGAACTGTTACGGGACGTCAATCGCCGAGGTCGAGCGCGCGAAGGCGGATCCGGATTGCAGCGGGATCATCTTCGACATCGACTACCAAGGCGCCCGGCAGATCCGCGCGAAGGTGCCGGACGCCGTCGCGGTGTTCATCCTCCCGCCGTCGATGACGGAGCTGGAGCGCCGCCTCCGTGGCCGGGCGAGCGACAGCGAGGAGCAGGTGCGGAAGCGTTTCGCCGCCGCGCACGTCGAGATCGAGCACTACGGCTTCTTCGACTACCTCGTCGTGAACGACGACGTGGACGAAGCCTTCCGCCACCTCGAAGGGATCGTGCTCGCCGAGCGCTCGCGTCGCGTGCGGCGCGCCGAGCTCGCCGAGCGTCTCCTCCGCTCCGGCAAGCTCTGAGCCGCTCGCTCGGGCCTCGCCGCTCAGGCCTTGGGCGGCGGGGCGCTCGTCGCCTCCGGGACGGCGGCTTCGGCGTCCGCGTCCTCCGCCGAGGACGTGCCGGAGAGCGCCGCCGTCGTCTCCGGGCTCGCGTCGGCAGGGGTCGCGGCTTGCGCGCCGTCGGCCGTCGCCTCGGACGTCGTGGCGTCCGCCGAGGC